>DBFJJS010000001.1:0-75136 GCA_048393055.1 Candidatus Faeciplasma sp.
TAAAAAATTAAAAGCACTAATGTTGTTTTAATGTTCGCCCGGTATAATCAAGACAGAACAAAACGAAGGGAGAATAAAAAAATGACTAAAATAAAAAATTTGTTCGCAACGCCTTTAAAGGCTATATTAACCTGCGTATGTATCCTTGCTGCACTGCTTCTTATAGGAACGGTAACGGTGGCGGCAGTCAGCGCCGCGGCAAGGAACAACGCCATAGGCTCCGATCAGGCGATTAATTTCGCTCTTGCCGACGCGGGGGTTGACCCAGCTGTGGCTCAGGTTGGACGCGCAGAGTTCGATTACGAAAACGGACATTTCGTATACGAGATCGAGTTTATCGCAAACGGCGTGGAGTACGACTACCTTATCAAGGCCAGCGACGGAAGCGTCGTTAAGAAGGAATCAGAGGTTAAGAACGCGGCTCAGGTAAATAACGGCGCGCAGACAAACAACGCCCAGACTATCACTCTTGAGGACGCAAAGGCGGCGGCTCTTGCGGATGCAGGACTTTCCGAAGGCGACGTAACATTCACAAAGACTGCCTCAGACTTTGACGATGGGCGTCAGGTATACGATGTGGAGTTTTACACTGCAGACACCGAGTATGAGTATGAGATAGACGCGTCTAACGGACAGATCTTCAGCAAGAGCAAGGAGACGTTTACCGCGGCTCCGTCTGCTCCCGCGGCAACAGGGCAGGACAGCCAGAGCAATACCCAGCAGCCCGCGGCAACTGGCGAAATCACCCTCGACGAGGCTAAGACAATAGCTCTTTCGGACGCGGGCGTTTCGGAATCCGCAGTTACGTTTACAAAGGCAAGGCTCGACCTTGATGACGGCGCGAGAGTGTATGACGTCGAGTTCTACACCTCGGACAAAAAGTACGAGTATGAGATAAGCGCGGCTAACGGAAGCATAGTCAGCCGCGAGACCGAGACCTTTATCACCGGCGCTCAGCAGTCTGCAAGCGGCGCGGATATCACCCTTGAGGAGGCCAAGACGATAGCGCTTTCTGACGCGGGAGTATCCTCTTCTGATGCGACATTCACCAAGGCAAGGCTTGATTACGACGACGGAATAGCAGTATACGAGCTTGAGTTCTACACCTCCGACAGGGAGTATGACTACGACGTGAATGCCTCCTCCGGAAGCATTATCAGCCGCGAGTCAGAAGCTTTTAAGACAAACACCCAGACTCAGCAGACGACAGGCAGCGCGGATATCACTCTTGAGGAGGCCAAGAGCATAGCTCTTTCGGACGCGGGCGTTTCGTCCTCGGCTGCGACGTTTACCAAGGCAAGACTTGACCGCGACGACGGAATCACGGTATATGAGCTTGAGTTCTACACCTCCGATACAGAGTACGATTACGAGGTAAATGCGTCAACCGGCGCGGTTATGAGCCGCGAGTCCGAGGCGTTTAGAACCTCTCAGACACAGCAGCCCTCAAGCAGCGGCGACATCACGGCAGATGAAGCTAAGAGCATAGCGCTTTCTGACGCTGGAGTGTCTTCTTCCGAGGCGACCATTACAAAGTCAAAGCTTGATTACGACGACGGCATAAGGGTATACGATATCGAGTTCTACACCTCCGAGAGAGAGTATGAGTACGAGATAAACGCCTCTACCGGTAAGGTCGTAAGCAGAAGCTCAGAGGCTTTCAGAGTAGGTAACGGGAACGTAGGAAGCACCTCCTTCATAGGCGTTGACAGGGCAAAGGAAATAGCTACCGAGCACGCCGGAGTTTCATCCTCATCGGTCACCTTCTCAAAGGCAAAGCTTGAAAACGATGACGGCTACACGGTATACGAAATCGAGTTCTACTACAACGGCATGGAGTATGAGTACACAATAAATGCTTCCACTGGAGCGATCATGGAGTACGATTACGACAGAGATTAATAAAACGGAATAGACACAAAAAAGCCTGCTGTTCATTGGACAGCAGGCTTTCAGCATGTATGCATATTAATTTAAGCCGTTTATATATTTGCAGGCGGCTAGCGCGGCGACCGCTCCGTCGGACATTGCGGTTGTAAGCTGACGCACCTCTTTTTTTCTGCAATCGCCTGCGACGAATATTCCGCCGGACTCCGTAAGGCAGCGCTCGTCCGAATCGGCATAGCCGTCGGTATCAAGCCTTATAAGCCCTGAAACGATTTCGTTTTCCGGCTCGTGCCCCACGGCTTCAAACAGGCAATTCACCGCAAGCGTAGACAGGCTTCCGTCAGCTCCGGCAACAGTTATGCCGACAAGCCTCGGCTCTGCGCCCTTGTCTGATTTGAGCGCGCGCACATTTGCATTCATTATCGGACGGATATTTTCGCTTTTTTTTACCGCCTCGACAAGCGCCTCGTCCGCGCGGAACTGTTCCCTGCGATGAATAAGATAAACGGTTTTGCATAAGGAGGACAGGTACAGCGACTCCTGCAAGGCGGAATTTCCTCCGCCGCATACCGCAACGTCCCTGCCTGCGTAAAACTCACCGTCGCATACGGCGCAAAATGATATTCCCGAGCCTATGAGCTCG
Source organism: Candidatus Faeciplasma sp. (assembly GCA_048393055.1). GTDB lineage: Bacteria > Bacillota > Clostridia > Oscillospirales > Ruminococcaceae > Faeciplasma. Next base: position 2,531 of record DBFJJS010000001.1, read on the forward strand.
TCCTCGCCGTCGAGTCCAAGCCGCTTTGGTCTTGCTCCTGTCGCCGCTATCAGGGCGCGGCAGGAGTACTCGCCGCCGAACGTGGTTTTTACCTTATATCCGCCGACAAATGCTTCTATTGACGTCGCTTCGTCAAGCTCAAGCTCCGCACCGCTCGACATCACCTGTTCGGTAAGCCTGTCGGCAAGCTCAAGGCCCGAAATCGATTGGTATGCAGGGTAATTTTCAACCTTAGGAGACCAGGTTATCTGACCTCCTAAGGCATTTTTCTCAAGTATTAATACGGTTTTTCCGGCCCGCCGGGCATACAGCGCAGCCGTAAGCCCGGCAGGTCCTCCACCGATAACGATTATATCATGCATCTTTGCGCTCCGCATTTTGCATAAGAAACTGCTTTATAGCTCCCGCGCCGACATACTTTTCGTAGCTCTCGCCGTCTGTTATTACCAGAGTGGGAGCCTGGGTTATGCCGTACTTTTTGACAAGCTCGGGGTTTTCGTTTGCCATAAGCTTTTCATACTTAAAGCCGGCTTTGTCCAAATAGCCGTATGCTATCCTGCAGTTGGGGCAGGTCTGGGTCGCGAACAGCATTGCCTTTTCGCTTCTTACAGCACTGTGATCTAAGCTGCACGCGCCGTTTTCGCATCCTGTGCCGGAATCAAGGGGCTTATTGTGAGTGAGCACGCTTGTTTCGATGTTGTACTCGCGGCGCTCCTTATATTCCTGAGTTTTTCCGGCATTCCAGTTCTGAACCGGACGGTAATAGCCGGTGATCCTGCTGTAGACCTCGGCAGTCTCGCCGCACTTCGGGCATACGAACTGCTCGCCGCTCAGGTATCCGTGATTTTTACATACGGAGTATGTGGGCGAGATGGTATAGTAGGGAAGCCTGTAGTTTTCGGCTATCTTGCGGACGAGATTTGCCGCAGCCTCCCAGCTTGGCATCTTCTCTCCCAGGAACGCGTGGAACACGGTTCCCGAGGTGTAAAGCGTCTGAAGCTCGTCCTGGATGTCAAGAGCGGAGAAGATATCGTCTGTATATCCTACAGGAAGATGGCTGCTGTTTGTATAATAAGGAGTTCCGCCCGGCTCTGCAGCGGTGATGATGTCCTGGAACTGCTCGACGTCGTGCTTTGCAAGGCGGTATGAGGTTGACTCAGCGGGAGTGGCCTCAAGGTTGTAAAGGTCGCCGTACTGCTCCTGATAGTCGGAAAGACGCTCTCTCATGTGGTTGAGAACATCCTTTGTGAACTCCTGGCAGCTCTTGTGCGTCATATCCGCTCTTATCCACTTTGCGTTAAGGCCGGCTTCGTTCATGCCGACAAGCCCGATCGTTGAGAAGTGGTTGTCAAGAGTGCCGAGGTAACGCTTTGTGTAGGGATAAAGTCCCTCGTTGAGGAGCTTTGTTATAACAGTCCTCTTTACCTTGAGGGAACGCGCGGCAATGTCCATCATGCGGTCGAGCCTTGCATAGAAGTCCTTTTCGTCCTCCGCAAGATACGCTATCCTTGGCATGTTGATGGTTACGACTCCGACAGAGCCTGTGCTTTCGCCTGAGCCGAAGAAGCCGCCGGATTTTTTGCGAAGCTCACGCAGGTCTAAGCGAAGCCTGCAGCACATCGAGCGGACGTCGCTCGGCTGCATGTCGCTGTTGATGTAGTTGGAGAAGTAAGGAGTTCCGTATTTTGCGGTCATCTCAAAGAGGAGCTTGTTGTTTTCCGTAGGCGACCAGTCGAAGTCCTTGGTTATGGAATAGGTCGGGATAGGATACTGGAAACCTCTTCCGTTGGCGTCGCCCTCTATCATTATTTCGATGAACGCCTTGTTGACAAGCTTCATCTCCTCCACACAGTCACCATAGGTGAAATCCATCTCCTTGCCGCCGACAATCGCAGGCAGATCCTTGAGATCGTCGGGAACGGTCCAGTCGAGGGTTATATTTGAAAACGGGGCCTGAGTTCCCCACCTTGACGGGGTGTTAACGCCGTAGATAAAGGACTGTATGCACTGCTTGACCTCCTTGTAGCTGAGGTTGTCAACCTTTACAAACGGAGCAAGGTAGGTGTCGAACGAGGAGAACGCCTGAGCGCCCGCCCATTCGTTCTGCATAATTCCGAGGAAGTTTACCATCTGGTTGCACAGCGTTGAAAGGTGGCTCGCGGGAGAAGAGGTAATTTTTCCGGGGACGCCCCCCAGACCCTCTTTAATAAGCTGCTTAAGGCTCCAGCCGGCGCAGTAGCCTGTAAGCATCGACAAATCGTGAATGTGCATGTCGCAGTTTTTGTGAGCGTTTGCGATTTCCTCGTCATATATCTCGGAAAGCCAGTAGTTGGCGGTAATAGCGCCTGAGTTGGAAAGGATAAGTCCGCCGACGGAATATGTTACGGTAGAGTTTTCCTTTACACGCCAGTCGAGAACTTTCAGATAGTTATTTACGGTTTCCTTGTAGTCAAGGTAGGTATTCTTGAGATTGCGGAGCTTTTCGCGCTGCTTGCGGTAAAGAATGTACGCCTTTGCGACGGCGTCGTATCCGCCCTGGATCAGAACTGTTTCGGCACTGTCCTGGATATCTTCTACTGCGACAAGACCGTTTTTAATTTTTGGAAGGAAGTCTGCCGAAACCTTCAGGGCAAGAAAGTCTATAATATTGTCGGTGTATTCTGTCTGCGTAGCCTCAAAGGCTTTTTTTATCGCGTTGGCTATCTTGTTGATGTCAAAATCCACAATCTTGCCGTCTCTTTTTACGATTTGATACATTTTACTTCTCCTCCTAATTATTAAATGCCTCGTACCCGGACCGACGGAACATACGGTCTTACAACATCGGCAAAGTGATTCATTTGATCCTCGCTGAACTTTCCCAAGCCGTCGGCACATATAAGCTCTCCCGAGTCCTTAAACTGCTGAAGGTAGTACTCCTTAGCACCGCTTATCCATTTTGCCAACGAAATAAGGCTTTCTTCGGTGTGTATGCCCTTTACGACAGTAGTTCGGAATTCATATTCTGTGCTGCCGGACATAAGAATATCCCTTGCCTTATCTATTGCAGACAGGTCGACAAGCTTAACGCCTGCGGCAATGTGATATTCCTCGGGCGAGCTTTTGATATCCATTGCCACTTTGTCGACAAGCCCGTCCGCTATAAGGCTTGACAGAAGCTCGGGTCTGGTGCCGTTGGTATCAAGCTTTACCTTATAGCCGAGCGCCTTTACTTTTTCCAAAAAGCTTGAGATGTCAGGCTGAAGAAGCGGTTCTCCTCCCGAGACGACGACGCCGTCCAGCACGCCCTTTCTTTTTACAAGGTAATCAAATACCTCGTCCTCGTAAAGATAGTCTTCCGAGGTTTCAAGAGCTAAAGAGGCGTTGTGGCAGAACGGGCATCTTAAGTTGCACCCCTTTGTAAAAACTATGCACGCTACCGTTCCCGGATAGTCGAGAAGCGTAAGCTTTTGAAGCCCTGCGATCCGCATTTTTTGCTTCCTCCGAAATCAAGTGTATGTCTAGTATAACTCTGTCTTAGTGATATGTCAATAGCAAAACACAATATATAGTAAAAAATTTTTAAAAGCGTGTATATGCAGTAGATTAGCACCGATAACGCGGGTTTTTCTGACTTCTTAATACGAGTGAGGCAAATGCTTTAAAACTGCTTGACATTTAACCGGGTATGTGGTATCATTATGAAATGTGAAATGCGCTTGTAGCTCAGTGGATAGAGTGCCCGGCTACGAACCGGTAGGTCGTGAGTTCGAATCTCCCCAAGCGCGCCACGCCGGAGTAAAGTCCATTTTGCTCCGGCGTTTTTTATATTAATTATAACGTGCAAATGCATTATTTGCACGCGATTTTTTTCTCGGCTTTTCCGCAACAATATTTAACCGAAGGTATTTTAAAGATTATAAAACCGCCGCAGACCGTTACAGTCCGCAGCGGTTTTATTTTTTCGCCGCATGCCTGCGGCATGAGCTTCAATTCTTCATGCCGATGCTTTTAGGCATGAGCTTTCCGTTTTAGACGCATAATCCGAAGATTACGATTTTTCAGTGTTTCTTGCGTCGGCGCCAGAAGTGCCGGAGGGGGTGATATATACGCAGCCCAAACTGTTTGCCTGCGGACATATCTCGATATATTTGATACGTCCAATATCTTGTACTCTGAGTTAATAATTAGATACATCATAGCCCTCCGTTAGCTTATGGTTATTTTGGGATTGTGGTAATAGCTGTTATTAACTGCTGCTTGACCCTGAGTGCCGGACGTTGCTACATAGTAGTAATAATATGTGTAAGACGGGGCTGCTTGCTGATATGCATACGTGCCTGTCCACCAACTGATCCCCTTTGACCGCCCTGCCTCTGTTGCAAACAGAGCAAGCGGAGACGCTCCAAATATTTCATTTTGAGAAAAATAGCCACAGGAGCTAACAACATTTTTAAAGTCTGTCGGTAGCGAATTAAGAAATGTACTGCTTGGCCAGGTACTAATATATCCCGACGTCGGTCCGGTCTGTGTAAATATAGTGCCGGTATAATACGGGGTTACAAGGTCTAATATCATGCTGTTGCTGCCTATGTCCACAATCTCGACAGTATGCATCGTACCACCGGTGTCATAATAAGTCCTTGTGTCGCCCACCTGCCAGTAATCAGCGGCAAGGCCGTTTTTTGCAGCGTATTGTATATTAGACCAAGACGCCGCCGAAAAATCAAAAGTGGCTGTTATATCAACTCGATATATTTTGACCGTATCAACAACTACCTGCTGCGTTATATTGCCAAACATCGAGCTTGCTATAACGGTCCAAGTACCATACGACGGCACCTCATACATCCACACTGTGTCCTCATGATATGTTGGCTGTAGATATGCCGGCGGGCTTGCGCTAAGATTTCCGACAGTCATACTAACCGCTGTTGTATTAGTCGTTATTAATATCTCCGGCTTGTACGGGTCAAGCGTCCCGGTTATCAGCGCCCCGCTCTTGTCGTGAGCGGTGTAGCCGGCAAGCAGCTTATCCGCCGTTACGGTGTCGCCGGTAAGGTCTATAAGGGCGTCACCGCTGTATATTACTTTGTTTACAGCCATGGCTTTTACCCCGCAATAGTAACGGTTGTTCCTCCCGCCGAGTTAGGGGATTCGCTGTACGGAATTGCCGCTATTGTCACCTGTGTCAGGTAGTCGTAGCCCTCGTCGGGCAGAATTGTCTGTTCGGACGTGGACGGTGTTGCGGACTTTGCCTGAACAGTAACCTCGCTCGACGGCTCAAGCGTTCCTGTCACCCCGAGTATCTGCACTCCCTGCTTGATGTTTGCAGGGATAAGCTTTGACTGCTCCGTCGCATCGATAGACACCTTTCCGCTTCCGTCGTGATATCCCTGCGCTATGGTGTACTCTTCTGCAGCGGTGGATATGGTTCCAGTTACCCCGCCGTTATTGGGCATTGTTCCTGTGAGCTTTGTTCCTCTTGCGTAGGCGGTCTTGCCTGTAAGTATTTCAGCTACCTGCGCGGTGGCGTCCTGAGAATCGACGTCAAAATCGCATGTGCCTGTTACAGCTTCGCCGTCCTTTCCGTGAGCTGTGTAGCCTGTAAGGAGCTTATCCGCGGTTATTGTATCCGCCGTAAGGTCTATAAGGGTTGTTCCACCGTATACTACTTTGCTTATTGCCATAATTAATTTACCTCGCTTCCTATATAGACGGTCTCGCCGTCCGATGGGTTCGTCACCTGATAATATGGTATTGCCTTTACCGTTACGTCGTCGGTCATGATTAAGCCCTTGGTGTCTAACATAATGCCGTCAACCGTCGGCGTTACGGTGTAGTCGCCTTGATAGGTTTCGCCGCTTACATAGCCGGTTGCGCTTCCGAAGTCGGTCAGGAAGGCTGCATTGTCATAACTGAAATCACATGCAAACCCAACATTGCCGGCGTTAAATATCGTAACAAACGATACGTTATAGCTGTTATCGCCCATTAGATAACACCGTCCTTAAGCACGGCTTCCACCGGCTCGAGTATTATCTGACTTGCAAAGGCCTCGCCCGATGCCGTTGTAAAGCGCACCTGAATGCTGCAATCAGAGCCCGGACGCAGCTTAAGGGTTTCGCCTTGCGTAAGCGTGACAGATGCGGCGCAGGAATCCTCGTCCTTGTCCTCAAGGCTTATATCCTCGCCTGACTTTTCTATTATCATCGCCCCGCGCTGAGTGTAGTTTATAAATATGCTGTTTATCAAATTTTTCGGCACGGGTATGCTGAACGTGTGTGTAGGGGTAGTTCCTTGTCTCATTTTTGCCTCCTTTGTGTACGATAGTTTGGCAAGTTATATTCTTTTTTGTACATAACCTCCCTTATAAAATTATTTGCTGCACTTGTTTTGTGATATTAATTAAACCGGACGCATTCTGTCCCCAGCTTCTTCAGGGGACTGGCGAACCGGCTGCTGCCAAAAATATAAAATCCGCTGCTAAGCAGTCAGGCAAATAAGTTTCTTTTAAGAAACTTATTTGGAGAAAAAAATAGAGATAAGCTCATTGTCAGTCAGATCAAGGCAATCTCTTATAGAAATTATTTCGTTCTGCTTAAACGGCATTTTCCCATGCAGCCGAGGGTATATTCTTTTCCTTGACATTCCGATCTTTGCCGCAAGATCCGGTATGGACAGTCCTCTTCGAATTGCCGCCGTTTTTAATTCGTTTTCGTTCATGGCTTCTCCTTTCAGACAAAAAGTTTCTTATCCGTTACTTTAATAATAACATGTAAATCGCAAATTGTCAATTACTTTAGGAAACTTTCTTGCGGCTTTAGTTAAAATAGTTGCATTAATGAAACCGATATGTTATGCTTTATGCGAGGTGATATGCTTGTGAATACGGGAGAATTTATATATAGAAGGCGCAAAGAGCTTGGGCTTACGCTCGAACAGCTCGGAAGCGCCGTAGGAGTAAGCAAGAGCACGGTTAAAAAGTGGGAGTCGGGTGCGATTTCAAATATGCGAAGGGACAAGATACCGCTTCTTGCAAAGGCGCTTGATGTTTCCGCGCAGACTCTTATAGGCGGCGCTTCGGCGGACAAGGCGTCAGCTTCGGAAGTGCACATGATACCGGTTTTGGGGACTATAGCGTGCGGCAGCCCGATTTACGCTCAGGAAAATATCGAAGGATATGTTGAGCTGGGAAAGGAGTTTAAAGCGGATTTCGCACTTAGGTGCAAGGGAGACAGCATGACCGGGGCGAGAATTTACAGCGGCGATATTGTGTTTATAAGGGAACAGCCTACGGTGGGAAACGGTGAGATAGCGGCGGTTGTGATAGGCGACGAGGCTACGCTCAAAAGAGTGTACTATAAAAACGGTCAGCTTACCCTCGTAGCCGCGAATCCTGCGTACGAGCCGATGGTTTATTCGGGCAGTGATCTGGATCAGATCAGAATAATAGGAAAAGCGGTGTTTTTCATAGGAGAGATACATTAGCAAACAACCGGGTTTTTGCGGAAGGCGTATGCAATTAGATTAGGGTATTTTGCCGTTTGGGTGAAAATGTAATGAAAATTTGAATTTGAGTTTGCATTAAGCCAAAAATATGCTATACTAATGTAAAAGCAAAGATATAAGCAAACCATGTATATTTTTTTGAAAGGAGTCCTTTGCTCAGGCAAGGAACTGTGTAATATTATGCCGAATTATTATGGTCAGCCCTGTACATCATGCAGAAATATATTAACTGAGAAGGACGATATTGTAGTATGCCCGGAATGCGGCTCGCCTTACCACAGGGAGTGCTATAAAAAAGAGGGAAAGTGCATAAATACTCTGCTTCACGAAACCGGCGAGAGCTGGCAGCCTGAGGTTACTCAGGAAGCCGCAAAGGAGCATAAAACGGTTATATGCGGAAGCTGCGGTATGGAAAATGATTCTGAGGTCCCGTTCTGCAAGAACTGCGGCGCGCCTATAAACATGGAAAAAGCGGCGGACGGCTATGCCGGAAGTGAAGCTGGTGGTAATGCGCAAAATAACACATCTAATCAAAACGGTCCGTACCAGAATGGTCCGTTTATGAACGGCTTCCCGTTTGCGGGCTTCAAGCCAATAAATCCCGACGACACCATAGACGGCATATCGGTAGGGGATTATGTAAAATACATCGGTCAAAACTTTTTCTATTTTATACCTAAGTTTATGAGGTTCTCAAAGGGAAGCAAGGTTTCGTTTAACTTCAGTGCGTTCCTGTTCCCGCATCTGTATTTCTTCTACCGCAAGATGATACCGCAGGGGATTATTATGCTGATATTGCAGGTTGTGCTGTCAATTCCGAGCGTGCTGTTTTTGTTCGGCGAGTACGGATATATTTCAATTGACACGCTTGCGAACGCTTCGTGGTTTTTATATCTTGCAAATATATTTTCTATTATAGCGTATATCGTTGACATTGCGGTAGGAATATTCGCCAACTGGATGTATTACCGGAAGGCTAAAAAGGACATAACCAAAATAAAATCAACTATTATAGAGGATAATGCTCAAAGCACAGCCATAGCTTCTGGCGGCGGAACATCCTGGGCGTATGTTGTGGCGGCGTTTATGGCAGTTTTAACGCTCAATCTGATTATAGTATTTGTAATGACTAAATTAATTTTGTAGTCATATGCAAACCTGAAAGCTTAAACGAAAGGCGGAGGTGTAATGGGAACTGAACTTGACAGACGGCTTGTCGGCATAGTACCGTCAAGGCGGCAGGTAGATCATCAGCTGATGGAGTTTTATGCGTTTGTGCATTTTACCGTCAACACCTATACCGGCAGGGAGTGGGGGGACGGAACTGAGGACGAGTCGATATTTGACCCGCGAGAATTCGACGCGCGTCAGTGGGTAAGAGCGGTCAAAAGTGCAAAAATGACCGGCATAATACTTACCTGCAAGCATCACGACGGATTTTGCCTCTGGCCCAGCAAATACACCTCCCATTCTGTAGCAAAAAGCCCGTTCAGGGGCGGTAATGGGGACGTGGTTAGAGAGGTCGCGGACGCCTGCCGCGAGGGCGGCATAAAATTCGGGGTATATCTTTCCCCGTGGGACAGGAACAGCCATCTTTACGGTACGGGAAAACCCTATGACGATTACTTTGTCAATCAGCTTACCGAACTTCTGACCGGCTACGGGGATATTTTTTCCGTCTGGTTTGACGGAGCCTGCGGCGAAGGGCCTAACGGAAAAAAGCAGCATTACGACTGGGAACGTTATTATCGCGTGATAAGAGAGCTTCAGCCGAACGCCTGCATACATGTATGCGGTCCGGACGTGCGCTGGTGTGGAAATGAGGCGGGTCACACAAGGAAGTCGGAGTGGAGCGTTGTGCCGAAAAGGACTACCGAAACCGAGCTTATCGCTTCAAAAAGCCAGCAGGAGGACAGCGAGGAGTTCAGGCAACGGAAGATACTCGCGTGGGACGAGGATCTTGGCAGCAGAGAAATACTTAAAAACGAGCCTGATCTGGTATGGTATCCGGCGGAGGTCAATACTTCCATACGTCCCGGGTGGTTTTATCATGATTTTGAGGACGATAAGCAAAGACCGCTTAACGAGCTTGTGGACATATACATAAACTCGGTCGGCGGAAATGCTACCTTCCTTTTGAATATACCGCCTGCGCCCAGCGGGCTTTTCCACGAAAACGACGTCGCACGGCTTGGGGAGCTTGGAAGCTTTATAGAGAAGGCTTTTTCAGATAATTTAGTTCCCAGGGCTAAGATGTCTGCGGACAGCTGTGAAAGCGGTCACGAAATATCAGGCGCGCTTATCGACAGCTACGACTCTTATTATAAAACCAGGGACGGCGTGACACAGTGCGAGGTGTCGATAGAATTTGACAGGCCCGAAAGGCTTTCGTATCTTGTTTTAAAGGAAAACATACTATTGAGCCAGCGCATAGAAAGCTTTGAAGTATATGCAGACGGTGTTCCTATTTACAGCGGTACAGTGGTCGGCTACAAACGCATTGTCAGACTCGGGGGCGCTGAGGCAAAGCTTCTTACGGTGAAAATCACGGATTCAAGGGTGTCGCCGACGCTTTCGTTTATAGGCGTATATTAATATCAGTAATTTAGTAATGAAAATTTTGCTTGACAAACAAATTCGGAATTGATATAATACGCTTGTTATCCTTGTCTACACATAAGGGGTAGACGAAATCCAGAAGGAGGTGCAATTATGGCAAAAATCACAGGAAACTACGAATCAATGGTAGTATTCTCGACAAAGGCAGGCGAGGAAGCGGTTGCTTCTTTGGTTGCAAGATTTAAGGACATGATTGAGGCTAACGCAACATTAACCGAGGTTGACGAGTGGGGCAAGCGCAAGCTGGCTTACGACATCAATTACGAGTCCGAGGGTTATTATGTTGTATATACCTTTGAGTCAAAGCCTGATTTTCCCGCAGAGCTGAGCCGTGTTCTTAACATCACTGACGGAGTGCTTCGCTCTATTGTTATCGCAAAGTAACTTGTACGAGGGGAGACGGAAGTAATGCTTAACAGAGTAATACTAATGGGCAGGATAACTCAGGATCTTGAGATTCGTCAGACGCAGAGCGGAGTTGCGGTTTTGAGCTTTACCGTTGCTGTTGACAGAGGATATGTCAAGCAGGGGGAGGAGCGACAGACCGATTTTATCAACTGTGTTGCATGGCGTCAGCAGGCTGAGTTTATCAACAGGTATTTTTCAAAGGGAAGGCTTATCGCTCTTGAGGGCAATCTCAGGACGAGGACCTATGATGACAAGAACGGCGTTAAGCATTATGTCACAGAGGTATTTGTAGACAGCGTTTCCTTTACGGGAGAGAAGGCGCAAAGCAGCGGTTCTTCATCCTATGCGACTGCCCCCTCTGCAAGGCAGCAGTCTCAGCAGCCGTACAGCGAGCCGTCCGAGCAGCCTATTTCGCTTGGCGACCTAAACGATTTTGAGGAGATTTTAGGCGACGACGGAGTGCCGTTTTAAGTAATCGTCGTATTGCCGGCGGCAGGCAAATTCATCAGTGATATAATCTTTGAAAGGAGAGTACATTTATATGGAAAAAAGCGCAAAGCCATTGAAGAGGCATCATAAAAAGGTCTGCATATTCTGCGCTGACAGGGTAGAAACGATTGATTATAAGGATACAGCCAAGCTCAGGAAGTGCCTTACCGAGAGAGCTAAGATACTTCCCAGAAGAGTCACCGGAACTTGTGCGTATCATCAGCGCGAGCTTACCAAGGCTGTTAAGAGAGCAAGATTTGTTGCCCTTCTGCCTTACTCTGCAGACTGATTGCAGTAATAAAAATACGGACGCAGCTGCGCTATTAGCTGCGTCCTTTTTGTTTTGCGTGTGAGGCGTCGCGCAAAATGCATAAATCCCCTTCATGTTAAGACACGGAGGGGATTTATCTTATTTTTTGATTAAGCAGGCTGCAAGGCTTTATGATTTTGCTTCCGACATCCGCTTTTTGACCTCGTCGAAGGACACGCCGAACTTTTCATATATCGTCTTAGCGTATCCAAATTCCTGAGGTGCGCTTCTTATTATCTTATACAGGCGCTTGTTATCCGCCGTGGTATCTACTGTTGTGACAATGCTTACGAGCTTGGTGTCGCCCTCGACGGTTTGATTGATATTGTCAAGGTTTTTTGCAAGCTCGAGCAAATGCGTCGCGTAAATTCCTCTTACGCCTATGCACCTGAAAATCTTTGTAAGCTCTGTAGCAATGTACACGCATTCGGTGGGAGTAGTAGACTGTATCGATTCATTCAGAAGAAGCAGACTGTATCTTGTCGCGTTGTCTACCGTTACCTTAAACTGCTTGCATTCCTGAGTAAAGCGGGAGGTATTGAGTCCTACCTCTTCTTCCTTGGGGAAGTGGGTGTAGATAAAGTCCACAGGGCTTATCTCGCAGGATGTACAGGGCACATATATACCCGCCTGCGCCATGACCTGGATGATGCCTACAGCCCTTGTGTATGTTGTTTTACCGCCGTTGTTGGCTCCGGTCAGGACAAAGAAGCGCCCGTCGTCATCCATGCGGCAGTCGTTAGTTATAATTTTGTCCTTGAGGCTGCCCATAGGATTGGATGATACCATCTGCGTATAGAACGAAAGGTCGAATATGCCCTTTGCATCCATTTTGCGCTCTTCCATGTCAAGGTACTTGGGCCGCGTCATCTCAAGCCCTCTTGCTCTTACCGCGTCAACTATCCTTTTTGCGCCGATATAGAAGCTCATCTGGCTTTCAAAGGTGAGAATATCCTCCGTGCTCTTTTTGAAGTACGCCCTTATCGCACGGTCGAGGTGAGTAATATATTCGGAATTGATTTCCTTCAGCTCTCGGAACAGGGGGGCTTCCAGATCGTTGGTGCCTCCGTTCTCGTTGTACAGGGAATGCGTCTTTCCTATAGCTCTTGTGGCGTCGCCGTCGAGGTGCTTGAATATCCAGTCGAAGCGTCCCTTTTTCTTTATTGCGTCTGTCGAGACAGACAGAAGCATTGCCTCTACCGGGCGCATCATATCATCGAAGTTAATGCCGACGGTAACGCTCTTTACACCCTTGGCAAGAACTCTCAGGCATTCGTCTGTTTCGCGCTTGACTTCGTCGAAGTATTCGGAATTGTACACTGAAGCGAAGTACTTTACAAGCGCCTTGAGCGCGTTTGATTTAAACGCTCCCTGATACTTCTGGCAGAACTCGTGACAGTTGGTTATGCATTCTATAAACGTCTTGAGAGAGTTGAGCCTTGTGTTTAAGGCATAGAAGCTGTCGGCAAGACCGAGCTTTTGAATGTTTACATGCTCGTTTATATACAGCTTGTGGACGTTTTCATACAGAACCGCTTCAAGCTGCGGCACATTCAAAAAGTCCTCAAGTATGTCGAGACGGTAGTTGAGTACCTCGACGTCTGTTGAAAGCTGCGTGAGTATCCTGAGCGCATTGAGCGAGTTTTCGGGGCAGATGAGCCTTGAAAGCAGTTCAAGCTCAAGGTTTGTAACATAGTCCTGAGGCAGCTTTGACAGGGCTGCACCCCTGTCCTGAGCCTCGCGCTTTTTTGTTTCAGATGGGTATAAAAGATCTACCAGATGAAGATCCTCGTTTGTTTCAACCTGTGGCATATCGTTATCCTTTCATTAACCAAGTAAATGTATTTTCAAAAAGAGTATAGCACAATGCCGGTAAAAAAATCAACAATAATAACGAATTTAATTTTATGGTTTTACAAAAGCTTTATCCCGGCTTTTTGGCATCCTGCAATCGTCTCCTTATCCCACACGGAAACCTGCACCTCTCCTATATGAGCCTTGCCCAAAAGCAGTGTGCAGAGCCTTGACTGACCTATGCCTCCTCCTATTGTAAGAGGAAGCTCGTCGTTTAAGAGCATTTTGTGGAATTCAAGACCGGATCTCCATTCGCAGCCGGCTTTTTTGAGTTGCTCCCTAAGCGACTGAGCGTCTACCCTTATGCCCATCGAGGACAGCTCGAACGCACAGCCGAGAACTTCGTTCCACATAAGTATGTCGCCGTTGAGCTTCCAGTCATCGTAGTCCGGCGCGCGGCCGTCGTGGGGTATTCCCGATTTGAGCTTATCGCCTATCTGCATTATAAACGCGGTCTTATGCTCCTTAAGATAGGCGTTTTCGCGTTCCTTCGGCGTAAGCTCGGGGTACATATCCTCAAGCTCCTGCGTTGTGATAAAGGAAACGTTCCTCGTCAGCCTGCACCTTACGTTTGGATACACCTTGCATACAATTTCCGAGGTGTCGCATACGGCGTCCACTATTTTCAGAACGATTTCCTTCAGGAAGTCGAGGTTTCTTTCCTCTTTAGAGATGATCCTCTCCCAGTCCCACTGGTCTACATATATCGAATGAAGGTTATCCATCTCTTCGTCGCGCCTTATGGCGTTCATGTCGGTGTATATGCCTTCTCCGACGTGGAATCCGTACTCCTTGAGCGCAAGACGTTTCCACTTTGCCAGCGAGTGAACGACCTCGGCGCTTTCTCCGGTTTCCTTAATTTCAAACGTTACCGCTCTTTCATACCCGTTCAGATCGTCGTTTAAGCCTGTGTTGCTTTCGACAAAAAGGGGTGCGGAGGCTCTTTTAAGGTTGAGCGACTGGCACAGGTTTATCTCAAAGCTCCTTTTAATAAGACCTATTGCGGTCTGTGTTTCATATGCGGTAAGGCTGCTTGTATATCCTTTTGGAATGATAAGCTTGCTCATTATGTGGTCTGTCCTTTCCTGCCGTTAATCGGTAAAATCAAAATAAGCATCGTAAACTTACGATGCTTATCTTTACATATTATATTACCTCTATCGCTTTATGTCAATACAGCAATAAAGCAAAGGGGCTACTCCACCGTCACGGACTTTGCGAGATTTCTTGGTTTATCGACGTCGTTTCCTCGCAACACAGACATGTGGTATGCAAATAGCTGAAACGCCGTTACAGCCGGTATTCCCATAAACAGACGGTCGATTTCGGGAAGTTTGTAGCTGTATGTGATGCTGGGGCTGTCAGGAAAGTCGGGGCCCGACACAACAAACGCCTTTCCGCCCCTTGTGACAACCTCGATTATATTGCTCATGGTTTTTTCGTATATTTCAGGGATAGTCGCAAGAGCTATCAGAGGCGTGCCGTCTGTGATGAGAGAGATAGTGCCGTGTTTAAGCTCTCCTGCCGCATATGCCTCGCTGTGTATGTATGATATCTCCTTAAGCTTGAGCGACGCCTCCTGCACGATATAGCTGTCAAGACTGCGGCCTATAAAGAATATGTTTTCGTTGCTGTAAAGCTCACAGGCGATAGCCTTTATCTTATCCTCGTCGCTTAGTACCTTTTCTATAGCCGCGCACAGGTCCTCAAGTATGATTTTAGAGTATATTTTAAGCTCCTCCTGCGTCATACGCCCCTTGGCGTATGCGATTTGGAAGGCAAGCGCGCACAGCGTTGCCACCTGGACGGTGTACGCCTTTGTAGAGGCCACTGATATCTCCGGACCGGCATAGGTGTATATAACCTTGTCGGCTTCTCTTGCTATTGACGACGCCAATACGTTTACCAAAGCTATCGTTTTAGCGCCCCTGCGCTTTGATATCCTCAGCGCCTCAAGGGAGTCGGCGGTTTCTCCGGACTGTGAAATTATCAGCACCGTGTCGTTTTTTCCGACGATAGGGTCGCTGTACCTGAATTCCGACGCCATTTCCACCGTTACCGGAATCCTCGCCAGCTTTTCTATAAGATATTTTGCGTAAAGACCGGCGTGCATGGCTGTTCCGCACGCGACTATCCTCAAAAGATTGATGGAAGCCAGATCCACGGCATTTATTCCGTCCGATTCGAAGTCTATAACGCCGTGCTTATTGCGTATGCTCAGAGTCTTTTTAATAGCCTCCGGCTCTTCGTGTATTTCCTTAAGCATAAAATGTGCGTAGCCGCCCTTTTCCGCCGCAGATGCGTCCCACGTCGCGGTTTGCAGCTCCTTTTCCGCGGCGCTTCCGTACTTGTCATACACAGCCACGCCTTTTCCGTCGATTACGGCTGTTTCACCGTTTTCAAGGGATATGTAGTTTTTAGTGTATTTCAAAATTGCGGAAATGTCAGATGAAATGAATCCGCCGTCCTCTGAAACGCCTATTATCAGAGGGCTGCCCATTTTTGCGGAGTATATGGAGTGGGGGATATCGGTAAAAAGTATTCCGAAGGCATATGAGCCGCACATTTTCTGCATTGCCCTTCTTATTGCGCTCAGAGGCTCGTTTGTCAGGCTGTATTCATAGTTTATCAGGGCGGCGGCAACCTCTGTGTCCGTCTGAGAGACAAAGCTTACGCCCTTTTCCGAAAGCTCGGCTTTAATCTCTTCATAGTTTTCTATTATGCCGTTGTGAACCAGAACAACCCTGCCGGAGGAGTGCGGGTGCGCGTTTACGTCGTTCGGAGAGCCGTGGGTCGCCCATCTTGTATGTCCGACGCCGCAGGACGATTTAATCCCGCCGCATGCTTTTATCTTGTCGTCAAGCGCACTTACTCTGCCGGCTGTCTTTATAACTCGGACATTCCCGTCCTCAAACGCTGCAATTCCGGCGGAATCGTAGCCTCTGTATTCAAGCGCGTAAAGACCGCGCATTATCCTTTCGACCGCGTCGTATTTACCGCTGTAGCCAATGATTCCACACATTAAAATACCTCCCAAGATAATATCCAAAAAGCCTGCAAATTGCCGCGCGCTTGCGTAGCGTAAACTACGCGGCCGGCAAGAGCAAAATTCCCGCTTAGAAAGGAAAATTACCGAAGCTTTTCCGGTCAAATTAAAAAGCGCAGAAATCACGAATTTGCAGGCGTGAAAGCTTTATTTGTATGGCTAATTATATACTTTGAAGGTATCAATGTCAAGCAAGCAAAACGTCAAGCCGGGCGCAGAAATTACAGATTTGAGGCTTCAAATTTTCCGTTATTATATAAATATACGGTTTTAAAGCCTGTTGACACTAAAATCTTCAGTGCGTCATCAAAACCAAAGCTTAGCTGCTCTTTTTTGTGGCAATCCGATGTGAGTATTACGTTTGCCCCGCTGTCGTGTATTTTTTTAAGGCAGAACGAGTCGGGATAGGGAAGAGTCCTGTAGCCCCTCGCCATAGCTCCGGTGTTGACCTCAAACAGCCTGCCGCTTTTTATAAGGGAGTCAAGCGCGTTTGACTGAGCGAGCCTGTAGCGGACGCTGCCGGTGTCGATAAGCCGCGGGCGCTGCTCGCAGAATTTTGATATCAGGTCGAAGTGCCCGATAATATCGCAGCCGGTTTTTCGCACAACGTCCGATACCAGCCGGTAGTATTCCTCGCACAGCGCGGTCATGTCGCCGCCGAAGTATCTTTTTGCAGCGCTTTCGAGAATTTCTGGGGACTCGTCCACGGGAATATATTCGCTTCCAAATTTTATATAGTGGACAGAGCCGATAATATAGTCGAAGCGCTCGGACGGCGGCTCGCCGAAATAGTCAAGCTCCAGCCCGCAAAGCACGTTTATCTTATCCCGGTACTTTTCACTGAGCGCCATGCACTGAGCATAGTATTCCCGCTCCGCGCCGCATTTCATGCAGTAGCTTGTGTCAAAGCTCGTGTAGCCGTGGGAGGAAAAGCCGATGGTGTCAAAGCCATTTTTTATCGCCTCAAGGACGATTTCCTCAAGACTGTCCGCGCCGTCGCAGAATCTGGAGTGCGTGTGCAGGTTCTGAAGCTTCATCAGGTCATTTTCTCCTGCTTTACCTTTTTGTCTATAACGTGCCTCGACGCAAGCTCCGACCTTATATCCTCAAGCGATATGCCCGCTTCCACCATAAGCACTGTAAGGTGGTATATAAGGTCTGAGATTTCGTAGACGGTTTCCGCCTTGTCCTGCGCCTTTGCGGCTATGATTGCCTCCGTTGATTCCTCTCCGACCTTTTTGAGTATCTTATCAAGACCCTTTTCAAAGAGATAGGTGGTATATGAGCCTTCTTTTTTATCGGTTTTCCTGCCCGCTATAAGCTTGTAAAGTCCCTCGTAGTCGAATGCCTCGCGGTTTTCGGATTTGTACAATTCGTTTGTAAAGCAGCTGTCCGTTCCCGTGTGGCATGCAGGTCCGTCCTTTTCTACCATCACGACAAGCGCGTCGCAGTCGCAGTCCGCGGTTATGCTCACTATATGCTGATAGTTGCCGCTTGTCTCGCCCTTGAGCCACAGCTCGTTCCGCGACCGCGACCAGAAGCAGGTGAGTTCTTTTTCCATCGATATTTTAAGGCTTTCACGGTTCATATACGCAAGCGTGAGCACGTCTTTTGTTTTCGCGTCCACAACTATTGCAGGTATAAGACCCTTTTCGTCAAATTTAAGCTCGTCTATGTTTATCATTTGTTACGCCTCGCTTTTAAGGTTATATTCTTACGTTTACTCCGTTTTCCCTAAGGTACATTTTAAGCTCGCTTATTTTTATCTGACCGAAGTGGAATACCGAGGCTGCAAGCCCCGCGTCCACGCGTTCGAGGGCTTTAAACAGCTCCAAAAAATCCTCTTTTTTTCCCGCACCGCCGGATGCGATAACCGGAATGCTCACGGCGTCCGAGACGGCTTTAAGCATTTCAAGATCAAAGCCGTTTTTTACTCCGTCCGTGTCTATTGAATTTAAGACTATCTCGCCGGCGCCGTTCTGCTCGCCGCGTTTTGCCCACTCCACGGCGTCAAGCTCCGTTTCAATGCGCCCTCCGTTTGCGTATACCCTAAACTTCCCGTCAGGGCCGCCGCGCTTTGCGTCTATACTTAAAACTACGCACTGAGAGCCGTACATTTTTGCGGCCTTCTCTATAATGTCCGGGTTTTTTATCGCACCGGAATTGACGCTCACCTTGTCCGCGCCGCATTTTAAGACCCTGTCGAAGTCGTCGAGAGTGCTTATTCCCCCTCCGACCGTCAGCGGGATAAATACGTTTGAAGCAGTTTTAATCAAAATGTCGGTAAAAAGCTTTCTGCCCTCGCTTGAGGCGGTGATATCATAGAATACCAGCTCGTCCGCACCGCAGTCGCTGTAGTATTTTGCAAGCGTTACAGGGTCTGAGACGTCGTTAAGGCCTGAAAAGTTTATTCCCTTTACAACTCTCCCGCCCTTTACATCCAGGCAGGGGATGATTCTCTTGGTTATCATTTTGCAGCTTCTATTGCCTCCTCCAGCTTTATTGCGCCGGTATAATACGCCTTGCCGATAATAGCTGCGCTCACTCCGATTTCCCTGAGCGCGGTTATATCGAAAAGGCTTGAGATTCCTCCCGACGCCGTTATATCAAGATCGCAGCGGCTTTTAAGAACGCGGTACAGCTCAAGGTTTGTCCCGTTCATAGCGCCGTCCTTTGATATATCGGTGCATATCAGTGTTTTTGCGCCGATTGCTTTAAGCTTATCGACAAAGTCGTACACAGATATGCCGCCGTCCTCTATCCAGCCGCTTATCCTGACGCGCATATCGAGTATGTCCGCGCCGACGGCTATCTTTTCTTTGTAAGCGTGCACGGCTTTACGCAAAAGCTCGTCATCTTTTACCGCAGCCGTGCCCAGTATAACGCGGCTTATCCCTGCGCCGAGATATTTCTCTATCGTCTCAAGCGAGCGTATCCCGCCGCCGACCTCTACAAACATGCCGGTTTTTTCTGCAATGGCTGTTATAAGCTCAAAATTCGGGGATAAACCGCTTTTTGCGCCGTCAAGGTCCACGATGTGAACATGCGTAGCGCCGCAGCGCTTGAAGTCGAGTGCCGCGTCCATAGGGTCTCCGTAGTCGGTTTTAAGACTGTAATCACCGTTGTAAAGCCTTACAGCCTTACCGTTTATAATATCGATTGCAGGAAAAATTATCATAGTGCCATCTCCTGAGAGGGTATTTCGCAGAATGCCCTTAGCATTTTAAGACCGGTTTCTCCGCTCTTTTCGGGGTGGAACTGACACCCGTAGACGTTTTTGCTCCAGACAGCCGCGGTTATCGGGACGCTGTAGTCGGTGTATGCGCATACGCTGTCATCGCAGCCTGTGCCGTAGTAGGAATGCACGAAGTACACATAGTCGCCGGAGCGGCTGTACCTGAAGATAGGGCAGTCGGACTTTGTTATTTCGAGGGCGTTCCAGCCTATCTGCGGGATTTTAAGCTTGTCTGAAACAACGCCCTTCATCGGTCTTACCTCTCCGCGTATAAGCCCAAGACCTTTGTGGCAGCCGAATTCATAGCTTTTGTCGAACAGAAGCTGCATTCCAAGGCATATCCCGAGAAGAGGCTTTCCGCGCCCTGCCTCCTGCCTGATAACCTCGGCAAGACCTGATTGCGACAGCTTTTTGGCTGCGTCCTCAAAAGCTCCTACTCCCGGAAGAATTATTTTATCGCTTTTCCCGATAGTATCGGGGTCGGAGGTGGCGACAGCGTCCGCTCCGATTTGAGCTAAGCTTGCCGTGAGGGAAAACAGGTTTCCGACGCCGTAATCAACAATCGCTATCATCACAGAACTCCTTTTGTAGACGGTATTTCGTCAGCCGCCTCGGGGTCGATTCTTACAGCCGTGCGAATGCTTTTTGCAAGGCTCTTAAACGTACCCTCAATGATGTGGTGGCTGTTTTTGCCGTCGAGCTGTTTAATGTGAAGAGTGATTTGCGCGCTTCTTGCAAAAGCCGCCATGAACTCCTCGCACAGCTCTGTGTCGAAGTCACCGACCTTTTGAGCGGGAATATCGAGCGAACAGCAAAGCTGAGAGCGCCCGGAAATATCTACTGAGGTTAGTATAAGGGCCTCATCCATCGGAAGGATCATGTATCCGTAGCGGCAGATGCCCTTCATGTCCCCAAGGGCGCCTTTTATCGCCTCGCCGAGGCATATTCCAACGTCCTCGACCGTGTGGTGGTAGTCTACATTTGTGTCTCCGACGCAACTTACCTCAAGGTCTATTCTTGAGTGCCTGGCAAATAAAGTGAGCATGTGATCAAGAAATCCGCATCCCGTCAGGACGCTGCTTTTACCGCTCCCGTCGAGGTTTACCGCAAGCGCGATATCGGTTTCATTTGTTTTTCTTTGAATACGTGCAGTCCTCAATTTTATCCCTCCGACAAAATTTTTCTAAGCGCCTGTATCAGCGCGTCCATTTCCTCCGGCGTGCCTATGGTTATTCTAAGGTAATCCGAAATCCTATCGTCGTCGAATCTGCGCACGAGTATACCGTTTTCCCGCAGCCGCTCAAATATAAGCTTACCGGGCATTTTGCCGGTCCTTGCAAATACGAAGTTAGCCCTTGAGTCTGTAAGCTCGAAGCCCATTTCCTTAAGCGAAGAAGCAGTTTTTTCTCTTGTGCGGGCAATTTTTTGGCAGTTGCCGCTGTAGTACTCGATATCGTCAAGGGCTGCCTCTCCCGCCGCAAGGGTAATGCGGTTTACGGAATAGGGGTTGGTGGAGTATTTGATTTTTTCAAGGTCGCTTATTATCTCCCTGCCCGCAAGTGCAAATCCCAGCCTTGCGCCGGCCATGGACATTGACTTCGAGTAGGTCCGGCATACGATCAGGTTTTCAAGCTCTCCTATCATGCTTACGCAGCTTTGCGCGCCGAAGTCGACATACGCCTCGTCCACTATTACCGCGCAGCCAGGGCTGTCAAGGCAAATTCCCTTTATGTCGTTTGGGGTAAGAGCTATGCCGGTGGGTGCGTTTGGGTTTGCTATCACGATAAGCCCGCTTTTAAGCCCCGCATAATCCGAACAGTCGATGGTAAAATCGCTTTTCAGCGGGAACACAACCGCCTGTGTGCCGTGTAGCCTGCAAAAGACCTTGTAAAACCCGTAGGTTATGTCCGCAAAATATGCGTTTCTTTCATTAGAGGCAAACGCTGTGAAGGCAGTATTTAAAACGTCGTCCGAGCTGTTTGAAACAAAGACATTTTCGCTCTTAAGCCCATACGTCTGCGCCAGCTTTTTCTTTAAATTCGCGCAGGTCGGGTCTGGGTAAAGCCGAAGAAGCGCCGCCTCGGAAGCGTTTACCGCGTTTATGACTCCCTGCGAGGGAGGGTAGGGGGACTCGTTTGTGTTGAGCTTGATATATTTGCGGTCCCTTGGCTGCTCTCCCGGGGTATATGCGGTGAGGTCCTGATATCTTGAAACTAAAAATCTGCTCATTGCCCGCCCCTTATTTTTTGTTCTCGCCGGAAAACCTTATAACCGCGCTGTTGGCGTGCCCCGTAAGACCTTCCTGCCGTGCAAAGTATGCTATATCCTTGTACACCTTTTCAAGGGCTTCTTTTGTATAATAGGTGTACTGCGTTTTTTTCACAAAGTCGTCTACAGACAGCGGGGAAGAAAATCTTGCCGTTCCGCTTGTCGGAAGGGTGTGGTTTGCGCCGCTGAAGTAGTCGCCGAGCGCCTCCGGACAATATCTTCCCATAAACACAGAGCCTGCGTTTTTGATTTTCGGAAGATAGTCGAACGGGTTGTCCAAAACAAGCTCAAGATGCTCCGGGGCAATCCTGTTCGCTATGTCTATTGCCTCGGAAATAGAGCCTACCACTATTATCTTGCCGTTGTTTTCTATAGACTCTCTCGCGATATCGCGGCGCTCAAGCCCTTCAAGCTGAGACTCTATTTCGCCGGCTACAGCCTGGGCAAGTTCCATCGATTCCGTCACAAGAACGGCGCTCGCAAGCCTGTCGTGCTCGGCCTGAGAAAGAAGATCCGCCGCTACGAACGCGGGATTGCTGTAGTTATCCGCAATGACGAGTATTTCGCTCGGTCCTGCTATCATATCTATCGAGACCCTGCCGAAAACCTGCTTTTTTGCTTCCGCCACATAAGCGTTGCCGGGTCCTACTATCTTATCGACCTTTGGTATGCTTTCAGTGCCGTAGGCGAGCGCCGCGATAGCCTGCGCCCCTCCAACCTTGAATATTTTATCTATGCCGGCTATCTTTGCGGCGGCGAGGATAGCGGGATTTATCGTTCCGTTTTTAGACGGTGGACTGACCATGATAAGGTTTTTGCAGCCCGCGAGCTTTGCCGGAATGGCGTCCATAAGAACGGTAGACGGATATGCTGCAGTGCCTCCCGGTACGTACAGCCCCACGCTTTCTATCGGTATTATCTTCTGACCGCATACTATGCCGTCTTTTTCGGAAATTACAAACGAGCTTCTTATCTGCCTTGAGTGGAATTCGCGGATATTTGCCGCAGCCTCCTCAAGTATGCGTATAAACTCCGGCTCAACGGAGCTTATCGCACAGTCTATTTCCTCCTGAGGCACGGCTAATTCTGAAATTTCCGCCTTATCGAACTTGGCAGAGTATTCTCTTAAAGCGGCGTCGCCGTTTCGTTTTACGTTCTCAATAATCTTGGAAACAGTTTCTTCCACTGACGCCGAGTTTTCGCATCGTGAAAAAATAACTTCGTTTGAAGCCTTTCCGTATGGGTAGATTTTAATCACTTATATCATTCCTTTGCATGGTCAGATTCTTTTTTCGAGAGCCGCCGTGACAGCTCTTATCTCGTCAGTCTTGAACTTGGCGCTCGCCTTGTTGGCTATAAGCCTCGCGGAAATATTCGTTATGGTTTCGCACACCTCAAGGTCGTTTTCCTTAAGCGTTGTGCCTGTTTCGACAATATCCACTATTACATCCGACAGCTTTAGTATCGGCGCAAGCTCTATAGAGCCGTGAAGCTTGATAATGTCGATGCTCCTCGATTTTGACTGGTAATATTCGCTTGCTATTTTAGGAAACTTTGTCGCTACGGTAAGAGTTTTGTCGGTGCTGTCCCGAAAGCCTTTTTCAGCCGCTACACACATTCTGCATTTTCCTATTTTAAGGTCGAGCAGCTCGTATACGTCAGGGGAATATTCAAGTATAATGTCTTTTCCGGCTACCCCTATGTCCGCCGCACCTCTTTCGACATATATGGCGACGTCGGTGGGCTTGACCCAAAAGTATCTTACTCCGTTTTCCGGGTTTTCAAATATCAGCTTTCTCGTGCCAGGCTCGTTTATGCTTGGGCAGCCGTAGCCTGCGTCCTCAAACATTTTATAGACCTTTTCTCCGAGCCTGCCTTTGGGAAGGGCTATGTTTATCATCTTACTTTTTTCCTGCATCGCAAAGACCCCCGTCCTTAAAAATCTTTACAGAGCGGTATTTCGCTTTTTCCGAAAGCTTCCTTACGACTGCAACGCGGCTTCCGCTCTCGATAAGCTTCTGCACGGCGCTTCTTAAAGCCTTTACGTCGCTTTCATCATTATATAGGATTGCGACGTCCGCGTCAAATTCGTCCGCATTGTCAAAAATGCGCTCAAGGAGGTTTATATTTATTCCGAAGCCAATAGCTCCGCTTTGCTTTCCCATTCTGCGCATAAGCAGATCGTACCGTCCGCCGGTGAGGATTTTTTCGGGGATTCCCATGATAAAGCCCTGAAAAACTACGCCGTTATAGTAGCTTATGTCCTGAACGACTGAAAAATCAAGTCTTATGGCTTTGTAAAACTCCTCGCCCTGGAGTACGTCCAAAATTTTGCTCAGCTCGTTTAACCCTTGCTTTAAAGAATCGGACGGAGAATCGCCGTACATTTTTTTCAGCTCCGAAACAGCCTCCGCCGGGTTTGTGCTTATCTCAAGCAGCCGGGTCAGCTTTTCGCCTTTGCCGCCCAAAAGCTCTTTTATGCCATGGGTGTTCTTTGCCGCTATACAGCCAAGAAGCTCTTTTTTATCGGCTTCGGGAAGATTCAGCTCGTCGATAAGCCCCGAAACTATTCCCATATGAGATATGTCCAAAACGTACTCCCGCTCGAAAAGCCCGAGCCCCTGCGCCGCAAGACCTATTACCTCGCAGGTGCAGTAAAGGTCAATATCTCCTATGCACTCAAGACCGGACTGCAAAATACCGGTAAGCTGGCGCTGCCCCGCAAACGCCCTGTATACGTTTTCACTGTAATGATATCTTTCGGTTATTCCGCCTATATCCTTTGAGTTTCTTATTATCGACATCGTAACGTCAGGCTTAAGCGCCATCAGCCTGCCGTTGTTGTCGGTAAAGGTTATTATGTTTTCGCCCGACAAAAAATCCTTGTTTTTAGCGTATATGTCATACTCCTCAAACCTGCTCATCTTGAAATGGAGATACCCTCTGCTTTCGTAGAGCGCCCTCAGGCGGAGCATCGCTGTTTCGCTGCTTTTCAGCGCGCTTATTACACTTTCGTTTGTCACTGCTGCTTCGCGTCCTTTCGTTTGCCCTTTTCTATTACAGACCTGTATCCGCCCGCGCCGTAGTTAAGGCTGCGGTTTACACGGCTTATTGTGGTTGTGCTTGCGCCGGTTTTTTCTGCAATATCCGAGTATATGAGCCCATTTGAAAGAAGCCTTGCTACTTCAAACCTCTGTGAGAATTCCTTTATTTCCTTTACCGTGCACAAGTCACTGAAAAAGCTCTCGCATTCCTGTTCTGTTTCAAGTGAAAGTATCGCCAGGAAAAGCTCTCTCGTGCTATCGTTAAATAAATTTCCCATAATTCCTCCATAGTTTTAATATAACATCATGTTATCACTTTAGAGTAGTAGAGTCAAGAGGAATTTCTAACAAAATAATTCCGCACAGGCCCGCCTGTTTGCCGCATTTTACAGATATCTGCCTGTAGGTATGCCATGAGCATTTATGTGCGGCAAGAAAATAAAATAAAAGCGTTGTACTTGTTAAGAAAACATGCTATAATTACATTATTGATTATTTAAATTGTAAAACGCTCCCATATAGCGGTGGTATTTAAAATATTAAGAGGTGGCTGTTATGATAAAAGCAAGACTTGAGGCAAAAACTTTGAGGATATGCCTTATATGCATAGCTATTTTTTTGAGCGCGGTGATAATTTGCGCTCCGTTTTTGGGACTTATAAATGAACGGATGCTGTACAGCGCTTTGCCGTTTTTAAACTTTGGCCTTATAATCAGCGGAACAATATTCGGAAGCGAGATACCAGATGCAATTGCAAGAAATTTTAGTTTTGGTGTTAGTCTTGCGTGCGTAATCGCTGCGCTGTGGGTTTTTATGCACATTATATACGTCATAGCCCTAAATATTTTAAGAGGACAGAGGTTAAAAGCTGCCAGGATCCTGTGTAAAACCGGATATTCGAGCGAATATTTTGAGCTTCTGGAGCGAAAGAACAGAAAGCTTTCAGGCACGCGCTTAGGCTCTGAAAACGTTTTATGCCTTGCAAAGCAGTACTGCGACGGCAGAAGGTATGAAAAAGCATTTGAAATACTGAAGAGTGCAGACGTAGAGGATTTTTCGCTTAACGACGCGGTCAGGTACTACGCCTTGTACGCATATGTTTTTATTCTGACAGGTGATCTGAAGAATGTTGAGCTCACGCTTGAGTTGGCAGAGCCGTTTATAGAAAAGTGCAGGGACAGCGCGGAGATCAATTTTGTAAAAGCTCTGTATATGTATGCCAGACACGATTTTGACGCCGCGAAGGGTGCGTTCAAGCCGCTTTTGCGCTCTAAAAATTCCGAGATCAGGGTTTGGGCGGGGATGTATCTTAGTCTGATATATCTGAGACTTCATAACAAGGAAAAGGCTAAAAGCCTTGCCGTCGCCATAAGCAAATACAGGAAAACGCCGAGACAGAGCGAGGATATGCTCAAGCTGTTAAAGAAGATAGAGGCGGCTTATGCGCTTGAGGCAGAGGAAGCGGCGCAGTCGGCGAGGGAGGAATTTGCCACGGCAAGGTAAACAGGCGCCCGAGGCATGGCATAAATGCTTAACGAAAGCGCTTTATTGCGCGAAGATTTGGTTATAGCTACAATTATTTTTCAGCCGCTTGCATTTATCCTGCACAGCGGCTATTATATATCCATAAACCAGTATTTTGGAAAAGGTGATAGGTCAGATGGTATTTACTGTAGACGCGGGAAATACAAATATCGTATTGGGAGCTTTTGACGGCGAGGGAAGACTTATTTTTACGTCGAGGGTAGCGACTGAATCATTTAAAACCGACGATCAGTACGTTATAGACTTTTACGACCTGATAAGGTTTAACGGTTTTGAACGCCGCGACTTTGACGGCGCTATTATTTCTACAGTCGTTCCTTCTCTTATCACTACTCTGAAAAGTGCGGTAAAAAAGCTGTTCGGCGTAAACGCTCTTATCGTTGGCCCTGGAGTAAAAACCGGACTTAACATAAGAATCGACAACCCGGCGATACTTGGCGCAGATCTTGTCTGCGGCGCGGTCGGAGCGCTTCTTAAATACAGAGCGCCGCTCATAATTTTTGATTTCGGAACAGCGACAACCATTTCCGCAATAGACCGAAGTGAGGCGTTTTTGGGCGGTTCGATAATACCGGGTCTGAACGTGTCTCTTAAGGCGCTGTCGTCGTCTGCGGCTCTGCTCCAGGACGTAAATACCGACCTGGGAGAGGTTACTGTCATCGGGACTAACAGTATAGACAGTATTCGCTCCGGAATGCTTTTGGGAAGCGCCTCAATGATGGACGGCATGATTTCAAGGTATCGGGAAATACTCGGAAGCGACGCCAAGGTGGTCGTTACCGGCGGACTTGCGTCTACGGTTCTGCCTTATTGCAGGACAGACGGCATAATCTTAGATGACAGGCTTTTGCTTGACGGACTGTACGCAATCTATCAGAAAAACCAGTAATACGGTTTAAATTTAACTGCGTCGCACCGGTTTTCGGGCGACAGCACGGGTTAAAGTCCCGGAGGTAATAAATATGAGTACACAGTTAGAGAAAACCCGCGCGCGTACCAGCCGCATGGTAGGTACAGCGTTATTCACAGCAATCGTTGTTATCCTGCAGTTTATCGGCTTTTTCCTCAGATTTTCGACATTTTCCATTTCTCTTGTACTTATGCCGATAGTAGTCGGAGCGGCTATGTACGGCGTTGTCACGGGAATGTGGCTGGGGCTTGTTTTCGGAGCGGTCGTTCTGTTTACCGGAGATGCCGCGCTGTTTTTGGGAATAAACGCAGCGGGCACGATTATAACGGTTTTGGCAAAGGGAGTGCTTGCCGGTCTTGCCGCAGCGGTGGTGTATAAGCTTATCGCGAACAAAAACAGGTATCTGGCGGTGCTTGCCGCTTCAATTGTGTGTCCGGTGGTCAATTCCGGCGTGTTTATCATAGGATGCCGGCTTTTCTTCTTTGAGTCTATTCAGGAGATGGCGGGAGACGTCCCAGCGTGGAGATATGTAATATTTGTGCTGGTTGGCGTAAACTTTATAATAGAGCTTGGGCTGAATCTTGTTTTAAACCCTGTAATAGTGAGAATCATTGATATAGGCAATAAGGCAAGGGAAGCAAAATAAATTGATTTTTTAGCCGCGCGGATTTTGATCTGCGCGGTTTTTCTATTGCAAATTTTATTGGTATATAATATAATGATTACGGTCGCGCAAACGGTATAATCGCAAATGCGTGGGCGACATATAAATATTAATTAAAAGGACTGATTAGACATGAAGGAATACATCAAGGGCGCCAATCCTTTTATGCCGCTTTGGGAGCACGTTCCAGACGGCGAACCGAGAGTATTTGAACACAACGGAGAAACAAGGGTATACCTTTACGGCTCGCATGACACATTAAAGACCGAATACTGCGGACCGGACCAGGTGGTGTGGAGCGCTCCGGTCGACGACCTGACAGATTGGACCTGCCACGGCGTTTGCTACACAGCTACGGACGGAGGCGTTTTATATGCTCCCGACGTAGTTAAGAAGGGGGATACATATTATTTGTATGCAGCCGAATCGTGCGGCGGAAGGATCATGGTGGCAAAGTCGAAGACCCCGTGGGGACCTTTTACCGACCCCGTTAAGACAGAGCTTGGCTTCGATCCAGGAGTGCTTGTCGACGATGATGGAAGGGTATATGCGTACTGGGGCTTCTGCGGCTGCTGGTGCGCGGAGCTTAACGACGACATGGCTACAATAAAGTCTGGCACTCTTCACGAGCACCCGATGGGACATACAAGGGCTCCCTGGGCGCGCGACGACGGTCACTACGATGAAAACGACGCCTTCTTCGAGGCCTCCTCCCCGAGAAAAGTTATGGGCAAGTACGTTTATATCTATTCCAAGAGGTACTTTACTCCAAACCCCGAGATGGGCGTTTATTCCGACAACAACGGCTTCCTGTCCTATAAATTCAGCGACAAGCCGCTCGAGGGGTTCCAGCCGGGCGGAGACATAAGCTTCAACGGCGGCGAGATTCTTAAAAATCCCGACGGCACAGGCACTATGACCTATCGCTGGGGCAACAACCATGGCAGCATAATAAACGTCAACGGTCAGTGGTATGTTTTCTATCACCGCCAGACCGGCGCTAACGAGTTTTCGCGTCAGGCGATGCTCGAGCCTGTAGACGTGGCTATGGACAAAAACGGCAAGATATTTATAGGAGACATAACATATAAAAACGGCGAGCCGGTGTCCTCAAGACCGGTTGAGATGACCTCTCAGGGCGGACATGTCAACGGGCTTGACGCTTACAAGCTTATTTCCGCAGGATACGCCTGCCATGTTTACGGCGGAGAGGGAAAGGCTTATATCGCGCCTGTTTACGAGCAGACCGATTCCGTTTCCGCGCCGGTGGTAGACATAACAAACGGCACTACCGTAGGATTTAGGTATATCCAGTTCGGCAACAATTCGCCTAAGACCGTAACAGCCGAAATCAACGCGCTTGAGGACGTAACGGTGAACGTCCGCATAGATGACTACAAGGGCAAGAAGATTGCGTCCTTGGAGCTTAAGAAGGGTGAAACGGTCAAGACCGCCGGGCTTGCGTACGGAGCAGTAGGAAAGCACGCTGTATACTTTGAGTTTGTATCAAAGGCAGATGGCGCAGCTGCAAAGGATGCAATTGCTGAATTCGTGAGGTTTACATTCGATAGGTAACTTTTTAAATTAAAAAACAAAATGCCGCTTCATATGCAAGCGGCATTTTTAATTTCAATTATACTATTCCCACGTCTGCCAGACCTCAGGGCGGTATCCGACGGTGGCCTGCCTGCCGTTTCTTACGACAGGGCTTTTAATGAGAGAAGGGTTTTCAATAAGCTTTTCGAGCTTTGCCGAGTCGCTCCCCAAATACTTTAAAAGAAGCGCGTCGTCGGATTTTGCCTTTGTGTCGATAAGCTCGTCCACCGAGCCTACCGCTCTGAGCACGCTTTCGAGCTCGCCACGGCTCATGCCCTTTTGGTTAAGGTCGACAAGAGATGCCTTTATGCCTCTCTCCTTAAACCACCTTTGAGCTTTTTTTGAATCAAAGCACTTTGACTTGTAAAAAATCTGAATGTTCATGACACCACTATTTTTTACTGCGCCGCGGCTTATTCCAATATGATTGTAAACGGTCCGTTGTTTACAAGGCTGACCTTCATATTCGCGCTGAATATGCCGGTTTTAACGCTCAGTTCCCTCTTTTTAAGCTCTGAAATAAAAAGATCGTACAGCCTTTTTGCCTCGGCCGGCGGAGCTGCGTCCGTAAAGCTCGGACGGTTTCCGCTTGAGCAGTCTGCCAGAAGGGTGAACTGGGAAACGCAGAGAACCTCGCCGCCGACCTCTTTTATCGACAGGTTTGTCTTGCCGTTTTCGTCTTCGAATATTCTGAGCTTTGATATCTTTTCAGCTAAGCGAACGCAATCGTCGTCGGTGTCGTTGATACCCGCGCCGAAGAGAATGAGAATACCCTTGCCTATTTTGCCTGAAGTGATGCCATAAGCTTCCACTGAGGCTGAGAGTACACGTTGAATAACAATTTTCATACAGCATAGTTTCCTTTACAATAATATTTACCTAAGTAATTTTACAACATGCCGAAGAAATAATCAAGCGGTAAATGAAAATATTATATAAAAACTGCAATAAATCTGATTTTATTATATTTTTAACGCTTAAAACTGAGTAAAAAAATATTTTTTGAATTTTATTGTTTCACTACTTGCAATTGCTAAAGTGTATGGTATACTATTATTATTGAGAAAAATCGATTACAAATCAAGGAGGATTACTAATGACATTCAAAAGCGAATACCTTCAGAAGGTTTACAATGACGTTGAAAAGCGCAATCCCAGCGAAAAGGAATTTCTGCAGGCTGTAAAAGAGGTTCTTGAGAGTCTTGAGCCTGTTGTAGAGAAGAGACCCGACATTGTAGAAGCAGGTATCATCGACAGGATAGTAGAGCCTGAAAGGCAGATCATATTCAGAGTTCCGTGGGTTGACGACAGCGGCAAGGTAAGGGTAAACAGAGGATTCAGAATCCAGTTTAACTCCGCCATCGGTCCTTACAAGGGAGGACTTAGGCTTCACCCCTCTGTAAACGCTTCCGTAATCAAGTTCCTTGGCTTTGAGCAGATCTTTAAGAACAGCCTTACCGGGCTTCCCATGGGAGGCGGCAAGGGCGGTTCCGACTTTGATCCTAAGGGTAAGTCTGACGCTGAGGTTATGCGTTTCTGCCAGAGCTTCATGACTGAGCTTTCCAAGCACATCGGAGCTAATACCGACGTTCCCGCCGGAGATATCGGCGTGGGCGCTCGTGAAATAGGCTTTATGTACGGTCAGTACAAGAGGCTTAGAAACGAGTTTACAGGAGTTCTAACCGGAAAGGGACTCAGCTATGGCGGCTCTCTTGTAAGAACAGAGGCTACCGGCTACGGTCTTTGTTACTTCACCGAGGAAATGCTCAGCTGCATGAAGAGCGATTCCTTCAAGGGCAAGACTGTTGTAATTTCCGGCTCCGGAAACGTAGCTATATACGCTACCGAGAAGGCTACCCAGCTTGGCGCAAAGGTAGTCGCCCTGAGCGATTCAAATGGCTATGTATACGATGAAAGCGGCATCAAGCTCGATGTTGTTAAGCAGATTAAGGAAGTTGAGAGAGGCAGAATCTCCGAGTATGCAAAGAGAGTTCCCGGTTCTGTTTACACCGAGGGCTGCAAGGGTATATGGACAATCAAGTGCGACGTTGCGCTTCCCTGCGCTACTCAGAACGAGCTCGATGCCGAAAGTGCGGACGCTCTTATCGCGAACGGTGTTATAGCTGTCGCAGAGGGCGCTAACATGCCCTGCACTCCCGAGGCCACCGAGAAGTTTATTAACGCGGGTGTTCTCTTTGGTCCTGCAAAGGCGGCAAATGCCGGCGGAGTTGCTACCTCCGGTCTCGAGATGTCTCAGAATTCCGAGAGACTCAGCTGGAGCTTTGAGGAGGTTGATTCCAAGCTTCACGGCATTATGGTAAACATCTTCCACAACGCGTACGACGCTGCTAAGGAATACGGCTACGACGGCAACTTAGTTGTAGGTGCAAACATCGCGGGCTTCCTCAAGGTCGCGGACGCTATGAAGTGGCAGGGCGTTGCGTACTGATTTAGCGCGGAAATAAATTTTGGTCATATTGATTTTATCCTCTCGGAGCAAATCCGGGGGGATTTTTCTTGCCATATGGGAGTTAAGCTGATATAATATCAGCTGATATGAGATATCAGCAGCTTTATCTGAAAATTTACGCGTAAGCATGGAGGCGTGATATATGAGGCAGTATGAGGTTTTTGAGCTTTGTTTTGAGGCAGGCGCCGGGCAGTCAGACCTGACGGCTGAGTTTGAGCTTGGAGGCAAAAGGGTTGTCAGAAAGGGCTTTTTCGAAGGCGGAGTGTATAAGGTCAGGTTTTTGCCTGTTGACTCGGGGCTGTGCCGCTGGAAAGTATGGGGAGCAGCGAGCGCTTCCGGCGAAGAGGAGTGCCTTCCGGCGGATAATGGCAGGCACGGACCTGTAAGAGCGTCGGGACTTCACTTTGAGTATGACGACAAAAGCCCGTATTATCCCTTCGGCACAACCGTTTACGCGCTTATCCATCAGCCAGATGAGCTTGTCGAAAGGACGCTTTTTTCGCTTTCACGCTCGCCGTTCAACAAGCTGCGCTTTTGTATTTTTCCAAAGCACTACGAGTTCAATCACAACGAGCCGCCGTTTTTCGCGTTTGAAAAGGGAGGCGACGGCTCATGGGACGTAAATCGCCCCTGCACGGAGTTTTGGCAAAGGCTTGAGAAAATCATAGCGCGTCTTGACAAAATGGGAATAGAATGCGATCTTATTTTATTCCACCCGTACGACCGCTGGGGCTTTTCGCACCTTTCAAAAAATGACAGCTTAAAGTATCTTGATTACCTTGTGCGAAGACTGAGCGCATACCCCAACGTGTGGTGGAGCCTTGCCAACGAGTACGATTTGATGGACAATTATTCGAGCGGGGATTGGAAGGATTTTGCGAGGTTTATCTCGGAATCGGACGGTGTGTGCCACCTTCTCAGCAATCACAACTGCTTTAACTACTGGGATTTCACGTTTGAAGAGGCTACCCACTGCTCGATACAGGACATATTTGTATCGGAAGTGCCGGAGCTTCAGAAAAAGTATCAAAAGCCGGTCATTTTTGACGAATGCTGCTACGAGGGAAATATCGAATTAGGGTGGGGGAATATTTCGGCGTTTGAGCTTGCGCACAGATTTTGGACCGCCGTTATAAGCGGGGGATACTGCACCCACGGCGAGACGTTTTTAAGCGAGGACGATATTTTGTGGTGGTCGAAGGGCGGAGAGCTTAAGGGCGAAAGCCCTGCAAGAATAGACTTTTTGCGAAGCATTGTCGAGTCGCTCCCGTCGCCTGTCGAATATATGCCGGAGGGTATGGCAAATTTGACCGAGGAGCGCATTCTTGAATATAAGCGAAACGGCGTCCCGAAGGCTTTAGAGCATGATTTCTGGGTCAGGGGTCTTACATCCCTGCCGGACGGCAGGATAAAGCCGTTTATTATGAGAAGCAGGGGAGTAGCGGGACATTGCGGCGACAGGGCTTATATATGGTACTACGGAAGAAGCTGCCCTGCGGTAAGTCACATCTCGCTGCCGGAGGGCGGAAAATACGATGTTGAAATTATAGATATATGGGAAATGACAAGGACGAAGATATTAAGCAATGCAAGCGGCGAGACGAAGCTTGCGCTTCCGGGCAAGGAGGGGATAGCCGTCCTTGCCGTTAAGACAGATTAAAAAAGAGCCTGCTCATTATCAGAGATAGTGAGCAGGCTTAAATTTCAGGCGTCAAAGCTTTTCGCTGTTGCAGATTTTAAAAATGGCAAGAGCGAACATTTTTGCGTTGAGCAGCAGCTGATCTATTTTGATAAACTCATCGGCGGAGTGCATGTGGTTGTCCTCGCCGATAAACTCAGCGCCGAACGCCACTCCGCCCTCTATTTCATGCACGTATGTGCCGCCTCCGATGGCTATGCATTCGCCCTTTTCGCCGGTAACGGTCTCATAAACCTCGAGAAGCTGACGCACGAACGTGCTGTCGCCGCTGACGTGGTGAGGCTCAGCTCCCGTTTTTTCGGTTATTTTCAGCCCCGCGCCGCAAAGAGCAGGAGTAAGCCTTGACATGACCTGTTCGACGCTTGAGCTTACGGGAAGCCGTATATCAAGCTTGCCTGTGAGCCTGCCGGTCTGATAGCTGATTATGCTCAGCACGCAGCTGAGCCCGCCTGACAGCTTGTCTGACATTGCCATAGACAGGCTTTTGCCGTCTGTTTCGCCGTATGGAAAAAGCTTTGAAAGCCGTTTTACCATTTCTGCCGCGCCGCCGTCAAGCTCCAGCGAAGCTAT
Organism: Candidatus Faeciplasma sp.; assembly: GCA_048393055.1. GTDB lineage: Bacteria > Bacillota > Clostridia > Oscillospirales > Ruminococcaceae > Faeciplasma. The sequence continues at coordinate 36,749 of DBFJJS010000001.1, forward strand.
AAGCTCCATCAGAGCTGTGATTGCGTTTTTCCCGAGTTCTGGGGTGGAGGCGTGAGCACTTTTTCCTATTGCGTCTATTCTGACGCAGCCGCCGAAATCCTTTGTTTTAAACTCTACGGGGCTGCCAAGCTTATTTATCGCAGCGGCTATTTCGTTCTCCGGAGCGCCTACCACTGCATATGCGGATTCCGGGACTGCGTTTATCACGGTGCCTCCGCCAAGCTCCATTAAAACCCTTGCCGACGCTTCGGGGGCAGTGCTCGCCTCGAACGTCGCCCGAATCATGCCCTTTTCTATGTTTATGACAGGGTAGTTGCCGTCGGGGGTAAAGCAGTACTTCGGAGGTTTTTCCTTTTTGAAATAGTATTCAAGATCGGAAGAGCCGTTTTCCTCGTCCGTCCCAAGGATGAGCCTTACGCCTTTTTTAAGCGGCATGTTAAGATCCTTCAACGCCTTCATCGCATACATAACCGCGACGGCAGGCCCTTTGTCGTCGATAGCGCCTCTGCCGTACACCTTGCCGTCCGATACCCTTGCCTGGTATGGATCTTGTGTCCAGCCCGAGCCCTCCGGAACAACGTCCAGATGCGCTAAAATACCAAGCTCCGGTTCCGATTCCGTAAGCTGAGCCGTGCCGACGTAGCCGTCAAAGTTCTTTGTTTTAAAGCCGAAGCTTTGACAGATATCCAGCGCCCTGTCAAGGCATTCGCGCACGGGCCTTCCGAACGGCGCTTCATCGCTTGCCTTGCCGCGGCAGCTCGGATAGGATATCAGCTCGGACAGCGTGCCTATCATATTGTCCTTTTGCGAATCGATGTAATCAAAAAGCTTAGCTGTAATTTCGTCCATGGTTAGTTATCCTTTCATCCTCTGAATTTTTTAAGCACCATTGCCGATATCGGAGGGACAAAAACCCCTTCACACAAAATCGCCATTGCGCTGTCAGACACGGCGGCGTCGCTTACATGCAGTTCCCATTCGCCGTCGGGCAGCACAAACATTTTTGCCCTTGGGATGGGGTTAACAAGTATCAGAAGCTCCTCGCTTTCGCTGTACAGCTGTATAGCTATGGTGCCGTCGGCAGATTGCAGAACCTTTGAGTGGTTCAATACTTCTGCCTTAGAGGACATTCTCAGCAGCGGATGAGCCTTTCTAAAAGCGATAAGACCTTTAAAATAATCTGCCTCGGAGCAGTTTATGTCAAGCATGCCCCACTTTATTGAATTGACAATATCGGGGGAGAGGTAGCTGTCATGGTCGAATTTTCCGTCTCCCAACGGTTTTGAGCGCAGGAATTCCTGACCCGAGTGGATAAACGGTATTCCCTGAGCCAATAAAACAAGCGCACCGGAAAGCCTCGCCATCTTTTTTCTATCCCTTTCATGGAAGCCGCCGGCCGAGAGAATGAGCTTATCCCAAAGAGTCAGATTGTCGTGGGCTTCGCAGTAATTGACTATGCCGCACGGACCGGACGCCCAGCTCGCAAGACCCAAAAGCCCGTCCGTTATACCTGATTTAAGGTGATAATTTCCATTTACATATCCAAGCTCCGTGTCGTTAAAGGCAGAGCCCTTTACAGCATCGCGAAAATCGTCGTTAAAGTATGCGAGACCGGGCGTTTTCGGAGTATTTGCCTTCAGAGACAGAAGATTATTGGCGAGCGCCGGCTCGCCGCCCGTCCAGCCTTCCCCATAGATTATTGCGTTTGGGTTGATCGCCTTGAGTCTTGAGTCTATTTCGTTCATGGTTTCAATATCTATGCATCCCATCAGGTCGAAGCGGAAGCCGTCTATCTTGTATTCCCTTGCCCAGAAAAGCACTGAATCGACGATGTATTTTCTCACCATTGCTCGCTCGGTGGCGATTTCATTTCCGCAGCCGGAACCGTTTGATGGTCTGCCGTCTCGGTATCTGTAGTAATATCCCGGAAACGATTTTCCGAGGTTTGAGGACTCACATTCGTAGGTGTGGTTGTATACCACGTCCATGATCACGCCTATGTTGTTTCGGTGCAGGCTGAGCACCAGCTCCTTCAGCTCCCTTATGCGCGATTCCGGTTCTTCGGGGCGGGTCGAGTAGGAGCCCTCCGGCGCGTTGTAATTTTCGGGGTCGTAGCCCCAGTTATATGCATTCGACGGGTTTTCCTCATCAAGCCTGTCATAGTCGAAAACAGGCATAAGCTGGACATGCGTTACTCCCAGCTCTTTAAGGTGTGCAAGACATGTGCCGCGGCCGGATGGAGTATGACTGCAGTCAACGCAAAACGCTTTGAATTTGCCGCGGTATTCATTTTTTATGCCGCTGGACTGATCTGAGGAAAAGTCCCTGACGTGCACCTCATATAAAACAGCATCAGTATATCTGTCCAGCTTTACATATTTCGAATCGTCCCATCCCTTAGGGTCCAGATCTGACAGATTGCATATATAACCTTTTTTGCCGTTCAAGCCGACTGCATTGGCATATGGGTCGACGCCTGTGCTGATGCTTTGACCGTATGCGTACTCATAATTGTAGTAGTACCCCTTAAGGGACTTTCTGTGAATGTATTTCCAAACTCCATTTTCGCTTTTTTCAAGCGGGATGTTAAGCCATGGATCTGCATCAGCCTGTTTTTTGTATAAAAGCAGCGTAACACTGTCGGCAAGGGGAGACCAAACATAAAATTCTGTTCTATCAGAACCGAGCTTAACGCCCAAGAAGCCGTCGTACCGGTAATTTTCATCAATAAATGCAGGATCGAAAAGCTGCACAGATATTCCCCCAATTAAATAATTAATTCAAAATCGTTTTTCTATCTAAATCATTATATAACAATTGTCCGCGCATTTCAATACAGTATTTGCTAACGATAAAAATCAAAAAAGCTCTTGACAAGAGCTTTACTATGTGGTATTATAAACAAGTACCATATTGCGGGGTAGAGCAGTTGGTAGCTCGTCGGGCTCATAACCCGGAGGTCGTTGGTTCAAGTCCTTCCCCCGCTACCAATGAATTGATCCCAATTTTTAGGTTTCACATGGAACTTAAAAATTGGGATTTTTCATATACCTGCAATTATTAAGCCCTGCTTTGGTTCACAGCAGGGCTTAAGTTTTTGACAGTCAAGCGCATTTTAACAGTAACGGTTAATCAATATTTGCAAAAAGCATAGCTATGCCTTTGGCTTCAGCGGACCATAAAAGTATGAAGCGGTCGCTCCGCCGTCGATAAGAAAATCTGCGCCGGTTATGAAAGCGCCCCTGTCGCTCATTAAAAGCTCCGCGACGTTTGCCACCTCGTCTGCGGTTCCCGGTCGGCCCGCAGGACAGTTCTTAAACATATTTTTATAAAAGTCGCCGCGAGGCCCGTTAAATTCGTCTATAGCCAGCGGAGTAACTATAATGCCCGGGGATATGGAGTTGAGCCTTGCACCTTTTTCTCCCCACTTTACCGCCTCCGCCATGACGCGCTTTTCGTTGCAGCGCTTGGCGAGCTGATAGGCGTGCAGAGTGTCGCGTATATTTTCCGGTCTGAGGATATCGAGGCTTAACAGCTCTTCCGCACGAGTACATGCGAGCTGCTCGTCCTCCTCCGGAGTCAGCGCTGGCATTCTATGGCCAGACTGGCTGGAAATAGTTACTCCCACTCCTTTCGGAGCTATAACCCTTCCGACTTCCTCGAGCAGCACCGCAGTTCCGTAGAGATCTACCTTGAGTATCGCCTCGACAGGCGCCTGGCTGGGAGATACTCCTGCCGCGTTTACCAGCATTGTAATGTCGCCGTATTGCTGCGCCTTTGCGATGGTTTCCTTTATCGACTTTCTATCGGACAGGTCTGTTTCAAATGCTTCGGCGTCAAACCCCGCCTCGTTCATTATCTTTGAAACAGCCGCGGCGTTTTCCAACCTCTTGTCACCGATTATGATTTTCATTCCGCTGCCCATGCGCCTGGCGATTGCCATTCCTATCTGACCGGCTCCAATCAAAAGCAAAACGTTTTTCATATGAAAGACTCCTTTCCGATAGTTTCTGATTATAATTTTACACATTCGGACAAAGTAATCAATTTCAGTTACACCTGCTATTGATAAGTGCTGCTAATATGATTTTTTGCAGGACTCAAGCCTGTGAAAAACGCCGTAATTAACGTATAATCAGCCGCTGCACCACTTCTTAATTGAGTCCTGCGCAGCTTTTACGTTCGAGCCGCGAATCGCCAGACCCTTTTTAACTTCCGAGTTCGGACATAAGCGGCGTATATCCTGTTCGCTTCTGCCCAGCCCGCTGCCCTCGTGGGTACAGAACGGGCATATCGTTTTTCCCGATAAATCAAAGTGCTCCAAAAACGTAAAGACGGGCATCGGCATTGTACCCCAATAGTTAGGAAATCCGAGGTATATGGTGTCGTATTTGTCTATGTCTTCTGGGTATGACTTAAGCTCCGGCCGTGCGTTTCTGCGCTGGTCGTCCTGAGCCTGGGCTATGCATTCGTTATAGCTCTTGGAGTATGGCACAAGCGGCTCGATTTTAAATATATCCGCTCCTGTTTCCTCCTGAAGCATTTTCGCCGCAACCTCGGTGTTTCCGATATCAACGGTTTTAAGCTGCCCGCCGAAGTAGTTTTCGTCCGCCCTCGAAAAGTATGCGATTAGCTTTGCCATTAAAGTCACCTCTTAATTTATAATTAAACGACGCAGTTTTTTTACCTGCCGAGACCCGTGAGAAATTCCACGGTTTCGGGATCGTAATGAGAGAAGAAAAGGCTTTCCCCCTCGTCGAGCCTGCGTATGGCGCTCATGTCGTCGTCGGAAAGAGCAAAATCAAACACATCGATGTTTTCTATCATGCGTTCCTTATGCGTTGACTTCGGGATGACTACGACGTCAGACTGGAGCAGGAAGCGAAGAGCAACCTGAGCAGATGTCTTGCCATATTTGGCGGCTATTTTTGTCAGCGTCGCATTGTTAAAGAAGTCCTTGCGGCCCTCTGCAAAGGGTCCCCAGCTTTCGTGCTGAACCCCGTATTTTTTCATGACCTCATGCGCTTTTGCCTGCTGCTGGAACACATGGGTTTCCACCTGGTTCACGGCCGGAGTTATTTCTACAAACTTGCATATGTCTATAAGGCGGTCGGGATAGAAGTTTGACACTCCTATAGCGCGAAGCTTTCCCGCCTTATAAGCCTCCTCCATCGCGCGATATGTTCCATAATAGTCGTTAAAGGGCTGGTGTATCAGAAGCAGGTCGATATAATCGGTTTTAAGCTTGCGCAGAGATTCGTCGATAGAAGCCTTTGCCTTTTCGTAGCCGGCGTTTGAAATCCAAACCTTGGTGGTGATAAACAGCTCGTCTCTGGCGACTCCGCTTTTTGATATGGCTTCTCCCACGCCCTCTTCGTTGGCGTACGCCTGCGCGGTGTCGATTGAGCGGTATCCTGTCGAGATCGCGTCCAAAACGCATCTTTCGCACTCCGCAGGATTTACCTGATACACACCGTAGCCAAGCTTTGGCATTTTAACTCCGTTGTTAAGCGTTACGTATTCCATAATAATGCTTCCTCCTTGAATTTATTTGGGTTATAGAATGTTGCGGTATGTTTTCTGAAATTATTATACCCTGATTCAGCTTGACATGGAAGAATCAATATTGTAATATCGTATTAACTAAAGCGTAATACTAAAAGGAGAAATGCGCATGTACAATCCTTTATTAACGGTCTTTGTCTGCGTTGCGGACTGCGGAAGCTTTAATAAGGCTGCCCAGAAGCTGTACATTTCGCCGCCTTCTGTTATGAAGCAGGTCAACTCACTTGAAAATCATCTTGGAATAAAGCTTTTTGAGCGCGGCAGGCAGGGAATACGCCTGACGTCGGCGGGTAAGGTTGTTTACAGGCACGCCCGTTTTCTCTTCGACTACTCGTTCAAGGCCGTCGAGGAGGCGAAGCAGCAGGAGCTTGCATCCTCAACCACCTTCTGCATAGGAAGCTCCTTGATGAACCCCTGCAAGCCGTTTATGGACATTTGGTATAAGGTAAATCAGAAGTTTCCGGGCTATAAGCTGCACATCGTCCCGTTTGACGATACCCACACGGAGATTCTGTCCGAAATCGCGGAGCTGGGTGAAAAATATGATTTTTTGGTGGCAGCCTGCGATTCATCGAAGTGGCTGGAGCTGTGCAATTTTCATAAGCTCGGTGAATACCGCATGTGCTGTGCGGTGCCGCGCGAGCACAGGCTCGCCTGCAAAAAACGCATTGCCGCCGAGGATCTTTACGGCGAGACGCTGATGATGGTAAAAAGAGGAGATTCACGGGCTGTGGACGCCGTTCGCGATGAAATCATGCTTCACCCGCAAATACATATAGAGGATACCCCGGAGTTTTATGATATGGAGGTTTTTAACCGCTGTGCCCAGACACAAAATGTAATGCTTTCTCTTGAGTGCTGGCAGGACGTTCATCCCGCGCTGGTAACGCTTCCGTTTTCCACTAAGCACACCGTTCCTTACGGAATACTGTATTCCAGGGACGCGTCTGATGATGTGCTTAAATTTCTGTCTCTTATAGGTAATTGATACCCTGTTTAAAATAAAAAGCCGCAAGTCGAAATTACCCGTCCTGCGGCTTTTTTGATTCATAGCGGTTAAACGTTCTTTGTCGCCTCGTTTACACAGCGAAGAGCATTCAGGCTTCTTGGATAGCCTATATACGGAAGGCACTGCGACACTATCTTTATCAAAAACTCCTTATCGTTGCCTATGCGCATATTGGCGGCGGCATGAGATATAAGCTGCGGCTCGCATCCCCCCTGAGCGGAAAGAAAACAGAAGGTTATCATTTCGCGCTGTCTGTAATCAAGACCGTTCCGAGTGTAGTAGTCGCCGAAGCAGTTGTCTGAAAGCCATTTATTGATGTGTCTGCTTTCCTCAGGACCGGACTGGGAAAATCCACGCATTCCTTCGCCGAAAATGTCTACTTGTGCCTGCTCTCCCACTTCAAGTCGGGTTTGCGCAGTAGTTGTGGACTGACCCTCCAAAGGAAGCTTTATTCCGCGTGCAGCCAAAATATCGTTAGCGACATTAAGAAATGGCAGCACGCGTCCGATTCCAAGGTATGCCGTCGCTTGATATACTATTTCCTTAGCTTCGACAGGAGTTACGCCGAGATTAAGCGCAGCGGAAAGCATGACCTTGTATTCATCGATGCCTTGGCATCCGATGAGCGCAGCGAGAATCGCCATCATGCGCGTTCTGTCGTCCAGATCGTCGTTTCTTACGACCTCGTCGAAAGCGAAATTATTAAACCTCTCGATAAACTCGGGATCGGTTTCGGAAAGTGCCGGGCTTTGACCCGGGAACATTTTGTCGTAATACTGTTTTGATGCTTCTGTAATACTCATGGGTTTCACCTGTCCTTTATTAAAGAGTAATCCGTTTTTTCAATTATTAAAATATATAATTTTATACTTATGAAAATCTCATCTCGTCAATCAATGGAAACGATGTCGTATTCTCTTGTGCCGAGACCGTGCTGAGCGGCGGCTTCAACAGTATGAATGCCGTGGAGCGAGTCCATTCGCTTTATCAGCGCTTTCTTTCCGGGGTCGGGTGAGTTTATGACAGCATCGTAGCACGCCTGATCTAAAGCGACAGGATCCGTAGAGGCGAATATCCCGAGATCTGCCATTTCCGGCTCTGCGGGATTGGAATCGCAGTCGCAGTCTATCGAAAGACGGTTCGCGACGTTGATATACAGCATGTTTTCCGCGCCCTTGTACTTAATAACAGCCTTGCAGGCGTCAGCCATCGACTCAAGAAAATCGTCCTGCTTTGGTAGCTTGTCGAAAAACTCGGAGGGATTGGTCGTGGCGCCTGCCGTGTGGATGTACGCCTTTCCGTGCGACGAAGCTATTCCTATGCTGATATTTTTCAATGCGCCGCCGAAGCCTCCCATAGCGTGACCCTTGAAATGCGACAGCACAAGCACCGAGTCGTAATCGGCAAAATGCCCGCCTACTATGTCCTTATCAAGGTGGAAGCCGTTTTCGACTGGAAGCTCCATCTCGGAAAATTCGTCCATGATATCGCATGGGAACGCCGGCTTAAAGCCGTGCTCTTCGATGGCTTTCCAGTGCTCCGCAGGGTCCATCCTTCTTCCGTCGTAGGCTGTGCAGCACTCTATAATCGTGCCGCCAAGCGAGTTTACAAGCTTTCCTATAAGCTCAGGGTGCAGATAATTGTTTCCTCCCGGCTCTCCGGTGGATATTTTAACTCCCACCTTGCCTTTTAGCCCGACGCCAAGAACATTATAGATTTTTACAAGGCTTTCCGGCGTGATTTCTTTTGTAAAGTATACCTTTGCTCTTTCCATGGTTTTTCTCCTTTTCATTTTTATAACGTTATTTTGCTTATGAAAGCTTATTAAATTCAGCCTTCCGACAGTAAGCCGTTTTTTAGTCAAAATATCGAAGGATTTTGTTTTCGTTTTACAAGCGGAGATCGTCGCTAAAGGATGTAATATTGTTTTCAAAAAATATTTTACAGCTTATGATACGGTCTTTCAATATGGATTACGGAATACTTCTAATCAGTAAAACTTATCTGAAAAGACCATTGCAAACGCAAACTATTACTTTTTACCGGGTTTCCGACATAAGCCTGCAAAGCAAATCCGCAAATTCTTCTATGTAGTAATTCGACTGATCCTTTCGCCAGAACGCGCAGTAGTTGCGCATTATTTGCCTGCCCGACTGATATATCGGCAGCCGGCGGATTGAAGCACCCTCTTGGGGAAGCGTTCCCACGCTTTCGACAGGAGGAAAGCCCCGGTTGCCTATGGCTAAAAGACGTCCCTCCTCCAAATTCTCCGCAAATATATAGCTTCCTCCGAATCCCAGGTTTTTTTGATAGTATTCCTGTTCGGAATTTTGCTGTTCTTTCGAAGTTATCAAAATGCATGGCGTGCGCCTGAGTTCCTCAATTTCGACATATTCCTTTTTGCTTAATGGGTTGTTAGCCGATATTTCCGCATAGCAGCCGCACCGCGCAAGCTCGTAGTTTACGTATATATCTGAAAATGCACGGCGCTGGTCGTTTAAGACGATATCTACGCCTCCCAAGCGCAAAAGATCGTAAAGCTCCTCGTGAGTGCCGTTGACGATATTGATCATAACCTCCGGATACATTTTTGAAAACTGCGCAACCGCCTGATACAGCTCCATACCGCTGTAGCAGCGCAGATACCCGATGCGAAGCTGTAATTCGCTGTCTTTCCCGAGGCGTTTTGTTTCATGGATGAGTTCGTCCACCTGTTCCAAAACAGCTTTGCAGTGAGAGTAAAAGTATTGACCTGCCGGAGTAACGGTGAACCGTCGGTTTTCCCTGTGAATAAGCTCGACGCCAAGCTCTCTCTCCAGCGACTGAATCTGCTGAGATATAGCGGACTGGGAAATATAGCACTTCTCCGCAGCCTCGGTAAAGCTGTTGCAGTCTATGACCGCAGCAAGATATTTCATTTGTCTTAGCAGCATTTCTTACTCCTTTTTTAAACCACCGCAGTTTTTTGCGTTTATTATATAATTATATACAACAGTCCGCTATGTTTCAAGCCGGGTAGACCGCGAAATTATATGCTTTTGCCTAACATATGTTCAGCAGAACATGTTTGTTCTGCCGAACGTATTCGTTCACAGATGAATTTGAAAATCGCTGAAATCAAATATTCCGCAGCCATGCTTAAGTTTGCCCTGCGAATTTAATTTTGAAAGGGCTTTTTCAATTCTTCCAACGATATCGCATGGGATGTCAAGCCGGTGATGCCCGGGCAGGACGCGGCTAATATTTAAATCGCGTATTTGTCTGACAGATTGCAAAAAAAGCTGAGGATCGGTAGTGGGGTAAAAAGCGTCGAGACATCCGCTGTATACCAAATCTCCCGAGTACAGATATTTTCTTTCCGTCTCATAAAAGCAGCAGTGCCCGGGCGAATGCCCCGGCGTATGAATAACGCGAAGAATTCTTCCGCCGAGGTCGATGCAATCTCCGTCATGAAGTATTATTTGCGGCGCACCATGAAAAACCTGATAGCTGTCTATGCTGAAATCGGACGGGAATTCGCACGGCTTAAGCATCAGGGTGTTTTTTACGGTCTGCACGGGCAGCGGAAATTTTTCGGACAACCATTTATTTTCCGCTTCATGAACCGCTATGGCGTCAAAATATTTGTGACCACCGATGTGATCCCAATGCGCGTGAGTAGTCAAAACCGTTACGGGGAGCGATGTCAGGCGGTCTACGGCTTTCTTAATATCTGAAACGCCGAGCCCGGTGTCTATCAACGCAGCTTTTTCGAAGCCGACCAGCAGATAACAGTGCGTTTCTTCCCAGTGCTTATATTCGCTGATTGAAAACGTATCTCTGTCAATCTCTTCTATTGTAAACCAGTTGTCCATTCCATTTTTCCAGCCCTTAATTTGATTTCTTTTAAATTATAACACACATGTATCCGCTTTTCCACTAAAAATCCGGTGCGCGGCTGAAAGTATGTGATTGAGTCACGGTAAAGTTTTTAATATGGCGTATAATATAAGCATAGCCGAAACGGCAGAAGGGAGCGTTATTAAAAAATGAAGGTTGTTATTGTTGGAGGAGTTGCGGGCGGAGCGTCCTGCGCTGCAAGGCTCAGAAGGCTGGACGAACAAGCTGATATTACGATTTATGAGCGCAGCGGGTATATTTCATACGCTAACTGCGGTTTGCCGTATTACATCGGCGGGGTAATTACCGACAGGCGCGAGCTTACTCTTCAGACCCCCGGGAGCTTTTATAAAAGATTCAGAGTAAACGTCAGGGTAAGGCACGAGGTGACGGCGATAGACACTGAAAACAAGATGGTGAGAGTTAAAAACCTTGAAACCGGCGAGGAGTTGTCCGACAGCTATGACAAGCTGGTGCTTTCCACCGGTGCAAAAGCCGTAAAGCCTGATATTGCGGGAGCAGACGGCAAAAACGTATTTACCCTCAGAACTGTTGAGGACACCTACAGGATTTACGATTATATCAAGACTGCGGGAGCAAAATCTGCGGTTGTCATAGGCGGCGGATTTGTCGGAATAGAGCTTGCCGAAAATCTTCGACATGCGGGGCTTGAGGTGACGCTTACAGAGGCCGCGCCGCAGGCGCTGTCGATATTTGATAGCGACATGGCGGCGCAGATCCATGCGGCGCTGCGCTCAAACGGGATAAGGCTTATTCTTAAAAGCGGGGTTGAAAGCCTTGAGGGTGGAGTATGCAGGCTTTCAAACGGCATGGCAATATCCGCTGATGTAATGCTTCTTGCCATAGGAGTTACCCCAGACACTTCTCTTGCAAAGAGTGCCGGACTGGCGACGGGGATAAAAGGAAGCATTATTGTAAACGAAAGGATGGAGACCTCCTGCCCCGATATATACGCGGTGGGTGACGCCGTACAGGTAAGAAACTTTGTTACGGGTGAAAGCGCCCTGATATCGCTTGCAGGACCCGCAAACAAGCAGGGGAGGATCGCTGCGGACAACATAGCGGGTATTGAAAGCACATATAACGGTACGCAGGGGACGTCCGTAATTAAAATCTTTGACATGACCGCCGCAGCGACCGGAATAAACGAGCGCACCGCAAAGGCTGCCGGCATCGAATACGAAAAGGCGATACTTTCTCCGATGTCTCACGCGGGCTACTATCCCGGCGGAAGGGTAATGACCATGAAGGTGCTGTTTGAGCGCTCGGGCGGGAAAATACTCGGCGCGCAGATAATAGGCAGCGATGGAGTGGATAAGCGCATAGACGTTATCGCAACGGCTATGCGGACCGGAATGAAGCCTGCGCAGCTTGCAGAGCTGGAGCTTGCCTATGCACCGCCGTATTCGTCCGCTAAGGACCCGGTAAACATGGCGGGATTTATAATAGACAATGTTATAAGCGGCAGGGTAAAGCAGTTTTACTATGAGGACGTCGCCTCGCTCAGAACAGACGGCAGCGTATTTTTGCTCGATTCAAGAACGCCGGCGGAATATGCCGCAGGTCACGTCGATGGTTTTGTGAACATACCTGTAGACGAGCTGCGCGACAGGATATTAGAAGTGCCAAAGGAAAAGCCGGTGTATGTCATGTGTCAGAGCGGTTTAAGAAGCTATATCGCTACGCAGATTTTGCGCGGGCTTGGCTATGACGCCTATAACTTTGCCGGCGGATATAGATTTTACTCAATTGTAGCGTCAGATAAAATTGCGTCTGAGCAAAGTTACCCCTGCGGCATGGACCGCTGAGATTTCAGCGTGCGTTTGCGGACTTATCTTGACATACCGGCGCTTTGTCGATTATAATTAACCGGCAAAGCAGAAGGTGAAAGAGAGTGTATCAGATGGTAAGGCGCATTTTGGGAGCGGCGGCAATAGCGCTTGCGATTGTTTTTGCAGCGGGGTGCTCCGGCTCTCCCACCAGAAGGGAAAAGACGTATCTTGAATTTTTCGATACCGTTTCTCTGATAACTGGCTACGAGGAAGACGAAGACAAATTTAACGAGGTCACAAAGGATGTCTATGATATTCTTTACGACTATCACCGTCTTGCCGATATTTACAACAGCTATGAAGGGATAAACAATCTTTACACCGTAAACGAAAACGCCGGGGTGTCGCCCGTGACGGTGGACAGCCGGCTGATAGACATGCTTCTATACGCCAAGAAGCTTTACTCGCTCACCGGCGGAATGTTCGACGTCACCATGGGAGGCGTTTATTCCATATGGCACGATTACAGGTCGGATGCTGCTTCTGATCCGGACGGCGCGCAGGTCCCCGATATGGATAAGCTTTCAGCTGCCGCGCTTCACTCCGGATGGGACAATATCGTCATAGACGAAAACGCTCAAAGCGTATACATTTCAGACCCGCAGGCGTCTTTGGATTTGGGCGGAATAGCAAAGGGCTATGCAGTGGAGCAGGCTGCAAGCTATTTGAGGGAGCAGGGGCTTTCGGGATACGCGCTTAATATCGGCGGAAACATAAGCATAGTAGGAGCAAGGGGAGACGGCAGCGACTGGACCGTTGGCATACAAAGCCCCGAAGCCGAAGACGGCGAGCCGTATGTGTGCCGGGTGAAGGTAAAGGACATATCGCTTGTGACGAGCGGGGATTATCAGAGATACTATTTTGCAGACGGGGTGCGATACCATCACATAATAAATCCCAAAACCCTCATGCCGGAAAACAATTTTCGCGCGGTGACGGTGATGTGCCGTGACAGCGCGCTTGGCGACTGCCTGTCAACGGCGCTTTTTAACATGAGTCTTGAAGAGGGCAGGGAGCTTTTAGATTCCCTTGAAGGGGTACAGGCCATGTGGGTAATGCCGGACGGAAGCACTCAAATGACGGACGGCTTTGAAAGCGTTATTGCAGAATAAAAAACGTCTGAAGACGACTTTGGCTTTTGCAAAACGTCTGGCTTTGAATTTATCCGCCGCAATCCGCGTTCGCACTTAAGGACCGGTATTAAATCATAGCGTAAAATCCCTCACTGCCGTTGTGGCGGTGAGGGATTTTATTCTTTATAACAGCACAAACTGATTCCTGTTGAATTCTATCAGCCCTTCGTTTCTCATTTTACAAAGCTCGTTCGACATTGCGCTTCTGTCCACCGACAGATAATCCGCAAGCTGCTGGCGGTTAAACGGAATATAAAAGCGGCTGCTGCTTTGACGCTTTGCTTCGTCGGATAGATATGCGATAAGCTTTTCGCGAGTCGTGCGCCTTGACATATAGCCTATCTTCTTCACTAAGTTCCTGTTTCTTTCCGAAATAGCGTAGAAGAGATTCTGTACCACGATGGTGTGAAATCTGCATGCGGAAGAACAAACCGTAAGTATCTTTTTTACGTCAATGAACACCACCTCGCTGTCCTCCACCGCCACTACGTCGCTCATAACTGCCCCGCTTTCCGGGGCGGCGTACGCCTCGCCGAACATTTCGCTAGGAGATACAATGCTTATGATGCTTCGATTGCCCCAGTAATCGTCCTGCTGAATGTGCAGCTTGCCGTTTATCAATATCAGAATATTGTCTAGCCTCTGCCCTTGGCTTAGCACAAACTCACACTTTTTGAAGCTGTAGCACCTCGCCTGTAAGCAGGAAAGCATTGCTTCTATTTCATTTTCTTTAACTCCCGAAAACAGGACGGTTTTTTTCAGCACAGGAATATAATCTTTCATAAAAACCTCATTTATGTTGTAAATACAACGGACATCTACTCAAAAGTATATTATAATCGATGCAGAAAGTCAAGATGATTTAATGTAAAAAAATAAAGCCTTAAATCATCGGACGGGAAAATACATATATCTCATATGACGAACATTTTCGCTGCCGGAAACGCTTCAAAACGGTAAAACGTAGCTTGTTTGTCCTGCACCGAAATGATAAATATTTTCAAAATTGAAGCTTAGGAGAGATAAAAATGGTGAGAAAAATCATAAAAATTGACGAAGAAAAATGCAACGGCTGCGGTCTTTGCGCCAACGCCTGCCACGAGGGCGCAATAGAAATGATAGACGGCAAGGCAAGGCTTACGCGTGAGGATTACTGCGACGGGCTTGGAGACTGCCTACCGGCCTGCCCCGCCGGCGCAATCAGCTTTGAGGAGAGGGAAGCCCCCGCCTATAACCGGGCGGCGGTCCTTGCGGCAAGGGAGCAAAAAGCGCCTATTCCGTGCGGATGTCCCGGCACAAACGTAAAAGAAATTCATCGTCAGGTCTCGCAGGCGAGTACATGCCTGGTTGAAAGCCAGCTTTGCCAGTGGCCGGTACAGATAAAGCTGGTTCCGGTGAACGCCCCTTACTTTGAAAATGCAAATCTTCTTGTCGCAGCGGACTGCACCGCCTATGCATACGGCAGCTTCCACAACGATTTCATCAGAAGCCGCATAACCCTTATCGGCTGTCCAAAACTGGATAATGTCGATTACACCGAAAAGCTGACGCAGATTATTGCAGGCAATAATATTAAAAGCGTCACTGTTGTGAGAATGGAAGTGCCCTGCTGCGGAGGAATTGAAAACGCTGTCAAAAACGCTCTGAAGGCAAGCGGAAAGTTTATCCCCTGGAACGTAGTGACGATTTCAACAGACGGAAAGATTCTTGATTGAGCAAAGGCACAGCGCGGCTCGCGGTATAATAAAAAACAAGATGGCGCAGTCCCCGTCATAAGAGCTGCGTCATCTTGTTATTTTTACTGTCTTATTGGCTCAAGGCGCTGTGCCAAAGGTCTATATTACCGATTTAGGGATTCTTTTAACCAAAAGCGCGCCCAAAATTCCGATAATTACTCCGAAGAATGTCCCCGAAACCACGAGAACGGGAAGATAGTACGTTATTTGCGAGGTTTCCATCACAATAGCCGCGACAAGTATTTGACCGGCGTTGTGCATTACCCCTCCGGCTACGCTTACGCCTATCGCGGTAAATTTGCCGGTCCGCACAAGAAGTATCATGACAAAAAGGCTGAGCGCCGCGCCTGCAAGGCTGTACGCAAATGTCATGAAATTGCCGAAAAGAATTGCCGACAGTATAAGCCTTACCGAGGATATGAGTATAGCCGCTTTTGCTCCGAGGCTGTAGAGGGCAAACACTATTACAAGGTTTGCAAGACCGATTTTTACGCCCGGGACTGATACGCTGAGCGGAATCATGCTTTCGATATATGATAATATCATGGCAAGTGCGGACAAAACCGCCAGGGAAGTAATTGCCCTTGCGTTTAGCTTCACGGGAAAACCTCCGTCACAATATCAGGTCGGGCTCTTCGTTCCCGTCTGATTCTATTCTTATTACAAGCCTGTTCGGCAGGCAGACGATAGTTTCGCCGTTGTAGCGCGCCGCTCTCTGATTGACGCACAGCCCGTCGGGGCAGCTTGCATAGACTATGTCCGCGCGCCCGCCGCTTATAACAAGCCTGTTCAAGCCCCCGTCCGGAGACTCGATTTCAACCGATATATCTTCGCCGAGCGGATAGCGCGCGATTTCGACGCCGTCCTGTATGACGACGGCAAAGCCTCCCTGCGTCCTGCCGAAGTATATCGCCAGGGCGGAAATAAGCGCCGCTGAAAGCATGGCAAATATAAGCAAAAGGTCGTTTTTCATATTTTTCAGACAGACCTTCATATCGCCTGTTCCCCGACGGGCATAAGCCGCTTTATGGCGTGAGTTGGGCAGACCTCCGAGCACACTGCGCAGCCTGTGCAAAGCAAGTAGTCGATATGCGCGAGATTTTCGCTTACTGTAACAGCCCCCGAAGGACAGCTTTTTTCGCACTTTTTGCAGCCTATGCACGCGCTGAGGCAGTTTTTGCGGGCGGCCGCGCCGGCATCGAGGCTGCTGCATTTTACCGCGACAGCGGCGTTATGCGAAATAACCGATATTATGCCCTTTGGGCAGGTCTTTGCGCAAAGCCCGCAGCCTATGCACTGCGACTGATTTATTCTTGCAATGCCGTCCTGAATACATATTGCGCCGGTGGGGCAGACCTTTTGGCAGTCGCCGTAGCCCAGGCAGCCGTAGGAGCACAAGCCGTCTCCGCCGTAGAACATTTTTGCTGCCGCGCAGGTTTTTATCCCTGTGTAGTTCTGTTTTTTCTGAGTGCTTTGGCATCCGCCGTTGCAGCATACCTCCGCGACCTTTTTTTCTACCTCTTCAAACTTTACTCCCAAAGCCTCTGATATTTTCTTTGAAACCGATCCGCCGCCGGGAACGCACAGGTTTGTCTTTGTGCCGGGCTTGTGTACAAGAGCATCGGCGTAGCCGTCGCAGCCGGTAAAGCCGCACGCTCCGCAGTTTGCTCCCGGCAGGCATTGCCTTACCTTAGCGACTCTTTCATCCTCCTTGACCGCCATTACCTTTGACGCAATGACGAGAAGGAGCGCGCAGATAAGCCCTACTCCGCCGATAAAAATAACAGCCGTCAGAACTGAGGATACAAAATCGTTCATAATTTACGCCCCCTTTTTAAGCAAAAAGGTTGTCGATGATCCCGCTGAAGCCGAAGAACGCCATAGAGACTATCGACGCCGCAAGAAGCGTTATTGGTATTCCCTTAAACGATTCCGGTATAGTGGAAACGTTATCTACCTTTGAGCGCACGCCCGAAAACAGCACCATCGCAAGAAGGAAGCCGAGTCCGCAGCCGAGAGAGCTTACCATCGACTCGACGAAGTTATAGCCGTCGCTTATGTTGTTTATTGTTACTCCGAGCACGGCGCAGTTTGTCGTTATGAGTGGAAGATATACGCCCAAGGCCTTGTGCAGCGGCTGCATATATTTTTTCAGCACTATTTCTACAAACTGTACCAGCGCGGCTATGACAAGTATAAAGACTATAGTCTGCAAATACTGCATGTCGAACCTGTCGAGAATATATGTTTGTATAGGCCATGTCACGGCGGTTGCTACAAGCATTACAAACGTGACCGCGATCCCCATTCCGGTCGCCTGGTCCAGCTTTTTGGACACGCCGAGAAACGGGCATATGCCGAGGAACTTCTGCAATACGTAGTTGTTTACAAATACGCTGCCCAAAAGTATAATCAAAAGGCTTTTCATAGGAGTTACTTAACCTCCTTTGCAGCTTCACAGCCCCTGCCGCAGCTAAGGCGCGAAGGACAGCTCTCGCAGCTAAACTCCTTCTTCTTGAGCGCCTTGCCCTTTGTGAGCTTGTTTACAACGGCGATAAGTATTCCGAACACCATAAATCCGCCGGGAGCCTGTGTAAGGATTGAAATGCGGTAATTTGACAGAAACGGTATCTCGTATCCGAGGAAGCTTCCCGCCCCGAATACCTCCCTGACAGTTCCCATCAGGAAAAGGGCAAGCGTAAACCCAAGACCCATGCCTAACCCGTCCAGGGCGGAGTCGATAACACCGTGCTTGCTCGCGTACATCTCCGCCCTGCCGAGAATAATGCAGTTTACGACAATCAGTGCCAGATATGTTCCCAGCGCCTCGTAAAGAGAGGGAAGATACGCGTTTAAAAGCATCTGCACCACAGTTACAAAGCCGGCTATAATGACTATGTAGGAAGGAATTCTAACCTTTTCAGGTATGACGTTCCTGAGAGCGGAGATGGCTATGTTCGAGCAGATAAGCACAAGCGCTGCGGACAGTCCCATGCCTATCGCCCTTGAAACGGAATCGGTTATCGCAAGCGTGGGGCATGTTCCCAAAACCAGCACAAACACAGGGTTTTCTTTTATAAGCCCGTTGATGGCAATAGACAGCCTTTTCATTTTAAAGCCTACCTCCTTTTTCGAACTGCGCGGCCTCGTCAAGCGTCGCAAGACCGTCTGCGACGGCGCTTTTAAACGCCGAAGAGGAATATGTTACCCCCGCGACAAGGTCCGCTCCTTCAAGCGACGCGTCCTTGCCTATGTAGGTGTCGGGGTATGTGTCGACGCCGAAATCCTTGCTCTCGGCATAATTTGTGATGATTATATCCGCTATTTTACCGTCTGTTCCCACTCCCATGGTAATCATCATGTTTGACGAGCTATACTGGGAGGAGGTTTCAAGAGTGACGGCATATCCCGAACCTCCGGTGTCGCGGTAAATACCCGTTACGGTGTCCGGCGCGCCGTCCGGCAGCGGAATAAGCTCAAAGTCCTCGGCGTCCGGCAGGACCTCGAAAAGCGACTCGTTTTCCTTCATAGACTGGTTTTTTGCTATGACCGGTGCGGTGACAAAGTTTATTCCTGACAGCGCTACCGCCACGACAAGGCATATAACCGTCAGAACAACTACGCTTTTTAATGAATCGTTCATGCCTTAACACCTCCAAGCGGCTTTGACCTCGTCCACTTATCGACGTATGGGGTGAGTATGTTCATTATGAGTATCGCGTACGACACGCCCTCGGGATAATTTCCGTAAAGGCGTATGAGAGCTGTTATAATTCCGCAGCCAAGTCCGAAAACAGCCTTGCCCCACTTTGTGTTGGGCGTAGTAGTGTAGTCAGTCGCCATAAAGAACGCGCCCAAAAACAGTCCGCCGGAGAGAATTTGCGCAAGAGCAAATCCCGCGTCTCCGCTGTAGGCAAACGCCGCAATAAACACGGTCGCGATGTATACCGCCGGGGTGTGCCACGAAATAATCCCCCTTGCGATAAGGTATACGCCGCCTATAAGAAGTGCGAGCGCCGAGGTTTCGCCTAAAGCGCCTCCGCAGTTTCCAATAAACAGATTCCAAAGCGAAGGGGTTTGCCCTCCACTGGAAAGAGCGGCAAGGGGAGTCGCTCCCGCAACGAGATCAGTGCCGGGAAAAATGCTTGCTGTCATGGCATCGCTGAAGGCTATCAGCAAAAATATTCGTCCCGTAATAGCGGGATTTGCAAAGTTCTGACCTATTCCTCCGAACAGGCACTTGACGACCACTATCGAAAATACTGCGCCGGCAGCCGCCTGCCACAGAGGTATCGCAGCCGGAAGACCAAGCGCCAGCAAAAGTCCCGTTACAACTGCGGAAAGATCGCTTATGGTCTGCTTCTTTTTGCACAGGAGGTTGAATATAAACTCCGCCGCCACCGCTGAAATAACGCATACCGCTATTACCGCGAGGCTTTTTGCTCCGAAGAATACGACGGACGCTATTGCCGCCGGAACAAGTGCGATAATAACATTCAGCATTATCGACGTCGTACTTCCGCGGGCTGTTATATGCGGAGAGGGGGAAACCGTGAGCCTGTTCATCTGACGCCCTCCTTTTGCTTTTTAATCAGCTCTTTAGCCAGCCTGTTCCTCTGTACTAACGACTGTCCGGTAGGGCAGATGTACGAGCAGCAGCCGCACTCCATGCACAGGTTTACCTTAAGCTCTGAAAGCGCCTCGACGTCGTTTCTTGCCAAGGCCTTTGATATTGCGACGGGACTCAGCCTGACAGGGCAGTGGTCTACGCACCTTGCGCAGTTTATGCAGGGCGTGTTTTCTTTCGGAACGGCGTCATTCTCGTCAAACGCTATGACCGCGTTGGTATTTTTAAGAACGGGAGCGTCAAGGCTGTAAACCGCTATACCCATCATAGGACCGCCGTACAGCACCTTTTTCGGCTCCGACTTGAACCCGCCGCAAAATTCAAACACGTCTTTTAGACTTGTGCCTATCGGAGCTATCACGTTTTTCGGTTCTTTGACTGCGCTTCCGTCAACCGTTATGCACTTTTCGACAAGAGGCATACCGGTCTCTATGTATTTTGCGACCGCGGCCAGGGTAGTGCAGTTTATTACGATTGCTCCAACGTCGATCGGGAGCTTTCCCTCCGGTATTACCATGCCGGTCGTAGTGTACAATATTACTTTTTCGCTTCCCTGAGGGTAAAACGAGGGCAAAGCCTTTATTTCGACCGCGCTGTCGCCCTCAAACGACTCGCTGAGCTTTTTTATACATTCCGGCTTGTTCTTCTCAACGCCGAAGATCACTTTTTTTATATCCAAAAAGCGCTCAAGAAGCCCTACGCCCTTTTTTATCCAATCAGTCTCGTCGAGCATTGTCCTTGTGTCGCTGGTTATATACGGCTCGCACTCCGCGCAGTTTATAACGACAGACTTTATTTTTGAAACGTCCTTTACGTCGAGCTTTACCGCAGTCGGAAATCCCGCGCCGCCAAGACCTACTATTCCGCTGTTCCTTATCGCCTGAATAAAGCTGCCGTAATCCGTCACATTAGGAGGGGCGATTCCGTCGCATACGCTCATGCAGCCGTCCGACTCAATGACTACGGCTTCACACTGCCGCCCGGGCATATCTGTCGAAGCGATTTTAACGACTTTTCCTGATACGCTCGAGTAAACGTTGGAGCTGACGTTTCCGTCAGCCTTTGCAATAAGCTCGCCGACTTTTACTGAGTCGCCGGCTTTTACTACAGCCGCAGCCGGCGCTCCTATGTGCATGGAAAGAGGTATCGTCACCTCTTTGGGAGCGGGCATCCTTACGGCGGGCATGGAGGCGGTATTTTTCCTTGACGGGACATGAACGCCGTGAAGTCTGAGTATACGCATATTATCATCCTCGCATTCCTACATTGAGACGTA
This sequence comes from Candidatus Faeciplasma sp., assembly GCA_048393055.1. GTDB lineage: Bacteria > Bacillota > Clostridia > Oscillospirales > Ruminococcaceae > Faeciplasma. The sequence continues at coordinate 57,827 of DBFJJS010000001.1, forward strand.
TGCCGATAATAAAAATTGTAAATAGTTTTATAAGCTAATTATATTACGCGTCTTAAGGTTTGTCAATTGAAGGTGTTTGGCACATTTCACAAACGATTGGCGCTCGATATGTGCATAAATCACAAAAAGCGGTATTTAAAAGAAATGCATTCCCTTTAAATACCGCTTAAAATGCGCAGTTATACCGTTGCGGGCTCTTTATTTGCTTCTTCCTTTGCTATTTTAGCAAGCTCCTCCTCCTCGAGCACCCTGTAAGCCACTTTTCCTACAAGCGTCTTGGGGAGGGTATCCCTGAATTCGATGTCATAGGGCATTGCGTACTTGGCGACGTTTTTCTTGCAATACTCCAAAATAGACTGCTTTGTCTCTTCGTTAGGCTCATATCCGGGCTTGAGCATCACAAACGCCTTCACCTTCTGCATCTTGTATTCGTCCGGCACGCCAATGACGCAGCTCATCTGAATAGCTTCATAGTTATCAAGCACATTTTCAATCTGAGACGGATATACATTATAGCCGCTTGTGACTATCATCCTCTTAATTCTCTGCTTGAAGTAGATAAATCCCTCGTCGTCCATGCTGCCAAGGTCTCCGGTGTGAAGCCATATCCTGCCGTCGCCGTGCAGCCTCAGGGTGTTTGCGGTTTCCTCAGGCTGGTCAAGATACTCCTTCATTACGGTAGGACCTGAAATGCATATCTCGCCCTCCTGCCCGTAGGGGACTTCTATATTTGTTCCGACGTCCACTATCTTATAATACGTATCCGGGAAGGGCTGACCTATAGAGCCCTCCTTATACAGGTGCGCCGGTGTGAGGCAGCTTGCCGTTACGCATTCCGTAGTGCCGTATCCCTCGCGCACTACTACTGAGGCGTTGTGGTCGCTGAGGAATTTGTCGAATTTTTTCTTTAAGGACACCGAAAGCGAGTCGCCGCCTGAGAACACGCCCTTAAGGCAGCTGAGGTCCGCGCCGTCCATCTTGGGCTGGCGCAGAAGAGCCTCGTATAGCGTCGGCACGCCTGCTATAAAGTTGCAGCGGTGCTTTACTATGTCCTTGGCGTAGGTTTCTGGAGTAAATCTGGGAACAAGTATGCACCTGCCGCCGTTTGCAAGCATCGAGTGTATGGTTACTCCGAGACCGAATCCGTGGAACATCGGCATTACCGCGAGCATTTTGTCTCCTGGGGTGAACATGGGGTTGGTTTCAATTATCTGAGCCTTGAGCGCATTGAAATTCAGGTTTGTCAGAAGTATGCCCTTTGTGGTGCCGGTAGTTCCGCCGCTGTAGAGTATTACTGCAGGGTCTTCGCGCTTAACCGTTGCAATATATTCTCCTACATACGAGCGTCCCTTTTTCATAAAGTCGTGCCACCACATCACAGGCGCGTCGGACGGGACTTTTGCCACCTTTCTGCCCTGAGTAAGGGCGTACCCCACCTTCATGGGCGCTGAAAGCGCGTCTTTAATGCTTGTGAGCAGCAGAGTTTTAAGAGTGGTCAGCCTTGGGCGTATCGCCTCAAATTTCGGATAGAACATATCCATAGTCAGTGCGCAGACGCTCTTTGAATGGTTTATAAAGAACTCGATCTCGTTTTCGCTTGAAAGCGGGTGGATCATGTTTGAAATGCCGCCCACGAGATTGATGGCATAGAACATGATTACCGTCTGCGGGCAGTTCGGCATGCATATCGTTATCCTGTCACTGGGTTTTACGCCGATAGCACGAAGCGCCTTGGCGCATTCGTTCACCTTTTTTTCAAATTCCGCATATGTTGTCGTCTTGCCCATAAAGTCAAAGGCTATGTAGTTTGGATATTTGTGCGCTATATTTCTGACTGCTTCCCACATCGAACCGTCAAAATAATCGAGGTGGAAACGGACGTTTCCGTAGTTTGAAAGCCAGGGTGTTTTTACTTCAAAAGCCATTCTTATGCTCCTTTATGTTTTTATCTTATAGCTTTGCAAGCCATTTAAAGCTCCACGGGAGTTTCTATCGGAAGCTCCAAAAGTTCGGGGTTTGCAAGAATATGCCTGAGTATTTTTATTGATTTTGCAAAATATACTCCGTCCGCGATCCTTTCGTCTACCGTTATTCCAAGCTCGAGTGCGTCTTTGACCTCGAAACTTCCATCGTAGTCGAAGAACGGGGTGGGCTTCTTTTCACCTATTATGCAGAACAGAGAGTTTGTTCCCCACTCAGCAAGATGATGATACTGCGCATGCATTTTTATGCTTCCGAGGTTGGAAATGAAGCAGCTTGTGTAATACGGATCTCCGTTCATCAGCGAAGTGGGATATATTCCGTGAAATTCCAGGCTTTTAAGCACTCGGAATACTAAGCCGATAAGCCAGTGGGGGATCTTTTTAAATATATCCATCATATCGCCTATGTCGTTGTTTTTCCCCTCGCGCCTAATCTGATAGACTATTTTTTCTACCTCGCCGTGTATATGCTCGACGGGTATGATCCCTTCTCGCGGGCAGACGATGGTCGCGAGCGTTTCGGAGGCGTCGTCAGAAAATTTTTTCTTTACGACGAACGCCAGGCTTACCTCTTTCTTTTCCCACAGCTTGTTCCCGGAATAGAAGTAGTTCATTTTTGGTCTTAATACTATTGTCTTTGCGATAGCGGCCGCAATGACATGGAAAAACGTATATTTAAACTCTATGCCGCCTGAGTTTTTCTTATCTATGTATTTCTGAATTTCGGTGAGGTCTACGGTTTCGTTCATTACCGCTTCGTTTGCCGTTCTCGACGGCAGGTTGTAAGGCATGATGTAATGCATAGAGTCAACATCTCTGACAAGATATGCGTCCTTTCTGTCGCCGCGCCTTTTTTTCTCTTTCTCCTTGACCGGCTTGGTAAGCTCTGAGGTCTTGCTTACGTCGTCCACTTTCTTCATTCCCCTTTATTTCTAATAGCTGAAATACGCCAAAGACAGTATAGTACAAAACAAGCCGAGTGTCAATTAATATTTAATTAAGAAAATATGCCATGAGAATTATTAGTCAATCAAAATCTCAGCATTTCCTATTGTAATGGCGAGGGAATCTTATTATAATACAATAAAATATATGATCATGGGAGGAACTATCATGGTTGCATTTTACCCGCCGATGGGCTGGAACAGCTGGGACTGCTACGGCGCAGCGGTAGACGAAAAAACAGTAAAAAATAACGCTGACTTTATGGCAAAGCACCTTAAGCAGTACGGCTGGGAGTACATAGTAGTGGATATAGAGTGGTATCAGCCGTCTGTCATGACACATGAATATCAGCCGTTCGCGGATCTGGTTATGGACGAATACTCGCGCCTTATGCCGGCGGAAAACCGCTTCCCGTCCGCAAAGGGAGGGAAGGGCTTCGCGCCGTTGGCCGAGTACGTTCACTCGCTCGGTCTTAAATTTGGAATACATATTATGAGAGGGATACCGCGTCAGGCTGCCGCTATGAATACAAAAATAAAGGGCAGCAGCTTTACTGCGCGTCAGGTTGCGGTGTACAACGACATTTGCTGGTGGAATCCTGACATGTACGGCACCAACGTCAATTGCGAGGGCGCGCGCGACTACTATAACAGCATTTTCGAGCTTTACGCCGAGTGGGGAGTCGACTTTGTCAAGGTGGACGATATCTGCCGGAACGACAGGAACGAGGGAGAGATCAAGCTGATTGCCGACGCCATAAAACACTGCGGCAGAGAGATGGTTTTGAGCCTTTCGCCCGGACCTGCCAAGACCTCGCAGGCGGAGTTCTTTAAGGAGTACGCCAATATGTGGCGCATTACCGACGATTTCTGGGACAGATGGGACCTCCTTTATAACATGTTTGAGCGCGCCGAGGCATGGTGCAACCATGCCGGAGCGGGTCACTGGCCGGACGCAGACATGCTCCCAATAGGTCCTATAAATCAGGTGTATTCAAAGGAAAATCGCACCAAATTCACTCAGGACGAGCAAAAAACCATGATGTCCCTGTGGTGTATGATGCGCTCTCCGCTTATGATAGGAGGAGAAATGACCGGTTTTGACGATTTTACCATGTCTCTTGTGACCAATAAAGAGCTTCTTGAAATAGAGAGGACCAGCTTCTGCGCGCATGTGCTGAGCCGCAGGACAGTTGACGGCTGTGAGCAGATCACATGGTTTGCTCCAGGTGTAGATGGAAGCCGTTATTACCTTGCCCTCTTCAACGCAGGGGATAAGGAAAGCGTCATAAGCGCTGATATATCTGAGCTTGGAATTGACGTAAACGAAGCATACGAGATATGGAGCAGGACAACGCAAAGCATCAATGGCGTTGTCAGCGCGCCGGTAAAGCCGCACGGCGTCGCGCTGTATAAGCTTGCAAAGAAATAATATCGCATAAAAGCATGCCGGCGTTGATATTAGCGCCGGCAACAGCTTTTAATGCGGCGTTTGCCGCAAAGAAAAAGCGCCGGAGCTGTTGCCCCGACGCTTAATCCGCAATACAATCTTCCAAGCAAAAGGTCTTCAAAATTTAACTTTATTTTATACCTGTTATCGCTTTAATGCAATGACTTATTTTCATCACTTTATTGAACTATCGTTATATGATGTAATTATTTTCGGTTGATTTTGAGTCAATTTGAACAAATAAAAAAGAGGAAAATTACAATGCTAAAAGAATCATACATGTACTTTCCTAAATACTTTACCCAGTTCGGCTGTACTGCCGGAAGCTGCCAGGACAGCTGCTGCAGGTCAGGATGGGAAATAGTTGTAGACGACGAATCGTATGAAAGATATAAGGCATGTGATAAGGACATAGACAAAAATATAACCGCCGGCTCTGACGGCGAAAGGGTGTTTAAGCTAGGACCGGACGGAAGCTGTCCATATCTCAGGGACGACGGGCTTTGCAGGCTGTTTATTCTTACCGGCGGCAAGCTCAGCGAGATATGCCGCGAGTATCCGCGCTTTATAGAAGAGTACGACGGATTTACCGAGACAGGGATATCAGCGTCCTGCCCTGAGGCGCAAAGGCTGATTTTCTCGGCATCCGAGAGCGATTATGAGCTGAATGGCGAAAAGCCCTCCGAGGAGCTGCTTGAATTTCTGCACGGCGCAAGAAGAAAAGTCTTTGATATGATAAGCGGGAGCGCTTCGGCGGAAAAAGCGGCAGGGAGCATAGTGCTGTTCGGTCGCGAGCTGCAAAATCTCATAGATTGCGGAGAGCTGAGCGGCGGTTTTGATTTTCCCGTGAGCTTTGGCGAAGAGCTGCCGCCATCCGGTTTTCAGGCGGATGTAAAATGGTTTGCGAAAGAATTGCTTGACTCTACCGAGATTTTGTATCCGGAATGGCGCAGGCTGCTGGAGGAAGCCGCCCGAGGCGGCGGGAAAGGCGCTTTGCCGGACGAGCGCACCGGCAAAAACTATTTAAAATATCTGGCGTTCAGATTTTACCTTAAAGCGGTTTCGACCGAAAATATACTTGCAGTGTCATGGCTTATCTACTATGCTTACCGTCTGTGCTGTACTCTTTCCTGCGGGTTTGAGAAGGCGGCAAGGCTTTTTTCAAAGGAGATAGAGCACGACAGCGAAAACCTTTATCTGCTGCTGGAAAGGCTGGAGGAGCCGGCATAACGCAAAAAACATTATTGAAAGGATTGATTCTAAATGAAAATATACGAAAACGCATTTGAGCTTGTCGGGAAAACGCCTCTTGTCAAAATAGGCAGGTACTGCTCAAAGCGAGGCCTCAAGGCTGATATCATAGCTAAGCTCGAGTATTTGAATCCGGCAGGAAGCGTTAAGGACAGGGTCGCGAAGGCTATGATAGAGGACGCCGAAAAAAGGGGTATATTAAAGGAGGGCTCGGTAATAATCGAGCCTACCAGCGGAAATACCGGAATAGGTCTTGCTGCCGCCGCAGCTATAAAGGGGTATAAGGTGATACTTACAATGCCCGAAACCATGAGCGTCGAAAGGCGGAAGCTTCTGTCGGCATACGGCGCCGAGATCGTCCTTACCGACGGTGAAAAGGGAATGAGCGGAGCGATAGAAAAGGCGGATGAGCTTGCCGCAAAAACGCCTGGAAGCTTCATACCCGCGCAGTTTGGCAATCTCGTCAATCCCACTGCGCACTACCTTTCGACAGGTCCTGAAATATGGGAGGACACCGGAGGAAGCGTAGATATTTTCGTCGCGGGAGTCGGTACGGGCGGGACTCTCAGCGGCGTGGGACGGTTTTTGAAGGAGAAAAAGCCAAATGTCAGGGTAATAGCCGTTGAGCCGTCCGGCTCACCGCTTCTGTCAAAGGGACGGTCGGGCGCGCACGGGCTTCAGGGAATCGGCGCGAATTTTGTCCCCAAAACGCTCGACACCGGCATTTACGATGAGGTAATAGCAGTCAGCGAGGAGCAGGCATATGAAGCGGCAAGGTCTCTTGCCAGGGAAGAGGGGATACTTTGCGGCATATCCTCCGGAGCGGCGCTTGCGGCTGCGAAAAGTCTTGCCGAGCGCGAAGAAAACACCGGCAGGATGATAGTGGTGCTTCTGCCCGATACGGGAGACCGCTACCTGTCCACGCCGATGTTTGACGACTGACAGTATTTCAGCCCCGAAAAATCTGCTTTCGGGGCTGCTTTTATTTTGCAATTTAAATTTATGAATAGTATTTTTGAGCGTAGCGCACGGTGTCCATTGCGTCCTTTGCGTAAAAGTCCGCGCCTATCATGTTCGCATACTCCTGAGTAAGCACTGCGCCGCCCGCCACTATTTTTATGCTGCTGTCAAAATCGTGAAGCAGTTTGATTGTCTTTTCCATCGACGGTACGGTTGTAGTCATAAGCGCGCTCAGCCCTACAAGCCTGCACGAGGTCTTTTTTACACACTCAAGGACTGTTTCCGGATCTACGTCCCTGCCGAGGTCGTATACTGTGAAGCCGTAGCTTTCCAGCATTACTTTTACGATGTTCTTGCCTATGTCGTGGATGTCGCCCTTAACAGTCGCGATAATAATTTTTTTCAGACTCGACGCTTCGGACCTTGGAATAGCTTCCTTTACAGCCGAAAATGCGGCGGTTGCGGCGTCCGCGCTCATGAGAAGCTGCGGCAAATACGCTTTTTTTGCTTCAAACTGCTCGCCGATATCGTTAAGGGCCGGTATTATGTGAATATCAATTACCTCGAGAGGCGGCACTGTTTCCAAAAGCTTTACTGCAAGCTCACGCGCTTTTATTTTAAGACCTTTTACTATGGCGTCGGAAAGTGTTATTGCATTCTCGGAGGCGGTCGAAGCCTTGCCGCTTTCCGATGCTCCCAACGACGCATAGCCTATATAGTCCGAGCAGCCGGGATCCATTCCGTGAAGCGTCTTAAAGGCGTAGTAAACGTCCATCATACCCTTTGAGCGCGGGTTCATAATGGCGCAGTTCAAGCCGTTTTCCAGCGCGGACGCGAAAAAGCAGGAATTTATTTTTTCACGCTCCGGCAGTCCGAACGATATATTAGATACACCAAGGCTCGTTTTATATCCCGCGTTTTTAAGCATTCTCACCGCCTCGAGCGTGACAAGCGCGCTGTCCTGGTCGGACGATACGGTGAGGCAGAGCGGGTCTACAATTATATCCCGCTTTTCTATGCCGTATTTTTTTGCTTCACACACTATTTTTTCAGCCAGTATAACCCGCTCGCGGGCGGTTTTCGGAATGCCTGACGAATCCATTGTCAGAGCGATAACCACTCCGCCGTATTTTTTTACAAGAGGGAATATCTGCGACATCTTTTCCTGCTCTGCGTTCACGGAATTGATAAGCGGCTTGCCGCAATACGCTCTCATGGCGCGCTCAAGGGCTTTCGGGTCTGCGGAATCGAGCTGGAGCGGAAGCTCCGTGACCGACTGCACGGCTGACGACACCTGAGCGAGCATTTTTACCTCGTCTATTTCCGGAAGCCCGACATTAATGTCCAGAATATGCGCTCCAGCGTCCGACTGCTCCACAGCCTCATTTAAAATGTAGCTCATATCGCCGCTACGAAGCGCTTCTTTAAGGCGCGGCTTGCCTGTCGGGTTGATCCTTTCGCCTATCAGCACCGGCCGGTTGCCTATGCTTACTGCGCGTATTCCCGAGGACACGGCGGTAATATCCTTTTTAGACGGCGGGTTAAACGGAACGCCGCTTGTTTTTTCAACTGTTTTTTGGATATATTCCGGAGTGGTGCCGCAGCAGCCGCCTAGGATGGTAAATCCGCGTTTTGCAAGCTGTACCATGTAATCTGAAAAATCATCCGCCGGCACATCGTATACGGTTTTCCCGTTTTCCACTCGCGGCAGCCCCGCGTTGGGATTTGCAATCAGCGGCAGGCTTGACGCGCTTGCAAAGCGGTCCGCCATTTTAAGCATAACGTCCGGACCGAAGGAGCAGTTCATTCCCAGGGCGTCTACGCTAAGACCCTCGAGCATAGCTATCATCGCCTCGGGGCTTGCGCCGGTCATAAGGTTTCCCGATATGTCGTAGGCGTTTGTAACAAATACGGGAAGCGTGCAGTTTTCCTTTGCCGCCATTACCGCCGCCTTGGTCTCAAGGCAGTCGTTCATGGTTTCTATAAGTATCAGATCTGCGCCGGCTTCGGCAGCCGCCTTGACGTTCGCGGAAAACAGTGAAACCGCTTCCTCGAACCCGAGATCTCCCAAAGGCTCCATCATTCTTCCACTTGGTCCGAGATCAAAGGCTATAAAGCTTTCGGGGTAATTTTCGGCGGCTTTTTTTGCGCACTCCATCGCGGCGAATATAAGCTCGCGGTAGTTTTCGTATTTATCGCGGTTGATTCCGAAGGTGTTGGCTGTGATTATGTTGCTTCCCGCCTCAAGATAGCTTTTGTGCAGCTTAATTACATCGCCGGGGCGGGTGACGTTCCAGCTTTCGGGCGGCTCGCCTCCGGAAAGCCCCATCTGCTGGAGCATTGTGCCCAATCCGCCGTCGAAATATACCATTTGCGTTTTTATTGATTTACGTATGTCTTTCATGCTTTCCTTTGTATCCTTGCCGCATTCAGACGGCACGGCGACCTCCCGTCTTAAAAGTTTTATGTCAGCCCGATTATAGCTGTTACGGATTTTTTCGGCGTCATAAGAAGTGATTTGCTCAGCGTTATGTTTAACAGCTTTCCTGCGCTCAGCATATTAAGTATTTTCGGCTGAAGCTCAAGGCTTAAGTCGCCGTAACCCGGGCTGAAGCGCCTGCGGCACTCGGCGCCGCCTGTTATCAGCCTTTGCGCCTCATCGCACGCCGATTCCGTATACGCGGAGGCAAGCGCGTCAGTGATAAAATACTCCGCAGACGATACGCAGCTCAGCTTGAGCAAAAGCCTGTCCACGCCGAGCCCAAGAGTCACGGCAAAGATAAACGCCTGTCCTGACCCATCGAGATTTTTATAAAGAGAGCGGCTTTTAAACTCGCCGAAGCCGATGTCTACCATGTTTTCGGCAGGATATCTTATTTCCGTCCTGACGGCGCAGAACCGGCAGTCTATAACGCCTATAAGACGCTTTTTACACTCTTCTATAAGCTCATGCGAATACCCGAGCCTTACCTTAAGCCTTGCGGCAGCCTCCAGCCCGTCAAGGACAAGGCTGTCCGCCGGAATGGCTTTAAAAATTATTTCGCTCGCCATGGCTTTGCGCTCAAACGATTTCCTTAAGGTTTGCCTTTATCGCAGCCGCGACGTCCGGCTTGTTCATGGAATAAACATGTACGGCGTTTATTCCGTTGGCGTACAGGTCTATGATCTGCTCCGTGGCGTACGCAATGCCCGCCTGCTTCATGGCGGCTGGGTTGTCGCCGTACCTGTCCACTATCCTTACAAACCTCTGCGGCAGTGCCGACCCTGAAATGGACATCAGCCGCTTTATCTGTGCGGCGTTGGTAACAGGCATTACTCCCGCTACCACCGGCACGTTTATTCCGGCTTTGTATATCCTGTACAGGAAATTATACAGGATATTGTTGTCAAAGAACATCTGAGTGGTGAGAAACTGACAACCGCTGTCCACCTTTATTTTAAGCGCACGTATATCCTCCGTACTGTTTGCGCTCTCGGGATGCCCCTCCGGATAGCAAGCACCGCCTATGCAAAAGCCGCCGCTTTTTGCTATTTCGCCGATGAGCTCACTGGCATGGTGATAGCTTATGCTGCTTCTGTCAAAGTTATTTGGGATATCTCCGCGCAGGGCGAGAATATTTTCCACCTTATGCCGGCGAAGGCTTTCAAGTTCTTCGTGAATCTTTTTTTTGTCTGAGGATACGCAGGTCAAATGCGCGAGGGGCGTGACTCCCATGCCGCCCAGCGTTTCGCAGATGTCAAAGGTGTATTTTGACGTTCCGCCTCCCGCGCCGTATGTCACGCTCATATAGCTCGGGTGAAGCTTGGCTATTTCGCTCGCAGCGCTCAATACGCTTTCAAAGTTGTCCTGCGTTTTTGGGGGAAACACCTCAAATGAGAGGCTTGGCTTGTCTGCGGTTATAATTTCGAGTATGGTCATTTTGCCGTTCCATCCTGTTCGTGTATTTTTGTGTTAAAGTGATAAAATATATTATAACACGTTAAGCCTGAGGTATCAAGCAAAATTTCGTCTGATTTCCGCCGCCTTTCGGACGCGCAAAATAAAAGGACCGGCGCCATAGCGTCAGTCCTTTGAAACAAAAATTGCCTTAGTCTTTGTCCTTGTCCTTAAAAAGATCCTCTGCGGCTTCCTTAACATCCTCGGCAGTATCCTTTACTGCGTCAACAGCCGCTTCCCCAAGCTCCTTAGCCTTTTTTGCAAGGGTGTCGTCAGCGTCGTCGTCGTTGAAGCTGAAAGAAATCGGCTCTGTGGAGTAGCTTTCATGCCTTTCATCGAGCTTTGAGGCTACATAGTCTGCAAGCTTTGTCGAAACCTCGCTTACCTTATCGGCAGCCACGACGATTCCGCCCATAACACCTTCAACTATGTTATTTACAGCGGTTTTCATATCGACGCCGGACTCCTCGCATTCATCACAGCATCCGTCGGGAGAGTATCTGTCACAGTCGTCGCACTCGTCCGAGCAGTTGCACTCGTCACCGTCCCATGAGTCGCAATCGCCGCACTTGTTAAGAGGGCAGCCGTCCTCGTCCATTTCATCGTCGTAAGAACGTTCGGATTTTTTTGATATGGAAAGTGCCAAGGCAGCTGCGGCCGCAACCGCGCCGAGACCAAGAGCTATTTTTATACCCTTATTCATAGAAACATCTCCTCAAAGTATAATATTTATAATTAAAATATATCACATGTCGTGTTAAAATGCAACACCTTAAAGCATTATTCACATATTTCCGCTCAGATGCATTATAATGCTTATTGCTGCTATCGGGGCGGTCTCGCAGCGCAAAATCCTCTGTCCCAGCCAGACGGGAGCTATGCCGTTTTCGCGGCACATGTCTATCTCGTCCTCCGAGAAGCCTCCTTCAGGCCCTATCAGCAGTCCCACGCGCGAATCCCTCGGATAGCTAAATGAGTTGAGCGGGATTCCTCCGTTTTCATAGCACACGAGCTTAGTGTCAAGCCCCGACATCATATTGAAACACTCTTTAATGCTTATTATGTCCGAAACAGAAGGAACAATTCCTCGTCCGGACTGCTTTGCCGCTTCAAGCGCGATTTTTGAAAGCCGTTCTCTCTTTTTTGAGAATTGATCCTTAGACGGACGGGATATGCACCTTTGCGTTATCACCGGAACTATCGCAGAAGCGCCCAGCTCTGTTGCTTTCTGAGTTATGAACTCCAGCTTGTCGAGCTTCGGCATGGACATAAAGAGCGTAAGCTCTATGCCGGGCTCTACCGATTGCGAGCAGGACAGCACTTCAAAAGTTACTGCGCTATCTCTTATTGTGAGGATTTTGCATTGATAATCGACTTTATTGCAGCATAGGGTAACGATATCGCCGATCCTCATGCGCAGCGAACGACCTATGTGTATGGCGTCGCCGCCTGTGACAATTGCTTTTCCGCCGACGGGCTCGTCAGTTATAAAAAATCTCGGCATATAAAATCGCCCTCATTATTTTTAAAAAATCAATTATATTATAGCCGTAGGTCAAGCGGTATTCAAGCTTTCAACTAAATTTTTTGTCGGTTTTCACGTGATTATCACATGAGAAGTATAGTATAATTATACTAATGAACTTTTTCATAAGTCCCCTTTTTGAAATGCTCCCGCGTTTTATAACGCGGGAGCATTTTTTGTTGCATAATTCTTTTACCCGTGGTATTATGTATTTAAACGACGCGCTTAACGCGTTCAAGCAGTTTTTTGAAAGGACTCCTGTGTAGCGGGAGATGGGTAGTAATATGTCTCGCAGGGATAAAATCAATTATTATCTTGACATTGCAGACGCTGTTTCCGAAAGGGGAACATGTTTAAGGAGAAGGTACGGTGCTGTTATTGTAAACAATGATCAGATAATCTCCACCGGTTATGTCGGAGCGCCGAGGGGAAGGCAAAACTGTACCGATTTGGGCTATTGCGTAAGAAACCAGCTTAAAATTCCGCGCGGTGAGCGCTACGAGCTTTGCAGAAGCGTACATGCTGAAATGAACGCTATTATAAACGCTCCGAGAGAGCGGATGATAGGGGCGACGCTTTATCTGTGCGGTAGGGAGTCGGAGTCAAATGAGTACATAAAAAATTCCTCCTGCTGTTCGCTCTGCAAAAGAATGATAATAAATGCCGGAATAGAGCGCGTGGTAATACGCGACGACGATCAAAATTACAGAAGCATTCCGGTGTTTGACTGGATAATAAACGACGATTCCATATCGGGCGAGTTTGGCTACTGATTTATTCTCGCTTTAGGCGCGTGGTGATTTAAATTGAGTTCGGAGATAATTACCCGCTCGGCAAAAGAGACTGTCGAGCTGGGAAAGAAAATAGGCAGGCTTTTAAAGGGCGGGGATATAATCGCGTTTAAAGGCGGACTCGGAGTCGGAAAGACTACCATTACGCACGGTATAGCCGCAGGCATGGGGCTTAGGGACGACGTCAGCAGCCCGACCTTCGCGCTTGTGAACGAATATACGGGAAAAGACCGGCTGACGCTATATCATTTTGATATGTACAGAATTAACGGCTCGGATGAGCTTGAGTCCATAGGCTTTTACGATTATCTTGGCGGCGACTGCGTAATAGCGATAGAGTGGAGCGAAAATATTGCAAACGATCTGCCAGACAGTGCAATAACGGTAGAAATCATCAGGATAGGCGAAAATGAAAGAAAAATAATTATCAGCGGAGGCGACAGATTTGACGGTATTGGGGATTGATACCTCCGGGAAAACAGCGTCCTGTGCGATAATGAAGGACGATCTTGTGCTCGGCCAGATATCCGTGTACACAAAGCTTACGCACTCGCAGGTCATACTTCCGCTTGTCGGCAGGCTGCTTGAGGACACCGGTCTGAAAATAAGTGATATGGATCTTATCGCGGTCGCGAACGGTCCTGGGTCGTATACAGGCCTCAGGATAGGCGTAGCTCTTGTAAAGGGTCTGTGCTACGACGGAAGAAAATGCATAGGAGTATCTACGCTTGAGGCGCTTGCTTTTAACTGCGCGGCGGCAAAGGCAAGGATATTCTGCGTTATGCAGGCAAGACCCGGAATAATTTATTTCGGAGCATACGATTCAGACGGCGAGAGCGTTGTAAACGCGATGCCTGACGGCGTTATAAGCGCGGAAAAGCTCAAAGAGTATATCAGCAGATACTGCGGCGAGGTTATATTGACCGGCGACGGCGCGGAAAATATAAAAAACGAATTTTTTGCAGATGAAGAAAGGGTCAGGTTTTCGCCGCCTGCGCAGAGGCTGCAGTCGGCGGCGGGCGTATGTCAGGCGGCTTTAAGGCATGCAGACGAAGCCGGAGAAGCCTGTCGGCTTAACGCAAGGTATCTTCAGGCGACAAAAGCGGAAAAGGATCTGTCCGAAAGGATGGATTTAAAGGCATAAGGAATAGATATAATCAAGGAAAGGTTGGCTTAAACATGACGGTAGGAATAGGAAACGATCACGCCGGCACGGCTCTCAAGCTTGAGATTTGCAAGCATCTTGACGAGACAGGGGTTAAGTATATTGATTACGGGGTTGCGCCGGGAGAGGCAATCGATTACCCGGACGCTGCCGAAAGGGTGTGCCGGGAGATTGTAAAGGGCACAGTAGACAGAGCGATACTCATATGCGGCACAGGCATAGGAATTTCGATCGCCGCAAACAAGATAAAGGGGATAAGAGCATGTGCGTGCTCGGATTCCTTCTCGGCAAAGTATACAAGGCTTCACAACGACGCCAATGCGCTTTGCCTTGGCGGAAGGGTAGTCGGACCAGGTCTTGCGTGCGAGCTTGTCGATCTGTTTTTGACTACGGAATTTGAGGGCGGACGCCATCAAAGAAGAGTAGACCTTATCGCAAAGCTTGAGGAAAAGGGCTGAAAAAGAAAAAGTCCGGTGTAAAAATGCACCGGGCTTTTTAATAGTCCCAATTCGACTTTGTGTTCCCAGCCATGGACTAATGAATATCTAGTGAATATACCCCATAAATATACAGAGACACTCAGAAATGAGTGCCTCTATTCTTTGGAGCAGACTCGATCTTTTGACATCCATTTATTGTAAATATATACTAAATTATAATATCAAATAGATTTGCCCAGCGTCTCGTGCTATACTTTTCGCAAAGAAACAGGGCGACAAACAGGAAGCTGAGGAAAAAAAGATGGAAGATAAAAATATATTACTTGATAATATTGATAAAATTCATACAACTGAAATGGGAAGTGATAGAATTAAAAGAAATCTAAAAATAGATACAGCAGATGTTGTTGAGTATTGTGTCAATAAGGTGTTAGCCCAAAATTGCAACATATACAAACAGGGTAAAAATTGGTATTGTGAGGTTGAAAATATCAGAATTACTATCAATTCATACAGCTATACAATTATTACAGCACATATTGTTAAGTAAATCCTAGCTTACTAAGCAGTGCGCAGCCGAACTAAAGAAATTACCAACAAGGGCAGCCGAGCAAGTCGACTGCCGTTTTTACGTCAATGAGCAGAAAGGAGTAATCGGCCAAAACGGAGATGCGAAAAAAGCTGATAGAAAATAACTGATAAGATTTAGGCAGAGACTCTTATCGTTATCGAAAGAATGAATCTACATTATCTTCTGGTTTTAGTCTCCGGGAACACCAAAGGGAATTGGGAGTTTTAATATGGCATTACAAACTTGATTTTGCGGCGAAGAGGCTATTCGTCATTGTTTTTGTTCTTTTGAGACTGGGCGTGTTTTCTAAATGTCAGCGGCGACATTCCGGTCACAGATTTAAATTGCCGGCAGAAATGCTCGACATTTTGGTATCCGCAGAGATTTGCTATCTTTTGTGAGGTAAAGTTTGTATTTATAAGCTGCGTTTTAGCAAGGTCAATTCTTTTTTCCACAACATCCTGCATGCATGATATTCCAAACTGCTTTTTATAGATGTTTTGGAGATATCCAGCGCTGACATGCAGCTTGTTCGCCATGTAGCCCACCGTCCACTGATAGTAGGGATGAAGCTGGATTTCGTATCTTAAATCAATAAGCGCGCGCTGAGGCTCTGTCATATTATTGTCGTCTACAGATTCCTTCATCTTCAAAAACATCATTCTCATTATCATGGATATTGACTGCTGAGAATAAGAGAATTTATAGTAGTTTTCCATTGACAATAATTCAAACAGTCTTTCCATTTCATATGGCGAGCGAAGAAGGACCGGAGTTTCAGTCGGGATATTTTCATCGAACACAAATGTCTCGTCGGTATAGAACCTGACATAGTCGTTTATGTATGGTCCGCCGTTCGCCTGATAGTAAGCAAACGAATTCGGCGGATAGAGAATAGCGCTGTTCGGCGCTCCAATGTAATCCCCGCCGGAAAGATGAAAAATTGCGGTTGTCTTTACGAAGAGCAAAAGCCAAAAGTCGCTTTTAAGTCCGTATACAAAATCGCTGTCGTGAGTTGCGTTGAGCTGGACAAGCTCAATATCGATCACCTTAGCACACCTCCTGATAAAAATATATGATGATTAATCAATGGTTACAGTATGCACTAATTTTATTAATTTGTCAATGGTACGGCAAAACTTTTATTGGTTTTCATCAATATTAAACAGCAATTTTTATTTAATTCGACAGATAAATCTTGCGCAACATTTGGCATGGGTTTGTATTGTTATGAAAATAATTAAGAAAATAGCATAGACGCGTCATCGAGGTGTAAAACAGTCAATCCCTGCGAGGTCTATCCTCGGTTTCGTCATGGGTGGTCGCTCCTTTCTGCCTGTCAGCATAGAAAAAGGACAGTCTATTTTCTCGGCTGTCCTTGTAAAATAGGGAAAACCTATTTACTTTGCAAGAGGGTCTTGTTCTGATACTTCTTCATCAGAAGTGTCGCTGTTTGGGAGTGGGCATATCAGTCTGGGTTTCCGTCAATCCCTGCCCCGTAGAACGGGTCAAGTTGCATTTTTTCTTCCTCCGAAAGCTCGCTTTGTTCATCTAAGGTGTTATCATTGATAGTTTCATATAACCAATATTTACCTTCAATTTCAACTACAATATCATCGCCGTACTGATAAACTTTTGCACCAACAATCGGGTGATTTGCTTGGAAGTTTTCTTTGGGTATGCCGTCTAAATAGTTTCCTGTGTCATCAGTACCTTGGAAGTTGGTAACATCATTTTCAATGATACCTAAATAAACAAAATCTTCTTTCAATTCGCTGAACGATGTTTGCGAAGCAGATTGTTTATATAAGGTATCATTGACATAAACCATTGGTGGTGCGTCTGCTATTGTACCGCCTGCGCCGCCATCACTTTCTTGGGAAGTTAGCATAGAGGGTACGGTTATTATGGCAACTACAATAAGGCATAAGCAAGCCGCCATAGCGCCCCATTTTACCCAAACGGGCTTTTTAGCTTTCTTCTTATAGTTGAGGGCTTCGTCAATGTACTTACTGTCCAGCTCGCTCATAGCGTCAGAAAATTTTTTCGCGTTCATACAAATACCTCTCTTTCAATCAAATATTGCTTCATTTTTTCGCGGATACGGGTCAGCCGGACGGAGATGTTTTTCTCCGAAAGCCCCATAAACTCGGCTATGTCCTTGTAGCTATCGGCAAACCAATAGCGGCGCATGAAGATAACGCGGTTTTCGAGGGTCAGCGTGTCCAAAAATTCCCCAATGATACGGGCTAATTCTCTGGCTTCAATTTCATCTTCCACGGTTTTCTGGTCTG
>DBFJJS010000002.1:0-5287 GCA_048393055.1 Candidatus Faeciplasma sp.
CCTCACCCGCGACACCTCGCGAATCAGCCGGGACACTTCCTCTTTCATGAGGTTTGAGCGAAAGTTCCGGGAGAACGGCATCCGGTTCGAGTATCTGTCCAAGCCTGACAACGAGCTTCTGGTCACTACGATGATGGAGGCGTTTGAAGCGGCGTATAAGAAACGTCGCACAAAGAACGGCAAAAGAGCATAGAGAAAACGCAAGCCGTTCACGGGTGGTTGTCCACCTATGAACGGCTTGTAAATTCTCAAAATTTTTTTAGTCCCTACTTGACACAAGAAGATCTCTCCCGCTTGGGCCGTAACTACATTGAGGTCGGCAGACTGACCGAGGAGTTCTTCCCGGAGCATGACATCCGCCTGGTGGCGGTTTCAGACAACATCGACACCGCCGAGGGTGAGAATGAGTTGGCGCCGATCCGCAACCTGTTCAATGAGTGGTACGCCCGTGACATCAGCAAGAAGCGGCGTATCAGCAACAAGATCAAGGGGAATGCGGGCGAGCCGATGGGGCAGCCTCCCTACGGTTACATCAAAGATCCCGACAATCCGAAACGCTGGATCGTAGATGACGAAGCCGCCCAAGTGGTTCGGCGGATTTACAGCATGACCCTGGAGGGCTATGGGACGGAACAGATTGCAGCACAGCTTGAAAAGGACGAAATCCTCACCCCGCGCGCCTATTGGCTGAAAAAGGGCATCAAGCGCCCCGGAAAGGGCAAGCAGCAGCCAGCTACCAAGTGGAACAGTTCCACCGTGACCAAAATCCTGTCTTTACAGGAGTATTGCGGTGACATTCTCAACTTCAAGACCTACTCCAAGTCCTACAAGAACAAAAAGAGGTTGGAGAATGACCGTGAGAACTGGGTCATCTTCAAGGATGTCCACGAGCCGATTATCGAACGGGCCGTCTTTGAGCAGGTACAGCAGAAACGGGGAAAAATCCGCAAACGCCGCACCAACGAAGGTGAGCACAATATGTTCTCCGGCCTGCTGGTCTGTGCTGACTGCGGATGCAATCTTCACTTCCATTTCAATCAGGGCAACCCGGAGATCAAGTATTTCAACTGCTCCAACTATAAGGGCAACCGTGGGAGCTGTACTTCCACCCACTATGTCCGAGTAGATTTTCTGGAACAGGTGGTGCTTGGCGAGATACGGCGTCTGACGAAGTTCGCCAGTCTCTATGAGGACGAATTTCTGAAAGCGGTGATCGGGCACTCCCAGCAAGCGGCAGAGACTGACCGCAAGCTGAAGGAGAAGGAATTAAAAGTCCTGCTTGCCCGTGACGAGGAACTGGACGGGCTGTTTGAACGCATCTATGAGGACAATGTTTCCGGCAAACTTTCCGATGACCGTTTTGCGAAAATGTCCAGACGGTATGAGGACGAGCAAAAGGAGCTGGCGGAGAAAATCAAAAAGCTCCGCTCCGAAATCGAGAAGCAGAGCAGCCAGGTTATGACCACGGATATGTTCATCTCGTTGGTGCGAAAGTACACCCGCGCACGCAAGCTCACGCCCCGGATGCTTAACGAGTTGGTTGAGAAAATCGAGGTTTACAATGCGGAGAAAATAGATGGTGTGTGGGAGCAGCGGCTTCGCATCCATTATAACTGCGTGGGAGAAATCACAATCCCTAAAATGCTACCTCTGCCCATCCCTGATGTGACCGTCAATACCCGAAAGGGCGTGTTCGTCAACTATGCCCCGGCAGAGATTGCCGGATGAAAATAACAAAAAAAGACGAGTGTTCTTACAGCGTTTCAAATGCTGTAAGAACACTCGTCATGGTCGGGATGACAGGATTCGAACCTGCGGCATCCTGCTCCCAAAGCAGGCGCTCTACCAAGCTGAGCCACATCCCGATACTATAAATTTTAGACGCTTGTAACAGCATTTTAAACTCAGCGTCCGTTAAATACTATATCATTTGCGATTAAAGTTGTCAAGTACGAGACATTTCGAACGCTCTAAAAACACTTGCATATTGCGCAAATAAATGTTACAATTGCCGTGGTGCAGATATGATTTATGAATACGGCACTGGAACATTATAATGTATAAGCCACACACGGCTATATGACGGAGAGGATGGTAATATTTATGGCACGGCAGACGTTTAGCTTAAACAGGGATTGGCTTTATGCCGGCAGCGATATCGACGGCGGGGAGAGCGTGTCGCTGGACGAGAGCGTATTTACGCCGGTTCTCCTGCCTCATGCGAATACTATTTTAAATGAGCACTGCGCGGATGACTTCCAGAATCAGATAGAGTCATACCGTTTTGTTTCGTGGTACAGAAGGCATATTAATCTTGGCGGCATTTCAGGAAAGAGGATATATATTGAATTTGAGGGCGTCGCAACAGTTGCGGACGTGTATGTAAACGGCATTCATGCCGGAACGCATAAGGGCGCGTACACGGGCTTTACTCTGGATATAACCGACATGGTCGCGGCTGACGGCAGCGATAATGTCATTGCGGTCAGGGTGGATTCAACAAAGCACCCCGATATTCCTCCGGAGGGCGGAAACGTAGATTACTGCCTGTTCGGCGGGATAGTGAGAAACGTAAACATGATATTTGCAGACACTCTGCACATAAGCGACGTATTTGTTTCCACGCCGGATATTGGAAACGGCAGCAGCGTTGTCAATATTGAAGCGTCGGTCCTCAGCTGCCGCCCCGAAAGCGCAGATATAACCGTAAAGGCTGAAATTTTGGACGGCGGCAGGGTAGTGTCGATGTCAACGGCGGCTGTGCTGTCCGAGGCGGGGAAAGAGGTGAAAGCCGTTATTAAAACCCCCGGCTTCGACGGGGTCAAGCTCTGGGATACCGGCGCGCCAAACCTGTATACCGCAAGGCTGAGCGTTATATGCGGCTCTGAGGTGATTGACGAAGTAAGCGTAAAGTTCGGCTTCAGGTGGTACGAGTTTTCAAATACGGACAGCGAGTCAAGGCTGTATCTGAACGGCAGGGAGCTTGTCATAAGGGGGATAAACCGTCACGAGCAGTGGCCGTGGATAGGGCGAGCCGCAAACGACCGGCTTCAGGCTGAGGACGCGGACCTTATCAAGAAAAACGGTATAAACACCGTCAGGTGCTCGCACTATCCGCAGAGCAGGGCGTTTTTGGACAGATGCGACGAAATAGGGCTTATCGTCTTTGAGGAAGCGCCCGGTTGGCAGCACATAGGAGACGCCGGATGGCAGGAGATTTACCTCGAGAACGTAGCCGAGATGATAAAAAGGGACAAAAACCATCCTTCCATCATGACGTGGGGAGTGAGGGTAAACGAGTCTCAGGACTGCCACGAGCTGTACGAGAAATCCAACTGTCTCGCGCACGGCATGGACCCGACCAGACCGACGCACGGAGTCCGCATGGCGGAAACCTACAACGACAGCGAATTCCAGGAGGACATATTCTGCGCCAACTACTCCTATCCCGAAAAGCCCAGGTTTACGCCGTTTGTGATAACAGAGCACTCCTACGACTGGACCAGCGGGGACGGCCGTCCCGAGGCAAGCGATGAAATGGCGATAAATTTTGTAAAATCCTTTGCAGAGCCGATGAACTATTATTACTCAAACAGACTCTGCGCGGGAGGCATCGGCTGGAGCATGTTCGACTATAACAACGAGGTGAACTACACCAGGACCGGTCATCTTTTCTTCAGCGGCATATATGATATATTCCGGTGTGAAAAGCCGGTGGCGTACCTGTACCGCTCGCAGAAAAGCCCTGAGGAGGAGACGGTTTTGTATATCGTCAACCGCTGGACGAAAAGCCCGGAGGGCGGTTTGACCAGAGTCATGGTGCTCAGCAACTGCGAGGAAGCGGAGCTTTTCGTGAACGGCAGACCGGCGGGAAGGATTCGCCCGAATGCATATACGGCTCTGCCGCATCCTGTTTTTGTGTTTGAAGACGTGCCGTTTGAGCGCGGCGAGCTTAAGGCTGTGGGCTATATCGGCGGAAAGGCTGTGGCGGAGTTTGTCAGAAGGACTCCCGAAGCGCCTAAAAAGCTTGTCCTTAAACCTGTGAGCCGCGAGCTTTGCACCGATTGTCAGGACTTTACCATGGTTATAGTGGAGATTACCGACGAGGCGGGCACCGTGGTTCCCGATTTTAACGGAGAGATTACGGTAAGCGTCAGCGGCGGTGGACGCTACGCGGGAGATAAAATAATCAGGCTCGAGGGCGGGCATTCCGGATTTATCGCTATGGCGGACTGCACGAAGGAAGGCAAAAAAGAGATAATTTGCCGCGCAGAAGCGAGTGCTGAAGGAATAGAACCGGCAGAATGCGTAATAAAAATTAAAGACTAAGATTATAAAAAGCCCTTTCGCAGCAGAAACGCCGCGAAAGGGCTTTGGTTTTTGCGCGGATATCGGGTATTATACGAGCTGCTGACCGTTTATAACAAGCTTAAAGTGAAGACCGAGCTTTTCCGCCGCCTTCCTGCACATTACCATGCGGTTCAAAAATATCTCGAAATAGTCCATAATAGATACCATGCGCGTATCTATCGTAAGCTCGAGCTTGATAAGGGTTCGGTCGTCATTTATTTTAAGCTCGGAGCTGGTTACGGAGTAGTTTACACGGTCGTGAGCGTCAAAGGTGCTCTTATCGCGGTTGCGCACGCGGCTACGGCGAACGTCAGACTTGTCCGCCAGTATCAGGGCTGCCGCCATCGGGCTTACCGGTACTCCCGTGCCCTCGTCGTGGTTGCCTATCGCAGTTGTTATCATGGCGATTTCCTCTGCCTCGAAGCCCATCTTATCCAAAATTCTGAACGCCATTACCGCGCCGCTCTGGCTGTGGTCCACGCGGTTGACAAGGTTTCCGATGTCGTGCAAAAACGCAGATATTTTGGCAAGCTCTATTATCCGTTCGGGGTATTCCATCGTCCTGAGAATATACTCGGAGCGCTGAGCCACCGTCGTCACATGCGCAAAGCTGTGTTCAGTGTAGCCAAGGGCTATGAGTGAAGCGTCAGCCTGTGAGATATAGGTCCTTATTGCAGGATTTTTTACGATTTCTTCGTAGGTCATTTTTTACCTCATTTAAAATAGCCGCATACTGTCATATGCATATTTATTCTGTCTTTAATGAAAAATTATATACTGCTGCGGTAAAGTTTAATATCATGCGCAGTCTTATTCGCAGCCTTTCAAGCCGTCCGTTTTGAGGTAATCACCTTTGAGGTAATTACCTCTGAGGTCATCGCCGTCTATTATTTTGATGTTCAGCTCAGCCGCGCGGTGACGAGTGATGGCCCGACAT
>DBFJJS010000003.1:0-27220 GCA_048393055.1 Candidatus Faeciplasma sp.
AACAAAAACCCGCCCCTGTCTTAAGACAGGGGCGGGTTTTTGTCTTTTTCTTTTGTGCAAACTCGTGATTGCGCATATGCAAGGCTTGCACCGGAAAATCAAATTACTTGATCTCTACAGTAGCGCCGGCCTCTTCGAGCTTAGCCTTGATCTCGTCAGCCTCAGCCTTGGAAGCGCCCTCCTTAACGGTCTTGGGAGCAGCCTCAACGAACTCCTTAGCTTCCTTAAGTCCGAGACCTAAAAGCTCCTTAACAGCCTTGATAACACCCATCTTGCTGTCGCCGAAGGAAGCGAGAACAACGTCGAACTCGGTTTTCTCAGCAGCAGCGGCAGCGCCTGCGCCGGCAGCGGGAGCGGCAGCTATGGCAGCGGTAACGCCGAACTCCTCCTGGATAGCGTCTACAAGCTCCTTGAGCTCGAGAACGGAAAGGGTCTTGATATCTTCAACAAACTTTAAAATCTTCTCTGAAGCCATTTTTATTATCTCCTTTAAATGTATTTTTGTTTGGGCCGCCGTAAATATCAGGCGGCAATTACGCAGCTTTGTTTAAGCTGATTTCGTAAAAGCGAACTTTGCTTTGCTGCTATCAGGCAGCCTCGCTCTCCTTGGAATCTGCAACTGCTGCAAGTGTGGCTGCAAGCTTCTGGATCGGACCCTGCAAAGAGCCGACGAGCTGAGCCAAAAGCTCGTTCTTGGAGGGGATCTTTGAAAGCGCCATTACGCCTGCTGCGTCGTAGATCTCGCTTCCGATGAATCCTGCCTTGAGCTTGAAGTTGTCGTGGTCGTCTGCGTACTTGCCCAAAATTCTTGCCGCCGCGGTTTCGTCTTCCGAAACTGCGAGGGCGGTTGTGCCGTTCAGAACGCCGGTAAGACCCTCGTAGCCTACCTCGTTCATTGCAAGCCTTAACAGAGTGTTCTTTTCAACAAAGTACTTTACTCCCGCTTCCCTGAGCTCCTTGCGAAGCTTGGTGTCGTCCTCTACGTTGATACCGCTGTAGTCAACGAGCACGCCCGCGGCCGAGGATTTAAGAAGTTCTGCTATCTTGGCGACCTTTTCCTTCTTTTCGTTAAGAACCTTTTCGTTTGGCATTTTTTTCACCTCTTTATTTCTTATTTCGGTACTGCAATGCCTCGAATCATGTATAAGAAAAGCCCTTTCCGCTTAAAGACAGGGGAAAGAGCGATAGTTATCAGTATTAACATAACTACGGTTTTTCCTCGGCAGGATTTCCGGCAAACCACAGCGCACACAGTCGTTTAAATCCGCTGTTTATTAAGCAAACTGATTAATAGCACACTGCTTATGCCTACCTGCTGTCTTAAGAAACGAAGCAATAATATTTATATCATATTCCCGTGGGGTTGTCAAGAGCTGCGCTTATTTTTTTATCCTCATGCAGAAAATCAAGCCCTGCGTATACATACCTTTGGTATGCATGCATACTTTATACTCCATACTTAGCGGTGTTGACCTTTACCTATCAGAGCTAAAATGTTTTGCACACTGAAAATAAAGCCGAAGGCTTTATTTTTGGAGTTAAGGGTAAAACAAATTATGGGAGCAGCAGCTCCCATAGAGTTTTTATATTCAATACTTAGCAGTATGGAGCTTTACCGGAGTTAAAGCTAGAAGTAAATTATGGGAGCTGCTCTTACTCCAGCTCCCATAGAATTTTTAAACGCCGTACTTCGCCGTGTTAACCTATACCAGTCAGAGACAAAATGTTTTGCACACTGAAAATAAAGCCGAAGGCTTTATTTTTGGCGCAAAGGTCAATAGATATAACTATATATGGGAGACGCACTTACTGCGACTCCCATACATACTTTATACTCCATACTTAGCGGTGTTGACCTTTACGCCTACGCCCATCGTCGAAGAAACAACCACGCTCTTGAGGTACTGACCCTTTGCAGCTGCGGGCTTAGCCTTTACAACCGCGTCGAGAAGAGCCTCGAGGTTTTCCTGCAGCTTCTCCGGTCCAAAGGAAGCCTTGCCTATCGGGCAGTGGATGATGTTGGTCTTATCAAGACGGTACTCGATCTTACCTGCCTTTGCTTCCTGAACGGCCTTGGCAACGTCAGGGGAAACAGTGCCCGCCTTGGGATTGGGCATAAGGCCTCTCGGGCCGAGGATCTTACCTAAGCGTCCTACAACTCCCATCATGTCGGGAGAAGCGATGACTACGTCGAAGTCGAGCCAGTTTTCCTTCATGATCTTGTCAACGTAATCCATTCCGCCGACATAGTCCGCGCCGGCTTCCTTAGCTGCCTCGTACTTGTCCTCCTTGCAGAAAACAAGCGCTCTGACGGTCTTACCTGTACCGTTGGGCAAAACTACCGCGCCTCTTACCTGCTGGTCAGCGTGACGGGAGTCAACGCCGAGGCGGATGTGCACTTCTATGGTTTCGTCAAACTTGGCCTTTGCGTTCGCGCTTGAAAGGGCGACAGCCTCGTTTGTGTCATAAAGCTTAGTCTTGTCGATTGCCTTGAGCGCATCGACGTATTTCTTTCCGTGTTTCATTATATAATCTCCTTTATATATAGTGGTAGTACCGGCTTAAATACCGGTTAGCGGAAAAGGGTATTCCTCCCACTTTACACAAGCTTAAGAAAATCTCTTACGCTTTACCTGGCAATCAGTCGACGACGGTAACGCCCATCGAACGAGCTGTTCCCGCTATCATGCTCATCGCCGCTTCCACGGAAGCCGCGTTAAGGTCGGGGAGCTTCTGCTCTGCGATAGCTCTTACCTGCTCCTTGGTGATGGTGGCAACCTTTGTCTTGTTGGGTGTGCCCGAACCGGACTCGATTCCGCACGCCTTCTTGATAAGAACGGCTGCCGGAGGGGTCTTTGTGATGAATGTAAACGAACGGTCAGCGTAAACCGTGATAACAACAGGGATGATAAGACCCATGTCGTTCTTGGTTCTTTCGTTGAAGTCCTTTGTAAACGCCATGATGTTTACGCCGTGCTGACCTAGAGCCGGACCTACCGGCGGTGCCGGCGTAGCTTTACCGGCAGGGATCTGAAGCTTGATAATGCCTGTAACTTTCTGTGCCATAATAAACTTTCCTCCAATAATGTGGTGATGGGTCATAGCCCATTAGGCGAGCGTTTTGCGCTCTCCCACTTTTACGGGAAATACCCGCAACTTTCTGTAAGCAGATTCAGCGTTTGCCGCGCGGCTGCCTTTCGCTATTCCTGCGCCCTCTTGACCTGGGTTATGGACAGCGTCGCGTTTGTCTCTCTGCCAAACATCGAAACTACGATGTCTACGGTCTGCTCGTCGAGATTTATGCTCTTAACGGTGCCTACCCAGCCGTTGAACGGACCTCCTAGCACCGTAACGTCGTCGCCGACCTTAAAGTTTACGCTTGTGGCGACCTTTCTTACATCTACGCCCAGGGCGGCAACCTCTTTATCGGTAAGCGGGATCGGCTTTGATCCGGGTCCGACAAATCCCGTCACGCCCCTGGTGTTTCTTACAATGTACCACGACTCGTCTGTCATGACCATTTTAACAAGGACATAGCTCGGGAACAGCTTGTTTTCCGCTTCCTTTTTGTTGCCCTTTGAGTCGGTCTCCTCCGTTATCTCGACAGGGACCTTTACTTCCTGAATAATGTCGTGAAGCTTGCGGTTTTCAACAACCTTTTCAATATTCTGAGCCACCTTGTTCTCATATCCGGAATAGGTGTGAACAACATACCACTTAGCGGATGCGGATTCTTCCATAATTGTTCTCCTTTCAGATAAAATCGCGAACCTTAAAGGCGGTCAGACCAGCGCCTGAATACTTATCCTCCGATGACGAGGTTAAGCAAAAGGCCAAAGACAGAATCGACTATAAAAAGCCCAACTCCGCTGAGCAGGCAAACGACCAAAACTATCACAGAGTTGTTTAAGACCTGCTTTTTGCTGGGCCAGACGACCTTTTTGACCTCTGACACGAGGTCCTTAAAGAACTTAACAATTGCGTTAGGCTTCTTCATAGCGCTGCTCCCTTACTTAGTCTCTCTGTGAAGAGTGTGCTTCCTGCAGAACTTGCAATACTTATTCATTTCAAGTCTGTCAGGGTCGTTCTTCTTGTTCTTTTTGGTATTATAATTTCTCTGCTTGCACTCTGTACATGCCAACATGATTTTAACCCTCATTTTTTCGGCACCTCCTGACGAAATTTACGCCCTTACGGGTTATAAAGGCGCTGTCTTGCGTTTTCAGACGGCGCTTCCTGCGCCGAAATAAAAAAACGCCTGCATATGCATATACATATACTGCCTCCCTCCGGCAAATCGCTCAAACGGCAACTGCCCGCCGCCGGCAAATTTGCGCCGCACTGTGCGGATTCGGGGTCGCGCCTCAAAAAAGAGCGCACCAAAAAAAGACCCCACAAAGAGGTAAAGTAATCATAGCACGAATAAAAGGGCTTTGTCAAGCCCTTTTTTCGCAGTTTCTACAGATTTTCGCCCGCCTGCGGACATACGCCCGGGCGGAACAGGCTGTCCGCATCGGATGGCCCTGTTTAAAAGCCCGTTTTTTCTGAAATACGCGAGGTTAGTTAATTTTGAGCGTCTTAACCGCAAAAAAATTAACTTATAGTCACTCCTCCGAGACAGCGTAGTCGCAGCCGACCATGTACCATTTTCCGCTGAGCCTTAAAACAAAGCACTCCAGCTCTATGTCCGCCTCAGACAGCTCCCCGGAAAAATGCGCGATAACGTTCACGCCGTATACCGAGCTTGTGTTTATCGTTTCGCCGTAGGTTTGCAGGTATGCGCTTTCAAAGCTTTGGATATATTCCTCGTCAGGACGGCTTCTGCCCAAAAACTCCAATTCTATGCGCATATCCTCCCCGAATTCGGAGAAGAGGTCGGAATACAGCTCGTCAAGATATTCGTATTCCGAATATCCGAGGCTTTCGCGTTCCGCGGCATAGTCCTCGCGCATGCGCAGGGGCATGGTTTCGATGTATGCGTTAAAATCGCGCTCGCAGATGGCGTTGAAGTAATTTGTTATGGGTCTGCGGTAGTTTCCTCCGAAAACGCCGTTGCGGTAAAGGATAAACGCTGCCGCTATGGCTGCGAGCACTATAATGACTATTAAAACCTTTCGTTCCTTTTTTCTTTCCTGCGCGACGACGTCCTTAACGGCGCGCTGCTCGTCGGTCAGGAATTTGTCCGCGACAGCCTCCTCCGATTTTCTTCTGTTCTTTAAGGAATCCGCCGGGGTTTTGCATTTAGGGCAGACGTCGCCCTCGTATCTTTCGCCGCACACGGGACAATTTCTTCTCATGGCTACCTCCTACAGATACATAGCAGGGTTAAAGTTTTTCAAAAAGTCAGGCATCCTGCCTGCTTTAATTTATATTGTATCGCAGGAAAGCAAAATAGTCAAATATTTTTGTGCGCTGTTTTAAGAAGAAAATAAAGACGCTCTGTGACATATTATAAAGAGATGTTCCTCTCAAAAATCGGTTGACATAAGCATGGCGGCATGTTATAATATATTTCCGTCAGATAAATGACATCGAGGTGTGGCTCAGTTTGGTAGAGCGCCACGTTCGGGACGTGGAGGCCGTGGGTTCGAATCCCGTCACCTCGACCACGTCGCGGCAAGCCCTTTTGGCTTGCCGCGATTTTCATAGCGAAAATCACGGCTTCGCTTTACGGGCTGCCGCTCCTTTTCCAAATTGAACCCGCTGCGCTGGGCTTCAATTTGGTCTTTCTCCTGAAGCAAGCCCTTTTGGCTTTTGATATCAAAAGCTTATACTCGCTAAACTTGTATATAAAAATAATAATTTAATTGTGAAAGCATAATATTTATGTTACAATAATAACAATAAAACTTATGAGGTGTGAAAATGCCGATTATATTTAAAAGCGATGAAATGAAGAAAAAAGAAGAAGTCGATAAATATAGAAATTCTATTATTTTGGGTGACTCCATCGATGTTATGCGGAGATTTCCAACTGGGTCAATTGACCTTATTATTACATCACCACCTTATAATTTAAAAAATTCGTCGGGAAACGGCATGAAAGACGGTAGAGGCGGCAAATGGGAAAATGCGTCTTTGATTAATGGTTATCAAGAACATACTGATGATATGCCATATGATGAATATTGCAAATGGCAGAGAAACTGTTTGAGACAGATGTTCCGACTGATTCCTGAGAATGGTGCTATATTCTATAATCACAAATGGAGAGTTCAAAGAGGTCTTTTGCAAGACCGTTCTGAAATCGTCAGAGGATTTCCTGTCAGACAAATAATTATTTGGAAGAGAAAAGGCGGGATTAACTTTAATTCAGGATATTTTTTGCCTACCTATGAAGTTATTTATATGATTGCTAAGCCTGCATTTAAATTAGTTCATGGCGCGAACAAGTATGGAGATGTTTGGGAAATCACACAAGAAATGAATAACCCCCATCCAGCACCTTTTCCTACTAAATTGATTGATAGAATAGTGTCGTCAACAGATGCTAGGTTAATATTGGACCCTTTCGCAGGTTCGGGCACAACTGGAGTAGCAGCCGTGAACAACAATCGTGACTACATACTCATAGATAATAGCAAAAAGTATTGTGAATTGTCAAAAGCAAGATTGGAAGGCAGAAATTGGAATGAAAAAAGATTTACAGGATATTAATGATGTGGTTCATAATAGTCCTTGGCGAAATGCTTATTGGTTTGCCCGTATGCTCTTAAATACCGATCAATATGGTGCTATTGGCAAAAGAGAAGAATTTATATCTATCTTTGTTAGCAAGCTTGAGTCTATTCTTGATTGCAAAGCATTATCAAACGACGAAAAACTTGCGATATGCCATGATACCATATTAAAAGAAATTAGGAGTTTATCAAGACAGGGCACAAAAGCAGCATTTGCCGCCGATGATTTTGCTGTTGCTTTAGATAACGAAATAGAGAGTCTTAATGATATAATCGTTTTTATAACTACTGTTAGATATATTGTTTTACCTGCAAATGCGGCTCTACGTCGTGTGCCGAGTGATGATGCAATTTTTTGCAGAGAAACAGTACAAAGCATACTTGATACACTCGGGAAAAAGAAGGTAGATAAAGCTATTAGTGTTTGGGATACTCTCGGTGTACGAGGCTGTTTGGATGCTGAAAGAACCGAAGTCCTGCATGAGTTTACAAAATTACGTCATAATTTAGATTCTCTACCTATAGAAATGTCAGAGATGGAAAACAACGCTATTTTAACTGCTTTTGTTCAAGAATTCGAAAGACGGGCAGGACAAAAAAGAAAAAGTCGAGCAGGAAACAGCCTTGAGGATGTGGCAACATTTCTGTTTAATTATTACGGATTTGACTCTCATCCAAAGCCGGATCATTTTCAAACCGATATTGAGGTTGATAAATGGTTTAAATGCACAGATGGATGGAGTATTGGTATCAGTTGTAAACGAACTCTAAGAGAACGATGGAAACAAGTATCCTCGGCGGACTCAAACGCTTTATCTAGATATAAAATAAAGCAGATTTGGCATATAATTACATATGACAGGGATTTGAGTGACGATAAACTTACTATGTTGGGACAACAAAGACAAATATTTTATTTGTCAGAAACAAGCGAGAGATATAAATATACTTCACAGCATGTAGGTATGAAGGACTATGTTAGACCATTAAGTCAGTTAATTGACGATATAGCAAAAGAACAAGGCAAAATTATTAAGTAGTATTTAAGTCTGTTATAAACATTCGCACCATGTTGCGGCACGCAAGGGGACTTGCCGCGATTTTCATAGCGAAAATCACGGCTTCGCTTTTTCTACGGGCTGCCGCTACTTTTCTCAAAACCCTTAGCGCAGATATAAAGCGAAAACAACAGGTTTGGAGAGATTATATGATATATAATACGGAAAGGCTTATACTGCGTCCCTGGAGAGAGGACGATGCGAAAAGCCTTTATGAATATGCAAAGGACCCGCAGGTAGGTCCGGCGGCGGGATGGTCTCCGCATAAAAGCGCAGAGGAAAGCCTTGACGTTATCAGCAATGTCCTTAACGGGGCGGAATGCTATGCGATATGCGAAAGGGAGTCGGGAAAAGCTATAGGCTCTGTCGAGCTGAAGCTTACCGGTCACACCGACCTGACAAAGCGGGACGACGAGTGCGAGCTCGGATATTGGCTCGGCAGACCGTTCTGGGGAAGAGGCTATATGCAGGAGGCTGCCGGGGAGCTTCTCAGGCGTGCCTTCGAGGATATCGCAATGGCGTCGGTCTGGTGCGGCTATTTCGACGGAAACGAAAGATCGAAGCGGACTCAGGAAAGGCTCGGGTTTACATACCATCACACCGCAAGCGGCGTGTTTGTCCCCGCGATGAATGAAACAAGAGTTCTGCATGTAAATCTTATGACCAGGGAGCAATGGGAAAAAGAAAACCGCTGAGCGCAAAATACCCCGGACGCTGTAAAAGGCGTCCGGGGGTTTTATTGTATTTTTGAAGCAGGATTTATTTACTAAAGTATGGCTTTAAATATTAAAGTCTGGCTTTATTAATTAAAGTCTGTGTACCCTGAGCGCGCGTATGGCGTTGATGACCGCGATAATGGTTACGCCAACGTCTGCGAATATCGCCATCCACATATTCGCCATTCCGAGCGCCCCGAGGACTAGGCATCCGAGCTTGATAACAAGCGCGAATATAATGTTCTGGTATACAATTCCTATGCACTTGCGGGATATCCTTACCGCCTTGGGTATTTTCAGAGGGTCGTCGTCCATGAGCACCACGTCCGCAGCCTCTATAGCCGCGTCCGAGCCCATAGCTCCCATTGCGATCCCTATGTCCGCGCGGGTGAGTACGGGCGCGTCGTTTATGCCGTCGCCGACAAACGCAAGCTTTGCCTTTTGAGGCTTTTCTTCAAGCAGCTTTTCCACCTCTGAAACCTTATCCGCCGGCAGAAGCTCGCTTCTCACCTCGTCTACGCCGAGATCCGCCGCCACCTTTTCCGCGACGTTTTTCCTGTCTCCCGTGAGCATGACGGTTTTTATAACCCCTGCCCTCTTAAGCTCGCTTATCGCCTGACGGGAGCCAGGCTTTTCGACGTCCGATATCACGATGTGGCCTGCGTAGTGATCGTTTATCGCCACGTGAAGGATAGTCCCGGCGCTGTGGCAGCCTATATACGGAACGCCGAGAGAGTCCATCAGCTTGTCGTTTCCGACAGCCACGGGTATTCCGTCTACAACGGCTGTTACGCCGCGGCCGCTCAGCTCCTTAATATCTGTTACCCTCGAGCGGTCGGGCTCGCCGCCGTATGTGCGCTGGAGGCTTTTGCTTATAGGGTGAGAGGATGAGCATTCCGCCGCAGCCGCGTATTCAAGGAGCTTTTTCTCGTCCATCTCACTGTGGTGAACAGCGTTTACCTCAAAAACGCCCTTTGTAAGCGTTCCGGTCTTGTCAAAGACCATATATTTTACCTTGGACAGCGTTTCGAGGTAGTTTGAGCCCTTTATAAGGATGCCCTCTTTGCTCGCTCCGCCCAGCCCGGCAAAGAAGCTCAGCGGCACGCTTATCACAAGCGCGCAGGGGCAGCTTATTACAAGGAAGGTAAGCGCCCTGTATATCCACGTCTCCCAGCCGGCGGGCTGACCCATGGCAAGCAGCACAAGCGGCGGCAGCACCGCCAGGGCAAGCGCGCCGAAGCAGACGGCGGGGGTGTATATCCTTGCGAATTTTGCGATAAAGTCCTCCGATTTTGACTTTCTCGAGCTTGAGTTTTCCACCAGCTCGAGTATTTTCGAGACGGTGGATTCCCCGAACTCCTTAGTAGTCCTTATCCTGAGCACTCCGGTCATGTTTATACAGCCGCTTATTACCTCGTCGCCCTCGCCCGCGTCGCGGGGAAGGCTCTCGCCGGTCAGCGCGCTGGTGTTGAGGGTAGAGCTGCCGTTGACAATAACGCCGTCTATCGGCACTTTTTCTCCCGGCTGCACCACGATGACGCTTCCCGTCCTTACTTCCGACGGATCAACCCTGACAAGCGCGCCGTCCCTCTCGATATTTGCGTAGTCGGGGCGGATATCCATCAGCGCGGCAATATTTTTCCTGCTCTTTCCGACCGCATAGCTCTGAAACAGCTCGCCCACCTGGTAAAACAGCATTACCGATATCGCCTCGAGGTAGTCGCCGCTTTTGTCGTATATTGCAATCGCGAACGCTCCTATGGTGGCAACCGTCATCAGGAAGTTTTCATCGAACATCCGGCGGTTGAGTATCCCCTTGAACGCCTTTTTTAAAATGTCGTATCCGATAATAATGTACGCTGCCAGATACAGCGCGAGCCGTAAAAGCCCCGTCACGGGTATGAACTCAAAAGCTATAAGCATCGCGGCGGTGATGAGAATGCGACAAAGCATCCTCTTTTGCTTTTTATTCATATGATCACCTCTAAGTACTATTAAGCCGTCGTTTAATCGTTTGCATTAATCCTGCGCTGCTTTATAATGCAGTTTAAATACATGGGTCAAACGTCAAAGCTCTATTTCGCAGTCGGGCTCAACCTTCTTGCACGCCTTGAGGACGGATTTCATCACCGATTCCGGCTTGTGACCCTCCGCAAAATCAACTATCATCTTCTGGGTCATAAAGTTCACCGTCGCGCTTTCGACTCCCTCGGTCTTGCGGGCGGCGTCCTCCATCAAAAGCGCGCAGTTTGCGCAGTCTACTTCAATATTATAAGATTTCCTCATAAGAAATTCTCCTTTTGCGTTATCAATTTTATAATTAAGCACTTGTTTAATTGTTACGATTGCAGTATAATTCAGCTAAAAGGCAAAGTCAACTCTTAAAAAAGATATCCTGCCAAAAGGGATAAAACCATTTCCTTAAGGGAGAAAAGGAGATTCATCATGACAAGCAAGACAAACGCTGTGGTTTTGCATGATCACAGCCCGAGGGAAACCATTTTCAGGCTGAGGGAGGAGCTGGGCAACGCGGACAGCTTTCAGGCGGTTTCAGAGCTTTTCAAGCAGGTGAGCGACGTCACCCGCCTGCGCGTTTTCTGGCTTTTGTGCCACTGCGAGGAATGCGTCACGGACATAGCGCAGATACTGCAGATGTCAAGTCCCGCCGTTTCGCATCACCTGCGCCCCCTGCGCGACGGCGGGCTGATTGTAAGCAGAAGGGTGGGCAAGGAGGTCTACTACCGCGCTGCTGATACGTCGCAGAGCCGCCTTCTGCACGATATGATAGAGCAGGTGATGGAGATAGCCTGCCCGAATTTGGGAGGGAAGTAAATGGAGTATATAAACGGCGTACCGGCGCTTAAGATTTACCCCGGGGTAGACATAACATACCTTTCCCTTAAGGAGGGGGACAGGCTTTATTACCGCTCCGAGCCGCCGGACGATATCATGGTGATAAGCTACTGCCTGGGCGGAAGGATAGGCTGGAAAATGGCAAGCGGAAGCCACACGTTTATCGGACCGAGAGGCTTTTTGATTCACGCCATGCGCGCGTGCGCGGGAACGGAGCTTGTCGCGCCGAACGAGTACTACCGCGGCGCGCAGATATATATCGACCTGAAAAAAATAACCCTTTCGCCTCCCGAGCCGCTGTCAGGCTGCGGGATAGACGGAGAGCTTCTTTATAAAAAATTCTTATCTGACAGGGAGTTTGCCTCGTTTGGCGGCAACGAGCAGACCGAGCCTGTTTTCCGGCCTCTTTTCGACCAGCCGGGGGGTCTTGCGCCTGCGTACCGGCGGATCAAGGCGGCGGAGCTTATTTTATATCTGTACGGGCTTGAAAACGGCGGCTGCCGCAGCGCCAACGAATACCGCTCCGAGCAGGTCGAGATAATACACAAAATCCATGAGCAGCTTTCTCAAAACCTCGGCGAGAGGTTCACAATAGAATCGCTTGCCAAAAAGTATCTTATGAACCCCACTACCCTAAAGGCGGCGTTCAAGTCGGTGTACGGGGATTCGATAGCCTCGCACATGAAGCGACACCGCATGGAGGCGGCGGCAAAAATGCTGCTTGAATCGGATCTTACCATCGCTCAGATCGCCCTCGAGGTGGGCTACGACAGCCAGAGCAAGTTTTCGCAGGCATTCAAGGAGTATTACCGCGTCCTGCCGAGGGATTACCGAAAAAGGTGACGGCGGGCGCAGTCCATTGACATAGTACTTCATTCATGCTATATTACAGGCGCAGAATATCGGCACAGCATTTTACGGAGGATTTTATGAGGATAATTACAGTCAGCCGCGAATTCGGCAGCGGGGGAAGGGAGCTTGGAAAGCGCCTTTCCGACATACTCGGAATGGATTATTACGACGGCGAGATTCTTTCGGCGGTCGCCAAAAGGAGCGGGCTTGATTTAGAGTATGTAAAGAGCCTTCTGGGCGATCACGGATGGCAGAACTTCCCGATAAGCTACGGCGGGACGCTGCGCTCGCAGGCTTACGCCGGCTCGGCAATGGTGGAGGCGCTTGTGGAGCAGAAAAACGTGATAGAGAGCATCGCCCGAATGGGAAACGATTTTGTGGTGGTCGGAAGGAACGCGGACGTGATACTTAGCGAATACGACTGCTTTAATATATTTGTCTGCGCGGACGTCGGCAAAAAGGCGGAGCGGATTATGGAGCGCGCCCGTGAAGGCGAAAAGCTTACAAAAAAAGAAGCAATGCGCCAGATGAAACGTGTGGACGCCCAGCGCGCCAGGACAAGGCAGATTCTTACCGATTCGCCGTGGGGAGAGCCGGGAGCGTACTGCCTGACGGTAAATACCACCGGCTGGAGCATAAAGGAGCTTGCGCCTGCGGTCGCAGACTACGCGCTCCGCTGGTTCGGGAGGGCAAAATGAGGATACAGCTTTCAGATCACTTCAGCTACGGCAAGCTGATCAAATTCACCCTGCCGTCTATAGCCATGATGGTGTTTACATCTGTTTACGGCGTTGTGGACGGCTTTTTCGTGTCGAATTTCGCGGGGAAAACGCCGTTTGCCGCAGTAAACCTGATAATGCCGGTTCTGATGATAGTGGCTACGGTGGGATTCATGTTCGGAACGGGCGGAACGGCGATAGTGGCGAAAGCCCTCGGAGAGGGGGACAGGGAGCGCGCCAACAGGTATTTTTCGCTCTTTACATATGTAGCCTTTGCCCTCGGAGTGGTGTTTTCAATTTTAGGCATAGCGTTTATACGCCCGATAGCGGTCCTTTTAAAGGCGGAGGGCGAGCTGCTGGAGAACTGCGTGACCTATGCGACGATAATACTCGCCGCGCTCCCCTTTTATGTTTTGCAGCTTTTGTTCCAGAGCTTTTTCGTAACGGCTGAAAAGCCGCAGCTCGGGCTTTTTGTCACAATTTCGTCCGGAATGACGAATATAGTGCTCGACGCGGTGCTTGTAATGCTTCTGCCGCAGGAATACAAGCTTGCGGGAGCTGCC
Source organism: Candidatus Faeciplasma sp. (assembly GCA_048393055.1). GTDB lineage: Bacteria > Bacillota > Clostridia > Oscillospirales > Ruminococcaceae > Faeciplasma. The sequence continues at coordinate 13,442 of DBFJJS010000003.1, forward strand.
GTCGCCACAGCGATGAGCCAGGTCATAGGCGGAGGAGTCCCGCTTATATACTTCTTCAGGAAAAACCGGGGCATACTCCGGCTGGGAAAGACCCGTTTCGACGGCAGGGCAATATTCAAAGCCGCTACGAACGGCTCCTCGGAATTTATGAGCAACGTCTCGACCAGCATAGTCAGTATGCTTTACAATTCGCAGCTTATGTCCTATGCCGGCGAGGACGGCGTTTCGGCTTACGGCGTCATGATGTATGTGAGCATGATATTCTCGGCGGCGTTTATAGGCTATTCCATAGGAACAGCCCCCATAGTGGGATACCACGACGGCGCTAAAAACTACAGCGAGCTGAAGGGGCTTTTGAAAAAAAGCCTTATAATGATAGGCTCGTTCGGGGTGTGCATGGTAGCCGCTGCGCAGCTTTTGGCAAGACCCCTTGCGGAGCTTTTTGTGGGATACGACGGCAATCTTGCCAGGATGACCGTATCGGGCTTCAGGATCTTCGCGCTGGCGTTCATTTTCATGGGCTTTGCGATATATTCCTCCGGCTTCTTTACCGCCCTCAACGACGGGCTTACCTCCGCGCTGATTTCATTTTTAAGGACGCTTGTGTTCCAGGTCGCGGCGGTGCTTATCCTGCCCGAGCTATGGGGGCTGACCGGCGTTTGGATATCAATAGTGGTGGCGGAGTTCATGGCGGTGGTGCTCAGTGCGGCGTTCCTTGTCATAAAACGCAAAAAGTATCATTACTGACCTTTCGGCATAAATACATTTTGCCGTGTCTTAGCTCTGTTTATGATATTATAACTGCATACGGGTTGTGGTAAAATGAAAGCATGCAAATATCTGAAAAATATACTGATCGCCGCGGCAACGCTTATTGCGGCGTTTTTGGCGAGCCTTTTGATACAGCACGTCTTTGAGATAAGCGAGTATACCGCCGCGGTGTTTGTGTTTGCGGTGTTTTTGATATCTCTCTGGACGGACGGGTATATATACGGTCTTTTATCCGCCGCGGCGTCTGTGATGATGGTGAACTACGCCTTTGAATTCCCGTATTTTTCGTTTAATTTCACAGTCCCGGGAAGCGTCATTTCTGCGGTGATAATGATAGTCATATCGGTTCTGACCTGCGCGCTCACCACAAAGATAAAAAACCACGAGGCGGAAAAGGCCGAGAGCGAAAAGGAGCGGATGCGCGCAAACCTTCTGCGCGCCGTGTCTCACGACCTGCGCACGCCGCTTACCACTATTTACAGCTCCGCCTCCACCCTGCTCGAGCGCAAAAGCAGCCTCGACAGCGAGAGGAAGCAAAAGATCCTGCGCGGGATAATGGAGGATTCGGAATGGCTCGTGAGGATGGTTGAAAACCTTCTGTCGATAACGAGGATAGACTCCGGAAAGGTCAAAATAATAAAGACCCCGACCGTTTTGGAGGAGCTTATCGATTCGGTTATCCTCAAGTTTAAAAAGAGGTATCCCGGTCAGGACGTGCTTATAGACATCCCGGACGAGATAGTGATTATCCCGATGGACGCCATGCTTATAGAGCAGGTGATAATAAACCTGCTTGAGAACGCCGTCCAGCACGCAAAGAATATGACCAGCCTTACGCTCAGGGTAAGGGCGTTGGACGGGGTGGCGGTATTTGAGATAATGGACGACGGCTGCGGCATAAAGCCGGAGCTTATCGGCGGGATATTTAAGGGGTATTACAACGTCGAGGGGGACAGCGCGGACAGCAAAAAGCACAACGCGGGCATAGGGCTTTCGGTCTGCGCGACGATTATAAAGGCGCACGGCGGAAACATAAACGCGGAAAACCGCAAAGGCGGCGGTGCGCTGTTCAGATTTACACTTCTTACGGAGGAAACAAACGATGACCAATAATAAGTACAAGATTTTATTGGTTGAGGACGAGAGCAACATACGAAATCTCGTCACCACGATTTTGGAAACGTCGGATTATCAGGTGATAGTGGCGCAGACCTGCTCGATGGCCCTGTCGCTTTACAGCTCCCACCTGCCCGACCTTATAATACTCGACCTCGGGCTTCCCGACAGGGACGGCATGTATTTTCTGAAAGAGGTGCGAAAAAGCTCGCTCACTCCGATAATAATCCTTTCGGCGCGCTCGAACGAAAAGGACAAGGTGGCGGCCCTCGACGCCGGCGCGAACGATTACATAACAAAGCCGTTCGGCTCGGCTGAGCTTTTGGCAAGGGTGCGCACCGCGCTCAGGAACTCGCGGCACAGCTCGGAGGCGGGAAAGCTTCCCGGCGGCAGGTTCGTTTTAGGGGACCTGACAATAGACTACGATGCAAGACAGGCGTTCATAGGCAAAAACGAGGTAAGGCTTACTCAGACGGAATACAACATCCTAGCGTTTTTATCCGAGCATGCCGGAAAGATGATGACATATACATCTATAATAAAAGCCATATGGGGGTACCCGGACGAGGGAAGCGTTAAAAAGCTTCAGGTGAATATGGCCAATATCCGCAAAAAGCTCGGCGTAAAGCCCGGCGAGGGCAGCTATATAATAAACGAGCTCGGAGTCGGATACAGAATGAATGGGGAAAGAGAACCGCAATGAGCGTATTACTTAAAAAACTGACGCCCGGCAGAATCATCGCCTTGGGCTTTGCCCTTGTGATATTTTTGGGCTCTGCGCTTCTGATAATGCCGTTCAGCGTTAAGGACGGGGTGGAGCTTGAGTACATAGACGCGCTTTACACCTCTACAAGCGCGGTCTGCGTCACCGGTCTTATAGCCGTGGACGCCGGCGATACGTTTACGCCTGTCGGGCAGTTTATCCTTGCCGTGCTCATACAGGTCGGAGGACTCGGAGTCACCACCATAGGCGCGGGAATAATTCTGGCCATGGGCAGAAAAATGGACCTTAAGAGCAGGAACGTCATAAAAGAGGCGGTAAACCTCGATTCGGGAAAGGGAATCGTAACCTTTGTAAAAAACATATTCATAACCACCGTTATAATCGAGCTTATCGGCGCTGCGCTGAGCTTTACCGTCTTTGTGCAGGATTATCCTATCGGCAGGGCGATAGGCATAAGCCTTTTCCACTCGGTGGCGGCGTTCAACAACTCCGGCTTCGACATTTTGGGCAACCTCCAGAACCTTATCCCCTATCAGGACAACGTCATGCTCAACCTTGTCACCTGCGGGCTTATAATCTTCGGAGGAATAGGCTTTTTAGTTATCCGCGAGATGTGGACAAAAAGGTTTAACTTTAAAAAGTTTTCGATGCACGCCAAGGTGGTAATTACAGTCAGCGCGGTGCTGATAGTAAGCGGCGCAGTGCTTATAAAGCTGACCGAGGACGTCACATGGCTGGGTGCATTCTTCCACAGCGTTTCGGCAAGGACGGCGGGTTTCTCCACCTACCCCCTCGGCACATTCTCGGACGCTGCGCTTCTGGTGCTTATCTGTTTGATGTTTATCGGCGCGTCGCCCGGCTCGACGGGAGGCGGAATCAAGACGAGCACCCTCTTCGTCCTTTTGCAGGGGGTCAAGTCCGCCGCGACCAACAAGTCGGAAAAGGCGTTTCGGTATTCCATCCCCAGGGACGCGTTCAGAAAAGCGTCGGTAATAACCCTTTTGGCGCTTTCGGTCGTCATTACGGGAACGTTTTTGATGATAGTAATGGAGCCGCACCTAAGGCTTGTGGACGCTTTGTTCGAGGTGACGAGCGCGTTCGGCACGGTGGGGCTTTCAACGGGAATCACAACGGAGCTTGGCGTGGATTCAAAGCTTCTTTCGATAATTATAATGTACATAGGCAGGCTGGGACCGCTCACCGTAGCGTCGCTCTGGCATTTTTCAAGGGGAGAGCGCGTCAAATTCCCCGACGGCAACATAGCTATCGGTTAAAGGAGAAAACAGGATGTTCAGTAAAAGCAAAAACGGCAAATCGTCATACGGAATAGTCGGGCTGGGCAGGTTCGGCTACGCCCTTGCCACCGAGCTTGCAAAGTCGGGGGCGGACCTTGTCGTCCTGGACGGCGACGAGGATAAGGTAAGGCACATGCGCGAGTATACGGATAACGCGTATGTTGTCAACAGCCTTGAGAAAAAGGCGCTTATGGACACCGGAATCCAGAACTGCGACGTGGCGGTGGTCTGCATAGGCGAGCATATAGACACCTCGATAATGACGACGCTCAACCTCGTCTCAATGAATATACCCACGGTAATAGCAAAGGCGACAAGCGCTGAGCACGGTGTTATCCTTGAAAAGCTGGGCGCACAGGTGGTGTACCCGGAGCGGGACATGGCTATCCGCCTTGCAAACCGGCTGGAGATATCCACAATGCTCGATTTCGTTCAGCTCAGCGAGCAGATCAACATAACAAAGCTTCTCGTCCCGTATCAGATGATAAATAAGACTGTCGTCGAGGTGGACCTGCGCTCGAGGTTTGGGCTGAACATAGTGGCGATAGAAAACGGCGGCAGTGTGATAGAGGTGATTACGCCGGACTACATCTTTAAAGAGGGGGACATACTCGTCCTTTCCGGCTGTAAGGACGGAATCGTCCGCCTCAACAACTGGATAAATAAATAGCAAAGAAATCTTTACCGTTTCTTAGCCGTATCTATGATATTATAAAAAGTAATAATAGGGATAGTGTAGGCTTGCGATAAGCCATTGCAGAGGGGAAAAGTATGAGTAAAGATAACAAGCCGAAAAGTAAGATACTGCTCTTTATACTTTATTTTTTGGAGGGCATGCTTGTCGGCGTAGGTGCGCTGCTTCCCGGAGTAAGCGGCGGCGCTCTTTGCGTTGCCTTCGGAATGTACCGGCCGGTTATCGAAACCATAACCAACTTAAAAACCGGACTGAAAAAGCACGGGCTGATGCTGTGTGTATTTATTCTCGGCGCTGCGGCTGGCTTTGTCGGGCTTTCGGGAGTTGCCGCAATGCTTTTGGAGAAGAACGCGGAGCTTGTGACCTGTGCTTTTATTGGACTTATAATAGGCACCTTCCCCGAGCTGTGGGAGGACGCCGGCAGTCAAGGCAGGACAAAGGGCTCGGTAGCGTTTGTTGCCGTTGGCTTTGTTGTGATGGTCTGCGCATTGGCTCTGCTTAGGACGGAGCTTGACGTGCAGCTCGCGGAGAGCTTTTGGAGCTACCTACTTTGCGGCGCGCTTTGGGGACTGAGCTTTATAGTTCCCGGTCTCAGCTCCTCTACGCTTATACTGTTCTTTGGACTTTACGACAAGATGCTTGACGGCATAGCAAGGCTCGATTTCAGGGTTCTTCTGCCGATGGCCGTCGGGCTGGGAGCGTGCGTACTCCTTTTGTCGAATGTTGTCGGACTGGCGTATAAAAAACGCTATTCCCTTGTGTCCCACTGCGTTTTGGGAATCGTGGCCGCTACGGCGGTTATGATATTCCCAGACCCGTCGGGAGCTTCTCCGCTCGGGATTGCCGCATGGTTTGCGGCGATAGTGCTCGGAGCTGTTGCTTCGTATATATTTACGAGGGTATGTGCTAGATTGAGGGAAAAAGCGGAATAAGGATGGATAAAAATGGATATATTTGATGTGCTGAATCTAATCGGAGGGCTGTGCCTGTTCCTGTTCGGTATGAGCGTAATGGGAGACGGTCTTGAGAGGCGCGCGGGCAACGGGCTGAAGGTTCTTTTAGCCAAGCTCACAAACAGCAAGATAAAGGGCTTTTTAACCGGTCTCGGTGTAACGGCAGTTATCCAGAGTTCTTCAGCTACAACCGTTATGGTCGTAGGCTTTGTAAACTCTAAGATAATGACGCTTAAGCAGTCCATAGGCGTTATAATGGGCGCGAACATAGGAACGACGGTCACGGCGTGGATACTCAGCCTTGGAGGTATATCCAGCGACAACTTTTTCATATCACTCTTGAAGCCCTCGTCTTTCACACCTATTTTAGCGCTTATAGGAACAGGGCTTATGATGTTTTCAAAGTCCAGCAAGAAAAAGGATGTAGGAACCATTCTTTTGGGCTTTGCAACCCTTATGTACGGAATGGACAGCATGTCGGCGGCGGTTTCCGGCCTTGCCGACGTACCTCAGTTCCAGAACCTGTTCCTGATGTTTAAGAACCCGATTCTGGGAGTGATTGTCGGAGCGGTTTTAACTGGAATAATCCAGTCAAGCTCAGCGTCGGTCGGAATACTCCAGGCGCTTTCCGCCACCGGAGCGGTGTCCTATGCCGCCGCGGTCCCGATTATTATGGGACAGAATATCGGAACATGCGTTACCGCGCTTTTGTCGAGCTTCGGAACAAACAAGAACGCAAAGAGAGCCGCAGTAGTACATCTTTCCTTTAACGTAATAGGCACTATAATATGGCTTACGGTATTCTGCCTTGTATCGGTAATCTTCCATCCTGCGATACTCGACCAGCCGGCGACATATGTCGGAATAGCGATTGCGCACTCGGGCTTTAACATACTTTGCACGGCGATACTTCTGCCAATGTCCTCGCTTCTTGAAAAGCTCGCTTATAAGATAGTTCCGGACGGAAAGGAAAAGGAGCAGGAAATAGATCTCGACGACAGGCTGCTCGCTACTCCTACAATCGCGCTTGCCGAGAGCAAGAAGCTTGTATGCAGAATGGCGCAGGACGCGGTGAGCGGCTTTAAACTCAGTTTGACATTGCTGCAAAACGGCTATAATCAGGAAAACGCCGATAAGATACGGAAAATAGAGTCCGACACCGACCGGTACGAGGACGTTGTGGGAACGTTTTTGACAAAGATATCCCGATATCAGATAAGCGACGAGGACGGCGCAGAGGTATCCAAGATGCTCAAGGCTATAGGAGACTTTGAGCGGATAGCCGACCACAGCGTAAACGTTTTGGAATCTGTGGAGGAGCTTCACGAAAAGAAAATCGAGCTTTCCGAAACGGCAAAGAAGGAAATGAGCGTTTTGTGCAGCGCTCTGAACGAAATACTTGATATTACTCTATCTGCGTTCATAAACAACGACAGCTCTACCGCTATGAAGGTAGAGCCTCTGGAGCAGGTGATAGACAGGCTTCGCTCTAATCTGCGCGACAGCCACATAGTAAGGCTCAAGAATGGAGAATGCACTGTGGAGGCGGGATTTATCTGGTCCGACCTGCTCACAAACCTTGAAAGGACCTCAGACCACTGCTCAAATATAGCGGTCTGCGTTATTGACGTCAACGAGCACAATATGAACTTGCATGAGTCGCTGCGTGAAATAAAGAGCGAAAGCCCCTATTACAAGGAGCAGTATGAGCAGTATGCAAGTAAATATCTGGGCTGACATATATTTGTTATAAAAAGAAAGGAGATGGTTTAATGGATCCGCTTCCTCGAAGTAGCGGCACAGACGGCTGTAAACGATGCCCTTCAAAAGAAAATAAATGGGTTTTTGTGAACGGATTCAGGCTCCGCGCCTTATAGCGTTCCCGCTCGAAAAGACGTTTATATTAAAAACACATTTAAATGATTTTGGAGGTTATATTGATGTCTGACATTGCCGGACAAATATTTTTACAGATCGTACTTATCCTATTAAACGCATTTTTTGCCGCAACTGAAATTGCGGTAATTTCACTCAACGAAAAGAAGGTCAAGGCAAGAGCCGAGGAAAACGATAAAAAAGCCATTAAGATGCTCAAGATGATAGAGGAGCCGACAAGGTTTTTGTCCACCATCCAGATAGGCATTACCCTTGCGGGATTTCTGGGCTCCGCATTCGCAGCGGATAACTTTGCCGAAAGGCTGTCGGACTTTATCGTAAGGACCTTTGACGTACCCCAGGCGCAGGCCGGTATCATAAACACTGCTTCGATAGTGCTGATAACGCTGGTGCTTTCATTCTTCACGCTTGTCTTGGGCGAGCTTGTGCCTAAGCGCATCGCGATGAAGCACAAGGAGAAGCTGTCCGAGGCGGTGTGCGGGGTAATTTCCGCGCTCGCGCTTGTGCTTAAGCCTATAATATGGCTTTTGACGGTTACGACAAACGGCGTTCTGAGGCTGTTTGGAATAGACCCTCATGAAAAGGAGGAGCCGGTGTCGGAGGAGGATATAGTCCTCATGCTGGACGCCGGAGCGGACGAGGGCAGCCTTGACGAAAACGATATAACGTATATAAAGAACGTGTTCAAGCTGGATGGGATGACCGCTGAGGACGTTATGACGCCCCGCAGGGCGATGGTGCTTATATCCAAGGACGCGACAACGGACGAGGTGCTCAGCATCATAGAGACGGAGGGTTACTCACGCATCCCCGTTTATTCCGAAACTACAGATAATATTGTCGGGATACTGCACGCAAGAGACTTTCTTCTAAAGCGCACGAAGCCCGGCTTCAGGCTTGAGGACGCCATGTTCCAGCCGACGTTTGTGCCTGAGACCGCGCACCTTGACTCGCTCTTCAAGGATATGCAGAAGGAGCACAACCACATTGTTATAGTTATAAATGAGTACGGCGAAACCGCCGGTATCGTCACAATGGAGGATATTCTTGAGGAAATAGTCGGCGACATATGGGACGAACGCGACGAGGCGGTAGAGGACTTTACAAAGGTCTCTGAAAATTGCTATACTGTGCGCTGCTCTGCCAATATAGAGGACTTCTTCGAGTTTTTCGACCTTGAGCCGGAGGAGGAGACGGAGGCGACTACCGTAAACGGCTGGATAACAGAGCAGATAGGCTTTATCCCCGACGAAGGCTACACATTTGATTATGAGCACCTGAGCATAACAGTGACGAAGGCTGACGAGCTGATGACGCATGAGATAAGCGTAATCGTCAAAGAAAAGACCGAAAAAGAAGAGGAAAAGGAAGAATAGTATAAGCCGGAGGCTTTAGCCCTCCGGTTTTTTCTCTTATGTCCCGTCTCCGGCCTCATGCCGGTCCCTCTGCCCATTCCCCTTCCCTGTTTTTTGCTCTTCTTATCCCTGCCGGCTGCCATACTGAAACTTCCTTTTGCATTTCGCCCGCGGCGGACGTTTGCATTTTATAAGACGGGATGGTATTATATATGTAATCTTATTTTATGGCACGGGAGGGTATAAGCATGTCCGCGATTGAAAAGAACCAATGCCTTGAGCGGCTGCCGTTTTGGGACAGCCTTTCGCAGGAGGAAAGGCTTGTTTTGCAGGCTGGCTCGTCGCTTTCGGAGTGTAAAAAGGGGCAGGTGCTGCATAGCGCCGGCGAGAAATGCCTTGGCGCGGTGTTCGTTATCCGGGGCGAGCTGCGCAGCTATATGCTCTCGGAGGAGGGCAGGGAGATAACGCTTTTAAGGCTTTACCGCGGCGACAGCTGCGTGCTTACCGCTTCCTGCGCCGTAAGCCGCATGTCGCTCGACGCGATGCTTACCGCCGAGGCGGATTCGCAGGTTTTGGTTATAAGCCCGTCCTGCCTGTCCGCGCTTGCAAAGAAGAATATATATGTGCGCTGCTATATGTACGAGAGCCTGACCCAGAGCCTTTCGAGCGCCATGTGGGCTGTTCAGCAGATACTTTTCAAGGGCTACGACCGCAGGCTCGCAGGCTTTTTGATGTCGGAATACGAGCGCACCGGCAGCCCTCAGATCAATATGACCCATCAGCAGATCGCCACTCTTACAAGCTCCGCCCGCGAGGTGGTCGCCAGGATGCTTAAGCGCTTCAGCGCGGATGGGCTTGTCGAGGTAAAGCGCGGGTGCATATTCATTAAGGATATCGCGGCGCTGAAAAGGCTGATGTAAAAAATATTTTCGATATGAGACTCAGTCACTGTTTTGCGGATAAAAACAGGGTAAAATACTATCAGCACAACCGGTGCTGAAAAAAACATATAATATAAACGCAAAGGAGGCGCAGTATGAAAATCACGCTCAACCCCGACGAAGAAATAGTAAAGACCGTAAAGGAAGGACTTAAGCGCACGGGCGGGTACTGCCCCTGCGTCAGAGAAAAATCCGAGGATACAAAATGTATGTGCAAGCAGTTTAAGGAGCAGATAAAAGACCCCAATTTCGAGGGCTACTGCCACTGTATGCTCTACTACAAGTCAAAGTAACAGAAAGGAAGGATTTATAATGGCTGAAATCAAGCTTACAAAAGAAAATTTTGAAAACGAAGTAATGAAATCGCAGATACCCGTGCTGGTTGATTTTTGGGCGACATGGTGCGGGCCGTGCAGGATGATTGCACCGGTCGTCGAGGAAATAGCAAAGGAATACGACGGCAAAATCAAGGTGGGCAAGGTAAATGTGGACGAAGAGCCCGGTCTTGCCGGACAGTTCGGCGTTTCAAGCATACCCACGCTGGTCGTCATAAAGGGAGGCAAAGTAGAGAATGTAGCCGTAGGATACCGTCCCAAGGAGCAGATACTTGAGCTTTTAAAATAAGATATATACGGCGTCCGCCGGGCAGAACCTTAAATCGGCTCTGTCCGGCGGACTCTTTTATTTTAAGCTTTCAGCCTGAGAAAATATTTTACAATATTTTTAGAATATTCTCTTGACTATGAGAGTAATGCCTGAGCCGAAGCCCGGGTTGCAGCAGCTGCAGGATGTCGTCGGTATGCTTATGGTATCAGAATCGCTCATGTTTCTGATAGTGAGAACGTCGCCTGCTTTTACGTCCAAGAGAGTGCTTCCGCTTACCATCGAGCCGGTGGTGTTTATGACGAACAATCCTCCGGCGGTCGGCTGGTCGTTAAGCATTACCGCCATTTGAACAGCCTGCCTTGCCGATACGTGGACGGTTATTTCATAAATTCCGGGGGTGTTGATAGTCACCCTGCTGTCTCCGGGAGTGTGCACGATCTGACCGCGCGAGACTCCGTTTGACGCAAAGGAAACGTCCTGGCCCGCAGGAATGTCCTGACCGTCGGTGCTGTAGAAGTGTGCAAATTCTGCCAGAGTTGTGGCATCAGCGCCGGTAGGTCCCGTAGGGCCGGTTTCTCCAGTGGGACCTGTTGGACCCGTAGAGCCGTTTATTTATGCACAACATTAGATTTCCCTTTGTGTTAAGTAGGCAAGTCATTAGATTGCCTTGTTCTCAATCACTCGGATAACGTTGTGGTTATTCTCGATGTAATCAATAATTCGCTGGTACTCGTCGGCAAAATTGAAGTCAACCGTTATTTCCCCGTTCTCATGCACCCAAACCGCTTTTACGAGTTCAACCATAATCCCGCGGTTAAGGCTCTGAATGTTTTTATATTTCAGAAAGGCGGTTAGATACGGGTCGTCGGTTCCGATACTATCAGCCATTACCTGCATTTCCTCTTTCAGATAGGAGATGTTCGCTTCAAGCTGTTGTATCTGTTCTGCAATCTTGCCTTTCAAGCGGCGGTATTCCTCTTTGGTAATCTCGCCGCTTTTCCAATCAAGGTACAAGCTATCGGAAGCGTCATTGTACTGTTTTAGCTGCTTCTCTGCCTGTTTCAAGGAATGGGATAATCTCTTGCTTTCCCGGTTGATAACAGGCGCGTTGTTAATCCGTTCAATTTCTTCTGCAAGCCGATCTACAAGGGAAATTTGCATTTGCAACGCTGCCAATACCGCGTTTTCCAACTTGTCTTGCCGGATAGAATGTTTGCTGCAAATCTTCTTATCGGTGTAGCTGCGGCAAGAGTAGTAGGCAATATCGCGGGCGGTTTTGCGCCGCATGGCCTTTTTGCAATCCGCGCAACGGACAAAGCCGGACATGAGATAGACTTCCTGTTTGCCGGGGGCTGTCCTTGTGTCGCGCTTATGTAGGGCTTGCGCTTTCTCGAATGTTTCCCTGTCAATAATCGCTTCGTGTGTGTTGGGGACGACAAACCATTCTTCTTCGGGGACGTTGATCTGCTTGTGTACTTTGTAACTTATTACGCGATTACGGCCTTGCACCATTACGCCCGTATAAACTTCATTTTGCAATATCCTTGCAATCGTGCTGGCAGACCACAAACCATCGTTTTTGTCGGAATTAGGGTTGTTGTACTTAAAGCCTTTTTTCTTCTTATAGGCTTCGGGGTTCGGCTCTCCCATTTGGTTAAGCCGCTTTGCAATCCCCATTTTACTGTACCCCTCATTGACAAACCAATGATAAATGCTTTTGACAACCTCCGCTGCTTCCTCATCTACAATCAAGCTGTTTTTGTCGTTTGGGTCTTTCTTATAGCCATAAGGGGCAAACGCGCCTATGAACTCGCCGCGCTCCCGTTTCATCTTGAATGTTTTGCGGATTTCTTCGGAAGTGGTCGCGGCAAACTGCTCATTGAACATTCCCCGAATAGGTACTTCAAGGCCGCTTGCAGAATGGGGGTTTGCGTAAGTGTCAATAAATGGCGTGCCTGTGCAAATAAACCTTGCACCGTGAATGGGTATGAACTCCTCCAAAAACTTTTGCTGGTCGGCAAGGTTGCGGAAGCCTCGTGCAAGGGATTTGATAATCATGCAGTTTACTTCTTTGCGAACAATGCAGCCCTCAAGCCGTTTGAAGTTTGGTCGCGCTGTGTCGGTGCCTGTCAATCCGTCGTCGGCAAACACGTCTACAATCACATAGGTTCCCGGCTCAAAATAGCTGTCTACAAAGTCGCGGAGTATCTTTTCTTGGTTGATAACACTCTCGCTTTCGTCCTCGTTGTCGTCCTCTCTGGATAGTCGAATGTATAGCCCAATTTTCCAAAACGGCTCTGCATAACTGCGTGCCATTTTGTCTTTGCGTATGCGGGGCATTATACCTCCTTTCCCCCTATAATTACGAGTTAATTATACCATTTTCGCCCCGTAATCACAAGGTCTTACCCATAGAGTTAGGGAAAGTCGGCGGTTATTTCAGACTTAAAAAGTAATCGCACAATGATTGCTTTAGCGTTCTATCCTCTGCGACAAACCGTATTCTTACGGGTGTATCACCACAAAGAAAACAGTATGGATTTACAATCTGCTCAAAGTAACTTTGCATTTTCTTTGCTGCTGGCAAAGAACTGTCAATATGGATATTACGAATATCAACCAAAGTGCTGCGGTCAACCTGTGTAATATCAAGGTTTCTCATTTGTTGAAGTTGTAACTTGGTAATCATCTTCTTTCCCTCCCGGTTAGCGGCATAGTACAGAATATGCGCTCCGGCTTGTACGATATGAGAAATGAGGCTGAAACGGGCGGTTGTTAGCTGCAACCTCACGGGAGTTTCACCACGGCCCATGCTTATGGGTGCGCCGCGCAATACTTTGAGGGTGTTCAACGCGGGAGTATCATTGTAGCCGTTTGTATGTCGTCGCCCGCAAGCTGCCACACTTGCTTTACGGCGCGGTAGTTCTTGCTCGGCTTTTCCACGTAGGGGAAAAGCTATCATGGCGTACCCGCCGCCCGGCTCGATACAAACGGAATGTACCCGTTGCCTGTTATGCTGCGTACCAAAGGCCGCTTTCTTTGTCAAAGAACAATAGGCTTTGTCGGCCTGTAACAGCACACCGTTTCCGATATGCTGTTACGGAACGACAAATAGCCCATAACAGGGAGCGTGGAAAGGGGACACGCTCCCCGCATGGGCTAAAAGATTATCCTACATGAAAAGCAAGGGTGTGGGTAATAAGGCGCACTTGCAGCCTGTTACGCATTTCCTCGTCCACATAGGAATAGGTATTGCCCGCGTCGTCTTTCAGCGTGCGGGTACAAAGTTTCGCTATGTAACCCTCGTAGTGCTTCAAGATCGCGCACATGGCGGTTGTGTCGCCGTTTGCCGCTGCGGAAATGACAGGGAACGGCAACAGATTTTCAGACTTCCTAACGGTATTCATCATCTGCTTTTCCCTCCAAAT
>DBFJJS010000004.1:0-110650 GCA_048393055.1 Candidatus Faeciplasma sp.
AATAGTCGGTGACGATTGTGATGAGGTCCCACCTGTTCCCATGCCGAACACAGAAGTTAAGCTCATCATCGCCTACGATACTTGGCGGGTGACTGCCCGGGAAAATTGGTGTCGCCGACTTTATGCACCATTAGCTCAGTTGGTAGAGCAACTGACTCTTAATCAGTGGGTCCTGGGTTCGAGTCCCCGATGGTGCACCAATTGGCCCGTTGGTCAAGCGGCTAAGACACCGGCCTCTCACGCCGGTAACGCGAGTTCGATTCTCGCACGGGTCACCAATAGGCCACTTACCGAGGGAACGAGCAAGCTTCCCTCGCGGAGGCTTGTTTTTATTTTAGCTATATCTCATAATTGGGCCAATAGCTCAGTTGGTTAGAGCAACCGGCTCATAACCGGTCGGTCCGGGGTTCGAGTCCCTGTTGGCCCACCAATTATTTAGGGGTATAGCTCAGATGGTAGAGCAGCGGTCTCCAAAACCGCGTGCCGAGGGTTCAAGTCCTTCTGCCCCTGCCAAACGGAAAGGCATCTCATATGCGGCGTGCATATGCGGTGTCTTTATTTTTTAAATCAAGCCTTACCTAAGTCATGTGCAGAGCGGCTGCCATGGCTTATTTTAGTTATAAATGTAGGTCATTTTTCTTATAGTTCATTGACTTACCGTTTGATGAATGATATAATTCGCTTAAAACAGGCTTAGCATTTATAAAACTTTTGGCTATGTTTATCAGCAAGTACAGAAAAACATTTTAATTACTGTTCGAGGCGATATATGAAAAGGGTTTTAGTCTTATTTTTGATCGCGGCACTATTTTTATCTTTGACGGGATGCGCGTACGGCTCTGAGCCGGGTGAACTGCCGTCTGATGATGACTTGAAACAGGAGGGCACTGTAAAAATGGACAGCTATAATCCAGACGCAAAGACAAGAGTCATAAATATAACAGATTTGCTTGCAGACCCGGACGACGAGCAGTCGCTTGTTCGTATGCTTGTAACATCAGACCAAATAGAGCTTGAAGGGATAATTGTCAGCACAAGCTGCTTTCGCCCGTATCAGGACCAGTCGGCAATGGATAGGCTGAACAAAATCACCGACGCTTACGGCGAAGCCCTGCCTAACCTGCAAATACACTCTTCAAGCTACCCAAGCGTGGAATATATAAAGTCGATTTCCGTTATGGGGCAAACAGGATACAGTATGGGCGACGTCGGCGAGGGAAAGGATTCTGACGGAAGTGAGCTGATAATCGCAGCCGTTGACGAAGATGACGACCGCCCGATTTGGATTAATCTCTGGGGCGGAGGAAACACCCTCGCCCAAGCTCTTTGGAAGGTTAAAAACACAAGAAGTGAAGAAGATGTGGCTGAATTTGTCAGCAAAATAAGGGTATACGATGTTTTGGGGCAGGACGAAGCGGGAGCATGGATTGTTACTAACTTTCCTGAGCTTTTGTATATCCGCGCTAACCTCGTTTACGGATTAAATCAGAGCATTACCGAGCAGGGCGAGGAATACATAGACAGTATTCAGAGCATGGGCGCACTCGGGGCAGTCTATCCGGACGCTGCATGGGCTTATGAAGGCGACTCACCGTCGTTTATGTATCAGCTTCCGACGGGGATGAACGACCCTGAGCATATCGACTGGGGAAGCTGGGGCGGACGCTTCTCGCTTGAGAAAAAAGAGAACATTAAAAGCATGGACGCCGTTGAAAACGAGGGCGAGTATCAGCCGTATTATATGTACGGCGACGCGCAGGACGCATGGGATTCAATAGTGCGCTGGGGAGACGCCGCTCAAAACGATTTTTTGGCAAGAATGATTTGGTCTGTAACAGATAATTACGACGGTGCCAATCATCATCCCGTCGCGGTTTTAAACGGAGACGAGACGCTTGATACTCTCGAAATTAATGCCAGCGCGGGCGAAGTCGTAACCCTGAGCGCTGAAGGCTCGTATGATCCTGACGGCGACAAACTCTCCTACAGCTGGTTTTCATACAGTGTGCCGAGCGAATATACGGGAGTTATCAGCATTGATGACAATGAACAGGAAACAGCTTCGTTTACTGTGCCGGAAAATGCATCGGGTAAAAGCATTCACATAATCCTGGAGATTCACGACAATGGTTCGCCTTCGCTTTATGCGTACAGGAGAATTATTATAAATGTGGCATAACGCCTATCAATACCGCCAAAGCGCCGCAATTCTGCGGTACTTTTTTATTTTGCATAAATAACAGTTGAAAAGGTTGAAAATTTATTGTAATATTATATTAACGCGCAAAATGTGCCTGATGGCTTTAATCCGACTCAGGCAAAAGCAAGGCGCAAAGTAAAAGGAGGAAAACAGCATGTCAAAAAAGCTGAGAAAGGTTATAGCCATGACCCTGGCGGCGTCGGCAGCGATTTCGCTATCGGGCTGCTCGGATAATGACATTAAGAATGGAGATGACAGTATGAATATAACCAACCCTGCCGAAGCTATAAACTATGAAAGCGAGTATCAGGGAAATCCGTATCTTCCTTTGTGGGAGTATATTCCCGATGCGGAGCCGTATGTTTTTGAGGATCCGGACAATCCGGGGCACTACCGCCTTTACGTCTACGGCTCACACGACACCTTAAAGACTGCATACTGCGGGACGGATCTTGTGGTATGGTCCGCTCCTGTCGAGGATTTGTCCGACTGGCGGCGTGACGGAGTGATATTTGAATCTGTCGTAAACGGCAGCGCGGACGTCCTATACGCTCCCGACGTAGCGCTGGTAGAAGAGAACGGCAAAAAGACATATTACCTTTATCCTAATAACCAGACCTGGGGACGCACCACAATGGTGTGTAAATCCGACCGCCCGGACGGACCTTTTGAGGTTGTCAACTGGAAGGAAGGCAGTACCACCGAGACGGAGGGCGTTTTAGGCTTTGATCCCGCCGTTTTCGTAGACGACGACGGCAGCGTTTACGGTTACTGGGGCTTCTGCGAATCCTGGTGGGGCGAACTCGATGAGGATAACATGTCGTCTCTTGCGGAAGGCGAGTCCGCCAAAAGAAATATCCCCAGCTATGACCAGATGACCGCTTTTGACTATAATCCGGCCGATTATAACATCGTTCAGGACGAAAATGTCGGCAAATGGGGATTTTTCGAGGCGTCGTCGATACGCAAGGTCGGAAACAAGTATGTGTTTATATACAGCAGAAACGGTCTTCCGGAGGAACCGACAGGAAAAAATTACAGCCAGCTTGCCTATGGCTACAGCGACAGTCCGGAGGGTCCGTGGAAGTGGGGAGGAATAATTGTAGACGCCATGGGTGAGGTAATCCCCAACGGCAACGGGGGCCATGACCGCACATTTGGAGGGGGAAACACCCACGGAAGCATCTGCGAGATAAACGGGCAGTGGTATGTATTCTATCACAGAAACCTTCAGACCTTTGCACGTCAGGCGATGGTAGAACCGATAACGGTCGAGTGGGATGAGGAGTCTGTAGCGGACGGCGGCGAGGTCAGAATATCAATGGCGGAGGTCACCTCAAACGGCTTCTTTATTGAAGGGCTGAACCCGTATGTTAAGCACTCTGCCGGAATAGTCAGCTATCTTACGGGCGGCGCAAGCATAACTCCCGCGTATTCGGAGGATATCACCACGCTGCCGGTTGTAAATATCAGGAGCGGGGTAATAGCGGGCGTGAAATACTTTAACTTTAACCTTGAAGCTCCGTCCGACGGCTCAAAGTCCCTCGAGGTCGAGTTTGTCCCGCTGGGAACGGACGCTGTGGTAGACGTGTATTTAAGACCCGCGTCGGCAGTGAACACTCCTGTCGAATATGAGGACGGAAAGGTGGTTTCCGTCGGCGAAGGAAGCAGGAAGCTCGGAACTATAGAGCTTAGCTCTGATATGCCGAGCGAGCTTACGGCCTTTACCATTCCCGCGGATGAAATAGAAGATCTCGAAGGACAGTGGGGACTGTTCTTCGTGTTCGACGGCGGCAGCGGCGCTAACATCTGCGAGCTGTATAATATGCAGTTCGTATGCGAATAAATTCGTATGATAGTAATTGATGAACATTAGTTTAGATTTAATTATAACACACAATTGTATGTTATTTCTTACAAATACGTTTTCTCTAACTTGTATAAACATACAAAATAGTACAAAATATATTGACAAATTATATATATATAATAAAATTTAGATTCAAGCTTTTGGTGCTATTCTATTTTTATAGTGATTATTCATTTTCTAATATAATCTATATAAAATATAGATTAAGCATAAAGCTGTATCTGCTTTTATTCAGCATCAAGGCGCCAATTGCTGGAACATTTCATTTATGAGGAGGAATTAAAAATATTTGCAAAGAAAATAATATCTATTATATTGGCCGTAACACTAAGCATGTGTTTTTGCATTAGCGCATTTGGAAGTGAGAGGGATAAAATATCAAAATTCAATGATGATTTCTTTATTAGAACTTCTTCAATACCTCAAGAAGCAAATAATTATGCAATCGATATTTTTTCACGACTAAGCGAGAGCAATTTTTTTGCAATGGGATTTAATGCATCTGAGATATCGAATCTCAGCCTTTCTCCGGGATTTTGCATGAGAGATTCTTTAGACACCGATTATATAGGAAACATATACCATTATTTAATTAAATCAAATGATGATTTTATAGGATCATTAGTTGTTATAGAATCAAATGGTGAGTATAACTTCCAAATTTCAAAGTCAGATTATGCAAAAGAATTGAATAATGTAAGAAAAGTTATTAATAAAGATAATATTTTTACAGTTGTAGCCACTGAAGAGTCATATTATTGTGCTAATAATACTAATTTATATATTTTAGATATTAATGAGAAAAGCTCAAATGTATTAAATAGTATAAGCACTAAAATTGAATCACAAAGTTCATTTATTATAAATGAATTATCTATGCCAGTTGTAGATGAGATAACCGTTAATGTTGCTGATTCCATATGTGAGGAGCCGAATTTATCATATAATTCTGGATATGACCAATACATAATCAATGTACCATACTGCAGCAACGTAAGAATGAACGGTGTTGGAACATGCTGGATATCTGTGGCTGCAAGTATTATTGACTACAAATTGAATGGTTCGTTTAGCTCAGAAGCGTCTGCAAACCAATATAGGAATTTGATACTTCAAAACTCCTATGTTATATCGAATAACTATGCAGGCTCAATATCAGATGTGTGTGCATTCATAAATTCACCAACGTGGAGTAGTTACACAGTGTATGGAGGTATGCCTTCATTCACAATTTTACAGGCGTTATCTTACATGGGAAGCCCCTGCGCTATAGAATATTTGTCTATGTCGCCATGGAGCACAGCGGAAAATCATACAGTTGTTTTGGCGGGATTCTCATGTCTTTCAAGCAGCCCGCATGATCCTACTTATCAATCATGTTACATTATGGATCCAAACAATTCTGGAGGATTAATGATGATAAGCTTTAGTTCTTACTATTATCCATGGTGGAATGGGAATCAAGCATTAGTATGGAATTCGACTGCAATAAATAGTGCAGATA
Source organism: Candidatus Faeciplasma sp. (assembly GCA_048393055.1). GTDB lineage: Bacteria > Bacillota > Clostridia > Oscillospirales > Ruminococcaceae > Faeciplasma. The sequence goes on from DBFJJS010000004.1 coordinate 5,575, forward strand.
TGCCTTTTTAAGAAAGGCTTAAAGTAAATTTTATATGTGGTGATACAATGAAAAACTTTAATATATCGATATCGATAAGTAGAGTATTTAGCCTTGCTGCATTTCTTAGTGTTTTGTTGCTTTGTGGCTGCGCATCTTCTGATGAAACCCCGGGAGTTTCCCTGCCGGAGGAGGTCTCCACTCTTGACAGCGCTATGTATGCTCTTTACTATCAGGCGGACAGCGCTGCGGATTTTAAGGCGGGATTTGAAGAATTCCTATCGCAAAACGACGAATACGGAATCGCAGAGCTTGTTAAGTCCCGCATTTCGGAGGATAATATAAGCGTTTATTACCCTGCTGACGACAGTCTTGTAACAAGCATCTGCGCGCTGATAATCCCGGTCGATAAAAACGGCCGGAGCTTTACAATAGGAGACCTTGGCGAAATGGGAGCGGACGCTGATGAAGCCGTTTCCGGCGTTTCAATCGAGGCGTACTGCATGATAGAATACGACGGCGATTATTATTCCATAGAAAGCGGGCTCGCGCAGGAGCAGATCGCGGACAATTATGAAAATGTATACAGCGAGACCGTTGCTGGAACGCAGGTAAGTCTCAACTGCGTTACCCGCGCGTCTGAGGACGGCGGTAAGCCGCGGGAGGCAGTGGCGGTGATTACTTTTGTTTCGGACGGAGAGACCATCCATGTCCGCCCGCGCAATCCGATGGAGCATACCGAGTATCTTGATTTGCCGGCGGAGCTTTTCGCGCTTGAAAGGATGGAGCTATGAGCAAAGCGCGGCAAAGGAAAGTTAGATAGTAATAAGATAAAACAAAAGGGCGTCTTGGATTTTTCCAAGACGCCCCGGCTTTTTTATAGCGGCTGTAAAAGCATTGTACTGTTTATGCATTATGCTTTCCATGCGGCTTTAAGTATTGCGCCGAGCTTTGGAGTGTTGCCGTAAAGCAGCACGCCCATGCGGTAAATCTTTGCCGAGACAAACCCAACTCCGATTACGGACGCTATAAGTATTGCGATAGATATGATTATCTCATAAATCGGCACGGTCGTCATTGCAACGCGGGTAAACATTGCCATAGGCGACGTGAACGGGATATACGAGCACACCTTCATAAGGATGTTGTCCATATCTCCGCTCGACATGGAGTAAACCACGACGACAAACCCGACTATAAACAGCATAGTCAGCGGCATTACCGCGGTGTTTATGTCCTCAAGCTTTGAGATGGTAGAGCCAACCGCTCCGAAAAGGAACGCATATATAAGGAAGCCCAGGACGAAGAACACAAGCATGTACACAAACAGCTCCGGCGGTATATCAAATATAAGGGCTATGATGGGGCTTTCACTCCAGTACGAGGAGTTGAGGTTGTAGAACAGCAGAGAAGCTCCGAAGACTGCGGCCAGCTGCGCAAATCCCGCTATGCAGGAGGCAATGACCTTGCCGAACATCATTGATGTGGGTTTCGCGCTGGTGATAAGCAGTTCCATAGCTCGTGAGCTTTTCTCTGAGGCGACGTTTGTTGCTACCATCTGACCGTAGAGCAGTATTACCATGTAGAGAGCAAATATCATTATGTAGGTATAGAAGAAATTCTGCATCTGATCCTTGCCCAGGCTTTCCGTGACTCCTTCTACCTGCGCTGTCATGATAGAGTTTGCCTCTTCGTAGGACAGCCCGCCATCTACCATTGCATTCATGCGGTAAAGTTCCTTAAGCACCTCGTCTGCGACAGAGGTATTGCTGTCATACATGGACAGGTTATTGACATAGTAGGTGTACGAGGTGGGGCCGGTTATAACAAAGGCGCATTCCGCCTCGGAGGAGGTAATTGCAGCTTTTATGCTTTCCAGATCCCCATCTGCAAGCCGGACGTCATAACCGCTAAATGCTGCTGAAAATGCTCCGAGGACTTCTTCACCTGCTGTAGTTCCGCCGTCCGCTATGAGCATGACGGGAAACTCTTCGTCCGGGTTATCGGTTACTCCAAATGCGCCTGTAATGCGGGGAAAGAACATTACGACTGCTATCGCGGCAACAAGAAAGACGGTCACCCCCACAAAGATTTTATTATTAAGATAGCTTTTAAGCTCAAATTTTAAAATTTGTCCGAATTGCTTCATTTCGTGCCACCCCTTACTCATGCTTTCCCGCATATTCTACGAATATGTCGTTTAAAGACGGCTCGTAAACCTTTATCTGATCGATGTCGTATTTCTCGGTCAGCTGCTGCATTACGGCTTTCTTTTCGCTAGCGCTTCCGAGCGCACTCGGAAGTGCTATGATGAGCTCCCCGTTTTCCCCCTGAGAGCACCTGCCTTTGTATTCATCGGCTATAGAACTGTTTTGCAGCGACCAGACACAAATGCGGTTTCTCGGATAGCTTCGTTTTATTTTGTTCAGGTCACCCGATAAAACGACCTCGCCGCCGTTAATAATGGCGATGCTATCGCAGAATTCCTCTATGTAGCTCATTTGATGGCTTGAAAAAACAACTATTTTACCTCTTGCTATAGTATCCTTGACTACGTCCTTTAAAAGCATTGCGTTTACCGGGTCAAGCCCGGAAAATGGTTCGTCGAGTATAACTATATCAGGGTCGTGAGCTATGGCTGTGATAAGCTGAATCTTCTGCTGATTGCCTTTTGACAGGGTGTCGAGTCGTCTGTCGCGGTACTCAGTCATGCCAAGCCTGTCAAGCCAGTGATACACTGCCGATACTGCCATGCTGTGCTTCATGCCTTTAAGCTCGGCAAAATACACAAGCTGATCTATGATTTTCTTTTTTGGGTACAGCCCTCTTTCCTCCGGAAGATACCCAAACGTGGTTTTTTCATAGTCTATCGGTTTTCCGTCAAAGAGCACCTGACCGCTGTCGGCGGGGAAAACATTCATTATTATCCTGATGGACGTTGTTTTGCCTGCGCCGTTTCTGCCCAAAAGACCGAACGCTTTGCCGCCCGCTGCTGTCAGGGAAATCCCATTGAGTACACGCTTTTCGCCAAATGATTTTTCAATGTTCTTAAGCTCAAGCACCATAGTTTGCACCTCCATTAAAAAAGTGCGCAGCCTTTTGCAGCCGCGCACCGAAAAACGCAGCTTGATCTGTTGCCACACAGTTATCCCAGACAGGGTATGATATCAAGGCATACGTTTTTACCTAAAGTATGCCTGCCTGAAAAAATATTAAACTGTGTGGCAACAGTATTATATCACATATGCCGGAAAAAATAAAGTTATATTTATATTAAATATCGTGTGGGTTCATGGATAATATTCAGGCTTCTGCTGGTACTTTTATATATAAAACAACAGCCCATTCGCGCGGATCTTCGCGAATGGGCTTGGCTTTTTGACTTTTATTATTTCTGAGACAGCTCGTCCGTCAGACGTATTATTTCGGGGGCGAGCTTTTTTCGGCGCATTTTTGTGATTTGGGAATAAATCGGATAAGCCGCAGCCGCAAGCGCAATTCCCGACAGACCTAAGACTATCCCGATTATAAACGCGCTTTCCGACCAGACCATAACGCAGGACATACCTGTTCCAAATAGCAAAACGCCGATAATCCCGACTATGACGGATACAACCGTACCCGGCATTGTCGCGCTTTTGTCAAGGCGGCGGAGCCGGTCGATGCCGGATTCCTCCTTCGCGGTATATTTGTCGCGTATTTTGGATATTTCGCGCTGCTCGTCCGAAGAGTAGCTGTAGCTGAAGCTGCTTTTATTTTGTGATTCATTCATTTTTGTTACCTCCTTAAAGTCCCTGAGAGGCTCTATCAGTGTTGCAAAGCATCCTGAGGCGCTTTGTAGACCGCACTATCATATACACAGCCATCAGAAGAACCAGAGCACAGACTACGCCTGCCGAAATCGATGTCATGACTCTGCGGAATTCAAGCTCGCCGCCGCCAAACTGCGCAAGCATTGCCGTTTCAAGCGACAGCATTGACACAAGCGCCGCCGTCAGGCTTATTATTTTTGCCGCGGACATCGTGGGGCTTGCGCCCTTGCGGCACTTTATAGCTTTCACGATGGCGGATATTGTAATATAGAACGTGTATGCAGCCATGACGTATATCAGATTTCCGGAGTAATTAGCGCCGCGGTCGTGGTTTACTATGAATATGGCTATGCCGGTCAATACCTGGTTCATTATCAAAAGGATTATCCCGCAGGTCCTGTAGCTGCGAAGCTCCGATATAATGTCCTGCTGCCTGCGCATTCTTCCTGCCAGAAATCCGCGATTTGCACAAAGCAGCACGTAGTAGAACGCAAGCATTAAATACCAGAGCGACCAGTACCTCAGACCGAGATATAAATTCAAAGCCGCGTATAAAAGATTAGCCGCAAGCCCTGCGTAAAGGTATATTTCGGAGCGGAAAACCCTGTCGCTTAAAAATCTTTCGCCGGCGGGGACGCTTTTTATTTTATTGATAATCGGATTGTCGTCTTTTCTTCGCCGCGCAAGCCTTACGAGCCTTATCACGCCGATAGTAACGATAGCCGCGGCGTAAGCGGAAAGGACATATGCGGAGTATGCCGCAATGGATTGGTTGCCAGTTGAGAGAACTGCAGCTACAAACGCAAACGACGGCACGGCAATGATTATTATCGCAGCAGGCGGCAGGAAAAATATTTTTTTCAGGATAAGCTTAAGCCGCTTCATCTGATTCCCTCCTCAGCCTGACGGTAAACGTGCTTCCGCGTCCGACCTCGCTTTTGACGAAAATATCTGCATGAAGGATATCGACTACGCGCCTGACAAGCGCAAGACCCAGACCGTTTCCCTGGGTCGAATGGGAAGGATCTCCCTGATAGAATCTTTCAAAGATATGCCTGCCCACCTCCGGACTTATTCCGCAGCCCGTATCCTTTACGGTCACGCTTATCGATTCGCCGTCTTCCTCAAGAAAAACCGATACTGTCCCGCCGCTGTCCGTAAACTTTATGGCGTTTGACAAAAGATTGTTCCACACAAGAGACAAAAGCTCTGGGTCGGCGGTCACCGGCACGTTTTCCTTTAAATCGGTTTCAAGGCTGATGCTTTTGTCCTCCAGCGCGCTTTCAAATCCGAGTATGCATTCGCAGAGTTGCTCGCTTAAATTAAACGTTTTTGTTTCGGGGTAGATGCTTTGATTTTCCAGCTTGTTAAGCCTGAGGATGTTTGATACCATGGACGCCAGCCGCCGTGAGGCGTCTTTAATGTTTTTGGCGTATTCCCTGCGCCTATCGTCCGAAAGACCGTCGCCGCAAAGGAGCGTAGCGTAGTTTTGCATAACGGCAAGCGGGGTTTTAAGCTCGTGAGATACGTTAGATATGAAATCCGTCCGCAGTGTTTCGGTTTTTGAAAGCTCTTCGGTCATTTCGTTTACGCATTCTATTACGTCGTTGAGGCTCTCGCCAGTACTGCCTCCCGGAAGCCTTTTTATTCTGACCGAGAAATCGCCTGCGATGACCTTTTCAAGCGCGTATACGATCTGTCTTACCGGGCGTTCCACGGTGAATCTGCGCCTCACGGCGTCTATTGCAGTAAAGGCAAGGCTTAAAAGTATGACGTTCAGGAATGTAAGCGCTGCGGCCGGCCGTATCTGCTCAGCCTGAAGCTCCATGCCGCTTTCGCACGACAATATGCTCAAAAAAAGCATCATGCAGCAGGTTATGACAAAGCACATCGACGCAAAGAAAATAAAATAGTTTTTCAGCGCAAGCAGCGCGCGCCTAAGACCGCCCCTGTTTTTCATTTCAGCACCGCCTTGTATCCGAGACCGTGTACGGTAACTATTTCGAAATCCTTGCAATCGGAAAATTTACTGCGCAATTTCGTCATGTACACGTCGACCGTGCGCAGACCGGACGAGCTGTCGCCGTCCCAAAACTCCTCCATCAGCTGGGAGCGGGTAAATGTCTTTTTCGGATATGACAGGAGCTTATATATAAGGTTGAATTCCCGCACCGTAAGCGGTATTTCGTTTCCGTCAAGATACGCCGTGCGTTCGTCGGCGTCGAGGACAAGGCTTCCCACCTCGAGCCTGCGGCTCGAAGCGATCTTGGCGCGCCTTAAAAGAGCGCCTATGCGAAGAAGCAGCTCGTCTAAATCCACCGGCTTTACCATATAATCGTCTACGCCTGCGCGAAAGCCGCGTTGCTTTGCGGAAAAATCGTCGCGTGCGGTCATAAAAAGTATTGGTATCTCCTGGTTTTGCTCGCGTATGGTCCTGGCAAACTCAAAGCCGTCGACGTCCGGCATCATAATGTCCGATATTATCATGTCAAATATTTCCCCGCCGTAAAATGCGTCATACGCTTCGTTTGCATTAATACAGCCCTTTGCCTCATAGCCGTTTTGACCGAGGAACGCGCACACGGAACGGTTAAGCTCCATGTCGTCCTCTACAACCAGTATTTTAAACATATCCCCTGCGCCTCCGCGTTTTTTTACTTTATAGCACCCCGATGTTAAAGTTTTGTTTAAGTCAGGGACAAATTTTAAATTTTCCGGCTCAGCCGCGATAAATTTCCCTGCCGAACCTGCGGGCATTTGCAAGGTGAGGTGTTTTGTCTATCTGGGGACGGCCGTTGGTGTCGCCGCAGCCTCCCGCTAAAAGCATCCCCCTGTCGTTAAAGCCGATGTAGTTTACAAGAGTGAACCTGTAATAGCTAACCGCCTGCTCAAACGTCCAGAAAAAATCATCCGCCGAGGTCATCAGGAGCGCGCAGTCCTTTTGCGGATACTTTTCATACCGCCCGAGCACAGGGCTCGGGTCAAACTCCGCTAAGCAGTACATTCGCTCTATAAAAGCCTTCAGTTTCGAGGATATCGTCCAGAAATACAGCGGAGAGGCAAACGCCAAAAGATCGGCTTTTTCTATTTTCGGGACTATGTTCATAAAATCGTCCTTTTGAACGCATGGCTTGCGATATCGGCAGGCATTGCAGCCGGTGCAGCCGTTCACCTTAAGCTTGTTCAGAGAGATAAGCTCTGCGTTGTGTCCCGCCTCCTGCGCTCCAAGCATAAATTCGCGGACCAGCTGCGCGGTGTTTCCGTTCTGACGGCCTCCGCCCTGTATGACAAGAATATTTTTCATGACGCGATTTCCTTTTATTTCCTTTCGTTGAATAGTTATATGTTCTTATTCTGTATTATTGGCATTTGCAATGAGGCAAGCTCTTCCGCTACCTCGTCCGCGCTTTTTCCGTCCGTGAAAATTTTTATGGTGCTAAGTTCACGGTAAAGAGGGAGTCTGTTTACCGAGCGCTCTATTATATCGGCGCTTCTTCGCCCCGCCGAAACTTCAGACGCAAGCCGCCGTTTAAGCTCGTCCTCGCTTAGCATAAGAGATACCGCAATGATCTTGCAGCCATCCGTATCAAGCCTTGACAACAGCTCGTCTATTATCTCCTGACGGTGCATTACCCAGCAGAATATGATGTTGTCGTATTCCGAGCATTTGAGAAAATTATTCAGGACCGCGCAGATGTTTGAGATGACCATCTTTTTTGTCTCCTCAGTTACGACAAACGGATTTGCATCCCAAAGCCAATCTCCGTCCAAAAAGACGCTTCGCTCGAGAAGCTCCTTTACCCGCCTGCAAACGGTTGTTTTTCCCGCACCCATAGTTCCGCCTACCAAATAAAGCCGTTTCACGTCTTATTGCGCCCCCTGTCTTAAAATATGTACGTTCTGGATTCCCCAAAAATTCAGAAAATTTCGACGTCGCTGATTATTGTCCTTGATTTATACTCCCCAAATCACATAAAATTTTTAATATTTTCTTATCTATGTGTAAAATAAGAAGTATTTTTGTGTGAATAGCCCAATAATAAAGGAGATAATTGTTTATATATCTAAATATTAAGAAATTTCTTGAAAAAGAGATCGCCTTAATGTATATTATAGGTAATATATGCTCCTATGGTCGCCGGACTAACTTACATTTATTGAGAGGGGTTAAACGTATGGCAATTGATAAAAAACGTATATCTTTCCTTTGCGCATTTGCTGCGCTTGTCGTGGCAGCTTCCGTCTGCCTTTCCGGCTGCGCGGCTGCCGATACAGAAAATCCCGAATCGACTGCTGCGTCTGATGCTATTGCGTCTGATGCTGTTGTATCCGAGCCGGACGTGACAGAAGACCCGGCAACCGATGAGACGACAGCCTCGGAGGAAACAGCCGTAACAACAGTCGCAACAGAGCCTGAGCTGTCTCCGGCGGAGCTTCCTGAGGAAAGCGACGAGGAAGCCGAAGAGCTTGCAAACAAAATACTTGAAGATATGAGCGACGAGCTTTCGGACGCAATAGGGCTTGTAGGTCTTATGCACGCTGCGCCGTATTCCTCTGACGACCCGGATGCCGATGCAATCGAGTATGACGACGGCAGGATATTTATTTCCCTTAAAGACGGCTATTCCACTATAGATGAGTTTATGACCGTGCTTCGCAGGGTGTATACTGAAGACAGATGCGAAAGAATATACGAAAAATGCTTTGAAGACCCGTATTGTACATTTGTCATATCCGACGGAAAGATATATCAGGAGCTTGCGGATTACGGATCGCTGTTTGTTTTTGAGCTTCCCGTTGCCGCCGCCCAAAAAACCGGAGAGGATACTCTGGCTGCATATGTCTTACAAGAGACGGACTCCGGAGCAAGCTGTTACAGAATAGACCTTAAGATTGAGGACGGCGAATGGAAGATTGACCGCCTCGTCGACGAGAGAGGCATAGAACGATATAACTAATGGGCAATCTAAAAATATAAAACCCGAAGCATTGCGGTTTAAAAGCCGCACTGCTTTTTCTTTTTCGCAAAACTGCTGAGATATTTTCAATTGTCCTTGATTTATGCGGCGGGGTATGCTATAATCAAAGTCGATTTAGCGGTTTAAAGCTTTATCCCGCATTTCCGAGCAGCTTTTCGGCGTTTTTGTGCAATACCATTTCCAGCTCGTCGCTGTTCAGCCCGTATGAGCGGATAAGCTTGGCAAACTCCTTTTGATCCGCCCATGGGGAATCGGTGGCGAAGAGGATTTTGCTTGCGCCGTGCAGCCTGATGATTTCCCTGTTTTTTTCGGGATTTATTCCGAGAACCGCCGCGGTATCCATCCACACAGGCTTGCCTGTGAGCTTATTTATTACCTCGTCCTCCATGCCAAGACCGCCTAAGTGGGCTAAAACGAGCTTATTCTCGATTATGCCGCTCAGCCTGTCAAGGACTCTTAATACCATGTCCGGCGTGCAGTGGATGTCGTTTGGATAGGCAACGTCTATTCCGGCGTGAGTTACGGTTATGAGACCGCGCTTTGCCGCTTCCTCCATGATTTTTATGTATCTTTCGTCGTCAAAATATACTCCCTGATAATCCGGATGTATTTTTATCCCGAAAAGCCCTGCGGCTTTTATTTCGTCAAGTATTTCGCCGACGTTTTCGCAGTCCGGGTGTATGGCTCCTGCGTAGATTATGCCGTCCCTGCCGCTCAGCTCGAACGCGGTGTGATTTATTGATTCCACCTGATGAACGCTTGTGGCGACCGGAAGGATCACGCTGTAATCAACGCCGCTCTTCTTCATGGATTCCTTAAGCGCGTGAAGCGTCCCTTCGGTGTGTGGCTTTATATGTCCTTTTTCGGACAGAAGCGATATCGCTTTCGACGCTATCTTGTCAGGGAACGTGTGAGTATGAAAATCGATAATCATAGACAACTGTAAATGCTCCTTATAAAATTCGGATGGCTGCTTTGCAGACCGACCGTATAAGTGCATTATAGCATATAAAATAGAAATGTTAAAGGTGATATCATGACAATTGTTGATTTGTTGGAAAGAAACAGCCTTGAATACGGCTCCGACATTGCATTGGTTGAAATAAATCCCGAGCTGCCTGAGGACCGCAGGCTTACATGGAGGGAATACGAGCTGGTTCAGCCCACCGTCCGCACAAGCTACCGCAGGGAGATCAGCTGGTCGGTGTTCAACGAAAAATCGAACAGGTTTGCAAACGTGCTTATAAGCCGCGGAATAGGCAAGGGCGATAAGGTGGCAATACTTTTGATGAACTGCCTCGAGTGGCTGCCGATTTATTTCGGGATACTCAAGACGGGGGCTATGGCTGTGCCGCTCAACTTCCGTTATTCCTCCGATGAAATAAAATACTGCCTTGATCTGGCGCAGGTGGATGTTTTGGTATTCGGCGCGGAGTTTATCGGCAGAGTTGAGGAGATAGCCGATCAGATAAGTCAGAAGAGGCTTCTAATATACGTAGGAGATGGCTGCCCGTCGTTTGCGGAGAGCTACGCGCATCTTGCGGCGGATTGCCCGAGCGTTAATCCGGGCGTAAAGCTTACGGAGGACGACTACGCCGCGATTTATTTTTCATCGGGAACGACCGGCTTTCCAAAGGCGATACTTCACAGGCACAGGGCTCTTATCCATTCCTGCAGGGTTGAGCAGAAGCACCACTCCCAGACCCGGGACGACGTATTTTTATGCATACCGCCTCTGTATCATACAGGAGCTAAAATGCATTGGTTCGGCTCTCTGATAAGCGGCTCGAAGGCGGTGCTTTTAAGGGGCACGCGTCCGGAGTTTATACTCGAAGCGGCGTCAAAGGAAAAGTGCACTATTGTGTGGCTGCTTGTTCCGTGGGCGCAGGATATACTCAACGCCCTTGACAGCGGAAGGCTGAAGCTTTCGGATTATGACCTCTCAAAGTGGAGGCTTATGCATATCGGCGCGCAGCCTGTTCCTCAGAGCCTTATAAAGCACTGGCTGGAGTATTTTCCGAATCACCAGTACGACACGAACTACGGTCTTTCCGAGTCTATAGGACCGGGAGCTGTTCACCTTGGAGTAGAGAACATCGGCAAGGTAGGGGCTATAGGTGTCCCAGGGTACGGCTGGGAGGTTAAAATAGTAGACGAGAACGGTGAAAACGTCAAGCCCGGACAGGTGGGCGAGCTTTGCCTTCGCGGAGCGGGCGTGATGGTGTGTTATTACCGCGACCCCGACGCCACTAAAAACGCTCTCAAAGACGGCTGGCTTTACACCGGCGATATGGCGATGTTTGACGACGACGGCTTTATCTTTTTAGTGGACAGGAAAAAAGACGTCATAATTACCGGCGGCGAAAACCTTTATCCGGTGCAGATAGAGGATTACATACGAGAATACGGAAAGGTGAGCGACGTGGCGGTAATAGGTCTGCCTGACGACAGGCTCGGCGAGATTGCGGCCGCGGTAATTCAGATAAAGGAAGGCGCGACCTGTACCGAGGATGAGATAAAGGACTTCTGCAGAGGTCTGCCGCGCTACAAGCGCCCGAGAAAAATTATTTTTGCCGACGTGCCGCGCAACCCTACCGGAAAGATAGAAAAGCCGCTGTTGCGCAGAAAATACGGCGCGGAGCACCTTGTACTCGAGCAGAATATAGGCTGACTGCGGCGGCAGCCTGATACGAGGGCGACGGAACGAGGGGACAAGGGGAGAGTAAAAAGGAAAGGACATAAAATATGACACCTACAATGATTCTTACGCTCTGCATGATAGTATGCTTCTTTGCGTTGATGATCTACATCGGCTTCAGGTCGCGAAAGCACGCGACAGACGTAAACGGTTTTGTTTTGGGCTCGCGTTCGGTAGGACCGTGGCTGAGCGCGTTTGCTTTCGGCACTTCCTATTTTTCTGCCGTTATTTTTGTCGGCTACGCGGGACAGTTCGGATGGGATTTCGGACTTGCCTCGACATGGATAGGTCTTGGAAACGCCTTTATCGGATCGCTGCTTGCGTGGAGCGTTTTGGGGCGCAGGACAAGGATTATGACGCAGTATCTTTCGAGCAACACCATGCCGGATTTTTTCGGCGCGCGCTTTGAATCCAAGGGACTTAAAACCGCCGCGTCGGTTATCACCTTTGTGTTTTTGATACCATATACCGCCTCGCTTTATAACGGGCTTTCCCGTCTTTTCTCCATGGCGTTTGACGGAATAGACTATTCGGTGTGCGTTATCGTAATGGCTGTGCTGACAGGAATATATGTGCTGGTCGGCGGATACATGGCGACTGCCGTCAACGATTTTATTCAGGGGATAATAATGCTTGCTGGCATTGCCGCGGTAATAGCGGCGGTACTTGGCGACAACGGCGGGCTGATGGCGGCGACTGAGCAGCTTGCCACGGGTGAAAACGGCGGATGGGTCTACGCTTCATTCTTCGGTCCGGACCCTGTATCGCTCGTTTTTGTAGTGATTTTAACCTCTCTCGGCACGTGGGGGCTTCCTCAGATGGTTACTAAGTTCTACGCGATAAAAAATGAGGAATCCATAAAAAAGGGCACTGTCATTTCGACGCTGTTTGCCATTATAGTTGCGGGAGGCTGCTATTTTCTTGGGGGCTTCGGAAGGCTGTATGATGTGGACGTAGCTTCAGAGGGCTATGACGCCATAATCCCGCAGATGCTTTCGGGTCTTTCGCCCGTGATAATAGGGATAGTGATAGTTCTTGTGCTTTCGGCGTCGATGTCGACGCTTTCATCGCTGGTGCTTGCAAGCAGTTCTACAATTACGCTTGATTTTATAGAGCCGCTTTCAAAAAAAGGAATGAGCGAAAAGAAAAAAATGACTGTGATGCGCGTGTTTATAGTCGTATTTATAGCTATATCGGCAGTTATAGCCATTAACCAGGCGAAAAGCCATAACATATTTATCGCACAGATGATGGGAGTGTCCTGGGGAGCGCTTGCGGGGGCGTTTCTTGCCCCGTTCCTTTACGGCTTGTATTTTAAAAAGACCACAAAGGCGGCGGTGGCGGTATCGTTTGTTTACGGCGTGGGGCTGGAGCTTATACAGCTTTGCGTTTCGCTCGGCTGGCTTGACATTTCCGGTCTGCCCGTGCTACCATTTATATTTACAAACTCACTGTATTCAGGCGTTTTTGCGATGGTAGGAGGTCTGATACTTGTTCCGCTGGTAAGCCTGATTACCGGAAAATCGCGTCCTAAGGATGTTGAGGACATGTTCAGCTGCTACAGCCGCACAAAGACGGTTGAAATAACCGACAGCCTCGGGAAATAAGACTGCATATAAAAGATAATAACGGAAAGGATGACTGATTTGAAAAAACTGATGCTTGGCAACGAAGCGATTGCCAGAGGTCTTTATGAGGCCGGCGTTAAGGTGGTGTCGAGCTATCCCGGCACGCCCTCTACCGAGATAACCGAATTTGCCGCAAAATACGACGAGATATACTGCGAATGGGCGCCGAACGAAAAGGTTGCGGCGGAGGTAGCCTTCGGCGCGTCCCTCAGAGGAGTGAGGAGCGCGTGCGCAATGAAGCACGTAGGGCTTAACGTCGCCGCCGACCCGCTGTTTACCCTGTCGTATACAGGGGTGACAGGAGGGCTGGTGCTATTTGTGGCGGACGATCCGGCGATGCATTCGTCTCAGAACGAGCAGGACTCACGGCACTACGCCATAGCCGCAAAAGTCCCGATGATAGAGCCTGCCGATTCGGCGGAGGCGAAGGAATTTGTAAAGCTTGCCTACGATATCTCCGAGAGGTTCGACACGCCGGTAATAATAAGGACATGTACAAGAATCGCCCACTCACAGTGCGCGGTGGAGCTCGGCGAGCGCGTTGAGCCGGAGCTGAGGCCTTATGAAAAGAACCCCGCAAAATACATAATGGCGCCTGCCAACGCAGTTAAAAGGCATCCGTTCGTCGAGGAAAGGACAAAGCGCCTTGCCGAATTCGGTGAAACAAGCCCCTTAAATCGCGTTGAAAAGGGCGAAAGCGGCGATATCGGAATAATCTGCGCCGGAACATGCTATCAGTATGTAAAAGAGGTGTTCGGCGACAGCGTTTCGGTTTTAAAGCTTGGTCTTATAAACCCTCTTCCCGAAAGGCTTATAAGAGATTTTGCCGGCTCTGTAAAGAAGCTTTACGTTATAGAGGAGCTGGACGGCGTTATCGAAGGGTTTGTAAGGGCGCTCGGAATAGAGTGCACAGGCAAGGAAATGTTTTCACCGCTGGGCGAGTACAGCCAGGCGACTATACGCGAGGCGTTCGGAATGGGTGAGCCGGGGTACCTGACCGCTGATTCGGAAATACCGATGCGCCCGCCGGTAATGTGCGCGGGCTGCCCTCACAGGGGAATGTTTTATACCCTTTCAAAGAATAAAATAACCGTCCTCGGAGATATCGGCTGCTACACCTTGGGAAGCGCCGCGCCGCTTTCGGCGCTCGATTCCACCCTTTGCATGGGCGCGTCGGTGTCAGGGCTGCATGGCTTTAACAAGGCAGGCAAAAGCGAGTCGGAGCGCTCAAGCGTCTGCGTCATAGGTGATTCGACGTTTATGCACTCCGGAATGACCGGGCTTGTAAATATAGCGTACAACGCATCAAATTCAACGGTAATAATCCTTGATAATTCGATAACCGGCATGACCGGGCATCAGCAGAACCCCACCACCGGCTACAACATAAAGGGCGACCCAGCTGCCGCAGTCAATCTGGAGGAGCTGTGCCGCGCCATAGGAATAAAAAGGGTGAGGGTGGTAGACCCGTATAACCTCAAGGGGTGCGAGGACGCCGTTTTGGAGGAACTGAAAATCGACGAGCCGTCGGTTATCATCTCGCGCAGACCCTGCGTGCTTCTTAAATACGTCAAGCCAAAGCCTCCCGTGACTGTGGATAAGGACAAATGCGTCGGATGCAGGATGTGCATGAAGCTGGGCTGCCCCGCCATAAGCATAAAGGATAAAAAGGCGCATATCGACTTCACCCAGTGCGTAGGCTGCGACGTCTGCGAGCAGCTGTGCAGGGTAAACGCCATAGTAAAGGGGGAGAGGTAAATGCAGACCGTAAATGTTATGATAGTAGGAGTAGGCGGTCAGGGAAGCATACTTGCAAGCAAGCTTTTGGGAACGCTTTTGACCGACTGCGGCTATGACGTAAAGGTAAGCGAGGTTCACGGCATGAGCCAAAGAGGCGGTTCTGTCGTCACATACGTCAGGTTCGGCGACAGGGTTTATTCCCCTGTGATAACAAAGGGTGAGGCGGATTATATCGTTTCCTTTGAAAAGCTGGAGGCGGCAAGACACGCTCCCTGCCTTAAAATAGGCGGAAAGATAATAGTAAACACTCAGACAATAGACCCCATGCCCGTTATAACCGGAGCGGCAAGCTATCCCGACGGCGTTTTGGACGAGCTTAAGGCAAAGGGCGTGCATGTCGACGATATAGATGCCCTGAGCCTTGCCGAAAAAGCCGGAAACGCAAAATCGGTAAATATTGTTCTTATGGGCAGACTGGCAAAATACTTTGATATTCCGTATGAAAGCTGGCTTGCAGCGATAGAAAAGTGCGTAAAGCCTCAGTTTATCGAGGTGAATAAGAGAGCCTTCGAGCTTGGCTACAACGGCTGAAGCCGATTATAAGACATAAGGAGAGTAGAAGATGCCAAACTATTATCAGCCTGAAATCGAGACCGCCTCGAGAGAAGAGATTCTAAGGATTCAAAACGAAAAAATTGTCAAGCAGGTGCGCCATGTTTACGATAACGTCAAATATTACCGCGACCTGATGGACAAAAAGGGCGTTAAGCCGGAGGACATAAAGAGCGTCGACGACATTAAAAAGCTCCCGTTTATCTCCAAGGACGACTTAAGAGAAACCTATCCCTACGGTTTTTTGGGAACAGACCTTAAAAACTGCGTTCGCATACAGTCTACCTCGGGAACGACCGGAAAAAGGGTGGTGGCGTTTTATACCCAGCACGATATAGACCTTTGGGAGGACTGCTGTGCGAGGGCAATCGTCGCGGCGGGAGGAACAAATGAGGACGTCTGTCACGTCTGCTACGGCTACGGGCTGTTTACAGGCGGTCCCGGTCTTAACGGCGGCTCGCACAAGGTGGGCTGCCTGACGCTTCCGATGTCGTCGGGAAACACCGAGCGGCAGATACAGTTCATGATGGATCTCGGCTCGACGATTCTGTGTTGTACGCCGTCATATGCCGCTTATATAGGCGAAGCGCTTGCAGAGCGCGGCTATAAGCCCGAGGACAACAAGCTTAAGGCGGGAATTTTCGGCGCCGAGCCATGGACCGAGGGAATGAGAAGAAGCATAGAAAAGAGCCTGGGCATAAAGGCGTACGATATCTACGGTCTTACCGAGACAAGCGGTCCCGGCGTTTCGTTCGAGTGCGAGGAGCAGACCGGGATGCACATAAACGAGGACCATTTCTACGCCGAGATAATCGACCCGGAGACGGGCGAGGTGCTTCCCGAGGGAGAAAAGGGAGAGCTGGTGTTTACCTCTCTCGACAAAGAAGCGTTCCCGCTCCTGCGCTACAGGACAAGGGATATCTGCATACTTTCCCGCAAAAAATGTTCCTGCGGAAGGACGCACGTTAAAATGAGCAAGCCGCTCGGAAGAAGCGACGATATGCTCATTATCAGAGGCGTAAACGTATTTCCGAGCCAGATTGAAACGGTGCTTTTAAACGAGGGCTACTCTCCTAATTATCAGATAGTCGTAGACCGCGTAAGCAATACAGATACGCTTGACGTCAACGTCGAGCTGCTTGCCGAGCAGTTTTCGGATAAGATGAGCGAAATCCAGCAGATGGAGAAATCCCTGGAGGACGCCATGCGGGCAATGCTCGGAATCAAGCCGAGAATTCACCTTGTCGCGCCAAAAACGGTAGTAAGGAGCGAGGGCAAGGCGGTAAGAGTTATAGACAAGCGCAAGCTTCACGATTAAGGAGGTTATATTATGGCGATAAAGCAGCTGTCTGCATTTGTTGAAAACAAGCCGGGAAGGCTTTTGGGCATGGTAAAGCATATAGCGGACGCGGGCGTAAACATGCGCGCCATGAGTATTGCCGACAACAAGGATTTCGGAATACTCAGAATCATCGCGTCGGATGTTGAAAAGGCAAGAGACGTGCTCTCGGAGGACTCGCTCGTTTCGGTGACAGAGGTAATAGCGGTTGAGATGAGCGACAAGGCGGGTTCGCTTTATAACGTCCTCAAGATCTTAGGAACTGCCGATATAAACATCGAGTATATGTATGCGTTCACAGCTTCCACAGACCTCGGGGCGTATGTTGTCCTGAGGGTAAACGACAACGAGGCGGCGGAAAGCGTTTTGCACGAAAACGGCGTGACTACGCTGAACCAAAAAGATATTGATATGATTTAAGGCAAGCAGCCGCACAGGATACGGAGCGGACGGGAATGCGCCGTCCGCTCTTTTGCGTTAAAGAGGCAGGTATGCACCAAAAAACCGGCGGATTGGATGCTTTTTTGCAAAAATCCGCACGCTGCAATCGGACTTGACAAAAAATTTACTCAATCTTAATGAAAACCGATTGACAAAGCGGGTGCGATATGATAACGTATTTCTTAATGGGAAACGTTATTAGGTATCTTTAGAGGTCTTTCCAGGTAAGTATTTTTTTCGACCTCCCGTTTTAAATGGGTTCGGTCAGCTGCCGAGCGTGAGAGATTCACGCTGTTGATAAATGATGAAAAGTGAAAGGTATTTCATCGTAGTTTTTAAGTTGGTCACTATAAACCGGCGCGTAAAAGCGCCCTAACTTGTAAAACGGTCAATAAGAGTAGTAAAAGCGAAATATTTGCTATATAGACTCTGGATATCCATACTGCGTATGTCCTTGCATAGATTTGCGCCTGAGGAGGTCAGCGTGCGAAGCTGCGTCCTGGTTCGGGATGCCGCGCAGGATTTTGTGTTATTTAAGGATTTAATGACGAAAAACAGGTTAGAAAACTTGGTTTTCGTCTTTTTTTATAAACAAATTCGGAGGTTTGAGGATGGGGAATCAGGAAAGGGCGCCGATATACGAGGCGCTGGAGGAGTTCAGGCGGAACAGAGTCGTGCCGTTTGATGTTCCGGGTCACAAAAGAGGAAGGGGGAACCCGGAGCTGGTAAGGCTTTTGGGAAAACAATGCGTAGAGCTTGACGTAAATTCGATGAAACCGCTTGATAACCTATGTCATCCCGTTTCCGTTATCAAGGAGGCGGAAGAGCTCGCAGCGGAGGCTTTCGGGGCGTCTTATGCGTTTTTGATGGTCGGAGGGACTACGTCGTCGGTGCAGTCGATGGTTTTAACCGCCTGCAAGCACGGCGAAAAGATAATCCTTCCCAGAAACGTGCACAGAAGCGTGATAAACGCTCTTGTAATTAACGGGGCTACCCCCATATATGTCAACCCGGACGTTGACAAAAAGCTCGGAATAGCGCTTGGAATGAAGATATCGCAGGTTGAAAAGGCGATAGAGGAAAACCCCGACGCTGTGGCGATACTTGTAAACAACCCGACGTACTACGGAATATGTTCAAACCTCAAGAAAATCGTGGAGCTTGCGCACGCCCACAACATGATGGTGCTTGTGGACGAGGCACACGGAACGCACTTTTACTTCGGCGAGGACATGCCGATAAGCGCGATGGCGGCGGGCGCAGACATGGCGAGCGTCAGCATGCACAAGTCCGGCGGGAGCCTTACCCAAAGCTCATTTTTGTTGGTAGGACCGAACGTCAGCCCGGGATATGTAAGGCAGGTAATTAACCTTACGCAGACGACAAGCGCGTCATATCTTTTGCTCGCAAGCCTGGATATTTCCCGCAGAAACCTTGCCATCAGGGGCAAGGAGGCGTTTGACGAGGTGGAGCGCATAGCGCAGTACGCAAGGACCGAGATAAACAAAATCGGCGGTTACTACGCCTATGGCGAGGAGCTGATCAACGGCGACAGCATATACGATTTCGACACCACAAAGCTGACGGTTTATACACTTGATATCGGTCTTGCCGGAATAGAGGTATACGACCTTTTAAGAGATGAATACGATATCCAGGTCGAGCTTGGCGATATCGGAAATATTCTCGCCTACATTTCAATAGGCGACAGAATGAGGGAAACCGAAAGACTGGTAAGCGCGCTGCACGATATAAAGCGCAGATATATGAGGGATAAGACGGGTCTTTTGGACAGGGAGTACATTTCCCCGCAGGTAGTTATGACGCCTCAGGAGGCGTTTTACGCTGCAAAGGAGGAGATGATACCGATAGAGCAGACCGAGGGCAGGATATGCACAGAGTTTGTAATGTGCTATCCACCCGGAATACCTATACTTGCGCCCGGCGAGAGGATAACCCGCGAGATAATAGATTATATTCTGTATGCCAAGGAAAAGGGCTGCTCCATCACCGGCACGGAGGATGAGAAGGTCGAAAGGCTGAATGTTATAAAGGAAAGGCTTTGAAAGGAAGCGTTTGAATGGAATTTTGGTTTTCTGAGATGCATACCCCGAGCGTAAAGCTTTCGGTGCAGGTTGACAAGCATCTGTACAGCGAGGAAAACGAGTATATACGTTTGGATATTTTTGATTCGCCGGAATTCGGCAGGTTTTTAACCGTAGACGGCTATATCATCACCACCGAGCGGGACGAGTTTATCTACCACGAAATGATGACGCATATACCGATGGCCGTGCATCCCGACCCAAAAAAGATACTTGTTTTCGGCGCGGGTGACGGCGGAGTGGTAAGAGAGCTTTTAAAGTACCCAAACGTCGAGCAGATAGACATGGTAGAGGTAAACGAGGGTGTAGTCGAGGCGTGCATGAAATACCTGCCGTTCTGCGCCAGCGGGCTTGCCGACCCCAAGGTCACTATTTATTCGGACAACTCACTTCGCTTTATACGGCATATAGAAAACGAGTACGATGTCATCATCGTGGACTCAGCAGGCTTTTACGGTCCGGGAGAGAGCCTTCTCTCGAGGGAGTTTTACGGAAGCTGCTACCGCGCGCTCAAGGACGACGGCATAATGGTCAACCAGCATCAAAGCCCGTTTTACGACGAGGACAGGCTTGAAACCCAGAAGGCGCATAAGAGAATTTTGGAAAATTTCCCGATATGCCGCGTTTATCAGGCGCATATACCGTCCTATCCGTCCGGCTATTGGCTTTTCGGCTTTGCATCGAAGGTATACCACCCCGTAAAGGATCTGCATTCGAAAAAATGGAAGGCGCTCGATATTGATACCCGTTATTATACGACAAACCTTCACAGAGGCTGCTTTGCGCTTCCGGCATACGTTGAAAGAATGCTTGAGGACGTCGAGAACATACCGGACTGATAATATCCTATAACAGGAGAGAAATATGCTTGATAAAAACATAGAAACGTTTATTGCCTGCGATGCCGAATATGACGATGCGAAAATCGTTATTTTCGGAGCGCCGTTTGACAGTACCACCTCGTACCGCCCCGGGACAAGGTTCGCCAGCCGCGCCATAAGAAGCGAGTCCTATGGACTTGAGACCTACAGCCCGTATCAGGACAGGGATCTTGCGGATTGCAGCGTTTTTGACAGCGGGGACATAGAGCTTTGCATAGGAAGCAGCGAAATCGCGCTTGATCAGATTTCCGAACGCACCGCCGTTATTTTAAAGGACGGCAAGCTACCGCTTATGATAGGCGGAGAGCATCTCGTGACGCTGGGGGCGTTCAGGGAGGTTTATAAAAAATATCCCGATTTAAGGATAGTCCACTTTGACGCGCACGCTGACCTGCGGGACGATTACCTCGGGGTAAAGCTTTCGCACGCCTGCGTTATCCGCCGTTGCCATGATCTTGTGGGGGACGGACGAATTTTTCAGTTTGGAATCCGCTCCGGAGACAAAAGTGAGTTTTGCTGGTCGGGGCAGGGGCATACTCAGATGCGCAAATTTGATTTTGAAGGTCTTGACAGGACAGTAAAGCAGCTCAAGGGGAATCCCGTATACTTTACTGTAGATTTAGACGTTTTGGACCCCTCGGTCTTTCCCGGCACGGGAACTCCCGAGGCGGGGGGAGTGAGCTTTACGGAGCTTTTAAACGCAGTGCTCACTGTCTGCCGGGGTGCGGATATCGTCGGTTGCGACGTAAACGAGCTGAGCCCCTTTTACGATCAGAGCGGCGTGTCCACGGCTGTGGCCTGCAAGGTAGTAAGGGAGCTTATTTTGGCTCTGCAAAAATAAAAAAACGAAAGGGAGAGATACAAATGGGCAAGTTATTAGTAATCGGCTGCGGCGGAGTCGCGGGAGTGGCAATACAGAAGTGTGCGGCAAATTCCGAGGTATTCAGCGAGATATGCATCGCCAGCCGCACGCTGAGCAAGTGCGATGCCTTGAAGGAAAAGCTTGAAAAGACGTCAGGCGCCAGGGTAACTACCGCAAAGGTAAACGCGGACGACACAGGCGAGCTTATCGCGCTTATAAACAGGGTAAAGCCGGAGGTGGTTTTGAACCTTGCGCTTCCTTATCAGGATCTTGCCATTATGGACGCATGCGTAGCGACGGGCGTAAACTATGTTGATACCGCAAACTACGAGCCTGAGGACACTCAGGACCCCGAGTGGAGGAAAAAGTATGAGCAGCGCTGCAAGGACGAGGGCTTCACGGCGTATTTCGATTATTCCTGGCAATGGGCGTATCAGGACAAATTCAAAAATGCAGGGCTTACCGCGATTTTGGGAAGCGGCTTTGACCCAGGCGTGACAAGCGTTTTCAGCGCCTATGCCCTAAAGCATTATTTTGACGAAATACATTATATCGACATACTTGACTGCAACGGCGGCGACCACGGATATCCATTTGCGACCAACTTTAACCCAGAAATCAATTTAAGAGAGGTTTCCGCCAACGGCTCCTACCGGGAAAACGGACGCTGGGTGGAGACTGAGCCGATGGAGATAAAAAGGGAGTATGATTTTGACGGAGTGGGTAAAAAGGACATGTATCTTTTGCACCACGAGGAAATCGAATCTCTTGCCAAAAATATTCCCGGCGTAAAGAGGATACGCTTCTTTATGACCTTCGGTCAGAGCTATTTAACACATATGAAATGTCTTGAAGACGTAGGAATGCTCAGTACCGAGCCGGTGATGTACGAGGGCAGGGAAATAGTCCCGATACAGTTTTTGAAGGCGCTTTTGCCCGATCCCGCGTCGCTTGGACCGAGAACGGTCGGAAAGACCAACATCGGCTGCATCTTCACCGGAGTTAAGGATGGCAGGGAAAAATCAATTTATATATACAACGTCTGCGACCATCAGGAGTGCTACAAAGAGGTCGGCTCTCAGGCAATATCCTATACCACGGGAGTCCCCGCAATGATAGGAGCTATGCTTGTGATGAACGGCAAGTGGAGAGTGCCTGGAGTGCACAATCTCGAGGAGCTTGACCCTGATCCGTTTATGGACGCGCTGAACAAATGGGGGCTTCCATGGGTAGTGGACGAGAACCCGAGGCTTGTTGACTGATATGCGCTTTGAGGATGTCAGAACTCCCTGCTACGTCATAGACGAGGACAGGCTAGAAAAAAATCTCATGGTGCTCAGTGGCGTAATGGACAGAACGGGCTGCAAAATACTTCTTGCGCAGAAGGCGTTCAGCTGTTACGGAGTCTATCCGCTTATTTCCAAGTATCTTTGCGGAGCGGCGGCAAGCGGTCTTTATGAGGCAAGGCTCTGTCATGAAAAAATGCCGTCCAATATGGAGAATCACATTTTCTCCCCCGCGTTTAAGGAAAGCGAAATCGAGGATATTTTCGAGATCTGCGACCATATCGTTTTTAATTCGGTGCGTCAGCTTATGCTGTATGCAAAGCGGGCAAAGGCTGCCGGACTTCAGGTGGGACTTAGGATAAATCCTGAAAAATCAACTCAGGAGGGTCACGCCATTTACGACCCCTGTGCCCCTGGAAGCAGGCTTGGAACGACTGTCACGGAGCTTGACGAAGCGGTAAAAAACAGTCCGGAGCTTTTGGGGCTTATCGATGGGCTGCACTTCCATACGCTGTGCGAGCAGAATTCCGACGCTTTGGAGGTTACGCTCGGCGCGGTAGAGGACAAATTCGGAAGATATCTTGCAGGGATGAAATGGATTAATTTCGGAGGCGGACACCATATAACCAGAGAGGATTACGATATACCGCGTCTTGAAGCCTGCATACGCCGCATGACTGAAAGATATGGTCTTGGGGTGTATTTAGAGCCAGGCGAGGCCGTGGCCTTAAACGCCGGATATCTTGTCACAACGGTGCTTGAGATACAGCAAAAGGACAGGGCCGTAGCAATTTTGGACACCTCCGCCGCATGCCATATGCCGGACGTTTTGGAAATGCCCTACCGTCCTCCTCTCAGAGCAAGCGGCGAATCTGGCGAAAAAGCCTATACCTATACGTTCGGCGGACCCACCTGCCTTGCGGGCGATATAATCGGCAGCTACTCCTTTGATCGCAGGCTCTGCGAGGGCGACAGGCTTGTTTTTGAGGACATGGCGATATACTCAATGGTGAAAAACAACACTTTTAACGGTATGCCGCTTCCTGATATCTATCTTATGAGCGGCGGGGAGTGCAGGCTGTGGAAGAGGTTTGGATATGAGGATTTTGCCGGCAGGCTGTAAAACTGTACGTATTTTTCGCGAATTCAAAAAAACCGCAGTCTGAAAATTTTCGGACTGCGGGTTTTTTATAATATGCTTTTGACTTATAATCTTGCTACACCTGTTTTGCGCGCAGCCTCAACGACCGCTTTTGCAACAACCTCCGCTATTCGCTTGTCCAGCGCCGGAGCTATGATATTTTCGGTGCTCAGCTCATTGTACGGGATTAACGAGGCAAGAGCATAGGACGCCGCCATCTTCATTTCCTCATTTATGCAGGTGGCGCGGCAGTCGAGAGCCCCTCTGAATATTCCAGGGAACGCCAGGACGTTGTTTATCTGATTCGGAAAGTCGGATCTTCCGGTGCCAACCACCTTTGCGCCCGCTTCGAGCGCGAGATCTGGCATGATTTCGGGAGTGGGATTTGCCATTGCAAAGACGATTGCCCCGTCGTTCATCGAGGACACCATTTCCTTTGTAACGATTCCGGGCGCGCTCACTCCTATAAATACATCCGCACCTTTAATAGCGTCGGCAAGAGAGCCGTGCAGGCATTCTTCGTTTGTGATTTTCGCCATTTCCATATGAGCCTCGCCGAGGGAGCTGTCGTCGCGGGAAAGTATTCCCTGTCGGTCCACCATTACAAGGTGCTTAAGACCGAGATTTAAAAGATGACGTCCTATTGCAATTCCTGCCGAGCCTGCTCCGTTTATAACTGCTCTTACGTTCGGAATATCCTTTTTTACCACCTTCAGCGCGTTTATCAACGCGGCTGCGACGACTATGGCGGTGCCGTGCTGGTCGTCGTGGAAAACGGGAATGTCGCATATTTTCTTAAGGCGCTTTTCTACCTCGAAGCACCTCGGCGCGCTGATATCCTCAAGATTTATCCCTCCGAACGAGCCTGACATAAGGTATATCGTGCGCACAAGCTCATCCACGTCCTTTGTTTTAAGGCATATCGGAAACGCATCTACGCCTGCAAATTCCTTAAAGAGCGCGCATTTGCCCTCCATTACCGGCATCCCGGCCTCCGGCCCTATGTCCCCAAGACCGAGTATCGCCGTACCGTCCGTTATTACCGCGACAAGATTTGAGCGCCTTGTCAGCTCCCACGATTTGTTTATATCGTCCCGAATCGCAAGGCAGGGTTCTGCTACTCCGGGGGTATACGCCAGGGATAAATCCTCTCGTGTTCTTACCTTTACGCGTGAAACTACCTCTATTTTGCCATTCCATTCATAGTGTTTTTTAAGTGATTCTTCTCTTATATCCATAGCTTTAAAGTCCTTTCACTGCATTTATACCATCTGCTCCGGGTGGAAATACTTATCAAAATCGTCCTCAGACAAATAGCCCAGCTCGACGCACGCCTCTTTGAGGGACAGGTTTTCTCCGTAAGCCTTGTGTACTACCCTTGCGGCGTTTTCATAGCCTATATACGGGGTGAGGGCGGTAACAAGCATAAGGGAGCGGTTAAGGTTTTCGCTCATCTTTTCCCTGACAGGCCTTATCCCCCTGACGCAGTTTGCCTCAAAGGAGCGGCAGACGTCGCCAAGAAGCCTGACCGACTGGAGGTAATTGTATATGCATACCGGCATGAATACATTTAACTCAAAGTTTCCCTGAGACGCCGATATGCCGACGGCTACGTCGTTTGCCATAACCTGAACCGCAACCATCGTCACCGCCTCGCACTGAGTTGGGTTTACCTTTCCCGGCATTATTGACGAGCCGGGTTCGTTTTCGGGGATGGTTATTTCCCCGAGACCGCATCTCGGTCCGCTTGCCAGCCAGCGCACATCGTTGGCTATCTTCATGAGGTCGCACGCAAGGGCCTTCAGGGCTCCGTGCGCGAAAACAAGCTCATCCTTGGATGTGAGGGCGTGGAACTTGTTTTCCGCGGTCACAAACTCAGAGCCTGTTATTTCGCTTATTTCAGCCGCGACGGCTTTGTCGAACCCTTTTGGAGCGTTCAAGCCTGTGCCGACCGCTGTCGCTCCCAGAGCGAGCCTTCTCAGAGGCCTAAGCGACGCCTCTATCATTTCAACGTCGCGCTCGAGCGACGATCTCCAGCCGCTTATCTCCTGACCGAAGGTTATCGGGGTAGCGTCCTCAAGATGCGTTCTGCCGCTCTTGACAATATCCATGTTATCGTTTTCGAGTCTCATGAGAGTTTCAATAAGGGCCTGAACCGCCGGAATAAGCGAGCCCTCGGTTTCCAGCACCGCGGCAATGTGCATTGCGGTGGGAAAGGTGTCGTTTGAGGACTGGGACATATTCACGTCGTCGTTGGGATGAAGGAGCTTTTTGCCGGCAAGCTCGTTGCCCCTGTTAGCTATTACCTCGTTGACGTTCATGTTGCTCTGAGTGCCGCTGCCGGTCTGCCATACGGCGAGAGGGAAGTGCTCAGAAAGAGCGCCGCTTATGACCTCTTCCGCCGCTTCGCTAATATAACGGCACTTTTCCTGCGTCATCCTGTTCGGGATAAGCTCGGCGTTTGTCCTTGCAGCCGCAAGCTTTAAAAATCCGAATGCGCGAATGATTTCCTTCGGCATTTTCTCGATTCCTATTTTAAAGTTTTCAAGGCTGCGCTGAGTTTGCGCGCCCCAGTATTTGTCTGCCGGGACTAAGACCTCTCCTAAAGAATCGTGTTCGGTGCGGTACTCCATAGACTTTACGTCCTTTCCTGTTATTTTTCGCTCATATTCGTCTGCGTATGATTATAGCATGCGTTAAGGAGTTTTTCAAGGATAAACCGTTTTCTGCACTCAGAGCAAAAATAGCTCAGAGCAAAACTGAATCAGGGGGGTTGCGCGCGGTATGCGATATGTGGTAAAATGTAACCGCATTTTTGCGGGAATCTTTTAATAGCTTGGAGGCATTATATGGAGTTTTATGTTGAGCTTAAGCTGCGGGGGGACGCTCACCCCGATGGATTTGCAAACGGTCTCTCCCTTTGCAGAAGCCAGTCTACAAAATCGCTCGAGGTCGTGTCCGAATCGGAGGACAAAATCGAGTACAAAAACCCCAAAAACCACCGCGTTATATTGAACAGGTCTAAAAGCGGCGGCGTCGTGACTCTGAGCACGACATTCGAGAACCGCTCAAACGAAACAGCCGTGCTTGAAATGATATCGTCCTTTGCCATAAGGGGAATACGTGCGGACAAGATCCACCGCATGCAGTCGTTCTGGAGCGCAGAGGGAAGGCTCAGGACGGAAACCGTCGCAGAGCTTAACCTCGAGCCGTCCTGGAACAGATGCGCCACCAGGGTGGAGAAGTTCGGAAACGTCGGCTCAATGCCGGTAAGGAAGTACTTCCCGTTTGCCGTGCTGGAGGACAGCGAGGCGGGCGAATTTGTAGGCGTACAGCTTTACATACCGTATTCGTGGCAGATTGAGATTAGCTGCAGGGAAAACGAGATGCTTGCGCTTGTGGGAGGAATTGCCGACAGGGACTACGGTCACTGGTTCAAAAATATCGCCCCCGGCGAGAGCTTTACAACTCCTAAGGCTACAGTTGCGACAGGGAAGTCGATATACGAGGTATGCGATAAGCTCGTTAAGGCTCAGAAGCCGAAAATATCGCCGGAAGACGGGAATATGGACATTGTCTTCAACGAATACTGCACCACATGGGGAAACCCAAGCTTTGAGAACATGAAACGCATCTGCGACAGACTCAAGGGCAAGGGGATAAAGTTTTTGGTGATGGATTCCGGCTGGTACGGTCATGGCGACGGCTGGTGGAACAGCATAGGCGACTGGGAGGTAAACGAGGAAATATTCCCGGGAGGCATTAAGAAAACCGCCGACTATATTCGCGAAAGCGGTATGATCCCCGGAATATGGTTCGAGTTTGAATCGGTTGGCAAAGGCTCAAAATATTATAACAGCGAGCACCTTTTAAAGAAGGACGGCTGTTTTATAACCACCGGAGAAAGGCGCTTTTGGGATATGGACGACCCGTGGGTGATGGAATATCTGCATGAAAAGGTCATAAAGATGCTCAAGGACAACGGATTCGGATATATTAAGGTAGATTACAACGAGTCCATAGGGATAGGCTGCGACGGCGATTGCAGCCTGGGAGAGGGCCTTAGGCGCAGGATATGTGCAACCCAGAGATTCTTTGAGAGAATAAGGGAGGAAATCCCCGGAATAGTTATTGAAAATTGCTCCAGCGGCGGGCATCGCTCAGAGCCGTCCATGATGGAGCTTGTTTCCCAGGGAAGCTTCTCGGACGCTCACGAGACAACCTCAATACCGATAATCGCGGCGAACATGCACAGGGTGATGCTTCCGTCCCAGACTCAGATCTGGGCTGTGATGCGCGCGTCGGACAGCCCGTCAAGAATATGCTACTCCATAATCAATACCTTCCTGGGCAGGATGTGCCTGAGCGGCGATATCTACAGCCTTTCGGATGAGCAGTGGAAGCTTATAGACGAGGGCATGGCGTTTTACCGCAGGGCGGCGGACATAATAAAGAGCGGTATGACCGTAAAGTGCGAATGCACCGCCCTCAGCTTTAACAATCCGACTGGCAACCAGCTTGTGATAAGGGAGTTCGGCGGACGCAGCCTTGTCATAGCGCACAGGTTTGCAAATTCAAGCCCGGTAGACATGAGCTTTGCCGCCGGCAAAAAGATAGTTGCGGAGTACGGCTGCGCAGATTCTGATTTCAGCGCTCAGGCGTGGATAATCGAGTGATGTAAAAATAACCTCCCCTGCATACGACATGCAGGGGAGGTTTTGTATCCGCAGTTTAAGTGGGCGGCATGTTATTTTTTCGCAATCGGCTTTTCAAGGACTACCATATCTCTAAGCAGCACACCGCACTCATATATGTGATGGTCGTAGTTATCGGTAAAAAAGTTCTTTATCCGACGCACCTCTTTAAATCCGCATTTCTTATAAAACGGCAGCGTCGCGGGGCTGTCCCCCGTGCCTACGCGCAAAGTATTAAATTCTCCCGAAAACTTTTTCTCCACAAGACCTATCAGCTTTTTGCCGTACCCCATTTTCTGAAGCTCTGGATAAACGGCGATGTTTTTTATCTCAAGGACTCCTCCGCCCTCATCGGTTACAACGCATTCCGCGACAGCTCTTCCACAGTCCCTTAAAAGAAGCATTTCGCCGTGGTCAAGATATTTTTCTATCATCGATTCCTGCTCGTCGGCAAGAAGCAGAAGCCGCATATACTTTCTTTTATTCTCACCTGCTGCAATAAGCTCCATCATTTTTCACCCCATGGACAAGCATATCTCAAAATATAAAAAAATTCAACCTGATTTTTGATTTCTAGAATAAAAAATATATTTGTCAAATTTGAGAAAGCGCTTGTAGAGCCGCTTGGGTTCTGAGTATATAGATTTTAATATATCAAAAATACTTTTTAACTTTATTCGACATATGGCGGGGAAATTCATTGATATACTTAAAAATATCACATATACTTTGCAATTATAAATAAGTTTATATCAATGTAAATTTTTATTTATATGTCATAACTTGTGCTGCGTCAAGATATTCGAAGAAGGTTCTGATATATCGCACAAATTTCAAAGGGTTAATTTGTATATTATTTTGATTGCATATTAAACTGATAAAATGATATAATGAGCTCGTTAACATTTACTATGGGAAATATTTTATTGTGAAGGAGAAAAAGATGAAGAGAGTATTGCTGTTTTGCATGGCTGCGCTCATGCTTGTATCCGTATGCGGCTGTTCCAACTCAAACAAGAGGGAGATTGTCAGGCTGACTCTTTCTACGGAGGATTCGGAGGCTATTCTTGCCGCTGCCGGAATAACCCTGCCGGAGGTTGAGGAAGTTGAAGCTGCAAACACAACCGTAGAATGGTTCGGTTGGTATGACCCGTTCCATAATTATTCCGATGATGAGGTGGTAAACACAGGATATTGGACTTTTACGAATAAATACGGTTGTGAAGTCGAGTGGATTGAGACAGATTACTTTACAAGAAACGATGATCTTGCAAATCTCATAATGTCGGCTAATTCCCCTGACTTTTCTCCAACCGGAAACAGTGTTATAGGCGTGTTCCCGCTCAACTGCATCAAGGGAATGTATGTGGCGGTTGACGATTACATAGATTACACAGATCCGCTTTGGGCGGACGTCGCATATGCGGCAGACCAGTTTAAGCTTGGCGGTCAGCACTATGCTATTATTACCGATATGCATACCTCAAACGTATGCGTATACAACCGCAGAGTCATTAACGAATGGGGCTTTGAGGATCCCGCTACGCTTTATGCAAACGACGAGTGGACATGGGACGTGTTCTACGACATGTGCATGGAGTTTTCCGATTTTGAGGAAAACAGATACGCGCTTGACGGCTATGCATACGAGAGTACGTTCGTCGAAGCCACTGGAATGCAGGCGATAATGATGGACGAGAACGGAAAGTATTATTCAAACATAGACGCGCCGGAGCTGGAGCGCGCTCAGGACGTTCTTTATAACCTTGTGAAGAACGAATGCACATATCATGAGGGATCAAACCGCTGGGCAATAAGAAACGGAACATACGGTGCCGGCCTTAAGGAGGGTCTTTGCCTGTTCTACGTTATAGGAACAGATTTCTTTACCGGACCGGTAGACGAGATATCGGCAGTGTGGGGGGACGTTACAGCAGGCGAGCTTATGTTTGCGCCTCTGCCCAGAGACCCCGACGGCGACGGAAGGTATTACGCTTCAGCCAGCCCTGTTGGATACCAGCTTGTCAGTGGCGGCGAAAACCACGCCGGTGCAGGATTGCTTGCTGCTTGTGAAAGGTTCAAGATAATCGATCCTACGGTTATATCGATAGATGAAAAGAATCTAAAGGAGGTCTACCTTTGGACAGACGAAATGCTTGAAATGTATGACACTTGCTATGAGCTTACGCAGTCTAATCCCGTAATGTGTGTGACGGGAAATTTACAGCCTCAGCTTGAGTCTGCTGTAAACTCGTTGACGCAAGGCATCACCAGGTCTGAAAATCCGTCTACATGGGCGCAGCTCAAGGAGCAGAACAGGGATGCAATAGACTATTACATTGAAGAAATAAATGCAATGATAGACGAGTTTAACGAAAAAGGCGAGCTTGACATTCCGTACTGACGCTGACAGCAGGTTTTACGGAATAGCTTTAAAATCAAAGGACTGTCGGCAGGAACAAGGTTGAAGGATAATTCCTTAATTTAGTATTGACAGACAAGGAGTAAATTATATGAAAAATATTTGCAAAAAGGCTATTACTGCTCTTTCAGCAACGCTGCTGCTTTCCCAATCGGTAGCTGCGGCGGAGTCATACGGAACAAACCCGATCGTGCAGGACATATACACGGCAGACCCTGCGCCGCTGGTTGTGGGCGATACGCTGTATCTGTACACTTCTCATGACGAGGATGTCCTGATAGACGGCTTCTACACCATGCTCGACTGGCACTGCTATTCAACCACCGATATGGTAAACTGGACGGATCACGGCGTCGTGTTCTCGCTGGACGATATCGAATGGGCAGAGGACAGGGCGTGGGCGCCTCAGGCTGTTGAAAGAAACGGAAAGTACTATCTCTACTGTCCCGTTCATAAGAAAAACGGCGGAATGGCTATTGCCGTAGGCGTTTCCGACAGTCCTACGGGACCGTTTGTCAATATAGGCGAGCCGCTTGTCGATGAGGGTGACTGGAATGACATCGACCCTACCGTATTTATTGACGACGACGGTCAAGCCTATCTTTACTTCGGGAACCCGGAGCTTAGGTATGTACTTTTAAATGAGGATATGATATCGTATGATAAGGAGGTAGGCGTTGTCAAGGTGCCTATGACCGAGGAGTCGTTCGGCAAGGGTGGACATGCGACCGGCACTACCTATGCGGAAGGTCCGTGGTTCTATAAGCGCGGCGACCTTTATTACATGGTGTATGCAGCGTTTGCCGAGGGAGCGGGAAGCGAGCATATAGCTTATTCTACATCTACGTCTCCTACCGGCCCATGGGAGTACAGGGGAGTTATCATGACCGAGGAGGGTGGAACATATACCAACCACCCGGGAATTGTAGATTTCAAGGGACACTCCTATCTGTTCTACCACACAGCGCAGCTTGAGGGCGGCGGACTCTTCAACCGTTCTGTGTGCGTGGCCGAATTTGAATATAACGATGACGGAACAATTGACGAAATCCCGAAGAGCACTGGAGTAAGGGCGATTGCCACCTTCAACCCCTTCAATCAGGTCACCGCCAGAACATACGCTTATATCGATGGCATCGACAAGGAGGAAAGGGAAGACGGCGCTGTTGTATTTACCAAGATAAGCGACGGCAACTATGTCAGGATGGCAAATGTCAACTTCAGCTCGGGAGCCGAGGAATTTACAGCATGCGTCGCGGCGGAGGCAGGAGGAAGCATAGAACTGAGGCTTGACAGTGTAGACGGCAAATTGATTGGAACCTTAGATGTTCCTAGTGACGGAAGCGATGAGCTGATATTTAATACGCTTTCAACTTCTGTAAAGGGCGCGACTGGAGTTCACGATTTGTATATCATATTTACAGGCTCATCGCCTAGAGATCTCATGCAGCTCGAGTGGTGGCAGTTTGAAGGCCCTGGTGCGCAGGAGCAAGACGTAATCGTGACCGAGAATTCTTCTAAAGCAAATCCTGTAATGATAGCGGTTATTGCAGCGGCTGTTGCCGCGGTTATAGCTGTAATAATTACAGTGGTACTGTCAAAGAATAAAAAGAAAAACAACGGTAACAAGGCTTAATCTCCTATAAAAACAGCGTGCCCTATCGTGGACCTTGCGGTCTGCGGTAGGGCGGTGTGTTTATACCGGCGGCAAATAGAGCGGCACCCCGCCTAAGTGCAGACGAACGGCGAATTTATATGTGAAAAACCGGCTTGCTGTTTGCAGCAGGCCGGTCGAGTTATTTATTATTACTTATTAGGAGTATCAAATTCGCGAAGTACAAGAATAACGTCGAGGTTTCCGTTCCTTGTACGAATCTCGTCAAGAAACTCCCTTCGGTTGCAGTCCTCGGGTAAAATTACGTTATACCTCAGCTCATAAAGCGAGCCGAAATCGGTTGTTCTGACTTCTTTTAGAACGTAGTCGTCGGTGTACTTGTCCAACACCTCGTCAAACGCGCCGTCAAAGTTAAGATCCTCAGGTACAGTTATTTTTAATAGCAGATGATCATTTCCTGGAATGCCGAATCTGATTACGTCAAGAGCTGCCATAAGTACGCACAGCACAATAGTCAAAATGATCGTTGTTCCGTAGTAGCCTGTTCCACAGCCTATTCCTATTACCAAGGAAAACAGCAGGCTTATGATGTCTGCTGTGTCTTTAGGGTAGCTTCTGATTCTAAGCAGGGCAAGTGCGCCGCCAAGAGATATCGCCGTTGCTACATTTGAATTTATTATAACGGTAACTCCTGCCATCAGCGGAGCAAGGAGTACTATTGCCGCCGGAAAGCTTGAGATATATCCCTTCCTTCGGTGGGAAAAGATATATGTAAGGCTTAACACAAGCCCCAGCACCAAAGCTATTGCAAGGCAGGCGAGTATTCCCGATACCGTCATATCAACATGCCCAGCAGAGGGGAAAAGAAAATCTATCATCTATTTAACCTCCAGTTAGTTTCAATTATATAGGTTGTTTTTAGTCGGAAAGTTCCGGCGAATCGCTTTTAGGGGAAGTGAGCGGCGTCAGGTGCCTGTCCTTTATATGAGTAAAGTCATGTCCCTTATATTTTGTATACTCGTTTCCGTATTTTGAGAAGCCTGAAATATATATTCTTTCCTCGCTGAGAATGTCGACAAACCATTTTGGAATAGCTCCGGAAATTTTAATTTCCATGAGTATTTCGCCGTCGTCTAACAGCTGGTCGCCGTATGCTCCGAGGGACAAATCAAGGTCATACCTGCGAGTGAGGATATTTTTGTCAAAGGTAACTCTGAAATTCGGATCGCTTTTTGAGTAAAACGCGACACGTTCGTAACTCAAAAAAAGTTTAGGATAGACCTTATTGCATTTGAAGTAGTATTCTATTTCGTCAAGAACTTTATTAGCAAGGTACTTGTCCGATTTCGGACGCACTCCATTGCTTATAAACGCATTTGCTTCTCCATAGCTGACGCACACCCTGCGCTTTACAACTACTCCCGTAACCTTTCTTTTTATTTCAAGGTATACAGGGTCGCTGTCCGACTTAGGAATGCTGTACGCCCTTATTCTAAATTTTTCCTTGAATTTTGGGCGGCGAAGAGATCTTCGGATAACCGAGTTGTTGTCGTCGTCAAAGTATAAATTGTATATTTTGTATATCTTTCCGCTTTCGCAATATGAGTCGTATGACATTTCGTTAACGGTCATTTTATCAAGCATGTTTTTGAACTGCTGGTCAGATATAAGCAGTTTTTTCTCACACCGTTTAAAGGTAAGCTTCGCCATAAAAAATTATCTGCACCTCAGTTCTGCGAAAAGCCATATATCTATAATAGTGTAGCATATATGAAGGTAAAATTACAATAGCAATTTAAAATTTTATAGAAAATTAAGCCGTACTGTGAAAAGCAAAAATCCACCCCTTTAAAGGGTGGATTTTAGCCTTAATGAGCAAAAATTATTCCTCTACAGGTGCTCCGACGGGGCAGACAGAAGCGCAATTTCCGCAGCTGATGCAGGTATCAGCGTCGATAACGTACTTGTCGTCGCCCTCGGTGATAGCGCTTACAGGGCAGCCGTCTGCGCAAGCTCCGCACTTGATGCAATCGTCAGTAATCTTATAAGCCATTTTGAAGTCCTCCTTTATTTTCTTAGAGAGTTGCCTCTTAATTATCATCATAGCACATATTTTAAAAAAAGCAAGGAAATTTTTTGCCTGCGGAGCTTAAGATAAATTGAGTTGAAAACAACCACGCAATGTGCTACAATATATAAAATATTTCAGCGCCGGATGGAGGATAAAACATGATAAAAAAGGTACTAAAATATGTTTACGCTTATATCCGCCGTCTGGATAAAATCCTTTTGGCGCTCGTGCTTGCGTGCTGTGCGTTTGGCATAGTGCTTTTGTATTCCCTTGCCGTAAACAGTCAAACTCAGACCATAACAAACGCCGCGGTCGATATGGGCACGGTAAAAACACAGATTATAGCGGCTGTAATAGGGATTGGATTTTCGCTTATCGTCGCAGCCATAGACTACAGGTGGTTTGCAAAGCTGTGGTTTATTTATCTGCCGATTACTATAGGGCTTACGCTTCTGACATTTACCGGTCTCGGCGCGTCGGGACTTGAGGGGGCGGACGACAGGGCGTGGATAGACCTCGGGTTTATAACTATACAGCCGGCGGAGTTTTTGAAGCTTGCGTTTATCCTCTCCCTTTCATACCATTGCTTTAAAACAAAGGAGTTTTTCAATAACCCGCTGAATATTCTCGGGCTGTGCGTTCACGGAGGAGTGCCGATACTTCTCGTTATGCTTCAGGGGGATGACGGAACGGCGGCTGTATTTGTGGTAATATTTTTAGCCGTAATATTTGCAGCAGGAATATCGTGGAAATATATTCTCGGCGCGGCTGTGGTTTCGCCGATAGCCGTTTATTTTTTGTGGAATTATTATCTTCAGCCGGTGCACAAAAACAGGATACTTTCAATTATCGACCCTGAGACGTATGCTACCCCCGACCTTCTATACCAGACGAACCATTCGCTAATAGCCATAGGTTCGGGCCAGCTCACGGGAAAGGGTCTTTTCGGAGGAGACTATTCCTATGTTCCGCTTTGTCACAACGACTTTATCTTTTCTTATGTAGGGCAGACCGTCGGCTTTATAGGGTGTGTGGCGGTAGTAGCGGTGCTCGCGTTTTTATGTCTCAGGATACTTTTTAACGGCATACGCGCTTCCGATAATCTCGGAAGATATATATGCGTAGGAGTGTTTGCGTATCTTCTGGCGCATTGCGTCTTAAACATCGGCATGGCTGTGGGGATAACGCCGGTAATAGGCATACCTCTTCCGTTTTTCTCGGCGGGAGGCTCCGCAATGCTGACCGCCACTGCCTCGATAGGGCTCGTTCTTTCGGTTTATTTCCACAACTCGAGATTCGACAGCATATTTAAAAACAGAAAATAATTCAAGGAGACGTTTATCATGAGCAAAATAAGTATCAGCGAGCTTTATACAGACTGCGAGCAGCAAAGAAAGCGCTATAAAAAGCTGCAGGAGGCGTTTAATGAGTTTTTCGGCGTCTGTCCGGAAAGATATTTCAGCGCATCGGGCAGGACGGAAGTCTGCGGCAACCATACAGACCATAATCACGGCATGGTAATGGCTGCGGCGGTAAATCTCGATATCATAGCGGCGGCAAAGCCAAGGGACGACGGAAAAGTGACAGTCAAATCCGAGGGCTATGAACCCGATTGCATAAACATAGACGACATAAGCGCAAAGCCGGAGGAAAAAAACAGCTCCGCCGCGCTTATACGCGGTGTGTGCGCTGGTCTGAAAGCGCGAGGCTACAATATCGGAGGGCTTGACGCATACACGGTTTCGGACGTTTTAAAGGGTTCGGGGCTTTCCTCCTCCGCAGCTTTCGAGGTGCTTATCGGTACGGTTATAAACCATCTTTACAACGGCGGGAAAATACCGTCGGTTGAAATAGCTCAGATAGCGCAGTACTCCGAAAATGTCTACTTCGGCAAGCCTTCTGGGCTTATGGACCAGATGGCGTCCTCCGTAGGCGGATTTATATCCATAGATTTTGCCGATACAGAAAATCCTGTAATAGAAGCTATAGATTTTGACCTTTCTGAAAGCGGATATTCACTTTGTATTGTGGACACAAAGGGAAGCCACGCCGAGCTTACTCCCGAGTATGCGTCCATACCGGCGGAGATGAAGGCGGTTGCGAATCAGCTCGGCTGCGAGTATTTAAGACAGCTTTCAAAGGGAGACGTCATAGCAAATATTGCCTCCTTGCGTGAAAAGCTCGGAGACCGGTCGGTACTCAGGGCGCTTCACTTCTTCGACGAAAACGAAAGAGTGATAAGGCTTTCAGACGCGCTGGGGACCGGGGATTTTTCCGAATTTCTGAAAGTTATAAACGAGTCCGGAGACAGCTCTTATAAATATCTGCAAAACGTATATCCAAGCTCCCAGCCGCGGGAGCAGAGCGTATCGCTGGCGCTGTACTTCTGCCGCGAGCTTATGAAGGGCGACGGCGCGTCGAGAGTGCATGGCGGAGGCTTCGCCGGAACGATACAGGCATTTGTGAAGAACACCTATCTTGAAAGCTTTAAGGCGGGAATGGAGAAGCTGTTCGGAGCGGGAAGCTGCTATGTACTGAGCGTGCGCCGCACCGGAGGCACAGAGGTCGTTTTATGAGAATGAGGCGAAAGGCTCACCTTGAGGAAAGGCTTGCTGCCGCCAAAAGCACCGGCAGGCTTATTATCCTCAACTGTGAGGACAGGAACTTTGTTACATCCGTTAAGGAAAAGGAATACCTTGACTTTGAAAAGATTTTTGGGAACCGCAATCCGATAGTCATGGAAATCGGCGCGGGAAAGGGGCAGTTTGCCTGCGAGCTGGCCACTCAAAATCCGCAGCTCAACGTCGTTGCGGTGGAAAGGACCTCGAACGTAATTGTTGAAGCCGCGGAGCGCGCAGCGCAAATGAATATAAAAAACCTTATTTTCCTTCGGTGCGACGCGAGGTATCTCGAAAAATTCATTCCCGACGGGACAGTTACGGCTCTTTATCTTAATTTCAGCTGCCCGTTCCCCAAAAAGAGCTATGCCGCGCACCGGCTCACTCACCGTGATTTTCTCAGGATTTACGACAGGCTTCTCGCGCCGATGGCGGTAATACATCAAAAGACCGATAACCGCCGGTTCTTTGAGTTTTCGATAGAACAGCTTTCCGATTACGGCTTTACGCTCAAAAACGTCTGCCTTGACCTTCACGCAAGCGAAGATCAGCTTGAGGGCAATATAATGACTGAATACGAAAAGCGGTTTTGCGACATGGGTCAGCCGATTTACCGCCTTGAGGCATATTTGAAAAGCGGCGGCGTCCGATAAATTGGGTTTTAATATGCGCTTATGCAGCAATAATGCGCTGTCCATATTGTATATGGACGGCGCATCTGTTTTTACGCAGCCTGTTCGCTCTCAATTATTTCCGAGGCTGCGTCAAGCATGTCCTCTATAAATATTCCGTATCCCCTGGTAGGGTCGCTGACAAATACATGTGTCACCGCTCCTACGAATTTGCCGTCTTGTATTATCGGGCTTCCCGACATTCCCTGGATTATCCCGCCGGTCTTTTCAAGCAGCTCGCTGTCTGTTACCCTTATTACAATATTTTTTGTCTTTGCAGCCGGGCTGAGGCTAAGTTTTTCTATTTCTATGTCAAACTCCTGCGGCTGATTCCCTTCTATGGTAGTCAGGATCGTTGCAGGACCTGTTTTAACCTCGGATTTGAACGCTATCGGAATGGCGTCCTGCCTCGAGGAGTAGGTCATGCGCCCGAAAACGCCCTGGTCGCAGTTTTTGATTATGCTTCCCGAGGCAAGACCCGATACGAATTTTCCGAACAGTTCTCCCGGAATTCCGCGCTCTCCCTTTTCATAGCCGGTTATGGTCACGTCGGCTATCTCGCCCGAGCCGAGCGGCAGGGTTTTATAGGTGTCGCAGTCTGATATCGGGTGGCCCAGCGCGCCGTAGCATCCGGTGCTTGGGTCTATAAAGGTGAGAGTTCCTACTCCTGCCGAGCTGTCGCGTATCCACAGCCCTCCCTTGTATAAGCCGTCCTCGTCCGAGAGCACAGGAGTAAGATCTGTTTCAAACTGCCTGTCGTCACGCAGCACTTCAAGCGCTATTGCCTTGCCGTCCGACGACTGTATTATCTGCGACAGTTGTGAGGAGGAGCTGATCCTTTCTCCGTTGGCGCTGATTATGTTGTCGCCCGCGCATATTCCGGCTTCCACCGCAGGACAAAGCCCCTCGGATACGTCCTGAACCTTTACTACCATAACCCCGTCAGTAAGAAGCTTTATCCCTACCGGCGAGCCTCCCGCTATTAAGACCGGAGCGTCTGCCTTGGCTATTTTTGCATCCTTTATAGGTATGACCCCAAATAGCTTAAGCTCTGCGTCAACCTCTGTATACTGCTCAGAGCTTGCTGCCACCGCGTCCTCCTCGGTGCACAGAGTAACGTCAAAAAAGCACATAAGCTCACGGCTTCCGACGTCGCAGGCGTAAAAATAATCAGGCAGCACAGCGTCATAATACCCAACAATTCCCATGAGTGCTGCCATCGCCGTAAGCAGCACAGCACAGAAGCTTTTTATAAGTCCTTTCATCTAAAACAAGTTCCTTTCTTCTCGTTTTCAAATGTATTTTTTACAGCTGTCTGAAAAATAACCGCACCGCAAAGCAAGCATTATTTTACTTGTCAGAGCTTCCGCCATATAACAAAATCGCAGTCAAAAATATAGTTGAATGTTAATATGTAAATGTGCTATAATAATTGAACAGTTGATTTTATCATTATAAAGGACAGGGACTGTTATGGAACAGATTATGCAGGCTATAGCTATAGTAGTTAGCATTGCTTTTTTCGCGGCGTTTGTCTATGTGATGGTCAGGGGGATTATGAGCTGGCACTCTAATAAGGATGTACCGGTGGTCACCTCGGAGGCAACGGTCGCGGGAAAAAGAAACGGCGCTGCGCATGACGGAAAAAATAATCGAAACGAGTTTTTTGTAAGCTTTAAGACGGATGTGGACGATCCTGTTGAGCTGAGCGTTACCAGGCTGGAATACTCCCAGGTCAGCGTCGGCGATAAGGGGATGCTCAGCCACCGCGCCGGGACGCTTCTTCGGTTTGAAATAACTGAAAAAATGCCGGAAGGGGATGAAGACGATGCTTAAATACAGATTTGTTGACAACGGGTTTACAATCGTTTTAAAAGTAATCGCAACAATCGTTTATCTTTGGTCGTGCTTTTTCTGGGCTGGGGTAACTATACTTAATTTTTACATAAACACCCCGGAATATTCTCATTTGTCCACAGGATTTTTAATTGGAACAATATTTATAACAGTAAGCCTTGTTTTGATGTATCTGAGGTTTTATATAGTGCAGCTTCCGCTGTGTGCAGCCGGCGCGACGGTATATCTTGTAAACGCCGGGGAAATGATAGATGTAGCGCAGCATACTGCCGTCGTTTTTACACCGTCTTTTGAGCTTAGATATATGCCGTGCGTTGCCATTATCATAATTTCGGCTGCGCTTGCTATGCTTGAGATATGGAATATCATTTCCAAGCGCGAAAAAGCTAAAAACGAATTTTATAACAGTCCCTCCAAGAGTATTCTTGACGACGATGACGAATAGAAACAGGGTGCTCAGCATAGTTATTTGTAAACTGTGCAGCCGTTCATTACTATTGAAACGAAAGGGACATAATTATAATGACAGATAAAAGCCGTGCGATTGGAGTTTTTGATTCGGGCGTGGGCGGTTTGACAGCCGTGAAGGAGCTTATAAAGCTAATGCCCCACGAGGATATAATATATCTTGGCGATACTGCGAGAGTGCCATACGGCACAAAGAGCGAGGAAACCATAAAAAAGTACGCAAGGCAGGACTTTGATTTTTTAAAAAGGTTTGACGTCAAGATGATAATATCCGCCTGCGGAACAGTATCTTCGGTGTTGGCGTCAGAGCCGGGATTTTTTGAAGGGCTTTATACAGGGGTAATAATCCCGGCTGTAGACGCTGCGATAGGCTCAACCTCAAATCACAAAATAGGAATAATAGGCACCAGTGCGACCATAAGGAGCGGAAGCTATAAAAACCTTATAAAAACTCGACTTCCTGATGCTAAGGTCTTTGAAAAAGCCTGCCCGCTGTTTGTACCGCTTGTGGAAAACGGATATGTGGGAAGAGACTGTGCACCGTGCGTTGAAATAGCCAGGGAATACCTTCTTCCCCTTAAGAAGCAGGGAATAGACACGCTTATACTCGGCTGCACTCATTATCCGATGCTGTCCGATATTATATCGGACATAATGGGCGAGGGCGTCAGACTCATATCCTCCGGCGGCGAGGCGGGGAAATATGCCTATAAGCTGCTTTTGGAAAACGGTCTTTTAAGCGGCAGCGCGGGGCGCGGCATGGTAACCTTGTATTGTACGGACAGCGCGGAGTTGTTTAAGGAGAACGCAGAGCATTTTTTGGACGGTATAGATGTTGTTGAGATAAAAAGCTGTACATTAGAGTAATATTTTCAGGTGATAACATGAAAAAAGCCATGATATCAATTAAGAGCACGCAGACGGCGGGCGAAGAAACGGATACCACAGAAATCATAACTCAGGGCAGATACAGTACAGACAATGGAAGCTGCGTTTTGAGTTATGAGGAGACAGAAGCCACAGGCTATGATGGTTCGGTAACATGCGTAAAGGTGGAAAGCGGAAGATGGCTTAAGATGCTCAGGACGGGCAGTGCAAGTGCGGAACTGTTTATTGAGCTGGGCAGAAAAAATTACTGCCACTATGAAACTCCGTACGGCGATATGACTATGGGCGTCCTTGCAAAAAAAGTGGACGCAGACGTTTCGGAGGACGGCGGACATATAAGTGCAGAGTATGAAATAGACGTAAACTCCATGTTGCTAGGCAATTTTAAGCTTGAAATAGAAGTAAGACCGGAATAAAGTACATAGCCATCTAAAGGTTATAAAGCCCAAAATATGGGAAAAGAATATTTTATCTGCCTTGAGGTATAATAGCGATAAGCATACAGCTTTAAACAACTATTATATCTGAAAGGAAAATAAAGATGAAGAGAATTCTCATATTGCTTGCCGCGGCAGTAATAAGCGCTGCTGCGTTTACCGGATGCGGGGTTGACAACATGAACGACCCGTCCGGCACAACCATTTCAGAACGCACTCAGGTTACGGATGCTACTAATACAACATCCGGAAGCGTAACGACTACTCCGAGCACTTCGATGGCTGATGAGCCTACTATTCCCACGACCGAGTCGAACACACCCGGCGAAAGCGGAATGAATGATACCGAAACATCAGAGCGCTGACATATTATCTCCCAAAGCTTAAAAAGCTGCGGGAGATTTTTTGTCCCTGAGCATTTGTTGGTTCAGGCGTATGAGGCGGTCGCGCAAAGGTATGATTTCAATACGTGAATATTGCCATAATCGCTTTCGCATAGAGAATATATATTTTATACCTGTATACTACTTGCAATTGTTGACACAATGAAAAAGATAATGTATACTACAAGATGATGTGCTTACATGGCTTGATTCATTACTATTTGTAGGAGGCGGTCACAGAATGAAGGAAGTGTACGCAAGCGGGAGTAAATTTCAGCTGCTTGGAAGGATAGACGTAAGCCGAAAAAACGCGCCGGTGCTCGTCTGGCCGGGAAGCCACATTAAATTTGCATTCAGCGGGAGCAGCCTTTGCGCCGTGGTTGACAATTTTCGGTTTGGCAACGGAAGATACCTCGGTTTTGTCGTTGACGGAATAGAAAAATCGTTTGAGCTTAAGGACGGAAGGCAGGAAATATGCCTTGCCGACGGGCTGCCGGGCGGAAGGCACGAGGCGGTCATATTTAAGCGCATGGCAAATCACTATCTGACCATAGAGAGGCTGCTTATAGACGACGGCGCGGAAATTTTAGAGCCGGCGCCGCTTCCGCACAGGAGAATAGAGTTTTACGGCGATTCCGTTACGGCGGGCGACCTGGTGGACGTCGACGAGTGTACGGGAAAGCCCGATCCCGCCGACTATAATGGTGACCGTGACAATTCGTGGCATACTTATGCAATGATATGCGAAAGAGAGCTTCCTGCTCAGGTGTACGATACGTCCCAGGGAGGCATAGCGATTTTCGATGGCACGGGATATTTTGAAATGCCGAATACAAAGGGTCTTGAATCCTGCTATGACAAGCTGAGGTACTGTTCGGCGTCTGAAATTACACAGTGGGATTTTTCCCGCTTTGTGCCTCATGTGCTGGTGTTTGCGGTGGGGCAGAACGACAGCAGCGTCGGAAATGACAAGATATATGACGTTGACTATAGAGAGCGCTGGAAAAACAGGTATATGGATATTATCAGGTCGGTGCGTTCTCATTCACCAAAGGCGGCGGTGGTTCTTGCGTTGACGCTTATGGGACACGACCCGGGTTGGGACGACGCTTTAAAGGAGATAAAGGACGGTCTCGGCGGCGAAAAAAATAACGTCTACTATCTCCACTATACGCGCGCAGGGAAGGCAACGCCCGGACATCCGAGAAACGCAGAGCAAAGGGAAATGGCTGACGAGCTTATGAAATTTTTAAATTCGCTTCCCGAAAGTACATGGAAAGATTAAAAACAGAAAGGATAAGGTAAAATGAAAATTTCAAACGATATTTTATACATAGGCGTAAACGACCGCAGGATAGATCTTTTTGAGGGGCAGTATCGTGTCCCGAACGGAATGTCGTATAATTCATACGTTATTATGGACGAAAAGATCGCCGTAATGGATACTGTAGACGCTGGCTTCGGCGATGAGTGGCTTGAAAACCTAAAGTCTGCTCTTAATGGAAGGACGCCGGATTATCTTGTGGTTTCGCATATGGAGCCCGACCATTCGGCAAATATAGCGCGTTTTATGAGCGAGTACCCGGGCGCATGCGTAGTCGCTTCCAAAATGGCGTTCGGAATGATATCTCAGTTCTTCGGAACAGACTACGCCGACAGAAGAATCGTTGTGGGAGAAGGCGATACGCTGGAATTGGGCAGGCATACGCTCAATTTTTACACCGCTCCCATGGTCCACTGGCCTGAGGTAATAGTCACATACGACAGCGCCGATAAGGTTCTGTTCTCGGCTGACGGCTTCGGGAAATTCGGCGCTTTGGACGCTGAGGAGGACTGGGCGGACGAGGCAAGAAGATATTATATCGGAATAGTCGGAAAGTTCGGCGCTCAGACTCAGGCGCTTTTGAAGAAAGCGTCAGCTCTTGACATAGCCGTAATATGCCCGCTTCATGGTCCTGCGCTCAAGGATAACCTTGGCTATTATCTTGACCTTTACAATACATGGTCAAGCTATTCCTGCGAGAGCGACGGCGTGGTTATAGCGTATACCTCGGTATACGGTCATACGGAAAAGGCTGTAAGCGAGCTTGCAAAGCTTCTTAAGGACAAGGACTGCGAGGTTAGGACGTACGATCTTGCAAGGTGCGATATGGCTGCCGCTGTTGCAGATGCGTTCAGGTACAACAAGCTGGTTCTTGCCACCACGACCTATAACGGTGGAATATTCCCGTTCATG
This sequence comes from Candidatus Faeciplasma sp., assembly GCA_048393055.1. Classification (GTDB taxonomy): domain Bacteria; phylum Bacillota; class Clostridia; order Oscillospirales; family Ruminococcaceae; genus Faeciplasma. The sequence goes on from DBFJJS010000004.1 coordinate 49,438, forward strand.
AAGGAATATATAGATCATCTCACTGAAAGAAATTATCAGAGCAGAAGCGTTGCGATAATCGAAAACGGAACCTGGGCGCCGATGGCTGCAAAGGCTATTAAGGCGACCCTTGAGACCTGCAAGGATATGACGCTTATAGAGCCGGTGGTAACTATCAGGTCTGCATTGAATGCCGCAAGCGAAGCAAAGCTTGGCGAGCTTGCAGAGGCTCTGTGCCGCTGACGGCGCGTTTTAAGCGCAAGCCGCCGGTATAATAAATTAAATAACGGCTGTCCCGAAAAAGCGGGGCAGCCGTTTTGTTTTATCCCTTTATAAATTTGTCTATAAGCGTATGGCCCGGAGAGACGAAAATTCCGGTGCTTTTTGCAGACTCTTCGCAGAAGCAGTCCACGCCGTTTTTTTCAGCCCTGCTGTCGTATATCAGATACGGGACGGGGTCGTTTGTGTGGGTCATGAGCGAAAGCGGGGTCGGATGGTCGGGCAGAATAAGGACCTTATATGCGCCATATACCTCAAGCGCCTTTAGAACAGGACCTATCACCTTTTTGTCGATAAGCTCTATCGCCTTGACCTTGTTTTCTATCTCATGGCGGTGACCGCATTCGTCTGGGGCTTCTATATGAACGTATACAAAATCGCTTCCTGCGGCAAACTCGTTTACAGCCGCCTGTGCCTTGCCTTCAAAGTTAGTGTCGAGGTATCCCGTAGCGCCGTCCACGTTCACAACATGCATCCCTGAGAATTTACCTATGCCCTTCAAAAGATCGACCGCCGAAATCATGGAGGCGTTAAGCCCGTATTTGTCCTTAAATGATGCGAGAGGCTTTTTGACTCCCTCTCCCCAGAACCACGCCGAGTTTGCGGGGCGCAGTCCCTTTTTCATTCTTTCAGCGTTTACAGGGTGGTCTTTTAAAAGCTCGTAGCTTTTTTTCATCATCTCAAGAAGCGGCGCGGCGTTTTTGGAGGACGGCAGATAGCCTGCTATGGGCTTGCCGGTGATATCGTGTGGAGGGGTAAGCGCGCCGACGTCAAGAGTGCCGTTGTGCCAGATGAGGCAGTGCCGGTAGCTGACGCCTGAGTAAAGCTCAAAGCTGTCGTTGTCAAAGCTCTTTTTAAGAAAATTTATAAGCTCCCCAGCTTCGGCGGTGGAAATATCTCCGGCGCAGTAGTCTATAATGGTTTTATCCTCGTAACGCGGATCGTCTGAAAGCGTGACGAGATTGCATCTGAAGGAAACATCCGTAGGCTTCATGTCAATGCCTATCGAGCCGGCTTCGAGCGGTGACCTTCCGGAATAGTAAACTGCGGGGTCGTAGCCCAGCACAGAAAGGTTCGCGACGTCGCTCCCAGGTTTAAGCCCGTCGGCAACCGTTTTTACAAGACCGACCTCAGATACCCTTGCAAGCCTATCCATATTCGGCTTACAGGCGGCCTGCATGGGGGTTTTATTGTCAAGCTCCTTGAGCGGGTAGTCGGCCATACCGTCGCAGAGCACTACTAAATACTTCATGGCGCCTCCTTTATCGTAAAAAAGATATTCCATAGTATACCACGCAGGCTTTCAAAATGCAATATATGCATGCATGAATGAATGTATGCACATAATTTGAGCACAGTGGGTCAATAATATCCTTAAATAACCATATGAACTTTGCGAAAGGAGCCTCTTGATCTAAGGGGCAGGGTGATTATGATGAGCGAGCTTGTTGCCGTCGGAAGGCTTAGCGGCAGGATAAGGAGGATAAAAGCAAAACTCGGACGTATTTACCGTGAGCTATGTGTTTACGGCTGCTCGGGCGAGGCCGAATCGTTTTTCGCTGACAATTACCACACCGTTTCAAGCGGCTGTGATCTTCTTTTGCGGTACGACAAAAGCGCGCGCGTGTCCTGCGGGTTTGAGCTTGCCGACGAGGTAATAAATTATGGGGAGCTCTCGGATACGGACGGTGTAATACTTAAGGCGAAAAGCCTTGACCCGTCGGCGGAGGATGTTGAAAATCTTCGTTATTCAATATGCTACAGGCTTATACTTTCGGTATGGGAGGCTGTGTCCGCAAAGAGCGGAAATAAAATCGAGCCTGGCAATGTTCAGCGGGCAATTTCGATGCTTGCCCAGCTTGGCTCACTGGACGAAAGGAGTATAAACGACAGTATTAACCCTGTTGCAAAGGCTCTTAGCGGCGACAGATGGTACGTCCTCAGCGACAGCCTTACAAGGCGCGCCTACCGTCTGACGGTATACAGGCTTGCCCAAAAGTCCTCCCGCCGCCCGGAAGAGCTTGCCGCCGAGCTTGTGAAAAGGGCGGAGGCGGAAGACTCTGAACTGACTTCTATTATGGGCTTAAAGCAAAAAAGCGGGGGTAAAAAACGGCTTGCTGTCTGTCTTCTCATTATAACCGCCGTCATAAGCGCGGCGGTTGCTGTCGGAATATGCGCGTGCTTTAACGAGGCGCAGCTTGCATGGTTTCTCGTTTTGCCGTCGATATGCGCGGTTAAGCCGCTGGTTGACGGCGTTGCCATGAGGCTTTCCCGCCATGAAAGGCTTTTAAGGCTTGACCCGTCGAGCGATGAGGTTAAAAATCAAAAGTGCGCGTTAGTGCTGTCCGCCGTTGTGAGCGGTCCTCAGTCTGCCGACGATATATACGGTCGTTTATATAAGCTTTACGCCGCCAACCCACAGGAAAATGTAAAGATAGTGGCGCTGTGCGATTTTGCACCGGAGCAGTCCCCGGTCACAGCCGACGACCGCGCCACGGCTGAAAGCCTTGACGAAATGCTGTCCCGGCTTGACGGCGCTTTAGGTACAAGCGGCAAGTTTGCATGCGTACTAAGAAAGAGAAGCTATTCTAAGACTCAGGACGAGTACATGGGCAAGGAGAGAAAGCGCGGCGCGATAATGGAGCTGTGCAGATACATGGCGGGCGGACGCTCCGATTATTATGCAATGCTCGGCTGCTGCGAGGCGCTTCGCGGTACGGGCTATATAGTTGCCGCAGACCTCGATACAGAGCCGCATATGGACTGCGTCCCTGAGCTTTTGGCTATAGCGATGCATCCGGCCAATAGACCCGTCATAGAGGACGGGCGAGTTGTAAGCGGATACGGTATTGTATCTCCAAGAATGGTGACAAGGCTTGCCGATTCCCTTTCCTCCGGCTTTGCAAAGGGCATGGGAGGAATAGGCTCAATATCCGGATACGACGGCGACAGCCTTGACTTCTGGCAGGATGTAATAAAGCGCGGAAGCTTTTGCGGAAAGGGTTTAATAAACGTAGAAGCGCTGGTGCGCTGTACTTCATGGCTTCCTGAGGAGAGCATACTCTCCCATGATATACTTGAAGGAGAGCTTGTAGGAACTGCGTATGCGGGAGACGTAATTTTTACCGAGGGCTTTCCCAAAAATGCAGTCAGCTACTTTAAACGCCTTGACAGATGGATAAGAGGAGACACGCAAAATTTGGTGTTCCTATTTTCCAAGCGGTTTGACTTCATTGCAAAGCTAAAGCTTTTGGACAGCCTTCGCCGCGCTCTCACGCCGCTTTCCGTTCTTGCGGCGCTGTATCTAGGCTTTTTTACCTATCCGGAGGCGTCGGGGGCCGTGGCTGCGGCGGCGATGGCGCTATACCTGTTTCCGTATATTTCGGGACTGTTTGGCGCGGTCGCCCGTCAGGGCGCTGTTTCAAGAAGGTATTTTTCAGGTCTTATAAATCAGACCGGCATCTGCGTGATTAGGCTTGTTTACGAGACCGTAATGCTGCCCACCCTTGCGGTAAAATCCACCAGGGCGGTTCTTACAGGTCTTTGGCGGCTGGTAACCCGCAAAAAGCTTTTGGAATGGACCACCTCTGCCGCGGTAGACGGAAAGTATCACGACCCTGTTATGTTCTTTTTCATTTCGGAAATTGCGGGAGCCGGTCTTTTATGGTCCTACAGCCATGTATGCAGGCTGTTTGGGCTTGTGTTTGGACTTATGCCTGTGCTGCTTATCATGGGCGGCCGCAGGGAAAAGCTGCGCCCTGGCGGTCTTTCTGAGCGCGATAAGAGGGAGCTGTCTGCACAGACGGCAAAGATGTGGCAGTTTTTTGCCGACTATGTCACAGAGGCAGATTCCAGCCTTCCGCCTGACAACGTGCAGTTTTCTCCAGTCTACAGGATATGCCACAGAACTTCTCCGACAAACATCGGCATGTATCTTCTTTCCGCGTTGGCGGCCTGCGACAGACGCTTAATAAGCGTGCACAACCTTTTTAAGCGCCTTGACTTAACGCTCGGCTCGGTCGAAAAAATGGAAAAGTACCATGGAAATCTTTACAACTGGTATGAAACAAAGACGCTCAGGCTATGTCCTAATCCTTATGTATCCAGCGTTGACAGCGCCAATTTCGTCTGCTCTTTAGTGACGCTCAGCGAAGGGCTTAAAGAATATGTTTCACGCTGCCCCGAGCTTGAAGGGATTATCAAAAGGGTAGAGCGGCTTATAAAAGATACCGATCTCGGCATTTTTTACGACGGCGTAAGGGGGCTTATGGCGATTGGCATAGACCCTAAAACCGGACGACTTGACCCCTCAAGGTATGATTTTCTTATGAGCGAGGCGCGCCTTGGCTCATTTTACGCCATAGCCTCTCGTCAGGTGCCTAAAAGTCACTGGTACAGGCTTTCGAGAACAATGCTTATAAACGGTATTTACAGCGGGGCTGCATCCTACAGCGGAACGATGTTTGAGTATTTTATGCCGGAGCTGTTTATAAAAAGCCCTGAAGGCTCTATACAGCACGAAAGTCTAAGGTACGCGCTGTGGTGCCAAAAAAGCTACGCCGCTTCCCTTAAGCGTCCGTACGGCATATCCGAAAGCGGGTATTACGGTTTTGACAGCGAGCTGTCATACAGGTATATGGCGCACGGCGTGCCAAAGACCGGTCTGAGAAGGGGTCTGGAGGCGGATTACGTCGTTTCTCCGTATTCCACCTATATTTCCATGGGGTACTCCGAGGAATCCGGCATGGAAAACCTGAGAAGGCTGAAAAAGTACGGAATGTATTCAAGATACGGCTTCTACGAGGCCCTTGATTTCACCTCTCCGAACGCACACGGAGAGCCTGCGGCGGTAAAAAGCTATATGTCCCATCATGTGGGTATGAGCATAATAGCCTGCCTTAACATTCTTGAGGACGGAATATTCCAGCGCAGGTTTGCAAGGGATATAAACGTAGTCGGAGCGCAGGAGCTTTTGCAGGAAAGAATGAGGCTGGACGAAAACGTGTATGAGAATATGCTCCTGAAACCAAGAAATAGATTTGATCAGGAGGAAAAATACGAAACGGAAAGCTATGACAGCATTTCTGTTTTCGAACCGAGGGCGAAGCTTTTGAGCAACGGAGAATATTCCCTTGTTCTCACCGATTCGGGAATATCCATTGCCGCCTATCGGGGAAAAAACGTCTATACCCGAACACGCGACCACATACTGCGGCCAAAGGGCGCTTTCTTTGGAATAAGCGACGGCGCACAATCCGTTTCGTTTACGCTCCAGCCTGATATGTCCAGCGCGTCCTGTGAATTTGGCAATAGCTATGCTGCGTACTATAAAAACACAGACAGGCTGCAGACTGGGATGAAGGTTGCTTTGCATAAGACCTATCCCTGCGAGCTTAGAAGCTTTGTCATAAAAAACGTCACTTCTCAGGATGTTCAGGCGGAGCTTTACAGCTATATAGAGCCATCTATGGCGGATGACGGTGCGGAGCGCGCTCACCCTGCGTTCAACAGAATGTTCATCAAGGCGGATCTTGACAGCGAGCACGGTATTGTCACCGTTACCCGCAACGACAGCAAAGAGGGAACGGTAGGTGCTTGTATGGCTATAGGGTTCGTTCAGGACATTTTGGGCTCGGTATCGTTTGACAGGGAGGAGGTTCTTGAACGTCCCGAGGGAGTTACCGGACTGTTTAAACGCGCGGGAGAGGTACAAAGGAGCTATATAAGCGAACCCGACCCCTGCGTGTTTATAAAAACTCCTCTTTGCATACCGCCGAAATCCGAAACCGAAATCACAATGTTTATCCTTACTGCCGACAGCATGGACGAGCTTGTGAACATGGCGTCAGAGCTCAGGCGCAGAAAAGGCGCGCAGCAGATGCTGTCGGTGTCCTCCGACAGTGCCGGCGGACGCCTTGCCGACGCGCTTCTTCCCAAGATTCTTTTTAAGCCGGAGGACAGCGAAGAGAGAGATATGGCGCTCGCGGAAAACCATTTGGAGCTTAATGCGCTGTGGGAGATATCTGTTTCCACCGATATCCCGCTTATGCTTTTAAAGCTCAACGACAGAAACGACCAGGAAAAGCTCTCGGCGTATCTTTCTGCATATTCCAAGCTTGTTTTGAGCGGAATAAAGGTCCAACTTGCGGTTTTGTACGACGATGGCGGAAGATACGAAAGAACACATTACACCATGCTGGTCAAGGCTGCAAAAGACTCGGGAGTAGAGGGAATGCTTTTTTCTTCCGGAGGGATACTGCCGGTTGATGCTTCGAGAGTCCGCCGCGAGATAGTAGACCTGCTTTGCGCGTACGCCTGTCACATATCCCACGACGAGATAATAGAGCATCGTGAACCTTCTTCGCGTAAGACACAGCCCAAGGTTATAAAATTAAGCGGAGTGAGTCCGGCAGCGCAGCGCGTCGATTATCCCGTCGCGCTCGGCGGATTTACGACAGACGGCAGCTATGTTATAAACGAGAGACCGCCGCTGCCGTGGTGTCACGTCCTTTCAAACAGGCAGTTCGGAATGCTTGTTTCCGACTCCTCACTAGGGTTCAGCTATGCGTTCAATTCAAGCCAGCTAAGGCTGACTCCCTGGGACAACGATACCTCCCGCGACAATATGGGCGAGCGTCTTATACTGAGGATAGGTCAAAGCTATTACGACCTTATAAACGGTGCGGCGGCGGTATTTTCACCCTATAAAGCGGAGTACTTTTTCAGGGGCGACGGCTTCGGGGGCAGCGTGACAGCGAGCGTATCGGATAAGGGAATGTGCTCAAAAATAAGCGTCAGACTCGACAGGTGCGACAATCCCGACGCAGAGCTGAGCTTTTACTGCGAGCCGTGCCTTGATGACGGGCGCAGCCGTTCCCATATGATAATGCCGCGCGTCAAGGACAATACGCTGCTTCTTTCGAGCTGCGCCTCTGCGCTGAAGGGCTACATGGGTGTTTCGTGCGGCTCGGACTGCCGCTTCACGACAAACAGGCAGGGCTTTTTGAGCGGGGACTGGAGTGAAAATGTAAAGCCCTGCGCCGATCCAATTGCCGCGGCAATATGCTCAGTTAAAGCAGGCAAAACAATAGATTTTTATATATCCTACGCTCTTGACAAAAAAGCCGCTTTGATGATGCCGTCCCTTTACACGCCGCAGCGAAGCACCAAAGAACACAGCTTAAGGGTATTCGGCTGCGAGAGGGATTTGACCGTAATGGTGAACGAATGGCTCAGGTATCAGGCGCTTCACGCGAGAATGTGGGCGCGCGCCGGATTTTATCAGTGCTCCGGCGCATACGGCTTCCGAGATCAGCTTCAGGACGCCGTTGGGATACTTTTGGAAAACCCGTCCGAGTGCCGCTCTCAGATCCTCAGGGCATGCCGGGCTCAGTTCGAGGAGGGAGACGTCCTGCACTGGTGGCACATGCTTCCGGGCAAGAAATCAAAGGGCATACGCACTAAAATATCCGACGACAACCTGTGGCTTGTCTATGCAGTGTGCGAGTATGTGAAAAAAACAGGAGACAGGTCGATTCTCTGGCTCAAGGTAAGCTACTGCGCCGGCATAAGCCTTAAAGAGGGACAGCATGAGTGCTACGGAGAGGTATACAGCACGTCGCTTAGAGAGACCGTTTACGAGCATTGCAGGAAAGCCATCGACTACAGAGCCGGTCAAACCGGTCCAAACGGTCTTATGCTGATAGGCACAGGAGACTGGAACGACGGATTTTCAAGGCTCGGAGCTATGGGAAACGGTGAGTCCGTCTGGCTTACGGAGTTTTATATCCTCTGCCTGCGCAGGTTCGCGCAGCTGTGCCGCGAGTATGACAGCGAATATTCGTCTCTTTTGGAAAAATACGCAGACGAGCTGGAGCTATCAATAGTCAAAAACGGAAAAGACGACGGCTGGTACAGGCGCGCCTATGCGGACGACGGTACCGTTCTTGGCTCAGTGCGGTCAAAGGCGTGTCAAATAGATTCGATAGCGCAGTCGTTTGCGCAGTTTGCAGAGCTTAAGGACGCAGAATTTACTAAGAACGCCCTGCTTGCGGCATATGACCGGCTTGCAGACCTGAAAAGAGGCGTGATAAAGCTGTTTACGCCTGCGTTTGACCGCGATTTTAAGCCCAACGTCGGATATATAAGCCATTACCCGCAGGGGCTGAGGGAAAACGGCGGTCAGTACACTCACGCGGCTATCTGGCTCGGCATGGCAGCTCTTCGGGCAGGGCTTTCAGACGAGGGAAAAAACATGCTTCACGCCATAAACCCCATAACCCATTCGCGCGACGGGGGATACAAAAGATACAAGGTCGAGCCGTATTATGTTTGCGCCGACGTCTACGCGAGCAAAAGCTGCTATTCAAGGGGCGGGTGGTCTATATACACCGGCTCTGCGGCGTGGTATTACAGGGCGCTTACCGAGGACATCCTGGGAATAAGGCAGGAGGAAGGAAGGCTGAGCCTGAAAAACCCGATAGTTCCCGCCAAAATAAGCTATGACAACACCTTGCTGTGAAAACATGCGCAAAAAGCCGGATAAGCATTCTTATCCGGCTTTTTGATTTATGAGTTATCTTCTCTTTTTAGAAACTGTATAAAGTCTCGAGCGTTTTTTATTTTGATTGTAGAAAACTATTTTAAGTATTATTATCAGTACAGTATAGACAAGAAAAAATCCGGCGGACCACATAAGAGCGGTGTAAAATTCCGAAGAGCCGATAAAGCTTTTTGCCACCGTCATCAGCTCCTCGCTTTCAGAGCGCGAAAGGCTGGAGGTGGAAACAAGGTCTATTACCGCGAGCGTCTCGCCGCCGTATGAAAGGGTGAGAGTCCCAAGCTTGTCGCCCTGGTTCACGGGAGCAACAATATTTTCATCAAGCGTTATCTCCTGATGTATCGAGCTTAATGGTATGCTTTTGTTCCATATCATCGATAATGATTGCGCCGGTCTTACGATTACAAAATCCTGTTCCTCTCCGTATTGGACCGGCACTTCCGCTTTTTCCTCCGCGGTGAGCACTATATCGGTGTATTCAAGATTGTTAAATGCCCATTCGTAGATGGTTTTTGCGTCGATAAAGTTATAAAAGACGTTGTTTCCGTTTTCGTCCTGTTGTGGGGCGTTCATGGTTATAAGGAGGTAGCTGTAGCCGTCCTTATATGCAAGGGAAGCAAGGCAGCGCCCAGCCTCGTCGAGAGTCCCGGTCTTTATTCCCTTTACATATTCATAGTAATAGTCGCCGCCGTTTGTGCGGGACATCATATAATTTGTGTGATCTATTGTCCTCGGCTCGGGGTGATAGCTTGTCGCCTCCATTGTGTATTCCGGGGTGCAGGCTATTTCCGTGAACATCGGAAGCGTCATGGCGTACTCTGTGATGATAGCCATGTCGTGGGCGGTGGTGTAGTGGTTTTCCCAGAATAGCCCGTGCGCGTTGGTGAAGTGGGTGTTGGTACAGCCGAGCTCTGCGGCCTTGTCGTTCATCATCTGGGCAAAGTTTTCAAGACTTCCGCCGATATTATACGCTATGATATTAGCCGCCTCGCATGCCGAGCGAAGCATCATGGCGTAAAGCAGGTCCTTATATGAGACCTTTTCGCCTATGCGTATGTCGGCTGTGGACGCGCCTGTCATATAAAGCTCGTCAAAGCATGCCGAGGTCCCGGAAACATATGTAGTGGAAAGTGCAGCTATATTGTCCTTATACTCCTCTAAAAGTATAATGGCTGTCATGATTTTTGTCAGCGATGCCGGAACGAGCTGCTTGTCGGCGTTCTTTTCATACACCACCTCGTTTGTGTCGAGGTTTACAAGATAAGCGGCCTCCGAGTATATTACCGTATCGCTCGGAGGGGAGAATGTGATTGCGCTTACCGGCACTGCCGCAATAACGCTTACAAAACATATGCAGATAAGCAAACTGAGGAGCTTGCGCATGGTAAAACGGTCCTTTCTTTGTCGCCGTGCGTATAGTTTACGTTTCTTTATAATTGTAAATAGTATAGCAGGTTTTAAAAGGGATTTAAAGGTCAAATAGATTAAGATTTGATTACAGTTTGACATGCAAAAGCTCCCTGCTCGGGTGAGAAGGGAGCTGTATGCTGAATTTTTATATGTCCTTTTGGGACTGGACAATAAGCAGCCGTCCGCTTTTGACCTCTATTTTTGCGAAATCATCTACTATTTCGTTGCTGACGCCGAGAGGGAAGTCGGCTGTAAGCTCGGCGTTATCAAGCGGGTAGCGCACGCCTGATACCGACACTCCGCCCGCCGCTCCGCCGTAAGCAAACAGCGAAAGGTATGAATGCGGCTTATACGGTATCATCGCGGCTTTAGATATCATATAGGCGGTATTTTGACCGTCCGTAATGGACGCCTTTACGCCGTGCGACTGAGCGTAGGCAAGGGACTGAAGGTTAGCCACGGTGTGGTCAAGCCTGCCTCCTATTCCGCCGGCTATTATTATTTCGTCTGTGCCGGCGTCTATAGCGTATTTTATGCAGAGCATGGTGTCGGTATCGTCCTTTTCGCTGGGAACTGTTATGACGTTTCCGCCTTCTGCGGCGGGAAGACCGTCGTGGTCAAAATCACCTATGATAACGTCCGCTGCGATACCGTGCCTTCGCGCCTCGACATAGGCGGAATCTGCGCATATAATCAGGTCTGCGCCGTATATAAGGTCTTTTTCAAACGCTTTTTCATGATACGGGGTCAGTATAACGGCTTTCATATTTTTCCTATTCCCGATTAATTTCGTCTCTTTCGGCGTTAGACGCATTCCCGAAGATGACAAGCGCCACCGCAATAACAGCTGCGGCGGCTGTGACGATGATAACAGAAGTCCAGTTTACCTCTGAAATCTGAGCTATTGCAAACTCGCCGGTTTCGGCGTCCTGAAGGTGAGAGAACACGGCGGCGACGTCGTAGATAACGGCAGCGGCGACCAGAAGCCCCGCGACGGGAAGCGTCCACGCCTTTGCCTTTGACTTGCCTTCGCTGCGAAGCCTTGTGAGAGCGCCCGCGCGGAAGTCGACGGTAGAGCCGAGGTAGAGAGCCGCAATTATTGTGACAATAGCCTCAGGAAGCATGTAGGTCGCATTGTATATGAAGGAATAAATGAGCGCGTCCTGAGTGGGGATCGAAAGACCCGCCCAAACGGTTGCGCCGGAAACGACGTGGCACGCATAGCGAAGTATGCATACTAAAAGGCATCCCAGCGTCAGAGCCGCCGCCTGGTTCTTTACGGAGCGGCGGAAAACTCCCGCAAAGCCTATTACCGTAAAGGCTATAATGTAGTCAAGAAGCACGACGGCCAGTATGCTCTGCCAGCCTGTTACCCAGCTGAGGCTGTTAAGACCCAGAAGCTGCTGTACTATTCCGTATACAAATCCAGCTCCGAGACCCCAGCCCATACCGTGGCGGTATGCTATTATCGCTACCGGAAGCATGGATGCTATCGTCACCGAGCCGCCGTACGGCAGGTCAACTATTTTGATGAGGCTCAGCACAGTGGCAAGAGCGATCATTATCGCACTCTCGGTAAGAGCCAAAAGATTTTTGTTGCGCATTTTTTCATATCTCCTGTTTGTGAATTTAAAACAGCCTTTTTCGCATATGCAAAAGCCCCGGAAGGGATATTCCGGGGCAAAACAAGCGTTATGTGGTCACCTGAAAAATCATCAGGTCGCCCTACGTCGGCATTATCCGAATCAGGTTATGGGTCGAAGCGTCAGTCCGCTTCCTCTCAGCCCGTCTACGAGCTCCCCTGTTTTATTGATATCAAGGATAGCACAAACGTTTTTTTCTGTCAACACGACGAGTGCAAATTATACCTTATGCACTCAAATTATATCTGAGGGTAGAAAAAGATTATAAAAAAAGCCAAAGGACGCTTCCGCGAACAGAAACGTCCTTTTTTCAGGCTTTTGTCTGTATATATTTGTGGAGGAAAAAATATGAAGATGTCTGTCTATTTTATAGCTTAGCTATTTTATAGCCTGCTATTTTTATGGCATGCTACTGCGCGTAAGAAGCGCTTACACGTATGCCTGTTACAAAATGCGTTGTCCAGTAGTTTGTAGTGATGTTTGCAGTCTTTACAAAGTCGTCCGGAACGGGGGCGTATATCATCAATCCGCCGCCTACGTATACTCCGCAGAAGCTTGCTTCGCCGCCCTCTTCAGCGGCAAAGTAGACAAGGTCTCCAGCTTGCAGCTCACTGTAGGGGATTTCCTGACCGCTCCCAAGCTGGTCCTTAAGGCTTCTCGGAAAATCCACGCCCGCAGCGTTTACGCAGTAGTATGTAAGACCTGAGGTATCAAATCCGTCCTCCGGGCTGGACCCTCCCAATGTAAACGGAACTCCAATCTGCTCTGTTGCAGCGCTCACTATTTTTTCGTAAACGTTTGAGCCTGTACTTTGCGAAGCTGAGTCTGTGCTCTGAGAAACCTGCTCTTCAGAATCTGCGGGTTCGGTAGTTGTTATGGGCTCTTCTGTCTGCGGTTCAGTGGTTGTTGCTTCCTCTGCAGTCGCCGGCGGCTGAGTGTCTGCAACAGGCTCTGTACCGGCGGGAGGCTCGGTAACGTCAGGTGAGTCTGTTGCAGGCACTGTAACATCCTGCGAGCCGCTTTGCTGCTCCTGTGAGCCGCTTTGCGAAGGCTCGTCCTGGATTTGCCCGCATGCCGCCATGATGCATACTATCATTATACCTATCAGCAGCGCCGAAATAACCCGAATTTTGTTTTTACTCATCTGTGTCACCCCGTCTTCCTGTGTCTTCTGTTTACAATTTCATTTTACCACACATAAGGCGCAATTCAAGAACAAACCAATTACAGGCAGGTGACAACTTGGTTACAGACGCTCCGGCGCGGGTAACGATACTGTTACATCATATGGCGGGAACTGCGTAAAGGTTCGTGTCCCACGCGGGATAGTAAGGAAAATGCCTTATATAAAGCCTGTGTTCAGGAAGCATGGAATGAACGTAAAGCGGTATTTTAAATATGTCATCCACTCTGTGGTACAGCGCAACGTTAAGCTTGGGCTTATATTTTGCAATAGTGCGCCCAGAACCTCTGAGAGCCTGCATCTCGGCGCCCTCGACGTCGTATTTGATATATGTGCAGCCTTCTCCGCCCAGCACCGAGTCGAGCGTGACCTGCGGAACAGATATTCCGCTTTCACTTTTTTTTATCATTCTGCCCCCGCCTTTGGCTACCGTGACAGCTCCGCAAAAGTCTCCCGCCGCAGCGTTTACCGCCGTGACCGACGGCATGCCTGAGGTGTTTTCCGTGAGCTTTCTGAAATTGCGGCGGTCAGGCTCCACTGCGTATATGCGCAGGTACTTTCCCTTTACGGCTGATGCAAACTCCGCTACGGTATCGCCTGTATATGCTCCGAGGTCTGCATATATTTCGCCGGTTCCAAGCCTGAGGAGCGAATACGCTTCCACTCGGCTTGTCTCACACCGTTTAAGGCAGCTTATGTCGCCGGTTATGCGGTATTCTATGAGGCTTTCGTAGCAGAGCCGCGAGCGGCTGTCGGCAAGCAGGCGGTATACCGCTTCAAGCGAGCCGAAGTTTTCCTGAAGATAGTCTATTGTAAACAATCCGTCGCCAACAACCGGCATGTCAGGGACGATCAGCCTGTGCCTTTTGGCTATGCGGTCTATTTTTTCTATCAAGGAGGCGTAGCCCGCGCCGAAGGCAAGCACGATTATAAAATCCTCCACCTGCCGCTCTATATCGGCAAGACGGCGGATTTTGTGGCCGAGAAACGTCTTGTCGCGCACAAATTCATCGCTCGCGAAAATACCCGCGCAGGGGATCTTGTACCGCTCAAAAATTCCCGCAAGCTTTGCGCAGCCGTCGCCCATCCCGTATATGAAGATGGGAAGCGGCGAGTTTTTAAGGACATCAATATATGGTGTCAATGACGAGAAATATTCAATGCTGAACACAACCTGCCCCCGATGATTTGATAAGATTTGTGTACATTATATTAGATTTTTTGTTGCTATTCAACTGAATTTTTAAAATTCCTTGAAAACCGAAAAATTGCGAGTATAATATAGCGTATAAAAATTATGAATGGTTTATTAAGGCGTAGAAGGTGATTTTTTTTATGAACGCAATAGATATTTTTCGCGACCTGGCGATAATTCTGATTACCGCTAAGCTGCTGGGCGTTCTGGCAAAAAGGTTTGGAATACCGCAGGTAGTAGGAGAAATCGTTGCCGGACTTCTGATAGGTCCGAATTTGCTCGGTATCGTAGGCTCGTCGGACTATCTTGACATTTCCGCTGAAATAGGCGTAGTGCTTCTGATGTTTATGGCGGGACTGACTACGAATATGAAGGACCTTATAAAATCAGGGCCGATAGCGTTTGTCGTGGCGTGCGTGGGAGTGCTTGTGCCGCTTATCGGCGGAACGCTGCTTTACTCCTGCTTCTACGGCTTTGACGCAATAGGCTCTCAGGGATTCTATAAGGCTCTGTTTATCGGAACGATACTGACCGCAACCTCCGTCAGCATTACAGTCGAAACGCTTAAGGAGCTTGGAAAGCTGGAGGGGCGCGTCGGAACGATAATAACAGGCGCGGCGGTAATAGACGACGTTATAGGAATCATCGTTTTGACGTTTGTAATAGGTCTTACCGGCGACGGCAGCAGCTCTGACGCGGGAGTCGGAGAGGTAATGCTGAAAACGCTGCTGTTTATAGTATTCTGCTGTACCGTGGGAATAGCTGTATACTACCTGTTCAAGTTCTTGGACAAACGCTATCCTCATCAGAGAAGAATACCTATAATGGGTCTTGCGCTCTGCCTGGCGATGGCTTACATATCGGATAGGTTCTTCGGCGTTGCGGATATCACCGGAGCATATGTCGCAGGTATAATACTTTGCAACCTTAAGGATTCAAAGTATATAAACGAAAAGATGGATGTAAGCTCGTATTTGTTCTTCGGACCGATATTCTTTGCAAGCATCGGAATCCAGTCGCAGATTACCGACTTTGACGTTGAACTGCTCATGTTCTCGATATGCTTCGTGCTTGTCGGACTTGTGACCAAAATTATCGGCTGCGGACTTACCGCGAAAGCCTTCGGCATGAACTGGAATGACTCCATAAAGGTTGGAGTAGGAATGATGACGAGGGGCGAGGTCGCGCTTGTCGTTTCGCAGAAGGGACTCGACGCGGGACTTTTGGACGACAGGTACTTTACAGCCGTAATCATGCTGATACTTGTTTCGTCGCTTATAACCCCGATACTTTTAAAGGTTCTGTTCAAGCGCGACGACAAAAAGGCTGCAGCGGCTTCCGGTCAGCCTCAGGTTCAAACTCACGCGTAAATGCATTTGAATAATTTAAAATCCTTCGCTAATCAGAGCGGAGGATTTTTTTAAAGTTTGTGCGCTCAGCAGATTAATCTTTTCTTTAGCTGTGCGCCACTTGCATAAATCGGTATCCTGTGGTAGAATACAAATATCTATTTTATTGTGACAATGAGGTGAATCCTATTGCAAACAGCATATGAAAGGATGGAGCTTGGCGGGGGAGTTTCTTTGTCCCGCATGTCAAATCCAAAATTTAAGACAAATACCGTATTTGTCAGGTTTCTGACCGAGTATAAAAGCTCTGACGCCGCGGCTCTGGCGCTTATACCATCTGTGATAACCTCCTGCAGCAGTGAGTACCCGACCGGTACTCAGCTAAATAAAAAGCTGAGCGCGCTTTACGGAACCAACATTTCCGGCGCAGCGTCGCAAAAGGGAGACATATATGAGATAATGGTGTGCATAGACTATCTTTCCGACGTTTATGCGCTTGACGGCGACAAAATTTCTCTTGAAGCTGCGAAGATACTTTTGGGATGTATTTTTGAGCCTGCAATTGAGAACGGAGGCTTTGCTCAGGCGGAGTTTGAAATGAGAAGAAGCGACCTGCTCGACGCCATCGACGCTGAAATAAATGACAAGGTGTCCTACGCTTTAAATCTCTCCTACGAGACGGTTTATAAGGGAGAGTCAAGCGCGTGCAAGTACTACGGGACAAGGGAACAAGTCGAGAAGGTATCTGCCGGGGAAGCGTACGAGGCATATAAAAGGCTTTTGAAAGAAGCGAAAATAGAGATATCGCTTTGCGGGCACGGCGACTTTGACGACGCCGAAAAAATGCTTCGCGACGCGTTCAAGACCGACAGACAAAGCTGGCTTAACCCCGTCTACTTAAGCTACAGCAGGGTAAAGCCCGAGCCCGAGTACGCTCAAAAGCTCATGAACGTTTCGCAGGCTAACCTTGTAATGGCGTTCAAGCCGGACAGATACGACCTTCGCACGGCGCAGGTCATGTCCTGTATTTACGGCGGCTCGCCGTTTTCAAAGCTCTTTGCCAACGTCAGGGAAAAGATGAGCCTGTGCTACTTCTGCCAGTCAATCTACTCTGAGACAAAGGGAACTTTGTTTGTTGTCAGCGCGGTTGAGTTTGAAAATATCGACAAGGCCCGCGACGAGATAATTCGTCAGCTTTCTTTGATGGCAAACGGCGATTATACCGACGAAGAGCTTGCAAATGCAAAGCTGTTTTTGACAAACTCGCTAAGCTCCTCTGAGGACAGGATATCTTCCATCGACAGGTGGTACTTCGGATGTGAGCAGCGCGGGGAAATACTCACGCCGGACGAATATATCGAAAAGCTTAACGGCGTTACCCGCGAAGACGTCACGGCTCTTGCAAAGAGCATGAAGCTGGATACGGTATTTGTACTCAAGAATACAGGAGAGCAGTAATATGAACTATGAAAAGCAGCTTATCGTCAACGAAAGAACCGGCGAAAAGTATTACTATATCAAGCATCCCTCCGGACTTTCCATCTATGTCATGGAGATGGAGGGCTACAACACCGCCTACGCTTTGTTCGGAACAAAGTACGGCTCTGTAAACACCACTTTTAAGACAAAAAAGGATGCGGATTTTGTCACTGTACCGGAGGGCATAGCGCATTTTCTGGAGCACAAGCTGTTTGAAAACGAGGACTGCGACGTGTTCGAGCTTTACGCCAAAACCGGAGCAAGCGGAAACGCCTACACATCATTTGGCAGAACGGCGTATCTGTTCAGCTGTACCGCCAATTTTAAGGAGTCGCTTTCCATACTTCTTGATTTTGTGCAGAAGCCTTATTTTACCCAGGAGACGGTTGCCAAGGAGCAGGGAATCATCGGCCAGGAGATAAAGATGTGCGAGGACAACCCTTACCGCGCGGTGTTTTTCAATCTTCTCAGGGCGATGTACTCAAAGCACCCTGTCAGGATAGAGATAGCCGGAACGGTAGATTCGATAGCTAAAATTGACGCGGAGCTTCTTTACCGCTGCTACTACACCTTCTATAACCTGCACAACATGGTTTTGTCCGTTGCTGGAAACTGCAGGGTAGACGATGTGCTCGAGGTGGCGGACAGGCTGTTAAAGCCCTGTGAGGACTTTGAGCTGAGGTCTGTGTTCCCAGACGAGCCGTCTGGGGTCGCTAATAGCGAATACAGCTGTAAAATGCCGGTAGGCGTGCCGCTTTTTGCGCTGGGATTTAAGGCAAGCCCCTGCATCGGCAGGGAAATGATTAAGAAGGAATATGTAAGCGCGATTTTGATGGACCTTGTTTTCGGTCCGACCTCTGAGTTTTACAAGAAAAACCTTGAGGCTGGTCTTATAAACTCAAGCTTCGGAACGGAGACCTTCGACGGCGACGGATATTTTGCAAACGTCCTTGAGGGCGAATCAAAGGACCCGCAAAAGCTGAGACAGCTTGTAAACGAAGAGGTCGAAAGGGTTAAGCGCGAGGGAATCAGCCGCGACGAGTTCAACGACATAAAGAAGTCGCGCTATGCGTCTGCGATAAGGGCGTTCGGGAACGTTGAAAGCTGCGCTTCGCTGATGCTCAACGCCTATATGACGCAAAGCGAGCCGTTCGACGCGATAGAAACACTTGCGTCCGTAAGCTACGAGGACGTTACAGGGGCAATTGGCGAGCTTTTGCGCGTTGAAAATTCTTCTCTCTCGGTTGTTGAGCCGTTAGAATAATACCCAATAAAGAAGGGCGGTACATTTAAATGTTATTAGCGATGACGGCTGACTTTGTCCGTGAGCTTTTGGACAGCGAGGGAGGGGTAATATACTTCCCCAACAGCAGCCTTTTTCCGGACGGAATAAAAATCGACAACGTAATGGTGACTATTCCGGGACTTAACCTTGAAATTTACTGGTATGGCTTCCTCATAGCTCTCGGAATGGTTTTGGCAATGATATATGCATACAGAAGGGTGCGCAAGTTCGGACTTGAGCCGGACAGGTTTACCGATACCGTGCTCGCGGGGTTTGTCGGAGGAATTATAGGCGCGAGGGCGTACTATGTAATATTCAGCCTTGACAACTACCTCACCGACGAGGGCACATTTGACCTTATGGCCGCGCTCAGCATACGCGACGGCGGACTTGCCATATACGGCGGAGTCATAGGTGCGGTGCTGTTCGGAGTGATAATGGCCAAGATACGAAAGGTCCGCCTGGCCCCGCTTTTGGACCTTGCGGGAATGGGATTCCTTATCGGACAGTGCATAGGCCGCTGGGGCAACTTCTTCAACCAGGAGGCGTTCGGCTCAAAGACCTCCCTGCCGTGGGGAATGACCTCAAAAAGCATACTTACGGAGCTTTATCATTTTTACTATCCCGACAATGTGAGCATTGTCGCAAACCGCGCGCTCGACCTTACGGCGCACCCCTGCTTTTTGTATGAGTCGCTGTGGTGTCTTATCGGATTTTTGATAATCCACTTCTACTCCAAGCACAGAAAGTTCGACGGCGAGCTGTTTTTGATGTACATCGGGTGGTACGGTCTTGGACGCTTCTGGATAGAGGCTCTCAGGACGGACAGCCTGTATCTGATTAACACCGCGACGCTGAAGCTCAAGGTTTCGCAGCTTGTCGCGGGTACCTGCGTAATATTTGCCGCGGCTGTGCTCATATATATGTACGCCACGATGAAGAAAAAGGGCGGGTATGTCCTGTACCGCGATACCGAGGAGTCCAGGGAGCTGCTGAGGCTGTACGACGAAAAGGTGCTTAAATCAAAGAGAAGGCACGGCAAGCACGCCGACGACGAGGTTGACGAGCATATCCTCGCGGACGATGCGGCGGACGCAGATACGGCGGCTGACACTTCGGCAGACGGAGATGCGTCTGATACCGAAGGCTGCGACAAGGCGGCGGACGACGCGACGGGTGATGCTAAACCGGGCGGAGAGCAGTCCGACGTAAGCGAAGCTTCATCTGATGTAAGCAAGGCGTCATCTGATGTAAGCACTTCGACCGGCGAAGATGAGGGCGCGAAAGAGTCCGAAAACGACGGATCAGGCAATACTGCTGACGGCGGCGGGAAAAACAAATAGTTAAAAAGCAGCGCCGGCAGTGAACATCATTGTCGGCGGGCTTATATTTAAGAAGAACAGGAATTTACGGACATCGGAGGAGGAAATTATGGCTGTTATTATTGACGGAAAAGCGATTTCTGCGAAAATACGAGAGGAAATCAAAATCGATACAAAAAGATTTATCATGAATACAGGCGTAACGCCGGGTCTGGCGGTAATTTTAGTCGGAGAAGACCCTGCGTCAAAGATTTACGTCAGGAACAAGAAAAAAGCGTGCGAGGAGGTCGGTTTCAAGTCGTTTGAATACCTTATGCCGGATGAAACCCCCGAGGTAGTCCTCAAGGAGCTTATAGAGAAGCTAAATAGAGATCCGAACGTACACGGCATACTCTGCCAGCTCCCTCTGCCGAGACACATCGACGAAAAGGCGGTCATAGAGACTATCTCTCCGCTCAAGGACGTAGACGCTTTCCACCCCGTGAACGTCGGAAGGATTATGACGGGCGACTATAACTTCCTTCCCTGCACTCCGGCGGGCATTATGGAGCTCATAAAATCCACCGGTGTGGATGTTGCGGGAAAGAAATGCGTTGTAGTCGGAAGAAGCAATATCGTCGGCAAGCCTATGGCTATGCTTTTGCTCCACGCCAACGGTACCGTTACTATCTGCCACTCGAGGACGCAGGATCTGAAGAAGGAATGTCTTGAGGCGGACATACTTGTCGTTGCGACGGGAAAGGCAAAGATGATAAAGGCAGACATGGTTAAAGAGGGCGCGGTCGTGATAGACGTCGGCATGGACAGGGACGAAAACGGCAAGCTCTGCGGCGACGTCGATTTTAACGAGGTCTCAAAGGTTGCGGGATACATAACCCCCGTTCCGGGAGGCGTAGGCCCGATGACGATTGCCATGCTCATGAGAAACACATATGCGGCCGCAAAGATGGCGGTGTCAAAATAATATCAGCCGAACGTTCGGCATTTCCGGCGCGGCTGACGGAGCGCATTTTGCCTCCCGAAGCCGGATCTAAGCCGCGATCAGGCGGCGGAAATGGGAGTGCATAAAATGAGTTCAAAGAAATTTGTCCCGATTTTCAAAAAGAAGAGCGGCACGGGATACGGCGTATTTGGGTTTGTGTTTTCGGTGGCGCTGTTTGTCCTGAGCTGCCTGCTCAACTGGGTATGGTACTGGGGCGCGGCGTTCTTCTTTGTGACCCCTGTGGCGATGGTGGTAAACATGTGGTTTTCCATGCCTAACCCGCTCGACTCTGACAGGGAAAAGACCCAAAGGCGAATAAATCTGCTGATTGGAACTGCAGGCTGCTTTATTACGTTTATTATAAATATTTTCATGCGCGACGATGGAACGTTTGTGACTCCCGCCGAGTTTCTCGAGACGGGTACAGCCAATGTAGTTTTTGTGATCGTGTGCATCGTGGTGTACATTATAATTTTTGCCTACATGGCATCCATGCGCAGCCATGCCAAGGATAAGGCGAAAAAAGCTGTTTACAGCATGACAGAAGGCGCTATTGAAATGGAAGGCCCCGATGGCAAAATATATTCCATACCCGATGATTTTGAGACTGCTTGGGATATTATGTTTGACTCTTCGGCATACGACAATGCGCATGAAGCCAAGGCAAGCATTTCGGAGGGGCTGCTTGTCCAGCATGTCGCGGACTGCATGTATCAGGAGTTTAAAAAGAACAAATGGGAAATGTTCAGACCGCACTCCATAGAAGTTGACAAGTGGAGCAAAATAAAACGGGGTAATTACTGGTATGACAAGGATTATCGAAGAGAATGGATAAGATACGCCTATTCCACGCACATATACGCCTTTGCTTTCTGGGTCAAAAACGGGAAGTATGGCAGAGCGAAAGAGGACATCGACAGGATAATCGAGGTCTTAATAAGCCGCGGACTGGGCAAAAACTTTGGCTTTGTCTTTATCGAGGCAATGAAGTTCAGAACGGACTTTTACGATAATATCCCGTACTCTATGAGAGATCCCCAGACAGACAGCACCTGCGAGAAAGTTCTCGAAAGGGAAATCGAGGACAAAAGGTTTTATGAAAAACAGCGTGTCGAGGAGCTCAGGAAAAAGCTTGAACAGGAGGAAGAGCTGCG
The DNA here is from genome assembly GCA_048393055.1 of Candidatus Faeciplasma sp. Classification (GTDB taxonomy): domain Bacteria; phylum Bacillota; class Clostridia; order Oscillospirales; family Ruminococcaceae; genus Faeciplasma. The sequence continues at coordinate 71,258 of DBFJJS010000004.1, forward strand.
CGAGGAGCAGGAAGAGCAGCAGCGTCAGAACGAGGCTGAGCGCAAAAGGCTTCAGACTGAGTACGAAAAGAGGGTCAGAAGTCTTGACGACCGCGAGCGCGTATTGAACGCCATGCTTGACAACGCTGCGTTTACCAACGAGGAAAATTATCTTGCCGGAAATCTGGACGACCAGACCTACGCGAGAAGAAAGTTCCTCCGCGACGAGAAGGAGGACAAATACCGTAAGGAATACGAGGAGTCCCTGGAAAAACTGAATAGGAAAGATTAAAGTACGCATAAAGCCCGTGCAGCTTTTAAGCTGCACGGGCTGCGGTTTTGCCGTTGCTTTGCGTTTGTCACGCCGCCAGCGCGTCTATTGCCATCTGGAACGCCGTGAGGACTATGAGGAATCCGAAGTTGATAACGGAAAATTCGGCAAGGTATCGCAATGTCTTTCCGGGGTTGTGCTTGTGATATTCCCTGAAGGTTATAATGCTTGCCAGCGAGGCTATTATAGTGCCTACGCCGCCGATATTTACGCCTACAAGCAGGTCGGCGTAGTTGTCAGTAAAGCCGGAAAGAAGTATCGCGGATGGGACGTTGCTTATAAACTGACAGCTTATCACGCTGAACAGGAGAGTGCTCTTTTTCAGAAGAGAGGACAAAAGCGTGACCACCGGCTGTATCCTCGCCATATTTCCGGCAAAGATGAAGAAGAATACAAAGGTCAGAAGCAGAGGGTAGTCAACGCTTGCCAGGGCATGGCGGTCAGCGAAGATGAGCGAGGCAATAATTATCACAAGGCCAAGCTGATACGGTACCCCTCTGAACACCATCGCGATAGACAAAACGAACAAAACAAGATAAAACGCCGTGCGCTTCACATTTATTTTGGGGGCGCTGCCATCCAGGCTGAGCTTTTCCGCCGGAAGAACGACGCAGCAAACCGTAATAATTGCTATCGCAAGCAAAAACGACGGAGCCATGATTTTCATGAACTCGAGGTTTGGTATTTCAAACTTGGTGTAAAGGTAGAGATTCTGCGGATTCCCGAACGGGGTGAGCATTCCGCCGAGATTTGCGGCGACGTTTTGGAGTATAAAGACGTACGCCATGTACCTTTGCTGTCCCGTCGAGGATAAAACGAAGTATCCGAGCGGCAAAAACGTCAAAAGCGCCATGTCGTTGGCTATGAACATTGAGCCGATAAATGTTATGTACACAAGCACCAGTACGCAGATTCGCAGGCTTTTGAACTTCTGAACGGTTTTCTGCGCGATTATGTAAAAGAAATTTACGTCCTTGAGCGCGCATACCACGGCTAAAACGCTGAACAGGCACGCAAGGGTTTTGTAGTCGAAGTACCCGAGGTATTCCGCGTCCACAGGGACTATAAATGAAGTTATAAGCGCAGCCAGCAGCGCCACGCACATCACTGTGTTCTTTTTGATAAAGTTGATTATAACGGATACAGCCATATTGCCATTGCCTCTTTATTATTTATTATGTTGACTTTGCCGTGCATATATTGTAATATCAATATGCACGCGAACCAAATTAATTTAGCATAAATATATGCGGTAGTCAATAAGCTGGGCGTAGTTTAGAAGAAAAAGCTTTGGAAATTTTAAAAACCTACTTTACAAACGTCTTTTGGTGTGATATTATGTATGTGTGTGTGCAAAGCTGCATACGTATAATAATCAACCGCAGACACTGACAGCGGGTTAAGCCTTTGTCAAGGAAAGTACCTGCCGCTGCCTATGCTGACGGAAATAGTTAAGAAAGAGGTATAAACAATGCTGCTTAAGGAAGAAAAGAGAGCTATTATCGAAGCTAATAAGCTTTCAGAAAGCGATACCGGCTCGCCGGAGGTTCAGATAGCTATTCTCACAAAGAGGATATCCGACCTTACCGAGCATCTCAAGTCTCACAAGAACGACCATCACTCCAGAAGAGGGCTTCTTAAGATGGTTGGACGCAGGCGCAATCTTCTGAACTATCTTCAGAAGACCGATATCAACCGTTACCGTGCAATTGTTGAAAAGCTCGGCTTGAGAAAGTAATAAACATGTACTCAAAAGGCAGGAGCAGTTTTATGCTATCTGCCTTTTGGCGTATTTTCAGGGGTGGTTTTTTAGTAATAAGTTAAGCTATTTTAAAATGATGAAATGGTTTAGCTTATTGCTAAAACTGCCGCTTGAAAATACAAATATAATATTTTTAAACGGAGGTTTTTATCTTATGGCGATGTCTGAAATTAAGAAATTCGACAAGTACAGAAAATATGAGACTACCTTTGCGGGACGTCCGCTTGTCGTTGAGACCGGCAAGACCTGCGAGCTTTCAAACGGCTCCTGCTGGGTAAGATACGGAGAAACTGTGGTTATGGCTAATGTGACCGCGTCTCCGAAGCCGCGCGAGGGAGTGGACTTTTTCCCTTTGTCGGTAGACTATGAGGAAAAGCTTTACTCTGTCGGCAGAATACCCGGTTCGTATACAAAGCGCGAGGGCAAGCCGTCCGACAAGGCAATACTGACCTCGAGAATGGTAGACAGACCTATACGCCCCCTGTTCCCCAAGGATATGAGAAACGACGTGAGCGTTGTTATGACAGTAATGGCGGTCGATCCGGACTGCTCGCCTGAAATTGCTGGAATGCTTGCGACCTCTATCGCTATTTCCATTTCCGATATTCCGTGGGCGGGACCTATAGCCGGCGTGAGCGTAGGGCTTGTAGACGGCGAGATAGTTTTGAACCCGACGCTTGAGCAGAGGGCTAAAAATCATTTAAATCTCACCGTGGCCGGTACTATGAAAAAGATAGTAATGATAGAGGCGGGGGCTGACGAAGTAGACGATAAGACCATGCTGGACGCTATCAAGGCGGGACATGTCGAGATACGCAGGATGGTTGAGTTTATAAACTCCATCAAGGCTGAAATAGGAAAGCCGAAGTTTGAGTTTGAGTCTATGGAGGTTGATCACGATTTGTTTGCGGCTATCGAGGATATGGCCGAGGAGGATGTAAAGGCAGCTCTTGACACCGACGACAAGAATATAAGAGAAGCAAGGCTTCAGCCTATCGTAGACGCTGTGCATGCTAAGTTCGACGAGCAGTATCCCGAGCAGACAGCAATGATAGACGAGTGCATCTATAAGCTCCAGAAGAAGATAGTAAGGAACTGGCTGTATGAGGGCAAGCGCGTTGACGGAAGAACCCTTGACCAGATCCGTCCGCTTGCCGCCGAGGTGGCTGTTCTGCCAAGAGTTCACGGCTCGGGACTTTTCACAAGAGGACAGACTCAGGTTCTTTCGGTAGTAACTCTCGGTCCTGTGAGCGACGCTCAAAAACTGGACGGTATCGATGAGGAAACTGAGAAGAGATATATCCACCATTACAACTTCCCGTCCTACTCGGTAGGCGAGACAAAGCCTTCCCGCGGTCCGGGAAGGCGCGAAATAGGACACGGCGCTCTGGCTGAAAAGGCGCTTGTACCGGTGCTCCCTTCAGTTGAGGAGTTTCCGTACGCTATCCGTGTGGTTTCAGAGGTGCTTTCCTCCAACGGTTCTACCTCTCAGGGCTCGATATGCGGCTCTACTCTTGCGCTTATGGACGCGGGCGTCCCGATAAAAGCCCCTGTTGCCGGTATATCCTGCGGACTTATAACGAGGGACGACGGCTCGTATGCCACCATGGTAGACATTCAGGGACTTGAGGACTTCTTCGGCGACATGGACTTCAAGGTTGGAGGCACTCATAAGGGGATCACCGCCATTCAGGTCGATATCAAGGTGGACGGTCTCACCTACGACATTATCGAGGAGGCGTTTGCAAAGACCCACAAGGCAAGGGATTATATACTCGACGAGATAATGGCGAAGGCTATAGACGCTCCTCGTCCCGAGGTATCTAAGTGGGCTCCCAAGATGCTTACAACCAAAGTTCCGGTAGATAAGATAAGAGAGGTTATAGGCTCCGGCGGAAAGGTAATTCAGAAGATCTCCGCTGACTGCGACGTTAAGATAGATATCAACGACGACGGAAACGTATTTGTGTCCGGAATCGACCTTGAAAAGGCTCAGAACGCCATTTCAATTATCAACACCATAGCGTACGACCCTGAAATAGGCTCTATTTACAAGGGCAAGGTAGTAAGGATAATGAACTTTGGCGCGTTCGTTGAGATAGCTCCCGGCAAGGATGGCCTTGTACACATATCCAAGCTTGACATGCAGAGGGTAAACAAGGTGGAGGACGTTGTTTCCATAGGAGACGAGATACTTGTAAAGGTTATTGAGATAGACGACCAGGGCAGGCTTAATCTCAGCCGCAAGGACGCTCTTATCGACATGGCGGCAAAGAAAGCCGGCAAAGAGAATTCTCAGGATTAAATTAAGGCTCGGTAAAATTAAAAACAACGCATAACGATAAGCTTGATAAAAGGGAATAATGCTCTTTTATCAAGCTTTTTTATAAATTTTTCACAAGGTATAGCAATTTTTGCGGGGCTGTGGTATGATAAATGTATAAATTTCAGCTAAGGGGTGCAACACATGAGAACGGAATATGAAATGCTTGATATTATAAAATCTGTCGCCGCGGCGGATCACAGGATAAAGGCAGCCGCTATCTGCGGCTCGAGGGCGGACAAGAGCTGCCCTAAGGACGTTTATCAGGATTACGACGTAGAGTACTATGTAGACGATGTTTCGCCGTATTATGACAACACGCAGTGGCTGGAAAAGCATTTCGGAAAGACGCTCATAGTGCAGCTTCCCGAGCTGATGGACGGAACATACAACGGCAGAAGATTCGCGTATCTTGCCATTTTCGAGGACGGAGTAAGGGTAGACCTGAGTATACTTGCCGCTCCGCCTATTGATGGCGGAGAGCCGAGGACAGTCCTTCTCGACAAGTGCGGAGTATTCGAGGGAATACGCTCAAACGAATACTATTACAATGTGACTGCTCCGAATGAAAAAAAGTTCAAGGATTGCTGCAACGAATTCTGGTGGTGCCTCAACAATGTGGCGAAGGGTCTTGCAAGGGAGCAGATACCGTATGTTATGACCATGTATTGCTCATACGTAAAGGATATGCTCGACAGGATGCTGTCGTGGTATATAGGCACCATAACCGATTTTTCCGTTTCTGCAGGGAAATGCGGGAAGTATTTTAAAAAATATCTTCCGGACAGCGTGTATAAAAAGTACCTCAAGATGTACTGCGCGCCGGAAACGGACAGCATATGGCAGTCTGTGATAAGCACATGCAAGCTGTTTTCCGATATCGCGAGGCTTGTCGCCGGTGACTTGGGGTTTGAGTACAACGCATCTGAAGAGGAAGGCATAAGGACATATATGATGAACATCAAAAGCGGTGTGTATAAATAAAAAATTAAAAGGTTTCCTCAAGTTTGAGGAAACCTTTTGTCTACGTAGAGATAATTCTTCTTGGGGCGTATTTTTACGTTTTTTGCATAAAATACGGTTTATTGTTTAGTATACCGACATAGGACTATAAACAATTGCCCTGAAAGGATATGATACTATGCATGATAATCTTCAGGTGGTTATTTTAGCGGGCGGGGAGGGTACCCGCCTGCGCCCTCTTACCTGTGATATACCAAAGCCGCTTGTGAGGCTGCTGGGAGTGCCGGTGATAGAGCGCCTTACTGCACTTTTACATGACTGCGGAATGGAAAGGGCCACCGTCGCCGATTTTTACCTTGCGGACAAGCTTGAAAAAAACCTTGGAGAAAGCTCGAACGGGGTGTCGCTTTGCTATGTGCGCGAGGACGTGCCGCTCGGAACGGCAGGATGCGTGAGAAGGGCTTGGAATGGAAAGGATGACGTGTTAGTCGTCAGCGGCGACAGCGTCTGCGGATTTGATTTTGCCGGGATAGCCCGTTTTCACAGCGAGAAAAACGCCGATGTTACAATAGTTACCCACAGGGTCGCAGACCCCAGGGAGTACGGGCTCGTCACAGCGGATGAGGACGGCAGGGTGACAGGCTTTTTAGAAAAGCCCGGATATGATTTTTGCCTGACCGACGTCGCCAACACCGGCACATACGTCATTTCAAAGGAGGTTATGAACAGAATACCGCCCGATGAAAAGATAGATTTCGCAAAGGATGTTTTTCCGCAGCTTTTAGCCGAAAACAAGAGGCTGTACAGTATCGACGTCGGCGGTATATGGCACGACATAGGCGACATTCCCGCCCTTCTGCGCTGTCAGGCGGAGCTTTTGGGGCTGGAAGGAAGGAATTCCCTCGTATTAGGCTCAAGCGCGTCTCAAATTGGAGACGGCTCTGTAATAGGCGCAAATTCGGTGATAGAGGACGGAGTGTGCATGGGTTCGGATTGCCGCGTTCAGGGTGCATGTCTGCTGAGCGGCTCAATAATAGGAGACGGAACTTCACTTATTCGCTGCGTAGTCGGTGAAAACGCAGTAATAGGAAGAGGATGCAGCCTGGGAGAGTTTTCGGCGGTGGGAAGCGGGTGCGTATTAGGCTCGGCAGTCACAGTTGACAGCGGCGTGAGAATAGCTCCGGACGTAAAAATACCCTCGGGGACGCATGTAAGGGCGGACGTATCCTCCCGCGGATATACGCCGCTTAGTCTTGGCGAAAACGGCGCGGCAGAAGGTATAGCTCTTGACGCCGTTAGTGCAATGAGGCTCGGCATGGCTGTTTCCAAGGCGCTCGGAATAAAGAAAATAACAGTCGGTTCGCTAAAGGCTGACAGCGGAGTGTGTCAGGCTGTCTCATTAGGGCTTCGCGCCGCTGGGACGGCTGTATATCTTTCGGACGGCGCGTCTTTCGGGCAGACGCTGTTTGTATCGCGCGCACTCGGAACGGACTATTTTTTGTACGTTCGGGACGGGATACGCATTATCAATTCCGGCAGGATAGAGCTTGCGCGTTCCGAGGAGAGGAAAATAGAGCAGTGCTACAATCGCGGAGAGCTTTTTGCGGACGGTCTTGCCCAAATTACGCAGCTTGGAGCGTCTTATGAAGCCTACAGGCAGGAGCTTAAGAGGATTATGCCGCGCGCATTGAACGCAGCCGTCAGCTTTGAGGGCACAGACGCGGCGGATTGCAGACTTTTTAAGGAGCTTGCGGACGACTCTGCTTACCGCGGCGGTGAGAAAATAGAGTTTTATACAGCCGACGAAGGTGGAAGGCTTGAATGCAGGCTCGACGGCGAAAGGGTGTGTCATGAAAGCCTGATAATTTTGGCGTGCTGCTCGCGCTTTACAAAAGGAGAGGGAGTTTTGCTTCCGTACTGGGCGCCGTCCTGCTGCGAGGAGCTTGCCGAGAAGTATTCCGCAGAGGTAACGAGGGTATACCCGTCGGACAAGACCGAGATTCCTCTTTTCTTCTTCGATCCGCTCATGCTGGCGGCGGAGCTGCTTGGCTATATCGCCCGCAGGAATATATCGATGAAGAAGGCGCTTGGCGAGCTTCCTCAGACGGTTTACCTCAGCAGAACCGTTAAATCCCTGAGCAATCTGCCAAGGCTTCTGCACGAGGATTTTTCGGACCTGAAAAGGGCTTCCGGCACGGATATTGTGCTAAACTCATCCGGCGCAAGAGCATATATCCGTCCGAAAAAAAGCGGCAAGGCGCTCTCACTCTACATTGAGGCGTCGTCTGCAGAGGCTGCGGACTCAATATGCGAGGACGTTTTCAGACGGCTGGGACTGAGTGGATAACTTGACATCGGCGGGCGTTTGTAGTATGATACTTTTGTATTTTATATTAGGCGTAGTATGCCGGAAATCCGCCGTTTTGCTTATTTTATGAACATTTTTGAGAAGCTGCGCCGAAACGGGCGCTTCTCTACATAATATAAAAAATACATTACAGTTAACGAAAGGATATACATGGCAAATAACGAAGAAAAGAATACTAAAAAGAGCCGTGCGGTAAAGACCGACAGGCAGGACAGACACAGCGCGTCGTCGCTGGATGCAGCAATAGCGGCTGCAATTTCAGCTCCGAAGCCGCCTAAAAAGGCTGCTTCATATCAAAGGCAGAAGTTGAATCAATCGAGAACGGAAAAATCAAAATCAGACAAACAGAAGAAGGACTTAAAAAAACAGCCGGAGCAGGCCAAAAAGAGTAAATCCCAAAGCAAGTCGAGTTCGCAAAAGCAGCAAAAATCCGAAAGCGTGCGCAAGGGCCAGACAAAAAGCACAGGCGAATCGCTCAGGATAATACCGCTCGGAGGGCTTAACGAAATCGGCAAGAATATGACGCTTGTCGAATACGGCAATGACATTGTGATAATAGATTGCGGAATGACCTTTCCGGACGCTGAAATGCCGGGAGTTGACATTGTAATACCTGATTTTACCTATGTTGAAAAGAACGCCGACAGGGTTAGGGGAATACTCTTGACCCATGGTCACGAGGACCATATAGGCGGAATACCTTACCTTATGAAAAAGATTAACGTCCCGATATACGGCACAAGGCTCACTTTAGGTCTTGTTAGCAACAAGCTGAAGGAGCATAATCTCGGCAAGGTAAAGCTCAACGTTGTAGTTCCGTCCGATGTAGTCCGCCTGGGCTCGATAACGGCTGAGTTCATACGGGTAAACCACTCGATTCCCGACGCTATCGCGATAGCTTTAAAAACTCCCGCTGGAACAGTCGTGCATATGGGAGATTTCAAGGTTGATTACACGCCTATCGAGGGCGGAATAATAGACCTTCCGAGGTTTTCGCGTCTTGGCGACGAGGGAGTTCTCGCTCTTCTGAGCGAATCGACAAACGCCGAGCGCCATGGCTTTACTCCAAGTGAAAAGATCGTAGGGGAAAGCTTTGAAAAGCTTTACATGAGAGCAGACGGCAAGAGGATAATTATCGCCACATTCTCATCAAACATCCAAAGGGTGCAGCAGATAATAAACTGCGCCGCAAGGCATTCAAGAAAGGTTGCTATATTCGGCAGGAGCATGGTGAACGTCGTGCGTCTTGGAACAGAGCTTGGATATCTTAAGATTCCAGAAGGTGTTCTTATAGATATTGACAAGATGCACAATTATACCGACGGCGAGCTTGTCATTATCACAACTGGAAGTCAGGGAGAACCTATGAGCGCGTTGACAAGGATGGCGCTCAACGACCATCGTCAGGTCAGCATTACGGATAACGATTTTATTATAATATCCGCAAGACCGATACCCGGCAACGAAAAGTTTGTCGGCAGGGTTGTAAACGAGCTTTTGAAGCTCGGCGCGGAGGTGGTATACGAGGAAATGTATGAGGTGCACGTTTCAGGGCATGCCTGTCAGGAGGAGCAAAAGCTCATTCTGAGCCTGATAAGACCCAAGTACTTCATACCCGTGCACGGAGAGTTTAAGCACCTTGTGCGCCACGCCGAGACCGCCGAGGAGATGGGCATACCTAAAAACAATATCTTTATTGCGGATATAGGGAACGTGATAGAGGTAAGTGAGGACGGAATAAGGCAGAACGGCTCGGTTCCTTCTGGAAAACTGATGGTAGATGGGCTTGGAGTGGGGGACGTAGGCTCTACCGTCCTGAAGGACAGAAAGCACCTTGCGCAGGACGGCGTTATCGTAGTTTCGTTTACGATAGACAAAATCGATAGGCGGCTTTTGTCCGGTCCCGAGATAGTTACAAGGGGATTTGTCTACGAAAAGGAGAGCGAGGAGCTTTTAGCTAAGGCAAAAGACCTTGTGCTGAGCGTTGTTCAGTCTGAGCTTGCCACAAGGCACGATTACAATGCCATACGCGCAAAGCTCAGGGACGAGCTGGGAGATTTCTTCTTCTCAAAGACCAAGCGCAGACCTATGGTCATTCCGACCATTCTTGACATATAGCACAGATTGCGCATGTGCAAGTCTGTAAGTGCCTTTGATCAAATAAGCAATCCTTTTTGGAAAGGAAGGGATATATGTGAAAAAGCAGCTTCCGAAGCTCTATATTTCCGTGTTGGGCGTGCTTATACTTGCTGCCGTCGCTTACGGCGTCGTGCTGGCGGTTCAGGGGAGTGTGCCGTCTATTGCAGTCGCGGTAGTGGTGTTCCTGTGTGCTGCCGCGCTCCTGATAGCGACGCTTGTAATGGACAGAGATATCACACGCTACGTTACCGCCATGGACAAAGATATAGTGTCTATAAGCCGGGAGACGTTTTACGATTTTCCCGAGCCCATTGTCATAGCGGACGAGAATGAGAAGGTGGTGTGGTATAACAGGTGCTTTGAGGCAAGGCTTTTCGGCGAGGACAGGGCGTATGGGATACCGCTGTCTGAGCTTGTCGGAAACAACACCTCGAAAATCTTTGCTCAGAGCGGAGCAACGGTGAAGATACTCGACCATTACTACAGGGTTGCGGCAAGCCAGTCGGAAGCGTTTAAGCTGTCGGTGGTGAGGTTTTCGGACATTACGGACCACGTTATGCTCGAAAACGAGTATAAGGCGAGCCGCAAGACCGTGCTTATAATGATGATAGATAACTACGACGACGTGCTGCAAAACTCCAAGGAGAGCGACAAGACCAACGTTCAGGTTCAGATAGAACAGATTTTTGAAAGGTTCATAGAAAATACAAACGGAATTATACAAAAGATTTCAAACGACAAGTTTTACGCTATCATCGAGGAGCGCCATCTCAGCAGGATAATTGAAAGAAAGTTCGACATACTCGACGAGGTGCGCTCGATTCAGGTGGGAGACCGCTCGAGCGTTACGCTTTCGATAGGCGTTGGAAGGGGCGCTACTACCCTTGCGCAGAGCGAGGCTTACGCCAAGCAGTCTCTTGACATGTGTTTGGGCAGAGGCGGAGATCAGGCTGCGGTAAAAACCCCAAATGGTTTTGAGTTCTTTGGTGGCATCTCGAAAGCGGTGGAAAAGTCCACCAAGGTCAGGTCAAGAATTATCGCCACTGCGCTGAAAGAGCTTGTTGAAAACAGCGACGTAATATACATAATGGGACATAAATTTGCCGATTTTGATTCGCTCGGCTCGTCTGTGGGGCTTTGCGGAGCGTTTCGGAGCATGGGCAAGCAGGCGTTTTGCGTAGTAGATCCCGAAAAAAATCTTTCAAAAACCCTTATAGAATACCTTAGGCAAAACGGCGAGGAAAGCTACTTTAAATCCTGCGAGAGCGCATTGAATGAAATAAACGAGCGCTCGCTGCTCGTGATCTGCGACACCCACAATCCCGACTTTGTGGACTCCAGGGAGCTTTACGAAGCGGCAAAGACGGTCGTAATAATAGACCATCACAGAAAGATGGTAAACCACATCGACAACGCAGTCGTATTCTTCCACGAGCCGTTCGCCTCGTCTGCAAGCGAAATGGCGACAGAGCTTATACAGTACTTCGGTTCCGATTGTAAGATACCGATATGCGACGCGGAGGCGCTTCTGGCCGGAATAATGCTGGACACCAAAAACTTTGTAATGCGCTCCGGCGCGAGGACGTTCGAGGCGGCAGCGCACCTTAAAAAGCTCGGCGCGGATACCGTGGCGGTAAAGAATCTGTTTTCGGATTCGCTTAATACCTATCGTGAAAAGAGCATACTAATCCAGTCGGCGACGCTTTTCCATGGCTGCGCAATAGCTACGACCGATTCTGAAGCTCCCGAGCTTCGGCTTGCCGCTCCGCAGGCGGCGGACGAACTTTTGGGTATAATAGGCGTAAAGGCTTCGTTCGTAATATACAGGATGGACGGAGTGTGCTACATATCGGCAAGGTCGCTGGGGGCGTTTAACGTTCAGCTCATAATGGAGGCGATAGGCGGCGGAGGACATCAGACCATGGCGGGCGCGCAGCTTAATATACCGGTAGAAGACGCCGTTAAAAAGGTAAAAGAAGCAATAGATAATTTTATTATAAAGCTGTAACGAGGGCTATAAAACTACGACACGGGAGGAAGCTATGAAAGTTATACTTATCAAGGATGTAAAAGGCTCCGGCAAGGCAGGCACGGTGCTCGACGTAGCGGACGGCTACGCTCGAAACTTCCTGCTTGCAAAGGGCTACGCAATCGAGGCTACAGCCAAAAACATCAACGACCTTGAGGGAAAGAAGGCCGCCCAGCAGCACAGGCTTGACGTTGCAAAGGCTGAGGCTGAGGACGCGGCGGCAAAGCTCGAGGACAAGAGCTTTATTATCAGAGCAAAGGCGGGGCAGGGCGGAAAGCTTTTCGGCTCGGTGACGTCCGCCACTTTGAGCGAGAATATTAAGGAAAAGTTCGGCGTAGACGTGGACAAGAAGAAAATAGTTCTCGGCGCGGACATCAAGACATACGGCGATTACAGCTTCGAGGTTAAGATGACCCAGGGCGTAAGCTGCAGGATGACGGTTAAGGTAGTGCCTGAGGAATGATGACAAATTCCTTTAAGGAGGAAATCATATGCCAGTAAACAGCCTGAGCGTTGAGGATCTCACCGGCAGGGAACTGCCCTACAGCCTCGAAGCCGAGCAGACGGTTTTGGGTGCGGTTCTTCTAAATCCGGACACGCTCCCTACAGTCATTTCAATGCTTAAGCCGGAGTGCTTCTACCGCGAACAGCACCGGCGAATATATTCTATAATCCTTAGAATGTTCTCAAACGGTCAGAACGCCGATATCATTACCGTCATGAACGAGACGGTGACGGAGGGCGTATTTGAAACGGCAGAAATGGCTAAGGCGTATTTAAAGGGGATAATGGACGGCGTGCCGTCCACCTCGAATATAGCTTCATACTGCCGGATTGTGGAGGACAAATACCTGACACGCTCGCTTATCAGCACTGCAAGGGAAATTTTAGACTCCTGCGCGGACGGTTCGGAAGACCCAAAGACGCTTCTGGACCTTGCCGAACAGAAGATTTACGAGATAAGGCAGGGTAAGGAGGTAGACGGGCTGACGCGACTGAGCGAAATAGTAGTGTCGGCGTATGACAGGATACAGAAGCTTTCCGGAGAGGACAAGGACGAATACCAGGGGCTTCGTTCCGGATACAGCCTTTTGGATACATATATATCCGGTCTTAACAAGTCGGATCTTATAATAGTTGCGGGGCGACCCGGAATGGGAAAATCCGCGTTTGCGTTTAATATCGCGTCAAATGTGGCAAAGCGAAACCCAGATAAGGATATATGCATATTTTCTCTGGAGATGAGCAAGGAGCAGATAGCCACCAGAATGCTCAGCTCGGAGGCACTTGTGCCGAACACCTCGCTCACTTCCGGAATGATTTCGAGCGACGAATGGATAAAGCTTGCCCAGGCGGCGGATACGCTGTCGCAGGTGAATATTTACATCGACGATACGGCCGGGATAACCGTTCCGCAGATGAAGGCCAAGCTCAGAAGAATGAGAAACTTGGGACTCGTCATAATAGACTATCTCCAGCTTATGGAGTCGTCTGCAAACCACACCAGCCGTGTAAACGAGGTGTCGGAGATAACCCGTCAGATAAAACTGATGGCAAAGGAACTGAACGTTCCCGTTATTTTGGCTTCACAGCTGAACCGTTCCGTGGAGTCAAGGCAGGATCATCGTCCGATGCCGTCGGACCTTAGAGAATCCGGCTCGATAGAGCAGGACGCGGACATCATTTTATTTATCTATAGGGACGGAGTTTACAATAAGGACGACCCTAACCAGTCGGCGGCTGAGTGCATAATAGGCAAAAACCGTCACGGAAGCACAGGAACGGTGAATATGGCGTTTTTGGGAGAGTATACTCTGTTCAGAAACATAGACACAAGGACACAGTAAATATGTTGGACAAGGTAGCCGCTACTATAAGAAGATACAATATGCTAACCTATGGCGAGAGAGTGTGCGTCGCTCTGTCGGGAGGGGCGGACAGCGTTTCGCTTCTTCTTGCGCTTCGCGAGCTTGGATATGATGTTTTTGCTTCGCATGTAAACCACAATCTGCGTGGCAGTGAGAGCGACAAAGACGAGGAATTTTGCAAAAGCCTTTGCGGCGGCCTCGGCGTAAAGCTATATGTCGACAGCGTGGACGTCAGGGGATACTGCGAGAAAAATAAGCTCTCAATAGAGGAGGGCGCGAGAAAGCTCAGATACAAGGCAATCCAAAAGCATTTGGACGGCTGCAAGCTCTGCACCGCCCACAATTTAAACGACTGCTTTGAAACTACAATATTTAATCTTGTAAGAGGCTGCGGCATAGGAGGACTTGCAGGCATACCTCCGGTAAGAGGTTTTATAGTGAGACCTCTTTTGGGCGTGACGCGGCAGGAAGTAGAGAAGTTTTTGCGGGACAGGGATCAGCCGTATGTGACAGACAGCACAAATCTTGAGGACGGCTGTTCGAGAAATGTTATAAGGCTGAATGTTGTTCCTCAGCTTGAAAGGATTAATCCTTCGCTTTATAAAACATATTCCAAGACGCTTAGGACCTTTGAGTCGGCGGACAGATTCATAAATAAGTCTGCCGAGCTTGAGCTCAGGCGTTCCTTTGACGGCGAGGGATACCACCTGAAAAGCGTTAAGGACGAGCTTTTGCTTTCTCAAATGATATTTATTCTTTTGAAGGAGAATGACATTGAGCCGTCCTTTGAAAAAATCGACGCAGTGAGGCAGCTTGTGAAAAAAAACGACAGAATAAATATAGCTGTCGGCGTTTATGTGCGCGGCAACGCGGGCAGAATAAGCTTTGAAGGCGACGACGCTAGCAGGGATTTTATTTTTCCCTGCGATATGACGTCGAGCTTAAGTACGGGAAAATACAGAATTGAATTCACAGGGATTTCACAATTTCGCATATCTGATTATAACAAAAAGGACTTAAAATGGTTCATCGATACTCGTAAGCCCGTCGGTCAGACAGCGATAAGAAGCTATGACGGCAATGAAAAAATAAAGCTTTTTGGCAGGGATTTTACTTCCACAGTAAAAAAGCTGCTGCAAGACGCCGAAAGGCGCGGCGCATTCGAACTGGGAGTGCGCAAAAAGGACAGGGTTGTTATTTCTGACGATCTCGGACCGATATTTGTTCAGGGCTTCGGCGTTGCTGAGAGAGCAGCGTGCGATCAGGAAACCAATTCTGCCGTAAGGGTAGATATTTTTAAAGACAGTTAGGAACGATTTGACGCATGGAGTGCCATGAGGAGCTTGAAGTTATGATTACTGCTGAAGAAATAGCATCGGCAGTAAAAAAGCTTGGCAAAAAGCTTGACGGGGATTATAAAAACGAACCTTTCGTGGTTATCGGAGTACTCAAGGGCTCGTTTGTGTTTATGGCTGATTTGGTAAGGGCGATAGGGCTTCCTATTACGCTCGACTTCATCAGCGCAAAAAGCTATCGGGGGACGTCGTCTGTGGGCGCGGTAAACGTTATGATGGATACCGAGCTTGATGTGGCGGGGAAAAGGGTTTTGCTCGTTGAGGATATACTTGATACCGGCAGGACCTTGAGCGTATTAAAGGAAACTATGCTTGCGAGAGGCGCGCGCGACGTTAAAATCGCAGCCTTCATGGATAAGCCCTCACGTAGGATCATAGATATAAATGCTGATTACAAATGCTTCACCATAGAGGACAGGTTTGTAGTCGGATACGGTCTTGACTACAACGAGCGCTACAGAAATCTTGATTATGTAGCAGAGCTGGTTCTGTAAGGCTAATCACATTACGGAAAAGAGGTATATCATTGAAACTTGACAAATCTAAAGGGCTGTTGATCTATTTTGTCATATCAGCCGTAATACTTTTGTTTATTATAATGGGCTTCAGGGGTCTTATGACGCCTCAGGACACTACCACATATTCAGATATAATCCAGTACTTTGACGATTACAGAGTAAGTGAGTTCTCGCTTAATTTAGGCTCCGGAGAGCTTACCTATAAGCTTGACGGCGGCACCGAGGAATACAGCTATAATATTCCGAGCGTATCTGCATTTTATAACGAATTATTTAATAATGAAACCAACTATCGCACTGAATATAATGCAACTCATAGCGTGCCGCTGAAATATAATCTCATACCGGCTACCGACAGCTCGTTCTGGCTGAACCTGATACCGACGCTTTTGATGATAGGCGTTATGATATTTGTCGTTGTTTCAATGTCAAGGAGCATTTCCTCTGCCGGAAAAATCAATTCCGTAGGCAAGGCGAATGTTAAGCTCGACAGCGACAACAAGAACAAGGTTACGTTCAACGATGTTGCCGGAGCTGACGAGGAGAAGGCAGAGCTTCAGGAGATAGTAGAGCTCTTAAAGAATCCAAAGAAGTATCACGATATCGGCGCTAAGATACCCAAGGGCGTGCTGCTTGTCGGTCCTCCCGGCACAGGTAAGACGCTTCTTGCAAAGGCCGTTGCCGGAGAGGCGGGAGTTCCGTTCTTCTCGATATCCGGTTCTGACTTTTTGGAGCTTTATGTCGGTGTTGGCGCGGCGCGTGTAAGAGATCTTTTTGATCAGGCAAAGAAGGCGGCGCCCTCAATAATCTTCATAGACGAGATAGACGCCGTCGGAAGGCGCAGAGGCGCGGGTCTTGGCGGCGGACACGACGAAAGAGAGCAGACGCTGAACCAGCTTCTTGTTGAAATGGACGGTTTTGAGGTCAACAACAGCGTAATCGTAATGGCTGCTACAAACCGCCGCGACGTTTTGGACCCTGCGCTCTTAAGACCGGGACGCTTTGACAGACAGGTATATGTAAACTATCCCGACATAAAGGGAAGAGAGGAAATCCTCAAGGTTCATTCAAGAAATAAGCCGCTTGCTCCGGATGTTGACCTAAAGAAAGTGGCTGCGGCTACGGCGGGATTTACAGGCGCTGATCTTGCAAACCTTGTAAACGAGGCTGCGCTGCTCGCGGTTAAGAACGGCAGAAAGGCTATTTCAGAGCAGGACATGAGCGAGGCCTCCATAAAGGTCATAGCAGGTCCCGAAAAGAAATCAAGGGTTATTTTGGATAAGGAAAGAAGGCTTACCGCTTACCACGAGGCAGGTCATGCAATATGTCATTACTATCTGCCCACGCAGGATAAGGTGTATGAGGTTTCCATAATACCGAGAGGTCAGGCGGGCGGATATACGATGGCTTTGCCTGAGCACGACAAGTCGTACGTAACGAGAACCGAGATGAATGAGGAAATCATAGCTTTGCTGGGAGGACGTGCAGCCGAAAAGGTGGTGCTCGACGATATCTCGACCGGGGCTTCGAACGATCTTGAAAGAGCAACTAATATCGCAAGGAGCATGGTGACAAAGTACGGCTTCAGCGATAAGCTTGGTCCTATAGTATACGGCAGAGATGATGACGAGGTATTCCTCGGAAGGGACTATAACTCAAACAAGTCCTATTCTGAGGTTATAGCGGGCGAAATCGACAGCGAGCTTCGTTCCATTATTCATAACGCTTATGATAAGGCGATAGCCCTCCTTTCTCAGCATGAGGATCAGCTTCACTTTGTAGCCAAGTACCTTATAGCTCATGAAAAGATAACAGGCGACCAGTTCGAAAGGCTTATGAACGGCGAGGACCTCGAAGCAGAGGAAAAAGCCGCTCAGGAAAAGGCAGCAAGAGAACAGGCTGAAAAGGGACATGCTGAAAAAGAATCAGGCGATGAGCTTCCCGCTGGCGAGGTTGCCAATGATGAGGAAGCAACACAGAACACTTCTGCACAGCAGAGCGATTCTGACAGCCTGTCTGCTTCATCCGGCGGCGCAGGCGAGGAGTACACTAAGAACTCCGGCGATAATACCGGCTCAAGCTCAGACGGCGCTTCTGATTAAAATCCGTATGTATAACCGGCTTTGACTTATGTCAGAGCCGGTTTTCTTTTGTAATAAATACACAAACGGCCGGTTTGAAAATTAAACATTTCGCACTAAGGACGCGTGCTGAATAAGTATTTGTAAATCTAATGTTATAAATGGTCAATCATTTGCTTAATATATGTTGTTGACAGTGGGCAAACATTGCGATAATATAATAACATTAGCTGGTTGGCTAAAGAAAACAGGAACATATATAGCAAAAAAGGAAAGGTGATTTATTTGAAGAGACTGCACAAGCTGATGGCGGTTGCACTCGTCATTGCTCTGTCTATATCATGCATGAGCAGCGCCGCTTTTGCTGCTGATGCAAACGTTACGATAGACCTTGACACCACCTATCAGACGATTGACGGCTTTGGAGCTTCGTACACATGGTACAGCGACTGGCTTACGACAAACGAAAACGCCGAACAGGGCTACGACTGGATTTTTACAGACGCTGAATTTAATATCCTCAGATTCAGAGATCTGAACCATGTTGGCGAGGAGTACAGTCAGGCTCTGGAAGGATACCCCGCGTACAACGGCTATTATCAGGCTGCAGTAGCGCGCGGAATAGACCCTATTGTTCTGGTAACGAGCTGGGGTCAGTATGACAGAGATCTTGATTTTGTAGCCTTTACTGAGCTTGACGACGAGGGTCATACATATTATACATTGGCAAAGGACGAAAACGGCGAGTATATGTACGACGAGCTTGCGGATTTCTGCGTGCAGTCAATCCAGTACTTCTTTGACGCCGGAATACCCGTTCACTACTTCTCTATCTCGAATGAGACAGAGCTTCAGGGACTTCACATAGATGAGCAGGGCAACGCAAGAGCGGACGCCGGCTTCTATTTAGGCCCTGATGAAAACGAATACCACTGCGCGTACTGGAAGGCGCACCTGGCTGTATACGAGGCGTTCCAGGAGGCGTTCGGAGAGTTCGCACCCAAGATTACCGGCGCAGAGGTAATGGCCGATACGGCAAGCATCATGAAGGAATATCTTGATCCGCTTATTGAAGCAGACCCCGACAGCTTTGAGGTAATCGCTCATCATCTTTACGGAAGCGCCAACACTCCCCAGAGCTACAGCGAGGTAGGCGAGATGTTCTCTGATGATTACACTATGTGGCAGACAGAGTGGTACTTTAATGAATACATCAACCACGCTGAAAAGATGGCGAACGAGTTTATTTATGAGAATCTGAGCGCGTATCTGTACTGGAACGGCGTTTGGGTTATGGATACGGGAAACTGCCTTATAGAGATTGCGGGCGCTAATCCCACCGACCCGATTCAAAGGAACGGCAACCACTACATTATGATGCACTTCTCCAAGTACGTTAAGAACGGCTATCAGAGAGTAGACGTTCAGAACGATTCAAACTCAACCGTAGTAGCTTTTAAAGCGCCTGATTCTTCAAGGCTTGTAATAGTAGCAGTAAACAATACTCAGGAGGTCGACAACCTCGTATTTGACCTCGGAGATGCCGAGATTACATCAACAATGGGCTATCAGACAATAGGCAACGAGAACAGGTTCAGATATGAATACTGGCTTGATACCGACTACTCTTCCGATGGTGTGGAGCTTCCCGCTCAGAGCGTGACTACATACGTTATAGATATGCCGGCTGACCCTGATTACGTAGCTCCCGTTGTTGAGGAAAAAGTGAACCCGTTCATTAAGACTCCTTCGGATATTTCCACCACCACTATAATAATCATAGCGGCTGCTGCCGTAGTTGTGGTTGCGGTAATAGTTGTCTGCATAGTAGTCGTATCTTCAAAGAAGAAAAAGAAGAGCGCGGAAAATAAATAATAACTGGCTTAGACTGCTCGCGGCATAATCGCGGGCAGTTTTTTGTCCGAGCATCGTTAAATTCATGTGCAGAATGTATATAATGCATGTTCAAAATATATTCAGGCGGCAAAACCCGATTGACAAGCCAACATCCTTGATGGTAAGATAAGGGTAAATGGTATGATATTTTTTCCGCCGTAAAGACGGCGTGTTGGAGGAACAACATGAAGATAAACACAAAACAAACGGTTCTGATAGGTCTTGCTTTTGCCTCTATTCTGGCGTTCTGGCAGCTTTATGACCAGGTTGTTCCGGTCATTCTTGAGAACCACTTTGGCGTATCGACAATCGTCACAAACGTTATAATGTCGATAGACAACGTGCTTGCGGTATTTTTGCTTCCGCTGTTCGGAACTCTTTCCGATAAGGTAAATACGCCGATGGGAAAGAGGACGCCGTTTATACTTTTCGGAACGATAGCTGCGGTCATACTCATGGTTGTTCTCGCTGTACTGACCGAGGGTCAAAATTTTTTGGGATTTATCATATGCCTGATGCTTTTGCTGATAACAATGAGCGTTTACCGCTCTCCCACGGTCGCTTATATGCCTGACGTCACCCCGAAGCCGTTAAGGTCGAAGGGAAACGCCATAATCAACCTTGTGGGGTATATAGGCGGCATATTCACAACCGTCGTGATGATGTTTTTAGTGACGAGCACCGAGACGGACGAAGGGAAGGTGGTATACAGCAGCTTTATTCCGGTGTTCGCGGTTGTCGCAGCGTTTATGCTTGTCACAGTCCTTGTAATGACGCTTGCAGTAAACGAGAACAAAGCCGTAGCATCAGTAGGGGTATTGGATGACGAGCCCGCCATAAAGGGAGAGCGCAAAAAGCTTGACCGCACGGTGCTCAAAAGTCTTATCTTTTTACTGGTGTCGGCATTTTTGTGGTACTGCGCGTACAACGGCGTGACGACCTCTTTTTCCCGTTATTTTGAAGACAGGTTTACCGTTGACGCAGGCGATTCTTCCATATATCTGACGGTTGCAACTGTTGCGGCCATTATTTCGTTTGTGCCGCTGGGCTTTATTTCGGAAAGGCTGGGTAGGAAAAAGACGGTTATGGCCGGAATAGTCCTTATGACCGCGTGCTATGGCTGGATGATATTTATTAAGGACGCCACACCGGTCCTATATCTGCTTTTTGCGATTGTAGGCGTCGGATGGGCGGCTATAAACGTAAACTCCTTTCCAATGGTCGTTGAAATGTGCTCTAATAGCGATGTGGGAAGGTATACCGGGCTGTATTATGCGTTTACGATGGCGGCGCAGATTGTAACTCCGCTGCTTTCCGGAGTGATAATAGACCAAAGTGCCCTCGGATTTGGATATCAGGCGCTGTTCCCATATGCGGTGGTATTTTCTGTTCTGTCCTTTGTCACTATGATATTTGTCCGCCACGGTGACTCAAAGTCCATAGCTGGTGAAAAGAAATCTGTTCTTGAGCGTTTTGACGTAGAGAGCTGAGGCTAAAAACCGAACCTATACGGTTCGGTTTTTGTGCCTGTGGGGGAGACGTCAACGGCGAAAATTTTTATGATACTTTGATGTGTTTGTGCAATATAATGGTCTCCTGAGATGTATTATCATTGATGAAAAGTTTAAAAGATTTTTTCGGCGGGCGTCTGCGAATTATTTAAAGAGATTAATAATATATTAAATTTTGTCCGGAACCATAAACTCTATTGAATGAAGGGACGAAGTTTAGTATAATAAAACAGGCGGATGCTCCGCTTGGAAAGGGGATGGCATTAGGATGGCACAGGAAGCTAAAACTGCCGCGCCTCTTGCGATATCTATCAGAGATCTGACAAAGATATTTGTAATAGGCAAGGAAAAGGTTAAGGCGCTTTCCGGTATCAATCTTGATATATATGAGAATGAAATCGTCTGCCTTTTAGGCACGTCCGGATCCGGAAAATCCACTCTGCTGAACATGATGGCTGGTCTTGAAAAACCTACAAAGGGCAGCATTACAATTTTCGGGAACAGGATAGATAAGATGAGCGAGCGAAAGCTTGCCCTGTTTAGGCAAAAGTACATGGGGTTTGTGTTCCAGTCGTATAACCTTCTGCCGACTATGAACGCTATCGACAATGTGGCAATGCCTCTTGCCTTTGCCGGGGAAAAAAGAAAGTCCCGCGAGAAAAAGGCCAAGCAGATGCTTAAGCTCTGCGGGCTGGGAAAGCGCATGCGGCATAAGCCGACTCAGATGTCCGGAGGACAGCAGCAACGAGTCGGAATAGCGAGGGCATTTGTTGCTAAGCCGAAAATCGTCTTTGCAGACGAGCCGACAGGAAACCTAGACACGAGGACTACCATCGAAATAATGGAGATGATGGTGTCTATGGCGAGGGAAAACCATCAGACGCTCGTAATAGTAACGCATGACGTTGAGATTGCCGCATATGCGGATAAGATATACCACATTATCGACGGTGTGATCTCTTCGGTGGAGGATAACACCTCAAAGCAGATTGCAGTTGGATCTCAGGAAGCTGCTGATATAATTGCGGCGGCAGAGTCAGTATAAATCGGAAAGGAAAGATAATTATGAAAAAAGTTTTAGCAGTAGTTTTATGCTTGCTTGTTTCGCTCGGAACTTTGTCTGCGAACATGTTTGCATCTGAAAATACGCCCCCAGAAACAGATACGCCAACTACTCCCGTTATTGAAATAACGCACAGTGTTACGATGCTTGATCCCAATGTGAGCGCGCAGTCCATATATGCTGGCGACGTATTTTACATAAGCTTTTACCTGAACGGAAATGCTTCGTATGCCGTTGACGGTATGACCTATCCGTTTTACTGGGACTCCTCTGTAAGGACAACCGTATCGGTGTCTGGCACTGGTTTTACCCTTGCCGGTTCTCTCGCGGAGAAGGAGGTATATAATGGTTACAACACCATTGCGATTCTTTCCGACGAAAGCCTCGACACAGGACGCCATCAGGTCACCCTTACCATAAACTGCGGCTCGGCAAGCGATTCTCGCAGCTTCAACATCGATGTTGAGAACACCACCGTTACCCTCGACGAGTCAAAGGATGTTCCGAGCTTTATCCTTTCCGGCGCGTCAATACCTGAGGGAAAGGGAAAATCAAAGCTTTCTACCAAGCTTAATGTATCTCTTACCAACCCCACCAACTACACCGCCCACGACGTAGAGGTATCAATATCTAATCTTGGCGATATTGTTTTGAATACGTATACCGACACTGTTTCAATGGGCAATGTGGCGGGAAACGACAGCGTTACCGCAAGCTTCCCGATAATATTCCCGGAGTTCCCCTCGGCGCAGTCTACTGTCACCGTTACCGTGAAGTATAAGGACGCCGCAGGAAACGAAAGCACCCAGTCCTATAACGTTTTTATTCAGTCCATAGAAAAGGATAAGGATGAGGAGCCTGTGGATACGTCTTCGTTGACGCCTAAGGTAATAGTTTCTAATTACTCGACAGATGTTGAAAGCATAGTGTCAGGAGACGAGTTTGTTCTGACGTTTGTTCTCAAGAACACAAGCCTTGATAAGGACGTTAAGAACATGACTGTAGACGTTATTCCCGGAACAGACGGAACAACCGGCTCAAACGGCGCAATATTCTCTCCGATAGACGGTACAACCTCGTTCTACACAGCTCAGCTCGATAAGGACGGCGAGCTTGAGTATTCAATAAAGCTCAGGACCAGCGCTTCTGCCGGCGCGAGATCGTATCCGATAACCATAAGCTACAGCTTTGAATATGAAAACAACGGCGCATACTCTCAGGGCAACGGTTCGATGGATATAAACCTCCCAGTAACCCAGCCTATCAAGTTTGAGCTTATGGAGTGGTATCCTCCGACGGAGTGCTACGGCTCTCAGGGCTGCATGATAAGCTTCCAGTACTTCAACAAGGCAAAGAACCCGATGACCAACCTTGCGGTAAGCGTCGAGGGCGACTTCAACATGCCTACTCAGTATCTCGGAACGCTGGCGGCTTCAAGCTATGATTACTTCAGCGGAACGATTTACCCCAACGATCCGACCGCAGTCGGCGAGACAAAGACCGCTATACTTGTATTTACCTTTGAGGACGCTTCGAGCAACGAGCAGAGAGTGGAATATCCGTTTGACGTCCTTATCTGCGAAGAGCCTGTTATAAACGACCCGACAATGGGCGGAGATATTATAGGCGGGGATATGGGAATGGACACTCCCATAGTCGACCCAGGAATGCCCGGTTATAGCGATGGTACTGTGTCTGAGGGGCTTCCCTCATGGGCTAAGTACCTGCTCTACATAGGTGTGCCGGCTGTAGTGATAGCTGCTGTCGCAGTAGTTGTGGTAGTTGTTGTTAAGAAGAAGCGCAAGGCGGCTTTGCTTGCAGACGATGACGACGATGAGGAATAAGGTTATCCGCGGCATTGAAAGGATCGATGGATAGATGAGAAAAACCGATATTATACGCTTTGCCGGCGGAAATTTCTTAAGACGTAAAGCACGAAGCGCACTGACGGTTCTTGGAGTAATCATAGGAACTGCTGCGGTAGTCATAATGATGTCGATAGGCATCGGAATGAACAAGGGCTTCGAGGACCAGATAAACTCCTATGGCAACATAAGAGAGATTACGGTTTACGAGCGATACGGCTATGTTGACGAGGAAACCGGCGAGTATGTTCAAAACATGGCGCCTGCTCCGCTCGACGACATTGCAGTCGAGCAAATAAAGGCCATTGACTACGTTCAGGCCTGCTCGCCATACCAGTACAGTTACAGGTACATAATAAAAGACAATACTCAAAAGGCATCGGCATCTGTAGTTGGAATAGACGCTGCGTCGATGGGGGATTTCGACTATGAAATCCTTTATGGCAGACTGTTAAACGAGGACGACGTCGGCACAACTAACTTTGTAATGTGCTTTAACATTCCGTTTTACTTCTACGATATGCGCGGAGGCGAGGAGGTATATTGGCATGAGCCAACAGACGGCGAAGAGCTTCCGTTTAACCCTGTGGGAGATTACAAGTATCAGTTCACATGGTACTACGATTACGGCACCGGCGCGGTAGATACCTCGAAGCCGAGAATAAAGCTGGTTGACGGAACGTGCGTGGGAATACTTGTTCAAAAGGCGGGCGGAGACTATTCTCAGGAAATATACATGGACGTCAAGGGTCTTATGGATATGAATAAGGTTCTTGAAGACAACCAGAATAAGTATTACGGATACGGCGACAGCTATACTACGTATGCTGTGAGCAACGTAATAGGAGGCGTAATAGGCGGTTCAGGTATGACGGACGGCTCGTCCGGCGGCGAAGACGGCGACAGGGAAAGCATTTATAGCCAGCTTACTGTTCTTGTAGAAGATACCAATCATGTGCAGAATGTTGAAAAGGAGCTACGTTCTATGGGCTATGATACCAGCTCCTCGATGGACTACCTGACCCAGATGCAGGAGCAGACAAAGTTTTTGCGTTCCATTCTCGGTGCGATAGGGGTTGTTGCGTTTTTTGTTGCGGCTCTCAGTATTACTAATACCATGGTAATGTCCATATATGAGCGCACAAGGGAAATAGGCATTATGAAGGTGCTTGGCTGCAAGCTCTCTGACATTAGAGGAATGTTCCTGCTCGAGGCCGGAATAATAGGAATTGCCGGCGGAGTGCTCGGAGTTGGGCTAAGCTACATAGTATCAGCGGTTGTAAATACCCTTGCTGCAAAGGGCGGCATGTCGATGGTAGGCATAGATGCTTCAACATCCGCTTTGTCGGTGATACCGCCGTGGCTTGACCTTGCTGCGTTGGTCCTTGCTACAGCGGTGGGCGTTATTTCCGGGCTTTATCCTGCGATAAGGGCAACAAGGCTGTCTGCTCTTGAGGCTATCAAGAACGAATAGATTGAATATATTAATGAAAAACGGCGCATCATGCATATGCTTGCTGCGCCGCTTTGTTTTTTACTGGCAGGCGCGCCGAATTATTTAAACGGATTTAATAGCAAAATTATTGACATATCGGATGAAAAAAATATATAATAAAAAAGGTTACTATTGTGATTAAGGAACGGGAGTGATTGATTTGGCTAAGACAAGCGAATCAAAGTTTACAAAGGAGTCTTTGAAAAATGAAATTATAAAGGTGCTGGACAGTAGCTTTATGGTTTCGCCGCAGAATGCTTCAGATAAGCAGTTTTACGAGGCTCTTTCATCTATAATTGTCAGGATGCTTGCCGAAAAGCGCCACAAGTATACCACCATGGTGCACTCTGAAGGAAAAAAACAGGTTTACTATATATCGATGGAATTTTTAATGGGCAGGTCTTTAAAGACAAGCCTTTATAATTTGGGGCTGGTTAAAGAGGCGGAAGGAGCACTAAAGGATCTCGGTGCAAGCCTTAATTCGCTGTATGAGCAGGAGCCGGACGCGGGTTTGGGAAACGGAGGACTCGGACGTCTTGCCGCATGTTATCTTGACGGTCTTGCAACCGACGGATATCAGGCGACGGGATACTCCATTCTTTACGAGTATGGAATTTTCCGTCAGAAAATAGAGGACGGCTGGCAGGTAGAGCTTCCCGACAACTGGCTTCCGGGAGGCGGCTGCTGGCTTGTTGCCCACCCGGAGGCTGAAATTGAAATACACTTCGACGGACAGCTTAAAGAACGCTGGGACGACCATTACCACAACGTCACGCTTGAAAATTACACTACCGTTATCGCAGTGCCTTACGATATGTACGTTTCGGGCTACAACAGTGACGCCGTTTCAAAGCTCAGGCTTTGGAAGGCTGTAAGCCCGTCGTTTGATATGAACATGTTCAACTCAGGAAACTACGAAAAGGCGCTTAATCAAAACGTAGTCTCTCAGGCAATTTCAAAGGTGCTGTATCCTAACGATAACCATCTTGCGGGAAAGTCGCTCAGGCTCAGGCAGCAGTACTTTATGTGCGCAGCGTCGATAGGGGACATAGTAAACCATCACATGGCGAC
Source organism: Candidatus Faeciplasma sp. (assembly GCA_048393055.1). Taxonomy (GTDB): domain Bacteria; phylum Bacillota; class Clostridia; order Oscillospirales; family Ruminococcaceae; genus Faeciplasma. The sequence goes on from DBFJJS010000004.1 coordinate 97,875, forward strand.
CTATGGTACTCTTGATAATCTCGCAGATAAAGTAGCGGTTCAGATAAACGACACACATCCTACGCTTGCCATTCCGGAGCTTATGAGGGTTCTGCTGGATGACTGTGGCTATCCATGGGATAAGGCGTGGAGCATTGTAACGAGGACATTTGCCTACACTAACCATACCGTAATGGCGGAGGCCCTTGAAAAGTGGAGCTGTGATCTCCTTAAATCTGTTGTGCCAAGAATATTCTCAATTATTATTGAAATAAACAACCGCTACTGCGCGCAGCTTTGGGATAAGTACCATGACCACGACAGAGTAACATCAATGTCGATAGTAAGGGACAATACCGTTCATATGGCGAAGCTTTGCGTTGCGGCGTGTCACCATGTAAACGGCGTTTCTAAGATACATTCCGAGATCATTAAGAGGGACGTATTCAAATACGAGTATGAGAACACGCCCGAAAAATTTACCAATGTAACAAACGGAATCGCGTACCGCCGCTGGCTCTATCAGTCAAACCCGGAGCTGTGCAAGCTTTTAAATGATACGATTGGGAAGGGTTATCTTAAAAAAGCGGAGGAGCTTAAGAAGCTTGAAAAATTTGCTGATGACGAGGAGGTCCTTGACCGTCTCGCGCAGGTAAAGCTTGCAAACAAAAAAATATTTGCGGAAACAATGAAAAACGAGAGGGGAGTAATCATCGACCCTGAGACTCTGTTTGACGTACAGGTTAAGCGTTTGCACGAGTATAAGCGCCAGCATCTGAATGTTTTGAATATTGTCTCGGAGTATGGTCATCTTCTTCAGAATCCCGACGCCGAGGTGCAGCCAAAGACATATATATTTGCCGCAAAGGCCGCTCCCGGATATTATCTTGCAAAGCAGATAATCAAGCTGATATGGTCCTTGGGCGAGGAGATAAAGAAAAATCCAAAGATCAGGGAAAAGCTGAACGTGGTCTTTTTGGAAAATTACAACGTCTCGCTGTCGGAGCAGCTCATGCCTGCGTCTGAAATTTCCGAGCAGATTTCCCTTGCAGGAACAGAGGCATCGGGAACGGGAAATATGAAGTTTATGCTGAATGGCGCTGTAACTCTCGGAACAAAGGATGGGGCAAATATTGAGATAGGCGATGTTGTCGGAGAGGAGAACATTATTAACTTCGGAATGACCGTGGAGCAGGTAGAGGCAAGGAAGAGAGCAGGCTATTCGCCAATCCATATATATAACTCCGATCCAATTGTCAAAGAAGCTATAGACCGCATAAGCGCGGGCATAGACGGAAATAAATTCGATGATGTGGTTTCCTCGCTGAAATTTTCAGATCCGTACATGGTCTTGGGCGACTTCAAGTCTTATCAGGAGGCTCAGGCCAAAGCGACTGCGCTCTACAACGATATGCTTCATTGGCAGCGTATGTCGCTTATCAACATAGCAAACGCCGGAATATTCTCTGCGGACAGAGCGGTAGAAGAGTATGCAAAGAACATATGGCATCTAAAATAAGCGCAAAATCGGGCATTTGCTATTGCATTTTGAACTGTTATGTGATATAATTCATAAGAATTATTTTTTAAGAAGAGCTTTACGGAGGATTTATAAATGACGGCAGTAAACATTATCAGTGGAATTTTACTGGTGCTTGCCAGTGTGGCGATTATTTTAGTCGTGCTGTTTACCAAGACAGATAATCAAGGGCTTAATTCTGCTATAGGCGGAGGAGTAAATTCTTCTTTCTTTGGCAAGAACAGTTCAAATACAAGAGAGGCAAAGCTTAACCGCATAACAAAGGTTATAGTTGCAATATTTTTCATTGTTGCCATAGTTTGTACTATTTTGGCGAGGTTCTTTGGCTCCGCAGCTTGATTTTATATGATGATAGCCGCCTGACTCGGTAAGCTCCGTTTCGGGCGGCTTTTGCTAATTGTCAGGAACGTGCGAAAACACGTCGAAAGGATAATTAAAATGAAAAAAACAATGGTGCTCAGAATTGGTATTATAGTTCTGGCGGTGCTTATGGTTGTGGGAATCATAGTGTCGTCGTTCTACAGCATATTTATTTGATATGGTACATATAGGCAACGATTGGGACGAAATACTCTGTAATGAATTCAAGAAGCCGTACTATTTGAAGCTGCGTGAATTTTTAAAGCAGGAGTACAGCCTTTACACCGTTTATCCGGACATGTATTCCATTTTCAACGCCTTGAAAATGACCCCTTACGGCAGCGTCAAGGCAGTGATATTCGGTCAGGACCCGTATCACGAGCCAAACCAGGCTCAGGGCTTGTGTTTTTCCGTGCCGGACGGGACTCCGCTTCCGCCGTCTCTGAAAAACATATATAAGGAGCTTAACGACGATTTGGGCATACCTCCGGCAAAGAGCGGCGATCTTAGCTGCTGGGCAAGGCAGGGAGTGCTGCTTTTGAATACTGTGCTGACTGTGCGCAGAGGAGCGGCCAACTCTCATAAGGGAAAGGGCTGGGAGCTTCTGACGGATGAAATAATCCGTTTATTGAATCAAAGGCAGACTCCGACTGTTTTTATACTTTGGGGTGCTAACGCAAGAAGCAAGAAAACCCTTATTACCAATCCCATTCATGGCATAATAGAATCTGCTCATCCAAGCCCGCTTTCAGCGTTTAACGGATTCTTTGGGTCGAGACCGTTTTCGCGGGCGAACAGATTTTTGGTGGATAACGGGATACCTCCGATTAATTGGCGGGTAGAATAGCGACTTAAAAGCATAAGAAATCTGAAATCACACATAAATATCCCCCTGTTCAGTCTGAGCAGGGGGATATTTTTATCGCATGTATTATTCTACTATTACCGTTATTTTAACGTCGCGCTCTTCCGCTGGCAGATCCTGCTCGTATGACATGTCCAGCACAGGTTCGCCGTTTGCGGCAAAGTGCACCCTCCTTATGCCGTCAAGCCTGTCGGGGTGGTTAAGCTCAATGTGGCTGTGATATGCAATATAGGTGTCTCCGTATTCGTCTACAAAGAAGCTGTTATGACCGGGTCCGTACTGTCCTTCGACAAAATTGGAGGCGAGGTACGGGACCATGGATTTTGTCCAGCTTTCGGGATCTAAAAGGTCCGAGCCGATATCGGCGGTGAGCATTCCTATAGCGTAGGTATTTCCTCCCGCACTTCCGCCGGAGTATGACAGATAAACCTTATCGTCTGTAACAATAGCGTTAGGACCTTCGTTGTTATCAGTTACGTCGACGTTCTCCCAGCCGAACCTCGGCCTTGTAAGAAGTATGGGCTCGGAGGTTATGCGGTACGGGCAATCGGGGTCAACCTCCGCAAGAAGTATCATCGAACCGCTGTCGGTACCTGCATAAGTTCTGTACGACCACGCGACGTAGCTTTGATCTCCTGCTTCAAAGTAGGTCATATCTATTGATATTCCGCCCTTGCCGTCGCCGCGAGGGTTTGTTCCGGCATATCTCATGTCAGGAAGCAGGCATCTCATAGGAGTTTCCCAGTCATCGCGGTTCAGCGGGTCTCCGCCCTCCTTGAGTTCAATGACATATGCCTGCGGATCCCAGCCGCTCATCGTCATAGCTGCAAAAATGTAAAGCCTTCCGTTTATTTCGTGAAGCTCTGGTGCCCAGTAGGTAGACTGCCACGGGTCTACATCGCTTGAGAGGATTGTAGAACGTTTTACCCCGTCCTCGAACAGAGCCTCCGGCGTGTCTGCTTCTCTTATTTCAAACCTTGTCTGTCCGCCGCTGTCGTCCGTTCCTATAAAGTAGTACTTGCCGTTGTAATAGATGAGGTTCGGATCTCCCCACGGCGTCGATTCAACGGGATAAGGAAATTCCCTTACTAAAATAGTACCATCAACCTTATATTTGCCTGGCTTAGAAAAATCTATGTCAGAGGTGTCGAGCTGTATCTTTTTCTGATGGGTAGAGCCATCACTGTAGTAAACAGTGGCATAAAGCTCGTCAAGTTCCTCCTCGCTGCTTATAGTTATCTCCTCGGGATATTCCACATGGTCAAAAACGATGTGTTCATAATATGTTACCGCGTCCTGCGCGATAGACGCGGGTATATCTATCTCCACAGCGCCTAGAATGCCTGCAATGTCTGCAGTGCAGCTTACTCCTTCGCCGTTTCCGGGCTTTGACTCAACAACCTCGGGCCAGCTGAATTCAATGAAATCTTCAGTGCGCCATATGACGTAGTTCCCGGTCATGTTCTCCTCAATAATCGTGCCGTAGTCGCCGAGATCCACCTTTTCCCTTGTGAACTCTTCGGCGTATATTACGTACTCATCACCGTCCTTATAAATCTGCGGGTTGAGAACACCTGCGGAGACGATACCGTCAAGATCGCTGAAATAGCACTCGGCGAAAAGCATTCCGTATCCGTAGAAAAGCTGCTCGTAGGTTTTGCCGTCAAAGCTTACCGCCATGTGGACGCTTTCCCCGATATAGCTGGATAGGTCCTCCGCCTCTTCCTTTGTGTACACCGCAAGCTTTGCAGTGCCGCTTAAATCTACCGGTTCTTCCGCTTCAGACCCGCAGCCTGAAAGCATTGCGATTGAAGTAAGTGTCAGCAGCGCAAGCGCGGCCGAAAGCAATCTTCTGATTTTCATAATATAACCTCCAATAAATGACGCTCATTTAAAACAAGCTTATAATTAAATATACCACGATATTTGCGTTTGTTCAAGGCTTTAAAAATATTACGGCAAAAATTCGGCAAATCTGATAAAACAAAAAACCGCGCCTTAAAAAGCACGGATTAAAATAATAATATTACATTCGGTACTTTACCGCGCGCTTACAATAGAAGAACGCCGGTATCAAGAAGATATCCGCCATTACCCATGCGGCTGGATTTGCAAAGCACGCTATGTTGTAGCCCCAAATCGGTATCAGAAAAGCTATAACGGTCCTGGCGACCATTTCAAACGCCCCAGCCAATACCGCCAGCTTTGGAAAGCCCATCCCCTGTATTGTAAACCTGAGTATGTTTACAAGCGAAAGCGGAATGTAGAAGCATACTATGGTTTTCAGAAACTGCGACGCAAGCACGAGTATTTCTCCGGCGTTTTCATCTGTAAGATCTACGAACATAGAAGCAAGAGGGTCGGCAAATATCCATACCACGGCAAACGCAAACACTGAATATCCGATGCCGATAAGCCCGCAGTCGCGCATGCCTATGCTCACTCGCTCAAATTTTCTCGCGCCAACGTTTTGGCTCGCATATGTTGCCATTGTGCTGCCCATCGCGTCGGTAGCGCATGCGACTATCTGATTTACTTTGCTTCCCGCTGTTACCGCCGCCATAACCGTAGAACCTAGACCGTTTACGGCGGTTTGCATTATTATGCTGCCGATAGCGGTTATAGAGTATTGAAGTCCCATCGGGAGACCCATTGCAAAGAGGTTTTTAACGCATTGCTTGTCAAGCCTCAGATTTTGGCGCTTAACATGAAGCAGGGGAAATTTTTTAGCTATTACAACAAGGCATAAAAGCCCCGAAACAAGCTGCGACAAAACCGTAGCCCACGCCGCTCCGGCTACGCCCATCTTAAAGTTTATTATAAAAACCAGGTCGAGGACAACGTTTAACGCACTTGACAGAAGCAGGAAGTAAAGAGGCGTTTTTGAATCTCCCAGCGAACGCATGAGACCGGACAGGGTGTTGTATAAAAACGTCACCGGTATGCCGAGGAAAATTACGAATATGTAGTCGTAGGCAAAGGTCCACGCGTCGGAAGGGGTGTCCATCCAGTCGAGTATCTTCCCGCAGAGCAGGCATACCGCAACGGTTATAATTACGGAAACTCCTATCGAAAGCCATAGGATGTTTCCCACGTAGTTTTTTAAGCCCTCGTAATCCTGCTGACCGAATTTTTGGGCGACAGGTATCGCAAAGCCTGTGCATATGCCCATGCAGAAGCCAAGCACAAGGAAGTTTATCGAGCCGGTAGAGCCGACGCCGGCAAGGCATGTGTTTCCCAAAAACTTTCCGACCACCATCGTATCGACCATATTGTAAAGCTGCTGAAACAAAAGCCCTATAAACAGCGGGAGCATAAACCCTAAAATAAGCGAAACGGGCTTGCCCTCGGTGAGATTTTTCGTAGATGTTTTGCTCATAGTCGCGACCTCGCAAAATTTATAATGGTTTAACCATTTCGATAGTGTACACTAATGAGGCGCAATATTCAATATACAGCCTTGATAAAATTGGGTAAAAGAAGCGCCCGTTTGCTGTACATAATTAATGTGTACGGCAGCCGGACGAGCGTTTTCATATTTCATCTGACTCATGGCTTGACGATGATACGCTGTTTGTGGTACGCTTTTAATGTCACATGAGTATATTCGCAGCTATAACGGAGGCTTCAATCATCGCTTGAGAGGTGTTTTATTATTTTCAAGCATTAGTTGCTGTTAAAGCTATATGCTGTTTTATAAAATAAAGCTGCGGGAAGACGGCAAAAAGCCCGTCCGAGCAGAAAGGAATCGTTATGTTTAATATGGTAAGAGTAGGAGCAAAAATTTCACAGCTCAGAAAAAGCAGCAATATGACCCAAATGGAGCTGGCGGATAAACTGAATATCAGCTTTCAGGCGGTGTCTAACTGGGAAAGGGGCAACTCCATGCCGGATATCTCAAAGCTTCCTGAGCTGGCGAAGCTTTTCGGAGTAAGTATCGACGAAATACTCGGAGAAAAGTCGGAGCTGATTGACCGCGCGGCAAGCGGTAAAATAGACGAGTATCTTAGCGGTAGCGCGGTTTCTGTCGAGCAGATTGCGCAGGCCGCCCCGATATTAAAGCCCGAGCAGGTGGATAAGTCGTTTGAGAAAGCGAAATTTGACAGCCTGAACGAGATTGTTGATATTTTGCCGTTTGTGAGTGAAGATACCGTAGACCTGCTTGTTAATAAGGCTGTCGAAAAGGGGGATTACAGCGGCTTAGCTGGGGCTGTTCCATTTGCAAGCGAGGAGACCGTCGATAAGATTGCTGAAAAAATGGCCGGCGAAGGGAAAAGCATTGAATGGATCGCGCCTTTTGTCAGCGAGGAGGCGATTTCAAGACTTGTACCGGTCATTTATAAGGAGCGCGGACTTGCCGGAATCGAAAATATTGCGATGTTTATTTCGGACGGGCAGCTTTGCAAAATTGCCGAGTTGGAATACGAAAGCCATGGGCTTGGCAGTATCCAGGATATCGCGCCTTTTTTGGACCGGAATTTTCTTGACGGTCTTGCAAAGAGGGCGATACAAAAGGACGGCATAAAAGCAATAGAACCGATAGCTCCGTTTCTGAGCAGGGATATGCTGTCGGAGTATATAAAAAGCAATCTGTAAAATGGCGCGGCTGCACAGCGCAAAAAGCGGGACGGATTTAATCCGTCCCGTATGTTATATCTAATTGTTTTATCCTTCAAGCCTCATTTTCAAACCGTTTGCCGCGTCCTGAGCAAGCTGTCTTATGGCGCCGTCGCTGCCGTCGGTTTCGACTGCAAGTGAAGTGGCGTCGTTTAACGGCGTGATATATTCGATTGAATAATACAGCCACTGGGGAATGTACTGCATACCGTCCTCTAATTTGCAATAGGAATAAGAGTAAATTTGCATATCCGTTTCGACATCTTCATTTAAGATATCATAAAGCAGGCGCAAAAAGTCGACAGCCTCATTCTGGTTTTGAGAATATCTGTTCATAAACACATATTGCGTCATTATATCATAGATGTCAAAATCGTAATATGAGTTTTCCTTTAAATCGTCAGGATATTCATAATAATGCTTGAGGACTTCAAAAAGTTCCTCGCCGTCCTAGTCGGAATATTCGCCCGTGAAAAGGTTCAGGTTTTTATAGCAGTACTTAAACATAGTATCGCATGATGTTGACGTCAGCGTTGTATAATTCCTCATATTTTGCCGCGGCAGCATCAATGCTGTAAGTATTCGTTCCACACAGCAGGATTGTCAAAGCGCCGTCGATGAACTCGTTCTCCTTTATGTTGCCGGCAACCATATGATTGTTTCTTATTAGGAACGCTGTAAATACAAGGCTTTTCGGAGCCTGCAATCCGAAAAAAATAATATTTGATCTATCACATTACGCAGAAAGCCGTCCAGGTGCTATCTTGGGCGGCTTTTTTGCGTGGATAGACCGGAAGGAGGTAGAAAAATAATTGCAGAAATTTAAGCTCGAAAATTGTGCAACTTTCACGAAAAGGAGGTTAGTGAATGGCAGATGAAAAACTGAACACGGGCCCCGAGGTGCAGAAAATCGAAGAGGCCCCCGCGCCCGCTGTGGCTGATCCGGCCCACGGGGAGGCCCCCGTTCCCGAACACCCGCCGGAACAGGCCGGGCCTGCCGAGCCCGGAGATGTGGTAATCTCTGCGGAGCAGATTGACGCGCTCATGGCAGAAAAGCGGCAGGCGGCCCGGGCCGAGGTGGAAAAGGCAGAGGCATCCCGTGAACAGGAGGCCGGGGCTCCTGCGCCGGAGCGTCCTGCCGCTGAAAGCGAGAAAGCCGAAAAGCCGCGCCGGGGCCGTCCCCCTAAGTCTGATAAGACGGAGCGCACCGGGCCGGAGGCTGAAAAGGCGCCCAAAAAGGCCGGGCCCCGCAAGGGCCGCCCCTCTAAGGCTGACAAGGCGGCCCCCGACAAGGCCCAGCCCTCACAACGAGACAAATTGTCCCGAAGTGGCGGGAAAGCTCCCGAAGCTCTTGTTCCCCCGGATGCCGGAAAGGATACGCCCGCAAAGGAGGCCGCTCCCCCGGAGCAGGGTGTGACGGAGCCGACTGCGCCGCCCCGCCCTGTTGAGGAGGGAAAGCTGGTCTATCTGAAACTTTCCGAGCTCCATCCGTTCCATACATTCCGCCCCCATCCGTTCAAGGTGCGGGACGATGCCAAAATGCAGGAAACCGTGGCATCCATCAAGCTCAACGGCGTTATGGTGCCCGGCCTTGCCCGCCCGGAAAAGGACGGAAACGGCTATGAGATTGTGGCAGGCCATCGCCGCTGCCGTGGCAGCGAGCTGGCCGGGCTGGAGGAAATGCCCTTTATTGTCCGGGATATGACCGACCACGAGGCGGTGGAGGCCATGAAGGACAGCAACAAGCAGAGGGATCAGACGCTCCCCAGCGAACTGGCCGCCCTTTTGGATCTGGAGGTAGAGGACATCAAGCACCAGGGCTCCCGGCTGAAAGGTGTGGCCGAGGGCGATGTGGGGAAACGCTCGGTTGAGATTGTGGGCGAGGCGCATGGCATGAACTATAAAAAGGTTATGCGGTATCTGCGCCTTAACCACCTTGTCCCGGAGCTCATGGATAAGGTGGACGATAAAAAGATGGGCTTCATGCCTGCGGTGGAGCTTTCCTATATTAAGCCGAAAAACCAAAGGCTGATTGCCGTTTCCATTGACGGAGAACAGGCATCCCCCTCTCTGGCCCAGGCGAAACAGCTCCGGGAGCTGGATAAGGAAGGCAAGCTCAACGGCGATGTAATTGACGGCATATTAAGCGAAAAGAAAAAGGAGGATCGCGGCGTGATTATTTCGATGGCTGAACTGGAGAAATATTTTGGAAAGGAGGCCACTCCCGCCAAAATGAAGGAGCAGATCATGACTTTGCTGGACGAGTGGAAGGAGAAACAGCCGCCCGAGCTGGCAAAGGCCCCGAAAAAGATGGAAAAAGACAAGTAACCCGACCACACTTCGAGACAAATTGTCCCGAGGGGGCCCCGCCCCTCCTGCAAAGGGCTCTGTGGTGATATATCCCCCGTCGCCGCCTATCTTCCTGTACAGCCGGGAGTGGGCCGTCAAGGGTGCAACGCACCGCCGCTTGCGGCGGCCTGCCCTTTACGGTCTGCCCCGGCTGTGCTATTTCCAGCGGCGCGGCGGGGGTATATATATCCTCCAGAGCCGCCCCCTTTCCCATGACTGGGAAAGGGCGGGGGGATTGGGCTGAAGTATCTTTCTTCAATGAATGGAGGTTTTGACAATGAAACGGCCACTTGCTTATATTACCGCCGGATGGCTTGGCGGTGACAGTGAAAACGCGGAACAGGCGGCCCGCTACTGCCGGGCGGTATATGAGGCGGGATTTTCGCCCATTTGTCCTACCCTGTATCTGCCCTTGTTCCTCAATGACGCAGTGCCGGAGGAGCACAAAAGCGGCATTGACATGAGCCGCGACCTGCTCCGCCGCTCCCATGTGCTGGTGGTCTGCGGCCATACCATGACCGAGGCCATGAAAAACGACATCGCCGTTGCCCAGCGGCTGGGGATTACTGCTACCACCCTTGAGGGCATCCTTACCGTCAAGGGACAGGGCCGCCGCTGATGGCGGCCCTTTTCGAAGCCTACATCACGAACCTGGGAAAATACAACGAGGGCGAGCTGGTAGGAGAAACGCTGAAATTCCCCACTACCACGGAGGAGGTGCAGGCGCTCCTAAAGCGCATCGGCGTGGATGGCGTGCGGTATGAGGAGTTTTTCATTACCAGCTTTGACGGGGATGTGCTGGGGCTCTATGACTATCTGACGGAATACGAAAGTCTTGACGAGCTCAACCATCTGGCCTGCCTGCTTTCCGAACTGGATCAAAGCGATTTGGAGAAATTCGAGGCCGTGATCGACAGCGGCGGGCACACTTCCAGCGTGGCCGACCTCATCAACCTCACGCAAAATCTGGATTGCTACGAGTTTTATCCCGACATTGAAAGCGAGGAGGATTTAGGCCGCTACGCTACGGAAGACTTGCCGATCCCGGAAGAGCTGAAAGACTACTTTGACTATGAGGCATACGGACGGGATGTTTCCATCAACGAGGGCGGCCATTTTGCCCCCGGCGGCTATATTGTTCAGACCAGCGGTGATTTCAAGGAATTTTATCACGGTATAAAGGACATCCCCGCCGAGCACAGGGTTTTCTCCTACCCGAAACTTTCCATCCGTGAACAGATGGCGGCCTACAAAGAGATTATTGACGGTTCCTCTTTGGAAGGCTATCGGAAACTTTCCCATAAGGAGCGTGAGGAACGATAGGCGGCACTTCGAGACACTTTGTCCCGAGGCGGCCGCCGGAAAGGAGGCGGTATAACTGATTGATGAAGATGTTTCCCGGCGTACCATAGCAATTTCTGTCCGGGCAAGCAAGCTGACGGCGCGGGGCCTTGCCTATGTGCTGGGGGCTGTGGGCCGGAAGATCCGCAAGGCTTACCGGGAACACCAGACGCCCCACGGCAGGCAGAGCGTGAAAAAGCTCATGGGACACGGAGTGGCTACAAACAGCATCGAGCTTTCCGGGGACACGAAGGCATTTGACCGGGTGGCCCGGAAGTGGAATGTGGACTATGCCTTTTATAAAACCGGGCCGGACAAATACCTGTTGTTTTTCAAAGCTGGGCAGGCGGATGCGATTACCGCCTGCTTTTCTGAATACTCGCGGAAGGTGCTGAATAAATCCAAATCCCGCCGCATCCCCATCCGGGAACAGCTTAAACAGGCGGCGGATCAGCTTGCAAAGGAAAAGCCCCGCAAGCGGGAACGGGTAAAGGAGGCGGTTCGTGAGGACAGATAACATTAAAAAATATGTACTCCCCAACATCCCCTATCTGTTTGTGCTGTGGGCCTGCTTAAAGCTGGGGACGGCTTACCGTCTGGCCGCTGGCGCGGATTTCGCCCATAAGCTCATGGGCCTGGGGCAGACTATCGGCCCGGCCTTTGCCGACTTTGCGCCGGGGCTTGCTCCCTTTGACTGGCTCATCGGCATTGTGGGTGCGGCAGGCTTCCGCCTGCTGATCTACTTCAAAAGCAAGAACGCAAAGAAATTTAGGCGGGATGAAGAATACGGATCGGCCCGCTGGGGCACCGAAAAAGACATCAAGCCCTTTGTCGATCCGAAGTTTGAAAACAACATCATTTTGACCGGGACAGAGTTCCTTACCATGAACACCCGCCCGAAAAACCCGGCCAACGCCCGCAACCTTAACGCCTGTGTGATCGGCTCGTCCGGCTCGGGCAAAACCCGCTTCTGGCTCACTCCGCAGATTTTGCAGGCCAGCGCGGATAAAAACGGCGGATGCAGCTATGTGTGCGTCGATCCGAAAGGCGGGGTGCTCTCCCAGGTGGGATCTTTCTTACAGCGGCGCGGGTATCGGATCAAGGTGTTCAATTCCATTGATTTTTCAAAATCCATGCACTACAATCCGCTGGCCTATATCAAGAATGAGGCCGACATCCTTAAATTTGTGGATGCGCTGATTTCCAATACCAAAGGCGAGGGCAAGGAAGGCGATCCGTTTTGGACGAAGGCCGAAACGCTTTTGTACTGCGCTTTGATTGCCTATATCATTTTCGAGGGCCCCGCCGAGGATCGAAACATGAATACGCTGGTGGATATGATTTCCGGCATGGAAGTAAAGGAGGACGATGAAAACTACTTAAACGCTGTGGACTATATGTTCAAGGGGCTGGAAAAGCGCAAGCCGGACTGCTTTGCGGTCAAGCAGTACCGCAAATATAAGTTAAGTAGCGGTGATATATGCTCTAAGTGACTTCTTAATCAAGGCTTTTGTCATGGTTAGTGAAGGGAACACTTAGAGCATTTTCATTTCAGGAGGTACAGCCATGAGAAACGAAAAAATCACCCCTCTGTACGAGCGCTTGAGCCGCGATGATGAATTGCAGGGTGAGAGCAACTCCATATCCAATCAAAAGCAGATGTTGGAGGAATACGCCCGCCGGAACGGACTTCCGAACCCTACCCACTTCACCGATGATGGCATT
>DBFJJS010000005.1:0-90205 GCA_048393055.1 Candidatus Faeciplasma sp.
AGCTGGAACAAGCGAACATCGTTTACGATAACTTCTTCCAGATGATTAAAAAAGAACCGGAGCTTTCGGAGCTTGCGAAGAAGCGCCGTTCGGATATTTACATCGAGGAAAGCAACACGGCGATAAAGCCGCTGGCATTCAACGCGAAGAAATCGGACGGCTTCAATCCGCATTTGGTTGTGAACGACGAAGTAGCGTCGTGGCGCGGCGACGGCGGATTGAAGCAATACGAAGTTATGAAATCCGCGCTTGGCGCGCGCCGCCAGCCGCTGATCCTGTCTATCAGCACGGCGGGATATGAAAACGACGGTATCTTCGACGAATTGATGGCGCGTTCTACGGCGTTTTTGAAAGGCGGAAGCAAGGAACGCCGCCTTCTTCCCCTGCTTTATATGATCGACGACGTGGAGAAATGGAACGACCTTGAAGAGCTTAAAAAGGCAAATCCGAATATGGGCGTTTCCGTTTCGCCGGAGTTCTTCAAAGAGGAAATCGCCGTTGCGGAAATGAGCCTTTCAAAGCGGGCGGAATTTCTTTGCAAATACTGCAATATCAAGCAGAATTCTTCCGTTGCTTGGCTTGATTATGTCGTTGTAGATCGAGCGGGAGAAAAAATAAAGCTGGAGGATTTCAAAGACAGCTACGCGGTGGGCGGTATCGACCTATCGCAAACAACAGACTTGACCGCCGCTTCGGTGATAATCGAGCGCGGCGGCGTGCTGTATGCCTTCACACAATTCTTTATGCCCGCGAACAGGCTTGAAACCGCGCAAGCGGTGGACGGCGTGCCGTATGATATTTTCGTCAAGCAAGGGATCGTGAAGTTGTCCGGTGAAAATCACGTCGATTACAGGGACGTTTACGGATGGTTTTCTACCCTTCGGGATCAGTACGGAATTTATATCCTAAAGATCGGGTATGACCGATACAGCGCGCAATACCTGATTGACGACTTGAAGGCGGCGGGCTTCCAGACGGACGACGTATGGCAGGGTGAAAACCTTGCGCCCGTTATCCGAGAATTTGAAGGCATAATCAAAGACGGCAATTTCAAGATCGCAGATAATAACCTTCTGAAAGCGCATTTCCTTAACGTCGCGTTGAAGCACAATATGGAAACGCGAAAATTCCGTCCGGTAAAAATCGAACAGCGGGCGCGTATCGACGGCTTCGTTTCCGTGATCGACGCTATGACGGTACGGCAGAAGTATTATAACGAGATCGGCGAAATGCTGAAAAATGCGGGGTGATAAACACTATGGGAATTTTTGAAACGATTTTTCGAAAACCGCGTTCGGATATTCAGGCGGAAGGATATTTCAAAATGCTTAACGGGTATTCGCCCGTTTTCACGAACGCGCCGGAAAGCCTTTACGAAATGGAGCTTACGCGGGCGGCGATCCATTCGTTCGCGAATTTTTGTTCAAAACTGAAACCGGAAATCAGCGGTACGGCATACAAGAACCTTGAAAGAGTATTGCAGTTCCGCCCTAATCCGTTTATGGACACGTCAAAATTTATTTACCGGATCGCGACGATCCTTTCGGTGAATAACACGGCGTTCATTGTTCCGATCGAAGATGAATACGGCGGGATCGCGGGGTATTATCCTCTGCTTCCCCAGCGTTGCGAGGTTGTCGAATACAAGGGCGCGCCGTTCTTGCGCTACACGTTCGCAAACGGGCAGAGGGCGGCAATCGAGTTCGAGCGCGTCGGGGTGCTGACGCAATTTCAGTATAGCGACGACTTCTTCGGGGAAAGCAACGCCGCGCTTCGCCCTACAATGCAGTTGATCCATACGCAAAATCAAGGAATTATCAACGGCGTAAAGAATTCGGCTTCCATTCGCTTCTTGGCGAAGGTTGCAAATATGCTAAAGCCGGAGGATATTACAAAAGAACGCAAGCGCTTCACGGCGGATAACCTTTCGGCGGATAATCAATCCGGAATGGTGATCTACGATGCAAAATTTGCAGACGTAAAGCCGATTGAAAGCAAGCCGTTCACCGTGAACGCCGCACAGATGGCGCAGATCAACGAGAATGTTTTTAATTACTTCGGCACGAACGCGAAAATCATTCAAAACACCTTTACCGAAGATGAATGGAACGCCTATTACGAAGGGAAGATCGAGCCTTTCGCGATCCAGCTTTCGCTGGTTATGTCGAATATGACCTACACACAGCGGGAATTGTCCTTCGGAAATGCGATCACCTTTACCGCGAACAGGCTTCAATACGCAAGCAACAATACGAAGCTGAATATCAGCACACAATTATTTGACCGTGGTTTGTTGACGCGCAACGACGTTATGGATATTTGGAATATGGCGCACGTTGACGACGGCGACAAATATTATATTCGCAAAGAATACGCGGAAGTTAGCGAATTAGGAAAGGAGGTTTTACCGAATGCCAGTAGTGAAGGAACGGGAATACCGTCAAATGTTCCAGCCGCTGATGATCCCGCAGGGGACAACGGAGAAGAGGTTTGACACCGATTATTACGTCGAGGGCTTCGCAACAACGTTCAATAAGCCGTATGTTATGTATGAATACGGTGGGATCAAGTATTGCGAAATGATCGACCGAAACGCCCTTGTCGGCGCGGACTTGTCCGACGTGATTATGCAGTTCGATCATTCCGGAATGGTATTCGCCCGAAACAAGATGGCAAAGAACAAGCCGCCTTCCCTGCTTTTGGAACCGCAGGACGCCGGCTTATTTATTGCCGCAAATTTGAGCCTTACGGAAGAAGCAAAGCGCCTGTATGCAAGCATTGACGCGGGTCTTATCTGCAAAATGTCATGGGCGTTCACCGTATCGGAGGACGCATACAACAAAGACACGCACACAAGAACGATCTTGAAGATCAAGAAGGTTTACGACGTTTCGGCGGTATCTTATCCGGCGAACGCCGATACCGATATTTCGGCGCGTTCCTATTTCGACGGAGTGATCGAGAGAGAACAGCAGGAGCGGCTGGAGCGCCGGAAGCAAATTCTTAAAATCAAACTTATGATGGAGGTTTAACACAATGAGAATTAAAGAGATTGAAGCCCGCCTTGCGGCTATCAAGAAGGAGATCGAAGAGCGCGGCGACGCTATGAAAGCCGAGGAAATCGACGCGCTGGAGAAGGAAACAAAGGAGCTTACCGAAGAGCGCGCCGGACTGATTGCCGCCGCTGAGAAGCGCAACGGCATTCTGGATAATATCGCGAAGGGCGGCGGCGTTTCTGTCCGTTCCTTCGGGAAGAAGGAAGAGGATAACGCCGATCCGGACGATCCCTTCGGCACGCCCGAATACCGTTCCGCGTGGTTGAAAAACCTTCGCCGCCTTCCCCTTACCGACGCGGAGAAGCGCGCGTATGCGAACGCCAGCGGCACGGGTGCGGAGGTTGTGCCGACGCAGACCGCAAACGAGATTATCAGCAAGGTGAAGAAACTTGCGCCTATGCTGAATGAAGTTACCCTTCTTCACGTAAAAGGCGCGGTGAAGTTCGTTGTGGAAGGCACAAACAACGACGCGGAAATTCACACCGAAAACGCTACTATCACGCCCGCCGCCGACACCCTTACTACCGTTACTTTGAGCGGGTACGAGATTATCAAGCTGGTTCAGATTTCCGATACCGTTATGACAATGAGCATTGCGGCGTTTGAAAGCTGGATCGTTGATATGCTTGCAGAGGCGATCGCCCGCAAGGTTGAAGATTTCTTCATCAACGGAACCGGCACTTCCCAGCCGAAGGGCATTGACAAAGCGAACACTTGGGACGCGACAAACAGCGTTACCGTTGGCAGTTCTGATCCCCTTACCGCCGCGAATGTCCAAACGCTGATCGGGCTTCTGAATGCCGGATATGACCGCAACGCGAAATTCGTTATGAGCAAGCGAACCTTGTTCACCGATTTTATGCCGTTGCAGGATAACAGCAAGAACCACATTGTAACCGTGCAGGGCAACAGCTACTTTGTTTACGGCTATCCGGTTCTTCTGTCCGACTATGTGAAGGAACACGAAGCCTTCTTGGGCGATTTCAAGAAGGTTTGCGCGAACCTTGCGGAAAGTATCAACGTCAAGAACGCCTATGACATCGACACGAACAGCTACAAATACAGCGGAATTGCGATCTTCGATTGCCAGCCCGCAATCGGCGAAGCCTTCGTGAAGCTGGCAAAGGGGGAATAACGCCCTCTGACGATTGCGCCATTGTCGGCAGAGGGTTGGTAGGAACCGCCGTTGTTGGGCGGGCATAATGGCATATTTGCGAAAGGAGCGTATTTTTTATGGCATATACACCGACTACATGGAACGATGGTGATGTAATTACCGCCGAGAAACTGAACAAATTGGAGCAAGGCGTGGAGAATGAGCAGGTGGGGCCGCAAGGCCCCGCCGGAGCCGCAGGAGCTAAAGGCGACAAAGGCGATAAAGGCGACCCGGGCGAGGACGGAACGACCATCGACACGGTAACAGTAACTGTGGACAACAACACCGGAACGCCGACTGCCACCGGAAGTATCAGCGGAACTACCTTGACGCTCGATTTCAAGAACCTAAAGGGCGCAAAGGGCGATAAAGGCGACACAGGAGCGGCTGGCGCGAAGGGTGATACAGGAGCAACTGGCGCGAAGGGCGATGCCGGAGCGGCTGGCGCTGATGGGAAATCCGTTATCGCTATCAAACTGACTACTACAGACGGAGCCGTCACCGGCGGCGAAGCGACACTAAGCGATGGTTCCAAAATCACAATTACAGTGAGCGAAGAAGGAACTTGATACGGAGGAATAAACGATGATGCTTGACAAGGTAAAGCTGGCTTTGAGAAAAACAGCCGCCGTCTTTGACGATGAAATCGAAGGTTACATCAATTCCGGTATCGCTGATCTTCGGCTTGTCGGTATCAACGTTCCGGAAAATGCGGGATCGTCCAGCGAAACGCTGGGCGATCCTCTTTTAGACCGTGCAATCATTCTGTACGCAAAATCCGAAGATAACTTCGGCGGAGAAGGTGAAAGGCACAGAAAAGCGTATGATTACCTAAAATGTGCCTTGTCGCTGTCTGACGATTATACGGAAGGCGGTGGCGGATAATGGGATGGCGGGATCAAATCACGCTGATCGCGCTTTCCGAGCCTTCGGAGCGGACGAACGAACACGGCTTCCCTACAAGGAAGCCCGAAACGGCGGCAACGGTTTTCGCTGACAAAAAATCCGTAGGGTATTCGGAGTTCTACAAAGCGGAAATGGCGGGACACGCCGCCGAAATCAAGTTCGACGTTTACGCAATGGAATATAACGGGGAAACGATCGCGGAATATCCCGTTTCGAGCGGGAAACGCTATCGCATTCTTCGCACGTACATTCACGACGACGGAGAGCTTGTGGAATTGACGCTTTCCAGCTTCCCCGAAGCGCAGAGCGCCGAAGAAACGGAGGACGACGCAGAGGAAGGGGGCGGCAGGAATGGCAAACTTTAACGTTGTCGGGCTTGACGACCTGCAAGAACGGATGCTTCGGCAGGAGCGGATCGCGGAAGAAGCGGTACCGGAAATGCTGAAAGCTGGCGGGGCAGTAATGCAGGAAGCACAGCGGGCGGAAATCCGGACTATGTTTCGGAGCCGCAGGAGTACAGGCGATCTTGCCGCGTCGATCGTTGTTTCCAAAGTGAAAGAACAAGACGGCGCGAAAATGGTTGAAGTATATCCGGACGGCAAAGACAGGCACGGAGTACGGAACGCAACAAAAGGCTTTGTCCTGCAATACGGACGAAAGAATATGCCAGCGCGACCGTGGTTCACGGCGGCAAATACGAAAGCGGCTGACGCGGTAAACGACGAAATGCGCCGAGTATGGGAGGAAAAGCAAAATGGACGTTGACGAACTTGTGAAAGCAACGCTTGAAAAGCTGGGCTATCCCGTCGAACGTCTGATTTACACCGGAAAGGCGGAAACGTTTATTACGTATCAGATCGTCGTGGGGCTGGATACTCACTTTTCGGACGATGAAAGCGGCGCAGAGGAATTCACGTATCGGGCGGATATTTATTCCCGCGTGGATTATATCGCCGCAATGCGGAGTGCAAAGCGGGCATTGAAGGAAGCGGGGTTCTACGGGATCACGTTTGATCCGGAAGTGTTCGAGGAAAACACGGGCTATTATCACGTTCCCGTGGAATTTAAGTATATGGAGGTATAACGAATATGGCAACAATCGGATTGCGCGACCTTTACCGCGCACCTATCACGATCGGCGAAGGCGGCGTGGAGGAATACGGAACGCCTGTAAAAATGGCGAAGGCAATTTCGGCGGAACTTTCCGTGGAGGTTGCAGAAGCGATCCTTTACGCGGACGACGGAGCCGACGAAGTTGTAAAGGAATTTGTTTCGGGTGAGCTGACGCTTAACGTCAACGATCTTCTTCCGGCTGACCTTGCCGCCCTGCTTGGGCAACAGCAGGACGAGGATAAAGTGGTTTACGGAGCGGATACGGACGAACCGCCCTATTTTGCAATCGGCTTCCGAGCAAAGAAAGCGGGCGGAACCTACAAGTACATTTGGCTTTACAAGGTAAAGTTTGCGATCCCTTCCGAGAGCTACACGACAAAGGGCGACAGTATCGAATTTACTACGCCGGAGATTGTTGGACAGTTCATCAAGCGTTCTGACGGCTTGTGGAAGGCTGAACACGTCGCTTTGCCGACCGAGAGCGTAGCGGCGGCTTGGTTTACGACCGTGAGGGAGCCGAACAAGGTGGGGGGTTAATTCCCCCAGCTGAAACTGGGCTCGTCGGCTTGGGGGAAGTAGGCAAGGCTAAAGTAGGAGCCACAAATTAACACGCAGATACCAAAACGGCAAAAACAGAAAGGAGGCACAGCGGGGAGCCGGAAACGGCTTCCCGCTTATTGTTTTATGAGCGCAATTAAAGACGGACGCTTCCCGATCACACTCGACAAGGAAAGACACCTTCTTTTCAGTCTGAATGTAATTGACGAAATGCAGGACAAATTCGGCGGTTTCGATCGCCTTGATGCGGCGCTTTCCGGAAAGGACAGCATTAAAAACCTTCGCTGGCTTCTTACCATGCTTCTGAACGAGGGCGCGGACGACGGCGACGAAGAGCTTACCGAAAAACAGGTGGGGAAACTTATTCATACAGGAAACTTCAACGAAGTAAAATCTTCGATCTTCAAGGCGTTTTCGCTGGGCAACAACGGCACAGAAGAGCCGCCCGCCCGCGACGATGAAGAGGACGGCGAAGAGGAAAACGAAATCGGAAAAAACGCGGCGGCGGGCAAGGAATAATCGACCTTGCCCGCCTTCTTTATATCGGCGTTACGCTTCTTCGGTGGAGCGAAGCCGAAGTTTGGCGAATGACACCGTATAAAATCTTGACGCTTTTTAAGATACACAAGCAATTTAATCCGGAGCGCTTCAAGCCGGAAGAGCCGGAAGCCGATATTGACGACGTGTTAGGAGGGTTGTAAATGGCGAAGGAAGAGCAAATCAAATCGAAAATTGTTCTTGAGGGCGAAAAAGAATATCGCGACGCTTGCAAAGGTATCAATGCTTCCCTTCGCGAAATCGGTTCGGAAATGAAACTTGTAACGGCTGAATTTTCCGGAAATGCAGACAGCGTAGAAGCACTGGCGAAGAAGCAGGAAGTTTTACAAAAACAGCTTGAAGAACAGGCGAAAAAAGCCGGAGCCGCAGAAGAAGCATTAAAGAAAATGCGTGAAGGCGGCGTCGATCCAACAAGCGTTGCCTTCAAGAAAATGCAAACAAATCTGAATAACGCGAAAGCGGATATGGAAAAAACACAGGCGGAAATCAACGGGATAACCGAAAGCCTAAACAAAACTACGCCAGCGTCAGAAGAGTTTGCAACAGAAGCGGCAAATATAGACAAGCAATTAAAACTTCTTGCGTCCGAAATGAAGGTTGTATCCGCAGAATACGAAGGGAACGCGGACAGCGCCGAAGCACTGAAAGCAAAACTTTCCGTTTTGAAAAAAACCTACACAGAACAGGAAAAGAAGGTTCAATCGCTCGAAAAAGCCCTAAGCGCCGCGAAAAGCGAATACGGGGAAAATTCAGACGAAGCAAGAGAATACGAAAGGCAGTTGAACGAATGCAAAGCGGAGCTTAAAAGCACGAAAACACAGGTAGACAAAACAACAGACAGCCTTGAAAAATCAAGCGGGAGCTGGGACAAGATCGGAGACGCAGTAGGAAAAGCGGGAAAAGCCATTGGTACAGGGGTAAAAGCTATTGGCGCAACGGTTGCCGCAATGGGCGCGACGATCGGCGCGGCGGCTACCGCCTTTTTAGGGCTTGCAGAGAGTACGCGCGAAGCGCGCGAAAATATGGGCAAGCTGGAAGCGGGCTTTACAACGGCGGGGCATTCCGCAGAGGACGCGAAGAACACCTATACCGAATTGTACGGCATTCTTGGCGACGACGGACAGGCAACCGAAGCCGCCGCCCACCTTGCACAGCTTACGAACAACGAGCAGGAGCTTGCGACGTGGACGGATATAGCAACGGGTGTTTACGCGACTTTCGGCGACAGTTTGCCGATCGAGGGCTTAACCGAAGCCGCAAACGAAACGGCAAAGACAGGCGCAATTACGGGCAGTCTTGCCGACGCGCTGAATTGGGCGGGCGTTTCGGAAGATGAATTTCAAGCGAAGCTGGACGCTTGCACTTCGGAGCAGGAGCGGCAAGCGCTGATTACGGAAACGCTGAACGGGCTTTATTCCGACGCGGCGGAAGCATACAGGGAGGTTAACGGCGATATTATCGAAGCGCAGAAGGCGACGGCTTCCCTTAATAGCGCTATGGCGGAATTGGGGGCGATCGCTGAACCGATCGTTACGAAACTGAAACAGCTTGCGGCGGAACTTCTGCAACAGATAACGCCGTTCGTCGAGCTTATCGGAGAAGGACTAACCGGAGCATTGGAGGGCGCAGAGGGCGCGGCGGAGCAGTTTTCCGAAGGGTTGTTGGGGCTTTTGACATTCGCGGTGGAGGAACTAACGGCAATGCTTCCGAAATTCCTTACTTTCGCAATGCAGATGATAGAAACTCTTGCAAATGGGATCATAGAAGCACTGCCGACACTCATTCCGGCAATTACGCAGATCGTAACACAGATCATGCAAATACTGATCGACAATATCCCGATGTTGATAACCGTTGCCGCACAAATCATTCAACAGCTTATAACGGGTATCGGAACCGCATTGCCGACGCTTATTCCGATGGTAGTACAAATCGTTACGCAGATCGTGCAATCGTTGGTTGATAATCTCCCCTTGCTGATAGATGCAGGGATACAGCTTCTTACAGGGCTGGTACAGGGTATCATAAACGCAATCCCCGTTCTTGTAACGGCGCTTCCGCAGATTATTAACAGCCTTGTAAACGGGCTTATGGCGGCGATCCCGCAGATCATTCAAGCGGGTATCGACCTTTTGACTTCCCTTATTACCGCCCTTCCGGAAATCATTACAACGATTGTAACGGCTATTCCGGAAATCATAAACGGGATTATTACGGCGCTTCTTGAAAATATCCCGCAGATTGTTCAAGCGGGCATTGACCTTCTTGTGGCGCTGATACAGGCGCTTCCGCAGATCATAACGACGATCGTACAGGCGATCCCGCAGATTATCAGCGGAATTGTAAACGCGCTGATCCAGAACATACCGCAAATCATTCAAGCGGGCGTTCAGTTGTTCGTTTCCCTCATTCAGAACTTGCCGACAATCATAGTTGAAATTGTCAAGGCAGTTCCGCAGATCGTTAGCGGGATTGTTTCGGCGTTCGGTTCCCTTGTCGGCGAAATGGTAAACGCGGGTGCGAACCTTCTTCACGGGTTGTGGGAAGGTATTTCAAGCGCGGCTTCTTGGCTATGGGAGAAAGTAACCGGATGGGCTTCTTCGCTTGTTGACGGGATCAAGAGCTTCTTCGGCATTCACTCCCCTTCCACCGTTTTCGCCGAAATCGGCGGGAATATGGCTGACGGCGTAGGCGTAGGCTTCGGCGACAGTATGGAAGGCGTTTCGTCGGATATGACCGCCGCAATGGGCGGAGCGGGGGAGCTTACCGCCGCCGAAGCGGTGCGCGCCGTGAACGACGGAATTATGGCGAATATCGAAGGGCTTTCCGGCGCAATAACCGCGATTGTTGAAAAGGTAATTACCGGACTGAACGCACAGGCGCAAAGGCTTATTCAAGCCGGACAGGATTTCGACAAGCATATTTCTTCCGGAATGATTAACGGCATTCCACAGATAACCGCGAAAATACCGCAGATCACGCAAAGCATTATTACCGCATTCAACGCACAAAATCAGAAGTTTATTGAAGCGGGCGTTACGATTGACCGCAATATCGCTTCCGGAATGGTGCAGGGTATCCCGCAGATCACCGGAAAAGTGGCGCAAATCGTACAGCCCGTTATTACCGCGCTGAATTCGTTTGTGTCCGACTTCGTGGCGGCGGGCGAAGAGATGGTGCGCGGCATTTGGCAGGGCTTTCAAAATATGTCCGGTTGGCTTGAAAGCCAAGTGCGATCGATGATGCGCGAAATTGTCGCGGCGGTTGAAGATGAAATGGATATTGCTTCCCCGTCGAAAGTATTTGCGGGTATTGGAGAATATATGGCGCAGGGGCTTGGCGAAGGCTTCGGGCGAGAAATGCGAAACGTCGAAAAGACGATCCGCAGGGCGACCGATAACGCCGTCCCCGATGATCCGGAACCGCGCCCGCGCACAGGCGGCAGACAGGAAGCGCGCTTCGAGGTGGTGCAAAACATCTACGCGAACGATACTTCCTACGCCCAGCAACAGCGCGAAGCGGCGCGGCAGTTCAGAATGATTGCGCGGGAGGTAATGGGCTGATGAAAATACAAGAGAAATTGACCTACACGAACGAGCGGGGGGAAAGCATTGTCTTTTCCCCTTCTTCTTCGTATCACGTAAACTTCAAGGACGTTTCCGGTTTGTCCGACGTGCAGAACGCCATCTATTCAACAAACAGTATGGGGCAAGACGGCGATACCTATTTAGGATACCGCATTGAAAGCCGCGATATTGACATCGTGGGGCATATCAAGGAGCGGGACAAGATCGCCGTGCAGGAGTTGCGGCGCAATCTGAACAGGATATTAAATCCGCAGTATTCCGCGACACTTACTTACGAATTGGGCGACTTCAAGCGGGTTATCGGTTGCACAATCAACAATGCGCCGATCTTCAAGCGCGGGACGATATTAGAGCAATTCACGATACAGCTTTCGTGCCTTAATCCGTTCTGGAGGGAAGAAGCAGAAACGCGCGAGGATATAGCAACGTGGATCGGCGGCTTTGAATTCCCCGTTCCGGACGGGCTGGAGATAACGGAGGATTGGGAAATCGGATACCGCCAGCCTTCGCTGATCGTCAACGTGTTCAATTCCGGCGACGTGAAAAGCGGTATCCGGATCGAGTTCCGCGCTTTGGGCGCGCTGACAAATCCACAGCTTCTGAACGTCAATACGCAGGAGTTCATCAAGGCGAATATTTCGCTTGAAGCGGGCGACGTACTGACCGTTTCAACGGGGTACGGCGAAAAATCCGTGAAACTATTAAGCGGCGGCGTTGAAACCGACGCTTTCCGCTATTTGGACGTTGATAGCTCATACTTACAGCTTGCCGTGGGCGATAACCTTTTCCGGTATTCGGCGGACACGAACGCGGAAAACCTTGAAGTATCCATCTATCACAATAACTTGTATTTGGGGGTGTAGCGGTATGGAATTATATGTCTATTCTTCCGATATGGTGCTTCAAGGGATTGTCGAGAAGATTGCTTCGATGATCTGGACGCGCCGTTATTGGAGTTGCGGCGAATTCAAATTGCTTGTTCCTTTCACGGAAGAGCATTCCCGAATGCTGGTGAAGAACAATATCATTATGAAACGCGGCGACGATGAAGCGGCGCAAATCCGTTATGTTTCGATCACGAAGAATTCGCAGGGGCTGGAGGAAATCGAGGTTCAAGGGAAGTTCCTTATCGCGTGGATCGGAAAGCGGATAATCAAAAAGCAGATTATCACGAACGACACGACGCAGAACATTCTATACCGCATTGTACGTGAGAACGTAACAAGCCCGACAGAAACGGAGCGGAAAATTCACGACGTTTCCATAGCTACGGACGACAGCGACACCGGAAGCGGGGTTATTAACTACACTTCCGAACAGTACGTAAACGCCCAGCTTGCGGCGGAAACAGCGGCGAAGGCGGCAAAGCTGGGGATACGAATGCGGACAGACGCGCGAACGGGTATGCACGTCTTTTCCGTCTACGAGGGGCGCGACCTTACGGCTGGCAACAGCGCGGGGAATGCGCCCTGTATCTTTTCACAGGAATTCGATAACATCGTCGAGCAGGAATACACGAACAGCATTGAAAACCTAAAAACAACGGCGTTCGTCGGCGGTGAAGAGAAAGAAGGCGTTGCGCGGAAGGTTGCCGAAGTAGGCGGATCGGCAGCAGGGCTGGCGCGTGAAGAGGTATTCATAAACGCCACCGATATTGTGCAGGAATACGAGAACGACGACGGCGAACAAGTATCGCTTACGGATGAGGAGTATTTAGCACTTCTTTCCGCCCGAGGTGCAGAGGAATTAGAACAGTACGCGGAAACACTTTCGTTCGGTTCAAAGGTAAACACCTTCGCAAACCTGATCTACCGAACCGATTACGATTTAGGCGACCGCGTTACTTGCGTGAACAAGCGCTGGGGAATTCGCATTGACGTTCGCATAACGGAGATCGCGGAAACCTATCAAAACAACGTCGAAGAGATTGATATAACCTTCGGCGAAAGTTTGCCCGCGCTTTTAACACAGATACGGCAGATCACAAAATAAAGGGGTGTAAATATGGAAAAATCGAGCTTTTTTAACAGCGTATCCGGCGACCGAAAATATAAGGCGGAAGATTGGGCTTCCTATTTCGGATCGTTCATCGGAAACGGCGTTTTCCCCGTCCCTTCGACGGGGCTTCAAGTTGTCGCCGGAAGCGGAATGCAAGTAACCGTGAAGGCGGGCAAAGCGTGGATCAACGGCTATTTCTACAACAACACAAGCGACTTATCTTTGACGCTTGCAACGGCTGACGGCGTTTTGAACCGCATTGACCGCATTGTGGTTCAATGGAACTTGACGAACCGCGTTATTTCGGTGAAAGCGAAATCCTCTTCGTATTCTGCTTCCCCTACCGCGCCAGCCGTCGAGCGGGACGCGGATATTTACGAATTGGCGATTGCCGACGTTTACGTGGGCGCGGGCGTTACCGCGATTACGGGATCGAACATTACCGACAAGCGCCTTGACAGTACCGTTTGCGGCGTTGTAGCGGGGCTGGTAGACACGATCGACACGACAGCTTTTAACGCACAGCTTGAAGCGTGGTTCGCTGAATATCAGAGCAACAGCGCGGCGCAGTACAATTCCCTTGTATCGTATATGAATTCCTTGAAGTTACAGGGAAACACGCAGTACGACGCGCTGGAAGAGTATTTCGCGGATTTCAAAACGGAAGCGCAAACGGAATTCGATGCTTGGTTTGAAGGCTTGCAGGACGTGCTGGACGATGACGCGGCAGGAAACCTTCTGAATATGATTACGGCGCTTTCCGCCCGCGTCGATCTGATCGAAGCCGTGATCTTCAACGATATTACCGATAATCCGTTCCTTATCTTGTTTGATGACCTTACAGGAATTACGACAACGGGCGTATGGAACGAGAGCTTACAGCGTATCGAATGTTAAAGCGGTACGCTTGCACGCGGGCGGAATTGTCGTGCATTATAGGGAACCTGTTTATCGAGCTTTCGCCGCCGTGCGAACGTTGCGGCGAAGATGCTTTGACGATCACGGGAACGACCGTAACCGGAAACAAAGGAACACTTTTCGTTACGGCGGCTGGGTTTGATTTCGAGGGGTGCGCCGAAGATGCCGTTACTATTGACCGCATACGAAAGGGACGGTGCATAAATGCAAAGGCAGGAACGAGGAAGGAAGGAGCCTTCGGAATTTAACGTGATTGTGAAGTGCAAAGATTTAATCAAGCACACATTCACGGTTACAAACAGCACGGAGCGTTTCCCGAAGAAATATCGCTTTACCCTTGTGAACCGCATACAGGACAAAGCGGTGGATATTTACGAATGCGCCCTTGAAGCGAATGAATTAAACCTTCTGGACGCGCAGGAATTCAAGGAACGGCAGAAGCTACAGGCAAAGGCGATGACCTATTGCAAAGAGCTTCTATTTTTCATAGAGCTTTCGCACGAACAGGGCTTCATATCAACGAGCAGTTGCGAATACTGGTCTAAACTTGCGCTTGACGTGAAGTATATGTTAGCCGCGTGGAAAAAGCGGGATCGTGCGAGAGGGTGAACCGTTTGGGGTACATCTTGATACGCCTAATTCGTCGAACGCCAACAACGTCCGCAACGTCAATTCCGATGGCACGCTGAACAACAACAACGCTTACAACGGGAACAGGGGCGTTCGCCCGCTTCGGTGGAAAATGAGATCGAGTAGGCATAAGCCGAAAGCAGAATACCACCATCAAAGGAAGGTGTATCCCGCCGCCGCGATCCACAGCGGGGGCAAATACAGGATCGCCGATGCCGGAGCATTCCGAACGGAAGGCAAAGACTACGCACAGCGAGGATTTTTTATGACAGATTACGAGAAGATATATAGCTTCGAGAACCTATACAAAGCCTACCGAAAGGCGCGGCAAGGCAAGAGGTGGAAGGGAGCGGCGGCAAAGTTTGAAGTAAACCTTCTTGAAGCGCTGAACCTTTTAAGCTACCAACTACAAACAAAGAAATACACGCTTTCGCCGTATAACACGTTCGAGGTATACGAGCCGAAGCGCCGCGTGGTTATGTCGAACAGCTATAAAGACAAGGTTGTTCAACATTCGCTTTGCGATAACGTGCTTGAACCGATCCTTACACGATCGTTCATTACGGACAACTACGCTTCGCAAGTGGGAAAAGGGACGCATTACGGGTTAAACAGGCTTCAAGAATTCTTGCGGAGGTTTTACCGGAAAAACGGGATTGACGGGTGGATATTGAAGGCGGATATATCTAAATACTTCTATTCCATTAGGCACGACGTGTTAAAAACCTTAATCCGCAGGAAGATAACCGATCCGGACGTTTTGTGGCTTGCCGATATGATAATCGACAGCACGGAAGGAAACGTCGGAATACCGATCGGAAATCAATCTTCACAGCTTTTCGCCCTTCTCTACCTCAATAATTTAGATCACTTCATCAAAGAGAAGCTGGGCATTAAATACTACGGCAGATATATGGATGATTTCTTCTTGATACACGAAGATAAAGCCTATTTGCAGTATTGCCGCGCAGAGATCGAAAAACACGTCGCCGCGCTTGGCTTGTCTTTGAACAACAAAACGAACATTTACCCTTTGCGGAACGGTATTGATTTCTTGGGCTTTCATACGTATTTGACCGAAACGGGCGCAGTAATCCGGAAGGTGCGCCGCCGAAGCAAGAACAATATGAAGCGCAAATTGAAGAAGATGCGCGGGCTTGTGGAGCGGGGCAAGATCACGACGGCGACCGTCGAACAATCCTATAAAAGCTGGAGAGGACACGCCGAAAAGGGAAATTGTTATCACTTGATCCGGCGAACGGATCACTATTACAACAGGCTTTTTAATCAAAAGGAGGCGGAAAAATGTCAAAAGCAATAAGTTCACTTGCCGTGGGCGACAAGATCGAAGTTCCGGTTCTTTCGGCGTATCAATCGCGCTTCGGCGCAAAGATCGTGTTCAAGGTTGCTGACAAGAACCACAGCGGCTATCCGTCGAATAGCGTAACGCTGATAACCGAAAAGATTATCCAGCTTATGTGTTCGGACGCGATGGAGCCGAGCAACAGTGATAGCGACAGAAGAAGTTACGGCAACAACAGGCATATTCATTCTAACTTGCTTCAATGGCTGAACAGTAACGCAACGGCGGGGAATTGGTACAGCGCGAAGCACAGCGCCGACGCGCCGCCGACGAATGCGAACGTATGGAACAATTACAACGAATACGACGCTTGGGCGGGCTTCCTTGCTATGCTCGATCCGAAGTTCGTTGCGGAGCTTCTCGACACAACGCTTACCGTCGTAAAATCTTCGACGGACGGCGGAAGTTACGAAACCTTCACGGCGAAAATGTTTCTTGCGTCTACCACCGAAGTAGGGCTTGCGAACGAAAATAATATTGCGGAAGGCGCGCTTCTTGCCCTGTTCAGCAACAATGCTTCCCGCGTCGCTTATCCTACGGCGGAATGCGTGAGCAATTCAGAATATACAAACAGCAGTTTGAACACGTCAAGCGGCTGGTATTGGTGGCTTCGCACGCCTTATTCGTCGTACGCCAACTACGTCCGCTACGTCTATTCCGATGGCACGCTGAACTACGACTTCGCTTTCCTCGGGCGCCGGGGCGTTCGCCCGCTTTGTAATCTGAAATCTTCAATCTTGGTATCTGACAGCCCGAACGCCAGCGGGAACTATGAAATTATCTACAACGCCGCGCCTTCTGCGCCGCCCAGCATTACCGCGCCGGAAAGCGCGTACAGCGGGCAGAACATCAATATTTCTTGCGCGGAAGCGACCGATCCGGAGGGAGACGCACTGACCTATGTTTTCGAGCGAAGCGCGAACAGCGGAGCGTGGACACAGGTTCAAAGTTCCGCCGCCCGCACGTTCGCGGAAATGGTATCGACGGCGTGGAACACCCTGCAATACCGCGTGAAGGCGGTTGACACGGCGGGCAATTCTTCCGCATACACGACAAGCGGATCGATCCCCGTAATTCACAATCAGCCGCCCGTTATCAGCGGGCAGAATGCCGATCTTGGCGTGAAGCGCGAGGATTTCACCTACGAATACAGCGTTACCGATCCGGATAACGACGTTGTAAACGTCGTAGAGAAAATCGACGGAAACACAATCAACACGCGCAACAATGTAACGCTGGGCGAAACGCTTACCCTTTCCGTGAGCGGAAACACCTTCACGGGACTTACGAACGCCCAGCACAAGATCGAGATTGTCGCTACCGACAGCGCAGGAAACAGCGCAACGCGGACACTTACGTTCACAAAGGCGATTAACAGCTTCGTTATTACCCTTGCAGAACCGCTGGAAGCACAGAGCCAGCCGACACGGTGCAATATCAAAGTCGAAAGAGATATTCCAGCGGGCGGCACGTTCAAGGTTGAAGCGTGCAATAATCCGTATGACGTTTCGCCCGTGTGGGAAGATTGCACGAATGCGGTAATTTCGGGACACGCGCACGTATTCAAAAACAAAATAAATACGGCGGTTCAGTTTGGCTTGAATATCCGTGTAACCGTAGAGCGCGGCGACGCGCTGACGGCGTGCTGGGTATCGGGGATCGGAGGTAATTTTGAATGAGCGTAAAACATAACAAGGATGGCGGCGGAAATGCCGAAATGAAGAAGGAAATTCAAGAAGTGAAGAAGGAAACGCAAGAAGTAAAGGCGGCGGGTGAGAATACCGCCGCCCTTCTTACAATGTCCTTCAAAGCGCAAATCGTGCAGGATCGCGCGGCGGGAACAAACGCGATTTCCGATGAAATGATCCTGCAATCGGCGGAAGTAATCGACTATCCGGAGTGGAAGGACGCGCACAGCTATAACACCGTTGGGGAAATCCTCAAATACAACGGGCGTTATTACGAGGTTATCGCGGCGCATACGTCGAACGGCGTTGCCTATCCCGTCGAAACGACCTTCGCATATTACCGCCTTATCGAGCTTACGCACACGGGGACGATTGACGATCCGATCCCCTATCCGGAAACGGCGGGAATTGTCGTGAACGTCGAAAACGGGAAGTATTACAGTTACAAGGGGAAAATCTACCTTGCAAAAGCAGATATGCCGAATTGCGTATATCCGCCCGACACGCCTTCTATGTGGCAGTGGGAAGAAGTAAACAACGGGGAGGGTTGAAAATGAGTGAAGCGATCTTATCCGCAATTTCCGTTATCAGTTCCATTTGTGCAATCGTGTTCGGGTATATCGCTTTCGTTCGCAACAGGGACAGCGACAAAACGAAGGAAGCGAAAAGCGACGCGACGATCTTAACGGAGCTGGGGTACATCAAAGGCGGTATCGACGACGTGAAGGCAGAACAGCGCGAACAGCGAAAGACGAATACGGATTTCGTCGGAAGGCTTGTTTCGGTTGAAGCGTCGGCAAAACAGGCACATAAACGGATCGACCATATCGAACAGCAGATCATGGACTATAGTCAAGAATTAGGACAAGTAAAAAGTTGAAAGAAGTGGTTTTCCGCTTGAACGGGAGAGAGGCCATGGTTGTGAGAATGGGGACGGATGGGGTTGTAAAAGCCGTCGATGTAGGTCAGCAGACTCTGCTTTAATTGGCCCAAAGAATGAAAATGCCGCCGGTCCAGTTCCTCTTTTTTGAGATATTTGAAAAAACATTCCATAACGGCATTGTCATAGGGATGCCCTTTTCTGGAAAAGGACGGAACCATGTGGAGGGAATCCAGTTCTTTCCGGAAATCGGCAGAGGTAAATTGAGCGCCTCTGTCGGAATGGAACATGACGCCCTGGGAAACGCCTCTGTTTCGGACAGCATCCCGGAGAGTATGGAGGGCAAGGAACCGGTCCAGGCGGGTGCTGACCCGGTAGGCAATGACCCTCCTGGCAAACAGGTCCAGAATGACGCAGAGATAACAGAACCTTTGGCCAACCCGGACATAGGTAAAGTCGCAGACCCAGACCAGATTGGGAGCCGGCTGATCAAACTTTTGGGCAAGCAGATTCTGGAAGGGCTGGGGGTCATCCGGTTGTTTCGGAGGTCTGGGAGGCTTGACAGTAGACATTTTGGGGAGATTCATTTCTTTCATCAGGCGGTACACCCGACCTTCGCTGATGGATATGCAAAAATCACGTGCAAGACAAAGTTTGATTTTGCGGCAGCCCAGGCGCTGACCGGTTTTGGCGTAGATCTCCAGGATTTTCTGCCGGATGCGCTGATTTTCCTGTTCTCTGGCAGATGGCTGCCGGTTTATGCAGCGGTAATAGGCGCTGCGGTGGACGTTGAGTACCCGGCAAAGGATGGAGATACGGTGCTGGCTGGAAAGCGCCCGGACAGCTTCTAATCGTTGTCTGAGTGTGGCGTGAAGATTGCAATGGCTTTTTTTAAGATGAGATTCTCCTCTTCCAATTGAGCGTTGCGGCGCTGAAGGGCTTTGATCTGCTGTGCAGTGAGCACTGTGTCGTCATCCACCTGAACCTGGGAGTATTTATGAACCCATTTGGAGAGGGCAGAGGAAGAAACCCCGTACTCCTTTTGAATTTCCGAGTAGGTTTTTCCCGACTGGTACAGGCTTACGATTGTTTTTTTGAAATCCTCGCTGTATTTTGGCGTTGCTTTTGAGTTTGCCATGTTCTTCCTTCCTTTCTTTTTTCCCTGT
Source organism: Candidatus Faeciplasma sp. (assembly GCA_048393055.1). Lineage (GTDB taxonomy): Bacteria > Bacillota > Clostridia > Oscillospirales > Ruminococcaceae > Faeciplasma. Next base: position 19,578 of record DBFJJS010000005.1, read on the forward strand.
CTCCTATTTTACCACACTTGTCCTATTTTTTAGTATACATCCATCAGTAAGTAAAACAGAGCGGGAACGGTTCACGAATGAGCGGTTCCCGCTCTTGAATTATAAGGAGGTTTTCAAAATGAGCAATAGCACACTGGTGGACTACACGAGGATTTCGCCGAACAGGACAAGCCCGCGCAATCACGAGATAGACACAATTACAATTCATTGTGTTGTTGGGCAATGTTCCGTTGAAACGCTGGGAAACATCTTTGTACCGACTTCAAAACAGGCAAGTTCAAACTACGGCGTAGGCGTTGACGGGCGTATCGGAATGTATGTCGAAGAAAAGGATCGTTCGTGGTGCAGTTCAAACGCCGCGAACGATAACCGCGCAATTACGATCGAGGTTGCGAGCGACACGACACACCCTTACGCGGTGAACGATAAAGCATACGCCGCCCTTCTTGACCTTGTAACGGATATCTGCCGACGTAACGGGATCAAGAAACTTGTGTGGTCTACGAACAAGAACGAGCGCGTTAATCACTTGAACGGTTGCAATATGACAGTTCACAGGGATTACGCGAATAAATCCTGTCCGGGGGATTACCTGTACAACAGGCACGGGGAGATTGCGGCGGAAGTAAACAAAAGGCTTGGAGCTTCCACAGCGGAGCCGGAAACGCCTTCTTCCGGAACGGGTACACTTTACAAAGTGCAGACGGGCGCTTTCAAGCAGAAATCGAACGCGCAGGAGCTGGAAAAGAAATTGAAGGCGGCGGGCTTCGATACCTACGTAGTGAATTCGGATGGCTATTACAAAGTACAGGTAGGGGCGTTCAGCAAGAAGGAAAACGCCGAAGCAATGCTTGCAAAGCTGAAAGCGGCGGGATATTCTGACGCTTTTATCACAACAGGAACCGGCGGATCGGCGGCACAGGAAATCAAGGTGGGAAGCAAAGTGCGCTTGAAGCAGGGTGCGAAAACCTACGACGGGAAAAGCCTTGCTTCCTTCGTGTATAACCGCGATCACGTCGTAAAGGAAATCAGCGGAGATCGCGCCGTGATTACATACGGCGGCGTGGTTGTCGCGGCGGTGAAGCTGTCCGATCTGACGCTTGTTTAATACACGGATTGCACGCGCGCGTTATCGGATCGCACGCCGTGCGATTTCGTGCGATCTATGGAAGGGGGAAATATGGGAAAGCGTTCAAGGCGCGGAAAGCGTCAAAAGAAGTTTCTTGCGGACGAACGTTTCGCAACAAAAGTTATTGTCGCGATCGGAATTACAACAGCGATCTTCATTGCGGCGCAGTATGTTTCTTTCCTCATTACGGGGATTGAACAAACAACGCTGATTACGTACTACTTTACCGCCGTCGTGATCGAGTGCGGCGCGCTTATGCTGAAACGTGTATCGGAAATCATTGCCGCAAGAGTGAAGAAAAAAGAAGAAATCGAACCGGAAACGGAAACAGACGAAAGCGAGGTTTTATAAATGATTGATCTTACGCCTATTGTTGAAGCGATTGCCGCCCTTGCCGCGGCTATTATTACCGCATTCGTAATCCCGTGGCTGAAAGGGAAAATCGACGCGGACAAGCTGGAGAAGATTAAATTGTGGGTAACAGTTGCCGTAGAAGCCGCCGAACAGATTTACGTGGGAAGCGGGCGCGGAGAAGAAAAGAAAGCCTATGTCGTGCAGTTCTTGAAGGAAAAGGGCTTCACCCTTGATCCCGACAGCTTGGACAAACTGATCGAAGCCGCCGTTTTCAATCTTCCGGAGTATATCGGACTGATTGAAGCGGAGGGCGAAGAGAACGACTAACACCGACAACGCCGCCCGCGTTTCCTCCTTCCGCGAAGCGGCTTTCGGCGGCGGGCGATCCCGTCGATAAAAAATTCCCCGCGAGGGCTACACGCCTTCGCGGGGCTTTTTTTGTTGGCATTATTGTTCCGGATCGGCGGGCGTTTCCGTTTCCGCCGTAGCGATTTTCCCTTTGATGAAACGATACAGTTTCTTACACCCTATCGCGATCCCCTTAAACAGGTAATAATAAATCTTGTAGATCGCCAAAAGCATAAAGTACAGACACCAGCCCGCGCCGATAATCATATACCACATAAAATAGAACATTCCGGCGACAAGCATAGCGCCACACCACAACAGGGCGTTGCGCTTATTTACGCGGATACCGAAGCCCAGCCGAAAACCAGTCATTCGTTTTAGTGTCTTTGTAAAGGTTACGAACATAGAGCAAATCCCCCTTTGAATTGTAAATTTTCAAGGCAGAATTTACCCATTCTGACCTTTAACACAATTATACGGCTTCCGCGCGATAAAATCAAGAATAAAGCGGAATATTTACACGCCGTTTGCAAATAATCAGAATGAAGAGGGATCGCGCACGATATGAAGATATATGACTATAACGGGAAAAAGAATATTTGCGGCGACCGCTTGCGGGAAGCGCGGGTTGTTCAGCGGTTGCGGCAAGAGGATTTAGCTGCAAAGATACAGACGCAGGGCGTTAATATGGAGCGGGACAGCATAAGCCGAATAGAGATCGGAACGCGCTTTGTATCCGACTTTGAATTAAAGATATTCGCAAAGGTGCTGGGCGTTTCGGTTGATTGGCTTTTAGGGGACGAATAAAGGCAGCGGGCTATCCCGTCGCCTTTATATTTACGGGCGTACAAAATACGCATATTTTTCTTCAAAACCTATTGACAAGTACGTATAAAAGGCGTATAATAAATAATGTAAGGAGGGCAGGAAATGAAAACGAAAGACCTTATCGAGCTTTTAGAAAAGAATGGCTGGAAATTCAAAAGGCACGGTGCAAATCACGATATTTACGTAAAAGGCAAAGAAAGAGAAAGCGTGGTAAGGCACAGAGAAACCGACGAAGATTTAGCAAAAGCAATCATCAAGCGGCGCGGGCTGAAATAAGCCCGCCACCCTTGATACTCATATAAACAATTTGAAGGAGGTATTTTTACTATGAAAAACGCTTATCCTATCGTTATGACGCAAGGAAAAGAATTCATCGTGGTATTTGTTCCGGATTTCAATATCAATACGCAGGGGAAAGACGTTCCGGACGCAATCGAGATGGCACGGGACGCGATCGGGCTTATGGGAATTGATATGCAAGACGATGGCGAAGCATTGCCGGAAGCGTCGAGTATTGCGGACGTTCAAACGGACGCGCCTTCCGGAAGCATTGTTTCGCTGGTTGACGTTGACTTTGCGGAATATCGCAGAAAGAACGATATGCGCGCCGTGAAAAAGAACTGCACTATTCCTTCGTGGCTTAACTTTGAAGCCGAAAAAGCTGGCGTGAATTTTTCCGCCGTCCTTCAAGCGGCGCTTAAAAACGAATTGCACATTACAGGAAGATAACCGGAGCGGAACGAGGGCGGCAAGATATGCCGCCCTTTTCTTTCGCATAAGGAGGAACAAAAATGCACAAGCACTTAACGTGGACGGATCGTCTTAAAATTGAAAAGGCGCTGAAAGAGGGCTTGAAGCCCTGCAAAATTGCCGACCGTTTGCACGTCCATAATACGACGATTTACAGGGAGTTAAAGCGCGGAACCTATACGCATTTGAATTCCGACTTAACGACGGAAGAACGCTATTCGCCGGAAATCGCAGAAGCCCGATACCGTGAAAACCTTGCGGCAAAAGGCGGAGAATTGAAGATCGGAAGCGATTACGAGTTAGCCGCATTCATCGAAAAGAAGATCGGCGAAGAAGGTTATTCGCCCGCCGCCGTAGTGGGAGAAATCAAGCGGCTGGGGCTGACCTTCAAAACGCAGATCAGCGAAAAGACGATTTATAATTACATAGACAAGGGCATATTCTACGGGATCAGCCGCGAGAGCTTACCGGAGAAAGGAAAGCGGAAGCGGAAATATGAAAAAGTGGAGCGGAAGAAAGCCGCCCGTACATCGGCGGGAGAGAGCATAGAACAGCGCGATCCGGAGGTTGCCGAACGAAACACCTTCGGGCATTGGGAAGGCGATTGCGTTTGCGGAAAGAAAAAGACGAAGCAAGCGTTGTTCGTCCTTTCGGAGCGGCTGACGCGGCAAGAAATCATTATGAAGATACCGGATCAAACAGCCGCCAGCATTGTGGCGGCGTTGAACAAGCTGGAACGCCGATACGGGAAACGCTTTTCAAAGATATTCAAAAGCATTACATTTGATAACGGATCGGAATTCGCGGATTGCGCCGGAATTGAAAAATCAATCTACGGGAAGAACCGGAAACGAACGAAGGCTTATTATTGCCACCCTTATAGCGCGTTCGAGCGGGGAACAAACGAGAATATCAATAAAATGATACGGCGGTTCTTACCGAAAGGAACAGACTTCCGGAAAGTAACCGCCGCATATATCCTTCGCGTTGAAACTTGGATCAACAATTATCCGCGCGAAATTTTGGGCTTTGCGAGTTCAAACGACCTGTTTTCCGCCCACCTTGCCGCCGCTTAAAATTTTTTTAGTTTTTTCTGCTTTTACTCTTGACTTTTGCGCGGGTTGTAGTCTGCTGCGCAAAGAAAAGCGGATAAAAAGCCAAATGGCTTTTTATCCGCTTTAAACTTGCAGCGTTTCTCATCATATGTGAGCGCAGCTCATTTAAATACTAAATACGCAGATTTGCAGGTTTACTTGTTCTTAATAGCAGCCTGTGCAGCGGCGAGCCTTGCAATCGGGACTCTGAACGGCGAGCAGGATACATAGTCAAGACCGATCTTGTGGCAGAACTCAATAGAAGAGGGATCTCCACCGTGCTCACCGCAGATACCGCAGTGAAGGTCGGGTCTGGTCTTCTTTCCGAGAGTTACAGCCATATCCATGAGCTTGCCTACGCCGGTGGTGTCAAGACGGGCAAACGGGTCGAACTCGTAAATCTTGTTTGCATAGTATGCCGGCAGGAACTTTCCGGCGTCATCACGGCTGAAGCCAAAGGTCATCTGGGTCAGGTCGTTAGTACCGAAGCAGAAGAATTCAGCCTCCTTGGCGATTTCATCGGCAGTAAGAGCAGCTCTGGGTATCTCGATCATCGTGCCAACCTCATATTTAAGGTCGGAGCCTGCTTCCTTGATAATGGCGTCGGCAGTCTTTACGACGATATCCTTAACGAACTTAAGCTCCTTAACCTCGCCTACGAGCGGGATCATGATCTCGGGAACTATGTTCCAATCCTCGTGGCGGGACTTAACAGCAATAGCAGCCTTGATAACGGCCTTGGTCTGCATAACCGCAATCTCTGGATAGGTTACGGTAAGACGGCATCCGCGGTGACCCATCATGGGGTTGAACTCGTGAAGGTCGTTGATAACCTGCTTAATATATGCTACCGACTTGCCCTGCGCGTCAGCCAAGGCCTTTATGTCAGCCTCGTCGGTAGGAACAAACTCATGAAGCGGAGGATCAAGGAAGCGAATGGTTACGGGATATCCGCCGAGAGCCTCGAACAGACCCTCAAAGTCGGCCTGCTGCATGGGCTCGATCTTGGCAAGAGCCGCCTCTCTTTCCTCTACGGTTTCAGAGCAGATCATTTCTCTGAAAGCGCCGATTCTATCCGGCTCAAAGAACATATGCTCGGTACGGCAAAGACCAATTCCCTGCGCACCAAAGGCAGCAGCCTGCTTAGCGTCGTTGGGAGTATCGGCGTTGGTTCTTACGCCGAGCTTCTTATACTTATCAGCAAGATCCATTATTCTTCCGAAGTATCCGCTGTTTGGGTCTGCGGGAACTGTGGGAATAAGCTCACCGTAGATGTTGCCGGTTGAACCGTCGAGGGATATGGCGTCGCCCTCGTGGTATACCTTGCCGCCGAGAGTAAAGCACTTGTTCTCCTCGTCCATCTTGATATCTCCGCAGCCGGATACGCAGCATGTTCCCATTCCGCGCGCGACAACAGCGGCGTGAGAGGTCTGTCCGCCTCTGACTGTCAAAATACCCTGAGAGTACTTCATGCCCTCGATATCCTCGGGAGAGGTTTCGAGTCTTACAAGAACTACCTTTTCGTTGTTCTTGCCCTTTTCAACGGCATCCTCAGCGGTGAATACGATAGTGCCTGCGGCAGCTCCGGGAGAAGCGGCGATTCCCTTTCCTATCGGAACAGCCTTCTTAAGGGCATTGGTATCAAATGTCGGGTGAAGGAGCATGTCAAGGCTCTTGGCGTCGATCTGCATGAGCGCCTCTTCCTCTGTGATCATGCCCTCGTCAATAAGGTCGCACGCAATCTTGATTGCGGCTGCCGCGGTCCTCTTGCCGTTTCTGGTCTGAAGCATGTAGAGCTTCTTATCCTCGATGGTAAACTCCATATCCTGCATGTCTCTGTAGTGCTTTTCAAGAGTATCGCATATTCCAAGGAACTGATCGTAAACCTCGGGAAGAACTTCCTTCATCTTTGAAATAGGCATGGGGGTTCTTACGCCAGCTACAACATCTTCGCCCTGAGCGTTCATAAGGAACTCGCCCATAAGACCTTTTTCGCCGGTCGCAGGGTTGCGCGTGAACGCAACGCCGGTGCCGGAAGTCTCGCCCATGTTTCCGAACGCCATCATCTGTACGTTTACGGCAGTACCCCATGAATAAGGAATGTCATGGTCCATACGGTAAATGTTTGCTCTGGGGTTGTCCCATGAACGGAATACAGCCTTGATAGCCTCAAAGAGCTGCTCCTTGGGGTCTGTCGGAAAGTCCTTGCCGAGCTGAGCCTTGTATTCAGCCTTGAACTGATCGGCAAGCTCGTGAAGATCGTCGGCAGTAAGGTCAACGTCGAACTCAACACCCTTCTTTTCCTTCATCTTGTCGATGAGCTTCTCGAAGTACTTCTTTCCAACTTCCATAACAACGTCTGAGAACATCTGAATAAATCTTCTGTAGCAGTCCCAAGCCCAACGGGGGTTGCCTGACTTCTTGGCGATAACATTAACAACGTCCTCGTTAAGACCGAGGTTAAGGATAGTATCCATCATGCCGGGCATTGAAGCTCTTGCACCAGAACGAACAGAAACAAGAAGAGGATTCTCGAGGTCGCCGAACTTTTTGCCGGTTACCTTCTCCATCTTTTCGATATACTCCATGATTTCTGCCCTGATTTCAGGGTTAATCTGGCGACCATCCTCATAGTACTGTGTGCATGCTTCGGTTGAAATTGTGAAGCCCTGAGGAACAGGAAGACCGATATTGGTCATTTCTGCGAGATTTGCGCCCTTTCCGCCGAGAAGATTGCGCATTGAAGCGTTACCCTCGGTAAACAGGTAACAATATTTTTTGCTCATATTTTTTACCTCCAAGTTTTTATCCGATTATTTCGCATTACTCATAAACGGAGTTAATATCATTATATCAGAAACCAATGATATTTTCCATATAATTTATCTAAAAATTAATACAAATTAACTTTTTAATAATTGTGCAACATTATGCATTTCGACGTATATTTATATTCTTGAAAGAAAAAAGAGGATGCTGTATAATAAGATGTGATAAAATTGATTAGTATGCGCTTTTCACAGAAAGGAAATGCTTTATGGATAATGCAGTAATACTTGCGGGCGGCAGAGGCAGCAGAATGAATTCAGACAAACCCAAAGTATTGCTTGAGGTTTTGGGCAAGCCTATGCTTTCGTGGGTAACCGACGCCTGCGAAAACGCCGGGATAAACAGAATATGCGTTGTAAAGGGATACGGCGCAGATCAGATAGACGGCTTTTTACACGGAAGATTCGAGACCGTTTATCAGCCGCAAAGGCTCGGAACAGGACACGCGGTAATGTGTGCGCGGGAGTTCCTTTCCAAAAACCCCGGCAGCAACACTTTTATCGCCTGCGGCGACGCGCCATTCGCGGATTTTAAAACAATACGCGCCGCGCTTGAATTTCACAAGCTTTCCGGCTGTGCAGCGACAGTTATAACGGCGGATCTTGAAAACCCAAAAGGCTACGGCAGGATTGTCCGCGTCAAAAACGGAATATCGGGAATAGTAGAAGAAAAGGACTGCACCGCAGAGCAGAAAAAAATCACTGAAATATCCTCCGGCTTCTACTGGTTCAAAACAGAAGAGCTTTTAAACGTGCTTCCGCTTTTGGGCAGGGACAACGCGCAAAACGAGTACTATCTTACCGATACAATAAAGCTGCTTTACGGCAGCGGGAAAAAGACCGCTGCGTTTAAGACAGACAACCCAGACACCGTGCTCGGCGCAAACGACAGAAAGGGGCTTTTAAAGCTCAACGATATCGCAAGGCTTCGCGTAATAGAAAAGCACCTTAACAACGGCGTGGAGTTCATATGCACCGACGGAATCGTAATATCCCCAGACGTGAAAATCAAGGCGGGAACAAAGATTCTTTCCGGAGTAACCCTTACCGGCGCCACTCAAATAGGTTCGGGCTGCGTGATAGGACCAAATACAAGACTGCATGACACCACCGTCGGAGACGATTCGGTACTCGACAACGTCGTAGCTATAAATTCAATAGTTGGTAACAGCGTCAGGATAGGACCGTTCGCCCAGCTGAGGAGCGGAACGGTAATACGCGATTACGCTCATGTGGGGGATTTTGTGGAAATAAAGAACTCCGTCATTGGCGAAGGTACGGCGGTGGCTCATCTGACATACATAGGGGACAGCAGTGTCGGCAAAAACGTAAACTTTGGCTGCGGCACTGTTACCGTAAACTACGACGGAACAAGCAAGGCAAGATGCGAAATAAAGGACAACGCCTTTATAGGCTGCAATACGAACTTAATTGCGCCGGTAACCATAGGTGAAGCGGCGTACACGGCTGCCGGCAGCACCGTCACAAGGGACGTTCCGGACGGGGCGCTGGCTATTGAGCGCACCGAACAAAAAATTGTTGAAAATTTCGCGCAGAAAAAGCTTGCGCGCCATCTCGAAAAGGGAAAGAGATTTAAGCAAGGCTAATAACATATTTAAAATTCAAAACGTCTGACGCCCCCTGTCCCGTTGAGGACTTGGGGCTTGACGGCTGTTTAATGCGGAGGATTTATGGGATTATTTTCAAAAAAAAGTAAAAAGGAATTTGCGCCCAATATCGATTGGATTATAGTCGGTCTGGGAAACCCGGGGCAGCAATACGCCATGACCCGTCACAACTGCGGCTGGCTTACTGTCGACCGTCTGGCGCAGAAATACGGCGTTAAGCTGACGAGGATAAAATTTAAGTCCCTGTGCGGTGAAGCGGTCATAAGCGGTAAAAAGTGCCTTATAATGAAGCCTACCACCATGATGAACGCCAGCGGTGAAGCCGTGGTTGAGGCGATGAATTTCTATAAGATACCGATAGAGAGGGTATTGGTAATATGCGACGATATTTCTCTTGAGGTCGGCGCTACAAGGATAAGGAGAAAAGGCTCGGACGGGGGACAAAAGGGGCTTAGAAGCATCATCTACCTAACCGGCTCGGACAATTTCCACCGCATAAAAATAGGCGTAGGAGCAAAGCCGAACCCGGATTACGACCTTGCGGCATGGGTTCTTTCAAGATTCAGCCCTGCTGACATGCAAAAGATGAACAAGGCTTTTGACAATGCCGTATCCGCAGTTGAGCTGATAGTAGATTCAAAAACCGACGAGGCAATGAACAGATATAACTGATTATACGTTTGAAAGGAACAAAAGATGAACATATATTATCAGGCGGCGTCTGAGCTGAGCCACGTTTGCGAGCTTAAGGAAGCAGTTGAAAAGCGCCTGCTCCCGGCAGCTGCTACAGGGCTTTCCGCCGTCCATAAGGCGCATACTATACTCGCATTGTCTGCGGAGCATAAAATACTTTCAATATGCGATGATGAAGCGGCCGCAACAAGAATGGTCTCCGACCTGAACGAGATGGCTGGCTACGATATAGCCTGTCTGTTTCCTGTAAAGGACTTTACCTTTGCGTCTATTGAAACAGCGTCGTTTGAATACGAACAAAAGCGAATTGCCGCGCTTGAGCGAATATGTTTGGGAAAATCGCGGGTTTTAGTGTGCTGCGTCGAGGCATGCATGCAGTCTACAATGCCTCCTGACAAGCTTATAGACTTGACATTTTACCTCTCCCCCGGTGACATCGTAGATCTCAGGGAACTGGCGGGCAGGCTTGTGGAAATGGGATATACCCGCTGTGCAATGACGGAAGGACCTGCGCAGTTTTCGATTCGCGGCTCTATTCTCGACGTTTTCCCGATAGGAGAGCAGATGCCTTACAGAATAGAGCTTTGGGGCGACGAGATAGACACGGTGTCGACATTTGACGTGCAGTCTCAGCGCAGATTTGACACGGTAAAGTCCGTATCGATACCTCCGGCAAGGGAGCTGCTTGTTTCACCCGACGAGTTCAAAAACGAGCTTGAGACTCTTTTGAAAAAGGTCTCGGGAAAGCGCGAGGAGCTAATAAAGCGAAATATTAACGCAGACATGGACCGTGTAAATTCGGGTCTCATGCCTGCCAGCCTCGACAAGTACTACGCACAGATATACGGCCGCGCATACACGGTTTTCGACTATTTCGGCGACGGCATATGCGTAATAAGCGAATATTCCAACTGCAATGAAAAGGCGAGGTCGTTTTCCTCTCAGCTTTCTGAGGACTTAAAGTATCTGTACGAGGACGGAATACTGTTTAAGGAAATGGGCGGTTTTTATATAGAGCTTCCGCAGCTTTTGAGCATGGCGGACAAGATGGGCGCCGTATATCTCGACACCTTCATGCACGGAAGCGATATAAGGCTGAAAAAACTGATATCGGCCGAGGCGTATCAGGCATCAAGCTGGAGCGGAGACTTCGCGACCTTAAGCGACGAGCTGAAAAATTACACCTCGCTCGGATACTGCACGCTTGTGCTGGTTGGCAGCTCCAAAGCTGTATCAATAGTCATGCACGATATAGAGCGCGAGGGATATATGGTGCAGCGGCTTACCGACAAGTCCCAGCCAAGCGCAGGTATGATATATGTAGGCGTTGGATGCCTGTCCGGCGGGTTTGAGTACCCGCAGTCAAGGTTTGCGGTAATAACGCAGCAGAAGGCCGTCGCAGCAAGGAAAAGAACCGTTAAAAGGCCCAAGAACACTGAAAAAATCAGCAGCCTTTCCGATATCACTGTGGGAGATCTCGTCGTTCACAGCCTGCACGGAATAGGCAGGTTCGGTGGAATATCAAATATAACCACAAACGGAGTGACAAAGGATTACATAACCATAAAATACGCGGGATCTGACGTTTTATATGTGCCGGTAACCCAGCTCGACACCGTTTCAAAGTATATAGGTCCTAAGGACGACGAGAACGTCAAGCTGAACAAGCTCGGTTCGTCGGAATGGTCAAAGACGCGCGCAAGGGTCAAAAAAGCCTGCAAGGACATGGCAGACGAGCTTATTGCGCTGTACGCCAAGCGCCAGCTTGCAAAGGGCTACGCCTTTTCTGAGGATAATAACTGGCAGGCGGAGTTTGAAGAGCGGTTCCCGTATCAGGAAACAGACGACCAACTTCAGTCAATAGCAGAAATAAAAGCGGACATGCAAAAGCCTGTACCTATGGATAGGCTTTTGTGCGGGGACGTCGGATTCGGGAAGACCGAAGTGGCGTTAAGAGCGGCAATGAAATGCTTCTTGGATCATAAGCAATGCGCTATAATGGTGCCTACCACGGTTCTCGCGTGGCAGCACTATCAGACGGCGCTGAGGCGGTTTGAGCACTTTCCCATTAAAATAGAGCTGCTCTCAAGATTCAGAAATCAAAAGCAGCAACGCCAGATCGTCAAAGAGCTTGAGCGCGGCGAAATAGACCTTGTTATAGGAACGCACCGGCTTGTTCAAAACGATGTAAAATTTAACGACCTCGGTCTTTTGATAATAGACGAGGAGCAGCGCTTCGGCGTATCTCATAAGGAGCACCTGAAGGAACAGTATCCGTCCGTCGATATACTCACCCTGTCCGCCACTCCGATACCGCGAACCCTGAACATGGCTATGACCGGAATACGCGACATGTCTGTAATCGAGGAGCCTCCGTCCGACAGGTATCCCGTTCAGACGTATGTCATAGAACACCAGCACGGCGTTATAATACAGGCTATCCAAAAGGAGCTCAGGCGCGGGGGTCAGGTGTATTACATTCACAACCGCATAGAAACTCTTGACGCGACGGCATACAAGCTCTCGCAAAGCCTGCCGGACGCAAGAATAGCGGTAGCTCACGGGCAGATGTCGGAGGCGGAAATATCGGAGGTGTGGCGGCAGCTTTTGGAAAAAGAGATAGATATCCTAGTCTGCACTACTATTATAGAAACCGGCGTAGATGTGCCGAACGTCAACACCCTTATCATAGAGGACGCGGACAGGTTCGGGCTGTCGCAGCTTTATCAGCTCCGCGGACGAGTCGGACGCTCGTCCCGCCGCGCATACGCATACTTTACCTTCCGGCGCGGAAAAGTGCTTACGGAAATCGCATCAAAACGCCTTGAGGCAATAAGGGAGCTTACCCAGTTCGGCTCAGGCTTTAAAATCGCCATGCGAGACCTTGAAATAAGAGGCGTCGGCTCTATACTTTCAGCCAAGCAGCACGGTCATATGGAAGCCGTGGGATACGATATGTATTTGCAGCTTCTCGAGGAGGCAATAGCCGAAAACAAGGGCGAGGCAAAGCCTCATGCAGCCGAGGACTGCCTTATAGACGTCACGATAAACGCGTTCATACCTCCAGACTATATCGAGGACCTGCCGTCAAGGATAGAGGCGTACCGCAAAATAGCCGGGATCTGCACTCGCGAGGACAGTGAGGACGTAATAGACGAGCTTATCGACCGCTACGGCGAGCCGCCCAAATCGGTAGTAGGGCTTGTGGACGTCGCGCTGCTCAGAAACAGCGCTTCAAAGCTCGGAATAAAGGAAATAACCCAAAAGGGGCAAAATATCCTTTTCTATCTGACGTCCAGCTCCCCCGTCAACGGTATTATGAACCTTACAAAGAAATATAATGGCAGAATACTTGTAAACGGCTCGGAAAACGGCTACGCATCGATAAAACTGATACAGGGAGAAAAGCCCATCGCGCTGATGAAGGAAGTTATCCAAACCATGGGCATGGATTAATTGAACAATATCAAAAACAGGGCCTTTTTCATCAGGAAATTGTCCTGTTTTTGTAATTGTATAATTTAAACAAAAGCTGACGTGCGGTTTGGTCAATTCGTAGAAATCGCCAGTTCAAACATCAAAAACGCCACACTTTTTTATAATTTGTCTATACTTTTTTTGTCCTTTAATGTATAATCGATTTAATATTTAATATGGAGGGATATTCTTTATGCATATGCGTGCTGGTAAATTTTTTGCAGTCGTCTTGACTATTGCAATTATTTTAACAGCCCTGCCTGTTGGCAGTATGACGGTAAACGCAGCTGAGGAACCACAGTCTAACCTCAGACGTCCCGTCTCAAACGAACAGCCGATGTGGATTGTACATATCGACACTTGGAACTTTGCCGATCCCGAGGCAATAATCAAGCTTGTACCTGATGATGTAAAGCCCTTTGTTGTCTTTAACATTTCGCTTTCGATCAATTGGGATTCGGACAAACAGCGGTTTATGATTGTAGAAGATGGCTATGAGACCGCCAAATCGTGGGTAAGGACCTGTGCTGAAAACAACGTCTGGTGCATGATACAGCCCGCCAGTGGCGGACAGTGCCACTTCCCCGACTATGACACCACCGTTGACTATGAAGAGACCGTATTTGCGGAGTTCTTCCGCGACTACCCAAACTTTATAGGCTACAACTACTGCGAGCAGTTCTGGGGCTTTGACCAGGAGGACTTCCCTGTTACCGCAGAACAGAGATATCAGCACTTTGCCGGGCTTTTGGAGCTTTGCAACAAGTACGGAGGATATCTTGTGGACAGCTGGTGCGCAAACCAATGGAGTCCGCCGATAAGCCCGATTGCAATGCTCAAGAAAATCCCCGAATTTGAGCAGGCGTGCAAGGATTATACCGAAAACTTTATACTTCTTGAAAAATATACGCAGACAGGCTATATCGCAGACGTTGAAAGCCTTGTAGAAGGAATATGGCTTTCGGGATACTGCGGCAACTTTGGCGTTAGATATGACGACACCGGCTGGACGGATTCAAACTGGAGCGGCTCCGGCGATGCCTCCAAAGACGAGTACCGCTCCGTGACCTCGCTCGCGGTTTACTTTGAACGCTTCCTTCTTAACGGCGCCACAGTAATAGACGGTCCCGAAATTATTTGGACAGAGTGCTTCAGAGAAACGGAGCAGACGACCTCTGATGACGGCTATACTACAAGAAACTGGGACATATTTGAGCAGTTTGAGACCGTAACCACGGATTTCTTCCGTCAGGTACTGAACGGAACGATACGCATACCGACACGTGAGGAGGTTATCGAGCGCACAAAGGTCATACTCATAAACGACGTTGAAACCGGCAACGACGACGATAAGTACTCCACACCTGTGTCGCTGACAGAGGGACTTTACCGCATGGACGGCGACGGAGGTCTTAAGGACAACCACACTATTTACAAGAAAACAGGAAGATATCCCACAATTCCGATGTCAACGGGGCTTGCCGACGAAACCGCACAGGCATTTGAAAATGTAATATACAAATCTGAGTACGACGAGCTGTTCCCCACGATTGAGGATAAGGTGGAATACTTCAACGAGTTGTTCCCGCAGGAATACACCGGAGATATATATGCAGGCAGATACGAGAACAGATGGGTCGTTTACTGCCCGTACAAAAACAACGGAGCGTCTGCGTCGGGAGAGCTTGAGCTTAAGTATAACACCTGCTCGACCATCAGCTTTGAGTTCCCGAGATACTCAAACGCCATAGTAACAGAGTATTCCGACAGCATAGAGCTTTATCTTAACAACTACGACGAGGATACGTTCAGGGCGGCAACAGAGGTTATAACAATAACTGGCTGCGCGTCCGAACCCACCTATACATATGAGGACAGAGGCATAACCCAGGCTACCGTTACTTCTGAGTACGCAGACGGCGTATTCACCCTTACGATACAGCACATCGGTCCTATGGACGTTACAATAAACTGCTCCGGAAACGAAACCGGAAAGGAAACGGAATATCATGAAGCCGTGCTTGCAGAGCCGTCAGCTCCTCCGATATACACAGGAACTCTTCAACACGAGGCAGAGGTATTTGAGTACAAAAATATTGACAGGTGCATTTCCAATGGAGCAAACGAGTATATAAGAAATTACACCGGTCAGGGATACATGTCACTTGGAAATGCGGAGGGCGTATCGGTAAGAGACAGTTTTAATGTGCTTGAGGACGGAACATATACAGTAACGCTCAGGTATCGCTCAGACAGTACAGACACCCTCAGGCTAAGCTCTGGAATGATGAATTCAGCCGAGCTTGCGCTAACTGACACCGCAGGAGAATGGGCACAGGTCAGCGCTCAGCTGTTCTTAAGTGAGGGAGACAATCTTATAACCCTCGACGCCGTTACTCCACTTGCGGGAGAGGTTTTCATCGACAACATTACGGTGGATTTCCTTGAATCCGGCACGAACATAATGCCTGTTCTTATTATCTGCGCCGCAGTAGTGGCTGTGGTTCTTATCGCAGGCATAATTATAGTTATCTGTCTGATCCAAAAATCGCACAAAAAGAATGCAGCGTAAGACGCGCCCCTGTAATGCGGAATAAAACCCGCATTACAGGGGCATTTTTCTTTTTTTATGGAATCACATGAAGCATTAAGGCAAAAAAATTTTCCACCCGCGGTATGTACTTTTAATTTTGATTTTGGCTATTCAATTGCATATCCGCAAAGTATTTTTTAAAACCAAGGTGTGGACACCGTGACTAAGGCAAGGAAAGTCGAAAAAATATGTGAGACAAGATTTATAGAAAAGTAACATTGTAACACAATAAGATAATGAGTAAGCGTTAAAAGATTAATAAAATTTTTAATTGTTCATCCTCCATTTTATTTTGCATTTAACTGTTAACCCGATATATTCATTTATTGTTAATAAAATGATTTATTTTATAATTATACTACACTAAAATATATTTACTATTTAATTTATTTTAGTAAAAAAAATAATTTTTTGACTCTATGGTGAATTTACACACTTTATATTTTTAAAATAATTACATCAAATGCACATCCTTTGTTGCAAGCATGTTTAATAATATACAAGCTTAATAACATAATGCATTAATTAATAATAAAGTAAGATGATAAGACGACCGCATATAGATAAAAATTAGCCGCAAGTACTATACATAGTGCTTGCGGCTAATTGGTCTGAGTGACGGGACTTGAACCCACGGCCTCTACCACCCCAAGGTAGCGCTCTACCAAGCTGAGCTACACCCAGATACACAACATGCGTATTATAACATATCGTTTTTAAAAAATCAAGTTGTTTTTAAAAGTTTTTCTTAAACTAACCTCATGTGTATTTCTAAATACAGCATACAAGTATATTCATATTAAAATCGCCTTTTCTCGGCTGCGAACAAAAGATTTCCCATCTATTAATACTTAACAACACACGTCATAATCTCATGCAAAGCCTGACCAATACGCAGGCTTTACGCTTTTCGTTTCATATATCTTTCTTCTTCGCTGAAAATGCAGCCGCAGTATTTTTGCATATAATACCCTGCTTCCCTTGCTTTTTGCTGACCCTCTCTGAAATACGGTCTGAAATCGCGATATAAAAATTTTATACCGTACTTTTGCGCCTTTCTCTCTGCCACGTCCGCAATAAGCTCATGCTTTTGGTATGGACTTATCAAAAGAGATGTTGTAAAGCTGTCAAAACCACTTTCAGACGCGTATTTCGCCGCCCTGTCGAGTCTTATATCATAGCATTTTTCACACCTGTCCTCAAAATTCGGATATACCAGCCCTATAAACTCGCGCAAACCGTAATCATCTATGACCACAAGGGGCATATCTATATTTTTAGAGTGAGCAATAAGCGTATCCCTCCTTGCTCTGTACTCGGTAAACGGATGTATATTCGGATTATACCAAAAGCCAGTAACGTCTATATTTTCATCGCGCAGCGTCTGTATGCACATATAAGAGCACGGCGCGCAGCAGATATGCATAAGCGTATTCATATATCAATCACTCGCTTTCAACATAGTAGTTTTTATTTATTATAACACTCTGGTGTATTTTTGTCCACGGTTATACATATAATTATAAAAAAGAAAGGACATGATCGCATATATGGCATCTATCAAAAAGCATCCGCTGATTTGCGCTGCAATTGCAGTTGCAATCCCTTTGGCAGTAGGATTTCTTTCGTCGCTCATAGCGGGAAACATGGATCCTTCAATTATAAAGCCTCCCCTCTCGCCGCCCGACTGGGTTTTTCCTGTCGTATGGACAATACTGTACATTATGATAGGCATAGCGAGCTATATAGTATACAAAAAGTCCGACTGCTTAATAAACGACGCGCTTAAAGCATACGCTTACCAGTTGTTTGTCAACTTCTGCTGGCCTATAGTATTTTTCCGCTTTGAATATTTTTCCGCCGCTGCAGTAGTGCTGGGTGTGCTGATACTTTTGGTAATATCTAATATAATTGAGTTTTACAAGGTTGACAAAACAGCAGGAAAGCTTTTAGTGCCTTATCTTGTATGGTGTGTCTTTGCTTTATACCTGAACATCGGAATAGCGTTATTAAATTAATTTTCACTTTTGCGATTTACACATAAAAAGCAGATTTCAACTTGTCTACAGCCCTTTTCTCTATGCGCGACACATAGCTGCGGGATATTCCAAGCAGCGACGCTACCTCGCGCTGAGTTAAGGGCTTTCTGCCGTACAGGCCGTATCTTAACACCGTTATAAGCTTCTCGCGCTTATTTAACCTGGTTTCCACCACCTTATAAAGCCTCTGTGAATTTAAAAGCAGGTCAACGTCATCGCATATATCCCTGTCCGCAGCGATAATATCCATGAGCGTAAGCTGGTTGCCGTCCTTATCTGTGTCTATGGGCTCGTCAAAATAAACGTCCTGCGAGCTCTTTTTGGTATTTCTGAAATGCATAAGTATTTCATTTTCAATACATCTGGAGCCGTAAGCGGCAAACCGGTTCCCCTTTTCGCAGTCATATGTAGACACTGCCTTTATCAGCCCGACTGTGCCGATGGATATAAGCTCCTCCTGCTCTTCTCCCGTTACATAGTACTTCTTTACTATGTGCGCCACCAGACGCAGATTATGCAGTATAAGCTTATCCTTGGCGGACCTGTCCCCTGCCGCAAGCTCCTTAAACAGCCTCTGTTCTTCAGCCGCGCTAAGAGGCTTCGGAAACACGTTCCTGTCCTCAACGTGAAGTGCAAACCACAAAAGCTTGTCAAATATCGCGCTTATCAGCTTTATAAGCATCAGTCTTCACCCCTTTACAGCTTAAGCTTCTTAAATAATCCTATTCGCGATATGCTTGACTTAATTACTGCCGTGGGCTATTATTATAGATATAACAGTATTTAAAAAGTGCAGGTAAAAATATGTCAAATTCAAAGTTCATTGTGTTTGAAGGACTGGACGGCTCGGGAAAGGGCACTCAGATAAAGCTGCTCGCTAAGCGCCTTGAGGCAGAGGAAAAGAAGGTGTTTTTGACCTGCGAGCCGACGCAGTACTCTACCGGCGGTCTGATAAGGGACGCGCTTGGAGGTCTTACAGTAAGAACCCCGGCGGAGCTTGCGGGTCTGTTCCTTACAGACAGGATAGCTCACTGCGCAAATCCTGTGAACGGCATAAAAAAAATGCTGGAAAGCGGCGCTTACGTTATCTGCGACAGGTACTACTATTCATCGTTTGCATACCAGGGAATGGACACGAATCTGAAGTGGGTAATGGACGCAAACCTGAACTGTCCGGAAATAATAAAGCCGGGCGTCTGCGTTTTTCTGGACGTTCCCCCGAACATATGCGACACGCGCATAAAAAGCGGCAGGGCTTCGCGCGAGATATACGAAAGCGCGGACAAAATAAAAAAAGTGCGCTCAAAATATCTCGATGTTTTCAGCCTTTTGCCGGACCACAATATAAAAATAGTAAATGCGGTCGGGGAAGTTGAAGAAGTCGCCGAAAGAATATATAAAGAGCTGTTTGGATAATAGGCTTACAAAAAAAGCGGAGGAATGCCCCTCCGCTTTTAGCTTTTTTGCTATTTTTGCCTGGAATCATTCAAAAGCCCGACTAAGCCGTCAAGATTATAAACCGTATAATCCTGACCGTAGGAAACGCCGCTTTTCCCCCTGTCTATCAGCACAGAGCAGCATCCGAACCGCTTTGCGACTGTTACGTCCTTTTTCTCGTCGCCTATCATAAGCATATTGCATGGCTCAAGCTCAAACCGCTTCGAAATTTGGACAAGCCCCGCGGTGTTCGGCTTCCTATATCCGCAGGAGGACGACGAAACATAAAGATCAAAATACGGCAGCAGCTCTGAAAAATAGCTTTTATGCAGCTCGTCGGGCATGCCTGTGGCGACGTCTGTCAGAGTAGCCAGCTTATATCCGCTTTTTTTGAAGCTTGAAAGAGCAGGAACAGTATCCGGATATATGTATGCCCTTAGCTTCATGGATTCGAAAAACTTATTTATAACGTCCTCAAGCTTAAACCCCGCGCCCCAGCCATGCGTCACATCGGAAAATATTTTTTCCGGGGAATAATCCTCCTCGCGATAGTTGACGCTCGGGCTGTAGGAGCGGAAAATATCAAGGGACTTTTTAAGCTGCTCGCCGGTAAGACCAAGCCCCAGCTCGCTGTTTACGTATTCAAACGCTTTGGGATAATACTCGAGCCAGCTGTTCGGCATATCCTTATATTCCATGAGCGTTCTTCCGACGTCGAATACTATTGCTTTAACATTATCATGCACTTCCGTTTACCCCCCTGAATCCGCTCATATCACACAAACTGAGAATTGTACAAAGTGGAATAGAAGCCGCCTTTTTTCATCAGTTCCTCATGATTTCCCTGCTCTGTTATCCGTCCGTCCTGTATTACGAGAATCAAATCGGCGTTTTGAATCGTCGAGAGCCTGTGCGCGATTACAAAGGACGTTTTTCCCGCCATCAGCCTTGCCATCGCCTGCTGTATCTTTATCTCAGTCCTTGAATCGACGTTTGAGGTCGCCTCATCGAGTATCAGCATATGGGAATCCATCAGCATTGCCCTTGCGATAGTTATCAGCTGGCGCTGTCCCTTTGAAATGTTTACGCCGTTATCGGACAGAACCGTGTCGTAGCCGTCCGGCAGGTGCTCTATGTAGGATTCGAGCATGGCGGCGCGCGCTGCCCTCTTCACGTCGTCAAGCGTCGCATTTTCCTTGCCGTAGGCGATGTTGTCAAATATCGTTCCCCCGAACAGCCATGTGTCCTGCAAAACCATCGTATACGCCTTTCTAAGCGACGCACGCCTGATTTCCTTTATTTCATTGCCGTCTACGTATATACAGCCGGAATCCGCATCGTAAAACCTCATCAGAAGATTTATTATCGTAGTCTTTCCGGCACCGGTAGGACCTACTATCGCTATGGTTTTTCCCGACTCCGCCTTTATATTTATGTCCTTTAGTATCGGCTTTTCCGGGTCGTAGCTGAAGTTTACATGCGAAAGCTCCACATTTCCCTCTACCCTGCCAAGCTCGATCGCGTTTTTGGAATCGGCGGGCTCAGGCTCTTCGTCAATAATCCTGAACACTCTTTCCGCCGCGGAAAAAGCGGACTGAAACTCGTTCATTATGTTTGCAAACTCGTTTATAGGACCGGCAAACTTTCTTGAATACTGCACAAACTGCGATATCCCGCCGAGAGTTATAAAGAACACGGACGCTTCGGTGACAGCGCCGCCGATAGAGTACATGTAAAGTATTCCGCCCAGTATCATTACAAGCGAGAGCGACAAATTATTTATGAAGTTTACGGACGGACCGAGCGTCGCGCCGTAGTATTCGGCGTTGTAGTACGCATCCATGGTTTCGCTGTTTCGCTTATTGAAGCGCGAGGATATTTCGTCCTCCCTGCCGTAAGCGCATATCGTTCTTCCGCCCGAGAGCATTTCCTCCGCATAGCCGTTCAGCTCGCCGAGCTTTGCGGATCTTTTGTGGAACAGAGGACGCACCTTTTTCGAGCGGTATCTTGTGAACAGTATTGAAATCGGCACTGTTATTGCAAACACCGCAATCAAGGGCTTTGATATCTGCCACATGAAAATAAGCGACCCCACCACGGTGTAAACGCTCGTCATTATCTGGACCAGGTCGTTTGAAAGCGAAGCGTTTACCGTGTCGATATCGTATGAAATTCGGCTTATTATGTCTCCAGCCGGATGAGTGTCAAAATACCCTACAGGTAAAGTCGTAAGCTTTTCAAAAAGCTCTTTTCTCATCGAATATACTATCTTCTGGCTTATATTGACCATGAGCACCGCGAGCGCATAAGACAAAATTCCCGACAGCGCGTAGCACACAAGCATTATTATAACGTTCTTTACTACCGCCGGAAAATCCACCTGCCCGACACCCGCCATGGCGTCTATGGCGTCCCCCGAATACATCGGTCCCAAGAGCGCAAGCTGGTTCGACGCAAGAGTGAGCGCTATTGCGGCTAAAAACAAAAACTTATGCTGCAGCATGTACTTAAACAGCCTGATTATAACGCCCTTCGTCCTTTTTCTGTCCAGCTTTCCGGACGGCTGAGCGCCTGAAATAGCGGGCCCCTGAATATCCCGCTGAAGCTTTGATTTAGTCAACAAAAGCACCTCCCATCTGCGACTCGCTTATCTCGCGGTACTCCTCACACGAAGCCATCAGCTCATCGTGAGTACCGTAGCCACTCGGCATACCGTTGCTCAAAACCAATATTTTATCGCAGCTTTTTACCGAGCTTACGCGCTGCGCGACCGTAATAACGGTAGTTCCCTTCATATCGCTTGCAAGCGCCCTGCGAAGGTTTGCGTCTGTCTTATAATCAAGAGCGGAGGAGCTGTCGTCAAGTATAAGTATCTGCGGTCTTCCCGCAACCGCCCTTGATATAAGCAGCCTCTGCTTTTGTCCTCCCGAGAGGTTGCTGCCCTTTACCGCCAGCATGTGACTGTAGCCGTCCGGTATCTCGCTTATAAACTGATCAGCCTGTGCGGTTTTGGCCGCCGACACTATCTCGCCGTGCGAAATATCCCTGCCGAACCGTATGTTTTCCTCTATGCTGTCGGCATACAAAAAGTCGTTCTGCATTGCGCAGCCGAACATAGCGTAAAGCTCCTTTTTGGGTATTGTCCTTATGTCTCTGCCGTCGATATATATAGCTCCGCTGCCGACGTCGTAAAACCTCATCAGAAGCTTTATAAGCGTTGATTTTCCGCTGCCTGTGGCTCCGATAATGCCCAAAGAGCCTCCGTGCTCTATTTCAAGGTTTAAGCCGCTGATATTGTCCTTTACGCCGTTATAGGAAAACGAAACGTCCTTAAATACTATGTGCGCGCCGGTATTTATTCCGTGATATTTATCGTCGCCTAAAACCTTCATGTCCTCCTCGGTCTCTATCACCTCGGCGATACGCCTTGCCGACGCCGCGCTTTTAGTGTACATTACAAATATCCTCGTCACCGACATCATGGCGGTGGAAATAAGCGTAAAATACTGCATGAACGCTATTACAGTCTCTGGATTCGAGCTTCCCTCGTTTACCCTCGACGCAGCAAGCGCGACCACTCCCACGATTCCGAAGTTCATAAGCAGCGTCATAACGGGGTTGACCATGCTCATGGTTACAGACGCCTTCTTTTCATCCCTGACAAGCGCCTTATTTACCGCATCGTAGCGCTTGTGCTCGTAGCTTCCCTTTGAAAGGGCCTTTATTACCCTTATGCCTATTACGTCCTCCCTCACAACGCGCACCATGTTGTCCACAGAGCGCTGAACCTTAGTATAAAGCGGAACGCCAAGCTTTGAAATAAAATAAACCGTAACAAAGATGAACGGCAGTATCGCTATCATGATGGTGGCAAGATAAGCGTCCATTATAAGGGTGATCGCTATGCCTCCGACAAGAAGTATCGGCGCTCTTACGCCCATTCTCTGCATCATTCCGACAAAGTTATGAACATTATAGGTATCAGTAGTTATTCTGGATTCCAGCGACGCTATGGTAAAAGCATCGGTCTGGGCGGCGGAGAGCCGTATGGTCTTTGCAAACAGGTTTTTTCTCACCCTTTCGGAAAAGTTTCTTGCCACTCTTGCCGCCATTCTGTTTGCTACTATATTGAACACGCACGCTGCAAACGCGCATACGATCATTAATCCGCCCCACGCTAAAACAAGCGATATTCTCTGCCTCTCGACAATATTTTCAAGTATGTAGCTGAGTATGTACGGCAGTGCAAGCTCCAGCACCGTTCCGGTCACCTTGATGGAAAGACCCAGAAGCATCGCCTTGAAGAAGGGACGAAGGTAGCTTATCATCAGTTTCATTCCTTATTTCCCCTTTCAGCGCAGGCCCTCGCCTTTTTCGCCACCTTATCTAATATTTCCGAAAGCTGCTCCTTCTCCTCGTCTGTCAGATCCTCGGTCACTATCTGATTCCACTCCTCGCTTATCCTTTTTACCTCCGGAAGCGCCGAGAGCATTTTTTCGGTAGGATAACACAGCGTTACCCTTTTATCCTCCTTCGACTGCTCCCTTTTTACGTATCCGTGTTCCTCGAGATAAGAAAGATTCCTTGCAACATTGCTTTTGTTGACGCATATATGCTTTGCAAGCTCCTCGCCCGAAATTCCCGGACGCCTGCATATTGCCAATATATAGCTGTGATGCACCGCGCCAAGCTCGCTGTTTTTCATTCTGCCGGAACGGAACAGCCCCGCGCTCCGGCTGATTATGTTTATCTGTCGTAAAATAGTAGGCATGGCTACCTCGCTGTAAAAATAAAAAGTTGCGAACGCAACAATTGCGTCCGCAACTAATTTTATTATATTTTCACGCCGTTGTCAACATAAAAACACTTTTTTATTATCACCGGCGTCACATAAGCTCAAAGCACTTCAAATGCGGGTTTCCGCCGCCCACATACTCAAGGTATATTGACTGCACGCCGTTCGGTATGGAAACGGGCGCGGTGCGCTTATACCAGATGTTTGTATTATCTATGTCGATTTTTGCAAGCTCCTCTCCGTCCCACGCGGTTTTTACAAGAAAGCTTCCGTGCGCGTAGCCTCTTGTCGTAATGCTTATTTGGCTTACGTCCTTTATGTCAAAATACTTAAAGCCTATTACAGAGCCGTCGGTTATCCCCTCGATATGCCCGTCTATCTCGTCCCCGTCCCTGCCGTCCTGGGTGACCTTCGGGAAGCCGTGACCCTTATTAAACATATTGCAGGCAATATAAGCGGGGTACTCCCCTTTTCCGGCAAGCGGTCCGCCGTTTAATCCGCAGGAGGTTATTGGGACCTGGTCTATGCTTCCGTCAGGATTTACAGATATCCTTTCCGCGCAGCCCTGACGGCTGAACCACGTTCCGTTTGTCTGGCGGTGATAGAATATATACCACCGACCGGCTATTTCGACTATGCTTCCGTGGTTGTTTCCGGCGGGAGCGGCTCTCATTTCGGCAGGCTTGTAGCTGTCGATATGCGCGTCGCAGTTGCTGACTATTACGCCTCCGTATTTAAACCCGGAACGCGGGTTATCGCTTGTGGCATAGCAGAGCTCGTGCATGACCTCGGACGAATAGATAAAGTAATACGTGCCGCCTATCTTTCTTATCGAGGACGCCTCAAAGAAAGCGTGACCCTCAAAGCCCGTGCCCTCTGAATACTCGCATCCGGGGACTACTATCACCGGCTCTTCGATTATTGTAAGCATATCCGCGTCCAAAACCGTGCACATAGACCCGTGCCTAGATTTGTCCCCTCTGCCGCAGAAGCCTGTGTATAAATATGTCCTTCCGTTTTCGGTTATAACGCCGGGGTCGAACTGAAACTCGTCCCCCGCGCGGTCTCCGAACCTTGTGCCGTCCGGATAATGGACGTAGCCGTAAAACTCGTATTTGCCTGCAGGGGTATCGCAGACCGCGACAGAAACCACCGACACCTTGTCCAAAACGTAATAAAGGTAATACCTTCCGTCAGGACCCACTGCGACATCGGGAGCGTAAAGGCACATGCTTCCGTCCTTATTTAAAGGATCTGCTGTCTTAGGGTATATTACTCCCTCGTATCTCCAATCAGAAAGGTCGTCCACAGGCGCAGACCAGCAAACATAGTCGCCCATGCAGAATACATAGCCGTTGAACATATCGTGAGAGCCATAGACATACACTCTTCCGTCAAAAACATATGGTTCGCCGTCAGGTATATACTCCCACGACGGAAGATACGGGTTAAAAGCCTGCTTTTTCATAATACATTTCCTTTCAATTTTACTTTGTTCTAATAATAGCAGACCCGCTCCCGGTTTTCAATAACCGAAAGCCGTCCGCCAAAAAAATTCCCCGGCGCGCATCACGCCGGGGAAAGCACGGTCAAATCAAATCAGAAATATCAGTGTTCTCGCCTTTAAGCCCTATGACAGCGCCGTTTTTCGCCTCGTTTGAATCGGGGTGCGCCAAAAGCCACTTGTTGCACGCAGTGAGAAGAGTGTCCTCGTGATTTTTAGGAGTGAACGACGGCTTCTCCGTGTTTGTTCCCTTGGGAAGCGCAACCAGCACCTTAAATCCCTCTCCCTTTGCCGCAGAGCAGGGGGCGTAGTGAAGCGTAGTAGCATAAACCTCTACCATGACTCCGGCAGGGACCCTGAAAGCAACTATGTCGGCGGTATCGAACATGCCGTCGTCCCCTATCTGAGACTCCTTGCCCAGAAGAAGTATGAAGTCGTTTACTCCAACGTTTACCTCGCTGTCGCGATGGTATTCAAGACAGTTAAGGGTGGTGTTGTGGCCGTTGCACCAGCCGAGCTGTACCGGCATTCCGCCGTAAAGCCTGTCTGAAATCTCTTTGGCTATCGGAAGGCTCATAAGCTCGGGCTGCTCCGGAACGTAATCAGTAGCCGCGGGAAGAGGCGTAACCTCATCCAGCACCCTGATGAGCTGCGTGGTGTCATAGCCTGTAACAATCTTGCCGTATTCCTTAAACAATGGCTCTGTGATTTCATGGATCGTCATATTTATATCCTCCTCTGCTGTTTATCCGGCTTTCCAGCCGGTTTACGTTAATAATAACTCCTGACACGGCGCATGTCAAATGCTTTATTCAAGCACGCAGCCCTTTTTGAGAATCACGTTTGCATACTGGCTTCTCTCGGAGGTAGCAATAACCGCGTAGGCATTTTTCGCCTCATCGTAAAACTCGAATCTCTCAAGCATCTCTACGCAGTTAAAATCCTTGTCCTCGTGCTTTTTAAGAAGCTTCTCATATTTTTCCCAGATAGACACGTCCGCGTTGTCGCCCTTTACCCTGTCCATAAGGCACACCGGCTTTTCGACATACTGGTCGAGCGGAATCAGCGACAGAACGGCGTCGAGTATCTCAGGAACTCCGTGACCGTCCATTCTTATGACTATCGCGTCCTTGCCCACAGACTCGGACGGAAAATTTCCGTCCGCGATTACAATCGTATCGCCGTGACCCATTTCGGATAAGACCTTTAAAAGCGCCGGCGGTATTATTGGGTTAATTCCCTTAAGCATTCGTTATTCCTCCAGTAATATGATTTTAAAGCATATTCGCAATGGGACTAAGCTCCGCGGCGTCCGCAAATCCGTAAAAGCGTCTGGCGTTTTCGCCTAAAAACAGCTTCTTTTCGCCATCCGCAAGGCGATTTGTCTCCTTTATAAATCTGACCGCCATTTTATATGTGATCTCGGTCATCGTCCTTGGATAGTCGCTTCCCCACATCAGCTTTTCGATCCCGCAGATGGAAGCCGCCTCCCTTATCGCCTCAACAGCGGACGGAAACGGATAATATTCATAGTTAAAAAGCCATGTGAGCCCGCCGCTTTCGATATAT
This sequence comes from Candidatus Faeciplasma sp., assembly GCA_048393055.1. Taxonomy (GTDB): domain Bacteria; phylum Bacillota; class Clostridia; order Oscillospirales; family Ruminococcaceae; genus Faeciplasma. Next base: position 46,644 of record DBFJJS010000005.1, read on the forward strand.
ACGTTTTTGTTTTTAGCCAGAGCTATCTGAGACTGCCAGCCCTTTGTCGTAACCATTCCGAAATGCCCTATGGCAATTCTAAGGTCTGGGCACCTGTCTATCAGATACTGCATATCCGCGGTCTGGCTGTCGCCGTCGGCAAGGTCAATGGAAATGAACATGCCTTTTTCCTCGGCGTCCTTAAATACCCGAAGATGCTTTTTTAAATCGGGATCGGCGAGCCTGGAAGCGCATATCTTTATCCCGTCGAACCCGTCGGTGCGCCAACCCTTCTTTTCCTCGTACAGCGAGCATATCTTAAACCTGTCGGGATATTTTTTCTTCACGGAAAGAAGATACTCGTCCTGATTTCCGTCCATATACTCCTGAGTGCAGACGCAGGCATTCACGCAGGCATAGTCCATGTTGCCTATAAGACGCTCGGCGGTGTTCCTGCCGTCGTCCATATATGCGGGCATCATCTGCCTTATTTCGCCTGTAAAAACGCTTTTGCCGTTTCCGACGTCATACACCGGAAGCCCATTCACCATTCCGTCCTGCTTTTCCCACAGGTGCACATGTGCGTCAATAATCATTATCAAATCACATCCTTTAAGACTACCTACAGCGTCACTCCGTCCTTAAATATCGCTATCTCGCGAAAGCCGTTTCTTTCGTTTGCGGTCTCGCTTCCGTTTACGACCCCCATAACATACTCAAAAAAGCTGCTGTCGAGGTTTTCACCGTTTATAATCTCTCCGGCGTTAAAGTCGAGCCAGGAGTGCTTATGAGCGTAAAGCCTTGAGTTTGTGGCTATCTTCACCGTCGGCACGGGAGCGCCCAAAGGCGTTCCCCTTCCCGTTGAGAAAAGTATAAGCTGACAGCCGCAGGCAGTCAGGTTAGTGACCGCAACCATGTCGTTTCCCGGACCGTTTAAAAGATTCAGACCGCTGTTTTTTGCCGTGTCGCCGTAATCCAAAACATCCGTAACAGGCGAGGTGCCGCCCTTTTGCGTGCAGCCCAGCGACTTTTCCTCAAGTGTGGATATCCCTCCCGCTTTGTTGCCGGGGGAAGGGTTTTCGTAAATCTCCTGACCGTGGCTCACAAAGTAATCCTTGAAGTTGTTTATCAGCGAAACCGTCTTGTCAAACACCTCACGGCTTATGCACCTGTCCATAAGAATGGTTTCCGCGCCGAACATCTCCGGCACCTCAGTCAAAACGCATGTGCCGCCCATCGATATGAGCCTGTCGGAAAACCTGCCTATCAAAGGGTTCGCGGTAATTCCCGAAAAACCGTCCGACCCGCCGCACTTAAGACCTATCTTCAGCTTCGAAGCAGGCACAGGCCGGCGCTCAAAGCCGGACGCATACTCCTTAAGCTCCCCTATCAGCCTTATTCCCTCGGCAATATCGTCCTCAAAGTCCTGAGCGTTTAAAAACCTGACACGCCTTGAATCCGCCTCGCCGAGGACCTTTTTAAACTCCGGGATGTTGTTGTTCTCGCAGCCAAGCCCCAATACGAGAACTCCTCCTGCGTTTGGATGCATTACAAGGCCCTTAAGCACCTTCTGAGTTATTGCGTGGTCGCCTCCGAGCTGCGAGCACCCGTAGGGATGTGTCAGCGCAACTGCTCCGGTAAGCTCGGCAAGCTTTTTCGCTATTCCGTTGACGCAGCCGACCGTTGGGATTATCCAGATATCGTTTCTTATGCCGACGTCCCCGTTTTCCCTTACATATGCGTCGACCGTGACCGGCTGCATCGGTTCAAGCCCGCACTTATGGGGATTATAGCTGTACTCCTCGCGCTGAGTGAGCGCAGTTCCAAGATTATGTGTGTGAACCATCTCGCCCTTTGCAATATCGCATTTTGCCTTTCCTATGCAGAAGCCGTACTTGATTACCTTTTCCCCTGCCTTTATATCACTGAGCGCAGTTTTGTGCCCCGTTTCGGTGTCGACGGCTACGTTATCGGCAGGATTTATTATAAGAAGGCTCATGAAAGAGCCTCCTCATAATACGCCTTCATTCCTCCGTTTTCGATAATTTTAAGCGTAGAGGCTATTTCGTTTTTCATAAACGACAGATCCTGTCCCCAATATTCCTCTTTTTTAAGAATATCATCGACAGACGCCGTTTTCATGAATTTCATTATTTCCTCGCCGTCGTTTGCTTCGTCGGTGCGGTAAAACGCAATCAGCGCAGCTAAAGACATCGTAAGGCACTTAGGAAGCTTTCCGAATTTTTCGTTGTATTCGATTATGGTGGGAAGAACCCTTGCCTTAAACTTGCTCACTGAGTTGAGAGCTATGCTTAAAAGCTGGTGCTTTACGAACGGGTTTGCAAATCTCTCCAACACCGCCCTGCCGAAGCTTATATCCTCCTGCGTGTTGCCGAGCGTCGGTATGATCTCGTCAAAAAGAGTCTTATTGAGCATTGCGCACACCTTTTCATCCTTTAAGCACTCGCCCACGGTAGACAGCCCGTAAAGCCTTGCCGCCAGCACCATGGAGGTATGCGCGCCGTTGAGTATTCTTACCTTGCGCTTTTTATAGGGCGTCACGTCGTCTGTCCATATTACATTTATACCGGCTTTTTTAAGCGGGAACTCGTCCTCGTAATTGCCTTCTATGACCCACAGGTGGAATATCTCGGCCGTGTTCAGAAGCTTATCCTCGCAGCCAAGCTCTTTGCACAGCTTATCCGCCTCATCCTTGGGATATCCTGTGCATATCCTGTCAACAAGCGTGTTGCAGAAATGATTTTTTGTCTCTACCCAGCTTAGAAACTCCTCCGGCAGGTTCCACAGCCTTGCGTATTTAATAACATATTCCTTCAAAAAATCTGCGTTGTGGTCTATAAGCTCGCAGCAGAAAATTATAAAGCCGTCAAGCCCCGCTTTGTACCTCTCGTACAGAAGCGCGGTGAGCTTGGCAGGAAACGACTTGGGAGGAGCGTCGTTTAAGCTCTCCGTGCCGAGATACTCTATTCCCGCTTCGGTGGTATTGGAGATAATAAACCTCATATCCGGGTTATGAGCAAGCTTTAAATACTCGCCGTAATCGGTATATGGATTTACGCCCCTTGAAATCGACCTTACCTCTGTTACGGAATTTACTACCTCGCCGTTTTCGATTCCGCGAAGGTACTGATGATAAACGCCGTGCTGCTCGTTGAGAACGCTTATAAGACCCTTTTCTATCGGCTGGACTACAACCACTTTGCCGTCAAACACGCCCTTTTCGTTCATTATATGTACAAACATATCGACAAAGCTTCTTAAAAATCCGCCCTCGCCGAACTGAATAATTCTTTCCTTTACGTCGCTCATGCGCTTAGCTCCTTTCTGACAACGCCGCGTTAGTCGGCTATCCTGACAAGCACCTTGCAAAGCTCGCCGTTGTTGTTGGCAAGGGCCTTGAACGCCTTATCCGCCTCATCCATCGGATAGATATCGCTCACCATCTTCAAAACGTCAACCTTGCCGGACGATATGAGCTCGATTACGTCCTTAAAATCGGACGGGTAGGAATTTCTTGAGCCGAATACGTTGAGCTCCTTCTTCAAAAGTATGGAGTGCAGGAAAGTAGTTTCCTTCTTGCCGTTGCCTATTAAAATTATATTTCCGGCAAATGCGCAGCAATCGATGCAGTTGAGGAAGGTCACCGACTGTCCGCACGCCTCGATGCAGCAGTCAAAGCCGTCCCCGCCGGTTATGCGCATGCTCTCCTCTTTAATATCGGTCTTGGCGGAGTTTATAACGCCCTTCGCGCCAAACTCCAGCGCCTTTTGAAGCCTTCCGTCAAGGATGTCGGCGACATATACCTGCGCGCCCTTGTTCAATGCGGAAATGAGCGCAAACAGCCCTATAGGTCCTGCGCCGACTACCAAGACCCTGTCGCCCGCCTTAACCGGAGCGCGGTTCACTGCGTGATATCCTATTGTAAACGGCTCGACAAGGGCGAGCTCCTTTGCGCTAAGACCGTGGCCCTGGTATATTCTTTCGACCGGCATTGCGACGTACTCGCAAAAGCTTCCGTCGCGCTGAACGCCCATGGTTTTGTTGTCCGTGCAGCAGTTTACAAAGCCCCTTCTGCAGGAGTAGCACTCGCCGCAGTTAAAATACGGATTGGCGGTGACGATATCCCCGGCCTTAAGACCCTTGTCGTTTTCGGGAATAGAAACTATTTCCGCGGAAAACTCGTGTCCCGGGATCCTCGGATAGGTTGTAAAGGGCTGATTGCCGGTATAGCTTGCGACGTCTGCGCCGCAGATGCCGCAGTAAAGTATCTTTAAAAGAGCTTCGCCCTCCTTCACCTCCGGCTTGGGGGTGTCCGTTACCGCAATTTCAAACGGCTTGTTGATAAGTACTGTTTTCATGGTTATCTATCTACCTTTCCTATATTATAAATTGATGTATTTTTTGTTCCAGATGACCGCCGTTTTCATCGGCGCGCCCTTGCAGTATATCTTATTTTTATACGCTTCGATCGGGTCGCTTATAAACTCGTCCTTGTCTATAAGCTCCACTATCTCATTGTAACGGCTCTTTGCCAAAAGCTCTATCGCGCGCTCCATATGGCACTGCCTGAAGTTTATCGATCCGAAAATCAGGTGGTTTTCAAAGCCGAACGGCATAGTGTCGTATTCAACCTTCGGTCCGAGCGAAAAGCTGTTGTATATTCCGTTGCAGCCGAGAACCTTCTGTTCAAACGCTATCCTGTGCTCTGCATTTGAGCCGCTTACGCCGATAAACATCGTCGCCCTGCCGCCGAGCTTTTGCACTATCGCGTCGGCAAGCTCCTTTTCCGTCGCAAAGTCGCTCCTCAAATACATAGCTCCTGTTTCCCTGAGCGCAAACCTGACCTTGTCGGAATCCTCGCTGCTCCGCGCTACGAAAAGTATCTTGGCGTTCGGGTAGCTTCTCGCAATGAGGTCGCCCATGAACATTCCGGTCGTTCCGAGACCAAAAATCACGGTGCGGTTGAATATATCCTCCTTCGCAAGACGCCTTCCGGTTTCCTCGTCGCAGTGATGCCTGGCCATTTCAACTCTGAAATTATGCGCGCTGCCCAGGTCCTCCATTCTTTCAAGCTGGAACAGCATGCAGCCGTAAGGGTCGGGGAAAACCATCTTCTTGGCAAATTCCAAATCGAGCTTCCCGTCCTTAACGTATCCGTCCGGTATTTTTAAAAGCATATCGGGGTTGAAATACTGCTTGTCGCAGAAAAGTCCGTCCGCCTTGTCGCAGCCGTATTCAAAGTAGGTCTCGTCCTCCGTATAACGGGTGGGGTCGTAGCTGTCCCCTCCACGTATCAGAACAATTGCGAACCTGTTTTCGGACGGCACCCAGACTATTCCCTCGTGACCGTTTATAAGCCTTGTTTTGCCCTCGGGGAATTTAGGCGTCAGAAGACCTTTCGAGCCCATGTTCATAAGCTCGTTGTCGGTTCCGCAGAAGCCCACAATAACCGGCTCGCACAAAACGCCTTCCTTTTCGGGCTCACCGCGAAGCCTCCTGCGCTTTACGTTTGTTATTTCAACGTCACCGTACACAAGCGGTCTTTGCGCGTCGTTTTGAAAGTATGTTCCCTTTACAATCATGCTGTCCCTCCTAAGATTGCATCAGCCGATGGTATTAGTGTTTACAAGCTTAGTTTATAACATCTATATAAAATAATCAATACCGGCAGATGACAATATGCCGCATTTTATGTCGCATTTTCGCATATTTTAATTGACTTTCTTGCCGATGAGCTGTAAAATCAGCATACGTGACAAAATGACTTCCTTTTAATACGGGGGGGAAAAATGAGATACCGCGACTTAAATATCAGCTTTAATATAGAAAACGTCAAAATAACAATACTCAGCATATGCCTTGAAAGGCTGTTAAAGCCGATACCGATGCATTCGCACAGCAAAAACAGCTACGAGCTTCATTACATATCCTGCGGCAGAGGCGTGCTTATGTCGGAGGGAAAAAGCTATGAAATAACGCCGGGAGCTTTGTTTATGACCGGTCCGGAGGTGGAGCACGAGCAGCTTTCCGATCCAAAAGACCCGATGACTGAGTACTGCGTATATCTCAAGGCAGAGCCGGACGAGCACGCAAAGCCGGGAAAGCTGTCATTGGAATTTGCAGGCAGGAGCTTCTGGTTTGGACGGGACAGCGGCTGCGTCCGCGAGCTTATGCGAAAAACGCTGTCCGAGCTTGAAGGGCAGGCAAGCGGCAGGGAGCTGATGATACAGTCACTGATGCAGCAGCTTATTTTATGTATGATACGGCTTTATCAAACCGGCTCAAAGAATGTGCGCCCTGACCATGATGCCGTTCCGAAGCGCAATGATTTGACCTATCTTATAATAGAAGAAGCGTTTTTGTACGATTGCAGGACAATCACCCTCGACGCTCTCGCGCAAAAGCTGGGACGAAGCAGACGACAGACCGAGCGGCTTTTGCAGCAGCACTATGGGCAGACGTTTCAGCAGAAAAAAACGCAGGCAAGGATGTTTTCCGCCTGCTCACTGCTGCGTGACAGCAAAAAAAGTGTGTCCGATATATCAGAAGAGCTGGGATACTCCTCATGCGAACACTTTTCCGGCTCGTTTAAGCGTTACTACGGGATATCGCCGAGTAAGTTCAGAAAAAGCATGTGACAGCGCTTTCAAAACGCGTATGTTTATATAGCATGATATCCCTGCGTTAAAGTTGTTCGGATTTATCATTGAAAACGCTGTGATATTAAAGTATAATATTATCAGTTCAGTTTGTTAAACTGTCATACTAAAATTAATTGCATATTTACAGGAAAGGAAAGGTGAAAATGAAGCTTAAGGTTTTAATTCTGTTTACAGCCGTTATACTTGCGTTTACTGCGACAGGCTCGGCTATAGCCGAAGTGACACAGTTCCAAACCCAGCCGCCCCTTCAGGCTGTTTACACTTCTCCCGCCGAGGACTGGGAATCTGAAGCCACGCCCATGGGCAACGGCTTTTTGGGAGCAATGATATTCGGCGGAGTCGAAAGCGACAGGATACAGCTTAACGAGCACACGCTCTGGTCGGGAGGACCGGGCGCAGACCCAGATTACAACGGAGGCATGAGCGACGCTACAGCTGAGGAAAACAAGGAAAACCTGATGTATGTCAGGTCTGAGCTGCAAAAGCTCATGAATGAATTTGCCGAAAACAACTCGTCTTATATAGATGAGGAAGGAAACGTGGTGTCGTTTGATTACCCACAGCTTCCCCAAAGCGTCACAGACGCCATAGAGGCGTTAAAGGGAGACAAAAGCCTGTACGGAAACTATCAGTCTATAGGAGATATCTACATAGACGATATTCAGGCAAGCGCATCAGAGGCGGAGGACTACAGAAGAGTTCTTGATATCGACAACGCAATAACCACTTTGACCTATTCTCAGGATGGCGTTGGATATACAAGGGAATACTTTGTAAGCAATCCTGATAACTTTATGGCTATCCGTCTTACGGCGGACGCGGATGGGACGCTGAACAAGAACATCCGCTTTACAACGCCTCAGCCGCTCGGAAGAATATCCGCGGAGGGCGACACAATTACCATGACAGGCCGTCCGCAGGACCATAGGGCTGACGTTGACCACCTTGAGTTTGCGCTTCAGCTTAAGGTCGTAACCGACGGTGAGATGAGCAGGGCAAGCAGCAATACCATACAGGTCACCGGGGCAAACGAAATCATTATATACATGACCGCGGGCACAAACTACCAGCAGTGCATGGACGACAGCTTCGACTATTTCAGCGACGAGATCCCTCTCGAGGCTGTAGAGGAAAGAATCGCTACTGTTTCGGCAAAGGACTACGACGAGCTCAGGCAGGCTCACATAGACGACTACCGCGAGCTTTACGGGCGTGTAACGCTGTCGCTGTGCGGCGTTACCCAGCCGAGCAAATCTACCCCGTCTTTATTTACAGGCTATAAATACGATATAAATACGGCCGAAGAAAACCGCTACCTTGAGATTTTGTATTATCAATTCGGAAGGTATCTTCTTATTTCGTCGTCGCGGGAGGGATCTCTTCCCGCAAACCTTCAGGGAATATGGGCGGACGGACTTTATCCGGCGTGGAACTCAGATTACCATGCAAACGTCAATATTCAGATGAATTACTGGCTCGCGGAACAGACAAACCTGTCCGAGTGCCATCAGCCGATGATAGACTATATAAACAGCCTTGTACCGCGCGGTGAAATCACGGCCCAGATGTACCACTGCACCGAGGACGGCGAGGACGTAAGAGGCTGGACGACATATCACGAAAACAACATCTGGGGCAACACCGGTCCTGCCGTATCGGAGGCATTCTACTATCCGGCAGGAGCCGCATGGATGTGTCAGGATATTTGGGAGCAGTACGCGTTTACCCTCGATAAGGAAGCTCTGGCTGAAAACTTTGATACGCTTAAGGGTGCTGCGCTCTTCTGGGTGGATAACCTTGTAACCGATGAAAGAGACGGCACGCTCGTATCAAGCCCGTCGTGGTCTCCGGAGCACGGTCCGTACTCGCTCGGCGCTTTCAGCGATCAGGCTATCATTTGGGACCTGTTCAACAACACCCTCGAAGCCGCGGAGGTTCTTGGAATAGAGGATCCGGAAATAGAGGAAATAAGAGAGGCGTTTGAAAACCTTTCAGGTCCTAAGATAGGAAAGGCCGGTCAGTTCCAGGAGTGGAAGGACGAAATCACCATGGACATCACCGGCGACTACGGTCACCGTCACGCCAATCATCTGTACGCCCTCCATCCCGGACGTCAGGTAGTGGTCGGCAGGAGCGACGAGGACGATGAGTTTGCCGACGCAATGCGAGTCACTCTTGAGACAAGAGGAGACGGCGGCACAGGCTGGAGCAAGGCCTGGAAGATAAACTTCTGGGCAAGGCTTCACGACGGCGACCATGCCGGAGTAATGGTAAATCAGATTCTCAAGGAGTCCACATACGACAACCTGTTCGACACTCACCCGCCGTTCCAGATCGACGGAAACTTTGGCGCAACCGCCGGAATGACCGAAATGCTTTTGCAGAGCCAGGGCGGATATGTCGATCTTCTTCCGGCCCTCCCGCAGATATGGTCTAACGGAAGCGTTGAGGGGCTCAGGGCAAGAGGAAATATCGAGGTAGATATCGCATGGCAGGATTCGCTGATAACGACCGCCGTGCTGCAGACGTTTACCGCCACAGAAGACCTTGAGGTCAAGGGCACTGATATAAACAAAGCGACTGTAACCGATTCCGAGGGCAACAAGGTAAAGGTCAACTCGCGCTCAAAGGATACTATCAAATTTGACGCCGAGGAAGGCGAAATATATACGATAACCTTCGACGGCAAGGGCGGCGTAAGCACTGCGCTGATTATATCCGTCTGCGCGGCTGCGGCAGTGGTAATAATAGCGGCAGTCGCTGCGATTATCGTTAAAAAGCACAAAAAGCAGGTAAAGGGAATCTGATAGATATAAAGAAAAATCCAGTCCGATTGGGCTGGATTTTTCTTTATCAAAGCACTTCAGGTTTATTGTCTGCGCTGAGCTCGGCGGGAACTGTAATTCGCCCTTTGTGAATTTTCTGCCGGTAGAACATCAGCGACATCGCCGTAGCTACTATCCAACCTATCGGCCATGCAAGCCATACGCCTGTAGTCCCCAGGCTTGTGCCGCCAAAGATTATCGCCAAGACAACCCTTAGAATCAAATCGGTAAACGTCGCCGCCATAAACTGCTTCATAAGACCCGCGCCCCTCAGCACTCCGTCCGCCGTAAGCTTGAGCGAAACCACAAAATAAAACGGCGCAACTATCCACAAAAACATCATTCCTATGTGCGCGGCGGAATCAGACGCAGTCTGCGCGGCAGCGCTACCCGCCTCCACGCCCTCGGGACTTTCAAGGAAGATGTACACAAGCCATCTTGCGGCGGCAGTATACAGCAAAACTATCGGTATGCATATCGTCCAAACCAGCTTTACCCCTGCTTTAAAGCCCTGGCGCACTCTGCCTATATCCCCGCCTCCGAGATTCTGAGCCGTAAAGCTTGATATACCGTTTCCAAGGGTAGTAAGCGCGGAAATTACCATGTTGTTGAGCTTTATGGCAGCGGAATAACCGGCCATAGCCGCCGTGCCGAAGCCGTTTATAACGCCCTGCACTATTATGTTTCCGACGGAAATAAAGCTTTGCTGCAATATACTCGGCACTGCAACCTTCGCAACGTCCCACAGGAGTCTCCATGAGAATATCTTGACCTTTCCGGTGTTCGGTATCGCGGCAAACCGCCTGAACACTACCGCTACGGCGAGTATGCAGCTTATTCCCTGACATATGAACGTCGCCCATGCAACGCCGTCAACCTTCATGCCAAGACCCGTCACAAACCATATGTCTGCGCCGATATTTGCAAGCGACGAGCACGCCAAAAAGATAAACGGGGTGCGCGAGTCTCCTAGCGCCGAGAATATGCCGGTCGCAATATTGTAAAAGAACACAAACGGCAAACCCAGTATGTAAATATCGAGATACAGCTTTGAATCCTCAATAACGTCGTACGGAGTATCTATCAGATTGAGCAGATCCTCGCAAAACGCCATGCCGCATGCCATTAAAGCTATGCAAAGCACCGCCGCCGCAATAAGCGTTGAGTAAACGGCAGTTTTAAGCTCGCTGTATTTTTTCGCGCCGAAAAGCCGCGCGGCTATTACGGAACAGCCTATATTGCATCCGAAAGCAAAGGCTATGAAAATAAGGGTGATCTCATAGCTGTTTCCCACCGCCGCCAAAGCGTCGTTTCCGATAAACTTGCCTGCTACAAAGCTGTCCGCTATATTGTAAAGCTGCTGAAAGATTATGCTTCCGAACAGCGGAAGGCAAAACCTTATAAGCACCTTTTTAGGATCGCCTACAGTCAAATCCTGATTCATTTTTTACCACCTTCGCCGGTAATTACACAACAGAATCCGTCTGTGCCGGTCGCAGCGGATAGCGTGTTGACAGAACCGAAATTTAATAATATGATTGATTAATGAAAAATGATTATAAAGGAAGTGCTCGTATGAAGCTCATGATAGCCTCTGACATACACGGCTCAAAATATTACTGTCAAAGCCTTATGAAAAGGCTCGAGGATGAAAGCCCCGACAAGCTTCTTCTTTTGGGAGATATCCTCTACCATGGTCCGAGAAACGACCTGCCAAGGGACTATTCTCCCAAGGACGTTATCTCCATGCTTAATGGAGTGTCGGAAAAGATACTCTGCGTAAGGGGAAATTGCGATTCCGAGGTGGATCAAATGGTTCTTAATTTCCCAATCATGGCAAGCTACGCCGTCCTGTTTGCGGACGGGCTTACCATATACGCTTCTCACGGTCATGAAATAGGAGAAAATAACCCGCCGCCGCTTTCCGGCGACGCCTGCCGGCAAATACTTTTGTGCGGCCACACGCATGTGCCCAAAGCGGCAAGACACGAAAGCTTCACTTACATTAATCCCGGCTCAGTATCTATCCCGAAGGAAAAAAGCCCGCACAGCTACATGACTTATGAAAACGGTCTTTTTGTGTGGAAGGACATCGACGCAAACGCCTATAACAGCTTCCGTCCCCTGACGCAATAAGGCTTAAAACAACCGTCTGATATTTTTATATCAGACGGTTTAATTTTATCTTAAAGATTGGAGCAGTCGTCTACATAAAGCTCTCTTACCGAGTTGTCATCAGCCTTTGCAGCCTCAGACTTTTGGGGCTCAAGACGCGATGCAAAGAACTTTGTCGCGACCTGAGGGAAGAGCGCGTAGCTGAGGACGTCCTCCTCGCTTCCGTTGAAGCCGGGAACGGACTTTACCTCCTCGCGGTACTTGTCAAGCTCAGGCTCGATAAGATCCGCAGGGCGGCAGGTAATTATCTCGGCGTCTCCTAACGCCTTCTTTCTTACCTCCTCGTTTACCTCTCCGGGAAGCCTTCCATATTCTCCTCTGAGCAGGGCCTTCGACTCCTTGGGGAAGGTGGCATACCTGCCCATCAGGACGTTAAGAACGGCCTGCGAGCCAACTATCTGAGACGTAGGAGTTACCAGCGGAGGATAACCGAAGTCCTTTCTTACGTTCGGAACTTCTGCAAGCACATCGTAAAGCTTATCCTCTGCGCCCGCCTGCTTAAGCTGAGACAAAAGGTTTGAAAGCATTCCGCCGGGGACCTGATAAATAAGCGTCTTTACATCGACGTTCAAAACCTTGGGGTCTAAGAAGCCCTCAGCCTTGAGCTTTGCCGCAACGTTTCTGAAGTGAGCCGCCGCGTCTGTAAAGTCGGAAATGTTCATGCCCGTGTCGCGGTCCGTACCCTTAAGAGTAGCGACAAGCGACTCGGTAGCAGGCTGTGAGGTTCCGTTTGCAAGCGGCGAAAGAGCTGTATCGACAATATCGACTCCTGCCTCTGCCGCCTTAAGGTATACCATATCGCCTGTTCCTGTGGTGTTATGAGTGTGCAGGTGAATCGGTATCTTTACACTCTTCTTTAGCTTTTTTACAAGGCTTGCAGCCTCATAGGGCAGGAGCAGGTTTGCCATGTCCTTGATGCAGATAGTATCCGCGCCCATCTCCTCAAGCTCTTTGGCAAGCTTTACGAAATAGTCCTCGTTGTGAACCGGGCTTATAGTATAGCTTATCGCGGCTTCACATATTCCGCCGTACTTTTTGGTCGCTGCAATTGCAGCTTTGAGGTTTCTCGTATCATTTAAGGCGTCAAAGATCCTGATGACGTCTATTCCGTTTTCTATAGATTTCTTTACAAAAGCGTCCACAACATCGTCGGCGTAGTGCTTATATCCGAGGATATTCTGACCTCTGAAAAGCATCTGAAGCTTTGTGTTGGGAAGCGCCTTCTTAAGCGCGCGAAGCCTCTCCCACGGGTCCTCGTTCAAAAATCTCATGCAGGTGTCAAAGGTTGCGCCTCCCCAGCACTCCAAGGACCAGTAACCGATTTTGTCGAGCTGCTCGCACGCGGGAAGCATGTCTTCCAGTCTCATTCTTGTCGCAGCCTGCGACTGGTGAGCGTCACGCAAAATCGTGTCGGTTATCTTTAAAGGATTAGACATATTTTTTCACCGTTCCTTTGCGAAGCAAAGTTTTGCACTGCAAAGGCTCCTTTCTTTAAATCTTAGTCTCAAGCCTGCGCTATCCCAGCAGCGCAATCAAAACTCCAGCCGCAATAGCAGAACCGATGACGCCTGCGACGTTCGGTCCCATAGCGTGCATGAGCAGGAAGTTTCCGGGGTTCTCCTTCTGACCGACAACCTGAGAAACGCGCGCAGCCATAGGAACGGCGGAAACGCCGGCAGAACCGATAAGCGGGTTCATCTTGTTCTTCGAGAACAGATTCATTATCTTTGCAATTATAACGCCTCCGGCAGTTCCGAAGCCGAACGCAACCACGCCGAGGAGTATGATCTTGATTGTCTGCCAGGCGAGGAATGTAGAAGCGGTTGCAGTAGCTCCTACCGAAACGCCAAGGAATATGGTTACAATGTTCATAAGCTCGTTCTGAGCCGTCTTGCTGAGTCTTTCGACAACGCCCGTCTCCTTAAAGAGGTTGCCCAGCATTATAGCGCCTACGAGCGGAGCGGCAGAAGGAACTAAGAACGAAACAAATATTGTTACAACTATCGGGAAGATTATCTTCTCGGTCCTTGAAACGGGGCGAAGCTCCTTCATAACTATCTGACGCTCTTTCTTTGTTGTAAGAAGCTTCATTATAGGAGGCTGTATAACAGGCACTAAGGCCATGTATGAGTATGCCGCAACAGCTATCGGGCCCAAAAGCTCAGGAGCCAAAAGCGAGGTTGTGTAAATCGCAGTCGGTCCGTCCGCACCGCCGATGATTCCTATAGAACCGGACTGAGCGGGAGTAAAGCCGAGAAGCGTAGCTCCGATATAAGTAAGGAATATGCCGAGCTGTGCTCCTCCGCCTAAAAGAAGGCTCTTGGGGTTTGCAATCAGCGGACCGAAGTCCGTCATAGCGCCGACTCCGAGGAAGATAAGGCAGGGATAAACGCCGAGCTTAACTCCAAGGTAAAGCACGTCGATAAGGCCGGGGGTAATCACCTGTCCCACCTCAAGAGTAGAAGCGATTGCGGAGTAGTTTACGGAAAGCTCGTCGATAAGCTCCTGTGTGACAGGCTCGCCGCCGAACAGCGACCAGTTCACATGTCCGCCTGCAAAGAACACTTCGTGGAACATGCCGGCGCCTGGCAGGTTTGTAAGAAGCATGCCGAACGCAATCGGAAGAAGCAGCATGGGCTCAAACTTCTTTACAATCGCAAGATACATCAGCACGCATGAGATAAGTATCATGACAAGCATGCGCCAGTCGCTTGAAACCAGCGCGAAGCCCGTCGTCTTAAGAAACTCAAGTATTGCGTCCATAATTTATTTCCCCTTGAAGTTTTATTCAATTACGCAAAGAACATCTCCGGTCTTAACAGACGAGCCCTTCTGCGTGTTTACCGAAACCACCTTGCCGTCTCTTGGTGCCATGATCTCGTTTTCCATCTTCATGGCCTCCAGGATCATAAGCACGTCTCCTCTCTTGACTGCGCTTCCCGCGCTGACGTTTACCGAAAGAATGTTTCCGGGCATAGGAGCGGAAACAGTGGTTGCTCCGGCGGGAGCAGCAGCTGCAACAGGGGCAGCAGCTGAAGCTGGAGCAGAAACTGCAGGGGCAGACGCCGCCTTCTTTGCCTCATCAGCAGAAATTTCTTCAATTGCAATTTCGTATGATGTTCCGTTTACATTTACGCGATAATGTCTCATAATATTTACCTTCTCTCACAAATATTAAAGCTTTTTGATTGATTTAATCCTGATAGCGCTCACGTCTGTGCCAAGCTCTTCCGCAATTGCAGCAGAAACGGCTGCTACAAGCTCCTGCCTGTTTTCAATAGCGGCAGGCGAGCTCTGGACCGGTGAAGCTGTCTGGGTAACAACGTTTTCTGCCGAAGCATCAGACTTTTTGCCGCCTTGAAGGAGATTAATAATTACACCCAAAAGGTAGCATATGATAATAATACAGATGAGTCCGACAAAAACCATTCCCATTCCGAGTCCTATAACCAATCCATTAGACGGCGCACTCGCTGCTAAAAGTGGCATTTGCGCTCCTCCTTTCAATTAACCCAAATTAAGGTCATGATATCACACTTAATCGTCATTTTCAAGTGCTTGTGTATGCGGCGCGGTCAAATCTACAATATGACGAAAACAAAGGTGAAGAGAGATTAAAAAAATAGTCAATTTTAACGCTATGTTAAACCACGAACTGTTCGTTATAAGCATTCCCAGCTTCGTCTTACTTAACACTTGGGAAATCGATTCCCTTTTTATTTAATAAAACAGTAGAAATTAATCGCCGCCGGTGATATAATATAAAAGTATTCTTAATTGACTTGAGGAGACGATATGACAACTGTTATCGATGGGATAAAAATAAATTACGAGCTTCGCGGAAAAGGAGAATGCGTCCTGTTCCTTCACGGCTGGGGCGCCGATATCAAGCTTTTCGACTGTCTTATGAATACCGTATCGGCAAAATATCAGGCTGCGGCTTTGGACCTTCCCGGCTTCGGGGAAAGCGGCGAGCCGAGCTGCGCATGGTGCGTGGGCGACTACGCAGAGCTTGTAAAAAGCTTTCTTGCGGCGCTGTCGCTTCGCCCTGTCGCAATAATAGGGCACAGCTTCGGCGGCAGGATAATGCTCAGGCTTTTATCCGAAAACAACGGCTGCGAGGTTCTCGCAGATGTGAAAAAAGCCGTGTTCATAGACGCAGCCGGCATAAAGCCGAAAAAAACTCTTCGGCAGAAGCTGAGCCTTTGCGCATATAAAGCGGGAAGGCATGTTTTATCTTTGCCCCTGCTGAAGCAGCTTTTTCCGAACGCCGTAGAAAATCTCCGCAAAAAGCGCGGCTCGAGCGATTATCTTTCGGCAACTCCTGTAATGCGGCAGACGCTTGTAAGGGTGGTAAACGAGGACCTTAAGCATCTTCTTCCGCTGATAAAAGTGCCGTCGCTTTTGATTTGGGGGACAGATGACACCGCCACGCCTATTTCCGACGGCGAGACCTTTGAGCGGCTGATACCGGACTCGGGACTTGTAAAGATAAACGGCGCAGGGCACTTTTCGTTTTTACAGGCCCCGCAGCTTTGCAGCAGGGTTATATCATCGTTTCTTGATATTCCGTACTAAATTTATTTCAGGAGACAGCTTATGCTTTATACTTTAACCGCATGCCTTGTGTGTGCTACGTACATGATTGCGGCATGGTTCAATTTAAGGTACTTTATCCACATGTTCCAGCTTAATTCCTATAAGCCCAGGGTACAGGTAAGATGGGTTCTGAAGAATTCAAGGCTCTTTCTTTGCGCTCACCTCGTTATAACGCTTGCCGCAGCAGTTGCCGTACTGATATTCAGGAGCGAGGCGGCTTTATCGGCGGCAAGTGCGGTTTTTGCCGCGCTGATGCTTATATCATCCGCCACAAACCTGCCGAAAAAGAGCTATAAGACACCGCTTAAATACACAAAGAGAATAATCCGGCTTATCATAACGCTTGCGGTTTTATATACAGCGCCGATTCTTCTGTTTGTTTTCGGCGCGCCGGAGAACGAGCTTATGTTTACCGCAGTGCTGTGGCTGTGGATATTTGCCTGTCCGTGGATCCTGCTTTTGGCAAACCTCATCAACCGCCCGCTGGAGCTTTTGATTAACCGAATGTATATAAACGACGCGAAAAGGATATTAAAAAGCTGTCCCTGTCTTAGTGTGATAGGCATAACGGGCAGCTTCGGAAAAACGAGCGTAAAATACTTTCTCGATACGCTTTTAAGCGTAAGGTTCAACGTCCTTAAAACTCCCGGAAACTTTAATACTCCGCTCGGCATAGTAAAAACCATACGCGCTTCCCTTCGCGCAACGCACGATATCTTCCTTTGCGAAATGGGCGCTAAAAATGTCGGAGACATCAAGGAGATATGCGACATAGTAAAGCCGAATCACGGCATTATAACCTCCGTTGGACCTATGCACCTTGAGAGCTTCAAGACGATTGAAAACGTAAGAAAAACCAAGTTCGAGCTGGCGTATGCGCTGCCCCCTGACGGAATGCTCTTTTTAAACTGTGACGACGAAAATATCCGCCTTGAGAACTGCGCGCGCAGCTTTATCGCATACGGCATAAACGACCGGTCAGGTTATTACGCAACGGACATTTCGGTCAGTGGGCGCGGCTCGGAATTTACCGTCCACTCCCCTGACGGCAAAAGCTGCTCCTACCACACCTCGCTGATAGGCAGGCACAACATCACAAACATCTGCGGCGCAATAGCTGTATCAAACAGCCTCGGAATTCCGCTTGAAGAATTGAAGCCGGCAGTCAGAAGGCTTGAAAGCGTTCCGCACAGGCTACAGCTCATAAGACGCGGGGACGTAAGCATAATAGACGACGCCTACAATTCCAACCCTTCCGGCACAAAGGCGGCTTTAGAGGCGCTTTCCATGACCGACGGCATGAAAATACTCGTCACCCCCGGCATGATAGAGCTTGGAGAGATGGAATACGAGCTTAACCGCCAGTTCGGCATAGACGCAGCTAAGGTGTGCGACTTTGTAGCTCTGGTAGGGCAAAAGCAGACTGAGCCGATATACGACGGGCTTATCTTCGCCGGGTATCCGCAGGATTCAATATATGTGGCTTCCAACCTTAACGACGCCATGTCAAAGGTATACGCCTTGACAAGCGACGGCAAACGTAAGATAATACTTCTTGAAAACGATCTGCCGGATAATTATTAATGTATTTACAAGTATTATGCCTTGAAAGGAAGATGCTTTATGAAAATAAATCTCGCTTTAATGTTCGGCGGCAAAAGCGTAGAACATGAGATATCGGTAATATCTGCGCTTCAGGCCGCGCAGTACATAGACAGGGAAAAATTCAACGTAATACCGATATATATTTCAAAAAGCGGGGAAATGTACTGCGGAGATTATGTCGGAGACATAGAGGCGTACAAGGATATTGACGGGCTTATCAAAAAGAGCTATCCGGTAACGATTGCAAGACACGCGGACAGGGTCGAAATACTCAGGCTCGACTCAAAGCCGTTTAAAAAGCCGCTCGTGGGATATATAGACGTTGCGCTGCCGATAGTTCACGGCACAAACGCCGAGGACGGAACGCTCGCAGGATATCTGAACATGCTCGGCGTGCCGTACGCAGGCTGCGACGTTTTGTCAAGCGCGCTCGGGATGGATAAGTACGCCATGAAAGCGATATTTAAGGACAACGGAATACCGGTTCTTGACTGCAAGCTGTACTTTTCAGACGAGTTTGACGACAACCCTGGCCTTGTGATGCTGGATATAGAAAAGCTCTTCGGAATGCCTGTTATCGTAAAGCCTGTAAATTTGGGGTCGAGCATAGGCATTTCCAAAGCCGATTCAAAAGATAAGCTGTACGACGCTCTTGCAGAAGCGTTCCGGTACTCAAAGAAGGTGCTCGTGGAAAGGGCGATAACAAACCTGACGGAAGTAAACTGCTCTGTTCTCGGAGACGACAGGAGCGCAGAGGCGTCGGTATGCGAAAGGCCCGTAAGCGAGGACGAAATCCTCAGCTACAGCGACAAATACCTCGGCGGCTCAAAATCCTCAAAGGGCATGGCAAGCACAAGAAGGGTTATCCCGGCAGATATTTCAGCCGAAAACACGCACTACATCCAGGAGCTTGCGGTAAAGGCGTTTAAGGTTTTGGGGTGCAGCGGAGTCGCAAGGATAGACTTTATGATAGACAACGACTCAAATCAAATCTATCTCAACGAAATAAACACCATTCCCGGCTCGCTTTCCTTCTATCTATGGGAGCCTACGGGCGTGAAATACGGGGAGCTTCTTGACAGGATAATAGCTCTGGCATTAAAGCGCGAGCGCGAAAGGCAGAGTCTTACCTATGCGTTCGACACAAACGTGCTCGCAGGTGTACACCTCGGCGGCACGAAGGGCTCAAAGGGCGCAGGCTCGGGGGCAAAGCTTTGAGCTATGGTTATATGCAGGTTTTATTTATATATTTTTCTCTAATAGAGTACAAATTGAGGGCAGTAATGTACTGCCCTCCTTTTTGTGAAAAATCACAAAAATTGTGATTAAAGTTACAAAAATAAGGTATTCATATTGACACAAGAATTAAAATTATTATATTATAAAATTAGTAAATGCATTTACATAAAATAATTTATCGCCAGATATGAAATTATCACTTAAATAGATGTAGATTTTATATCTGCTTCCTATGTTATTGATCTGATTTTATTTGTTTGAAAGGAATTTATTTTATGAAAAAGTTATTTATTTATTTACTCACATTAACTATGCTTTTTACAGCCGTTCCTGTTTCAGCTCAAGCAAATCAAATTATTGTCGACAATGCCACTGCTGCTGATACAGTCGATCAAACTTTATCAGGCGTTATTGGAGTATTGAAAAAATGTTACTATTGTGGCAATGGATATGCCAATATTACATGCCAGGGATATGCATATGGTCCCGTCAATAATGCCGATTGCACATGGGAAATCCACGAATCACTAGGCTGTACTACAGGAGATATATATAACTATCACAACGGACGATGCTCAATGTGTGGCGGTACATATTATCCTGAAGAGCCTGTGCACAAGCACGCGCAACGTCATACTTTTGCAATCAACGGTTATGAAGATTATTCAAGTTGCATTTATCTATAATTAGTTGATTAACTATTTTATTTACAGCTGACATTACATAGAGGGAGGCTCCATTGTGCTTGGAACACTGAAAAAAACTGCGGCTGTTTGGATTTCGTCGCTGCTGCTTTTCTGCGCCTGCTCGTCGGATAATTCGCCGGAAACCCCCTCTGGCGGCAAAGAAAACATTACAACGATTACAGGCGCAAACGTCGAAAGCGCTATTTTTGACAGAGACATAGACTACAACGGCTTTGCGCCGGCGGACGGCATTGCCCTTCCCATCGATTCTAAGGACATACTTGACGTTGTCCAGATAGAAAAGGTGCTTTATCTGCTTTCAGGCGACGGTGTTTACACCCTGAATATAGAATCCGGGGAAAGCGGCAAGCTGATAGACATTGAGCATGAGCAGCAGGCGGCAAACGCGCTTATTGCCTCGGACGGAGAAAATATACTTCTTTATTTTCCGCATATTAACAAAATCGAAGGCTACGATACCGGCGGCGCTCTCATAGACGAGCTTACTCCCGGCGGCATGAACGGCTGGGAAATAAAAGATTTTGAAGTAACCGATGATTATTATGTTTTCCTTTGCTTTAGCGGCGGGGACGGCATGAACGCAGACATGCAATATGCGGCCATTGACAAGGAGTCTTCGGAATCCGCCGCGACGGTAAAAGCAAGAAGCGGCACGGAGGCAATATATCGCTACTATGAAAACAGCATTTTGTTCACGGCTGAAAACAACGCAAATCCCGACACCGGATACGATCTTTATTATCTCGATATTGAAAACGAAGAAACCGGCTATATCAGGGCGCTCAGCGGCATAGGGCAGAACTGCCTGTATGATCTTATATACAACCCGCAGACAGATACCGTCCTTGCCTTTGGGGATATGTTTTCGACCTCTGAGCTGAGCGCGTACGGAACGCCTGCTATAAGCGAGTTTTCCGTAACGGATGACGACAACGTCACATGTAAAAGATTTTCACTGGAAACCGGCTCTGACGACAGCTGTTTTATAAGCGTATACGAAAATATCGCCAGCATTATCACTACAGCCGACAGTGAATTCAGATATTTTGATTTTTTAAATCCGCCAAAGAGCATAACTATTGTATACAACGAAGCTACAAAGGGCCGCCTTGCGGACGTGATACTTGCATTTGAATCGGAAAGCGGAATTCTGGTAAGGACGACGGACTACGGCAGCAACATGGAGCTTATCGACCTAAAGCTTATGGCGGGCGACTCTGATTTTGATTTGTTCTGCCCCGTAAACTACAATATATTTAAATATGTTTCTCTCGGAATTTTCGATGAGCTGAACAGCTACAAGGATCTTACAGCCAGGTTGAATACAAGCTCTCTTGCCTCTGTGGTATCGGCATATAACGGAAAATACTTTGGCGTCCCAACATATGCGGCATATTTATATCCGCGTGAGCTTTATCCCGAAGGCGATTCCTTCGCCTTTTCAAGGATAGCATCGCTTTGTCAATACTGCGCTGAAAACATAGACGCCGTTGCGGGTACATATGACGACGAGGACGGCGACGAGCTTTACGAGCTTCTTCGATTCTTATATGACAATCCCACCGGAAATGAAGATGAAATGCCTTACGGCGATGAATTTATAGACGGCAGCGGCGAGCTGTGCTGCCTGACAAGCAGCTATGTAATGCTAAATCCCGCGTCGCAAAACAAGGACACTGCCGTTAAGTTCATGGAGTACATTTTTGACGCATACAGCGGCAAAATTGACGGCGTTATCCCAGAAAGCAGCCAATACATGCAGCTTGAAAGCACCGACAGTTATTTTGCAAGCTGGCAGCATATGCCCTCTGACGTGCTAGAGCCTCTTATGGAGGCATATCATTCCGTAGCGGCGACAGACGGCTCTTCCGGAGAAATTAAAAAGCTTGCAAGGGATACAGCCTCAGAGATCAAGATGAGATTGATGGAATAAATCGCGAATGCTAAAAGCAGCATTTGATATTCATCACATAATACGCATAAAACAGCGGACAAGGTAATTTCCCTGCCCGCTGTGTTTTTATTAAGCTCCGCAAAGCCTCAGCATATGCGCCTTTTACCGCCTTATTTATATAATCCATGCGACTTCATATAAGCAGCGCTTTTACAGTACGTTTCCGTCCTTATCGTAATTAGTGACAGTCTCCGAAGCGAGAGAGCCGTCCTCAGAATACTCCCTCTCTGTCACGCAGGAAAGGTATCTCTCTGTGCCGTCGGTTATATACTGCTCTTCATAAAATTCATGGTCAATGCCGCTGCTGTAATAGCTGAGCGTGCCGATATATTCCGTTGTTATCCCCGTATTAGGGTCCGTGACTATGTTTTCCCAGCTTGAGGAATCGTTTGCGCCGTTTTCGTCATAGCTTGTCTCGGTATAAAATGTTCCATTATCCCCTACACTGTAGGATATAAGCTTTTCTATGCTTAAAACCCCTATTACAGCCTCGTAATGCTCAAGCTCGCCGTTCTCGTCGTAGGTGGCGGCAAGCGTTCCTACCGCCTGAGTCAGCTCCTCGTCCTGGCATACAATATAATTTCTGTTTATTACGCTGCCGTTATCGCTTATTTCATTCGCCAGCCTGAGATAATACCCCTCGAGCGCAATCTCTTCGGAATCGCTTGAATTTACCGGCGTGTCGCCCTCGGCGTCGTCGATTTTTTCTCCGCATCCTGCGAGCGAAATGGCAATAACAGCTATAAGCAGCGCGCATAAAATACGCTTGAACGCTCCCGTTTTAAGCTGGAACAGGTTAAGAAAAGTATACATAGGCATCTCCGTTCTGCGTTTTAACACATCAAATATAACAGCCGGTCCTATTCGGCAAATCCTCAAGGCTATGCGACTAAGCCTGTAAGCCGAGTTCTGTCGTGTACGGCAATCTATCTAGCCCCTGCGTCGCCACAGGGGTCAAGCCACCTATAACAGCATATCCGCCGAGCAGACGTTGATATGCCGAACCAAACGGTGTTGCATCGGGTAGGGTTTACATGACAGCGCAGTTTCCTGCGCTTCGGTGAGCTCTTACCTCGCCTTTCCATCCTTACCGCAAAAGCGGCGGTATCTTTCTGTTGCACTTTCCCTAAGGTCGCCCTCGGCTGACGTTATCAGCTACCCTGCTCTTTGATGCTCGGACTTTCCTCATCCGCCGCATTCGCGGCGTCCGCTGCCGTATAGCTTACTCGCAAGCTTATTTATTTTACAATATTTGTTCCCCGATGTCAACCATATTATTATTTCAACCTTAACTTTGTTTTATATTTTAATGCAGCCATAATTCAGATGTACAAAAAAGTCAATAAAAAAACTACTTGATTTATGACAAATATCTATTGACATTTTGGTTAAGCGGCAATATAATTAACACGTTAATAATTAACCACTAAACATATTTGAAGGGAGGATAAATAATGAGCATCAGCGATGAGCGCGACAGATACAAAAAATGCATGAATCTGTTTTTCAAATGCAACCGTCTGCACCACGCAATGGCTGAGTGTAGGGTACGTGAGCTTGGTCTGCACAGGAGTCAACATACCATGCTTATGACGGTAAACCATTTCGGAAACATGTCTCAAAAAGACATTGCAAAAAAAATGGAAATCTCACCCGCAGCAGTTACAGTGACGCTTAAAAAGCTTGAGGCGTTAGAGTATGTTGAAAGGGTGCCGTCTGCAAACGATTCTCGTATAAACAATATAACAATAACCAACAAAGGCAGAAATATTGTAAGCAAGACTGCGGAAATATTTGATGAACTTGACCGTCAGATATTCGCAGGCTTTTCGGACGATGAAATAAATGAGTTGTATGTGCTGCTGAAGAAAATATCCGACAACATGTCCGTCGGATTAAAGAGTAAATAACTGAAAGGAGTTTTCTGATTGAAGCACTGGTACAAATACATAAAGCCATACCTGCCATTTTTTATACTTACACCGCTATGTATGCTTGTTGAGGTTGCGGGAGAAGTAATAATGCCGAGGCTTTTGGCGGTGGTAATAGACGGTCAGAAGGACGGCACTCTGACGATAGCGCAGAGCATAATTGTAATGCTTGAAATCATACTTTGCGCTCTGGCTATGATGGCGGGAGGCGTAGGAGGCTCGTATTTCGGCGCAAAGGCGTCGGTAAACTTTGCCACTGACCTGCGCCAGGACGTTTTTGAAAAGGTTCAGACCTTCTCGTTTGCAAATATAGACAAGTTCTCAACCGGCTCGCTTGTGACAAGGCTTACAAACGACGTGACCCAAATGCAGAACTTTGTAAACATGCTTTTAAGGATGGCGTTCAGAGCGCCCGGAATGCTTATAGCGGCTCTGATAATGTCGATATCTATCCAGCCTTCGCTGTCGGTGACGTTCGCGGTCGCAATACCGCTGCTGTTAATCGCGGTAGGCTCTATTATCATAGCGGGCTTTTCAAGATTTGAAGTCGTTCAGAAAAAGCTCGACAGGCTTAACTCAATAGTGCAGGAAAACGTCACAAACGTGCGCGTCGTGAAAAGCTTTGTGCGCGAGGACCACGAGATAGAGAAATTTTCAGGCGCTAATAAAGACCTGAAAAAGGCCGGCATGAGCGCCATGAACATTATGATATTCCTCTCCCCTGTTACAACGCTCATTATGAACCTTACTGTTTTGTTCATTATCTATTTGGGAAGCCAGATGGTGTACGACGGAGGTATGCAGGTCGGAAACCTGTCGATGTTCGTAACCTACACCTCGCAGATACTGTTTTCTCTTATGATGGTTTCAATGCTGTTCATGATGTCCTCAAGGGCTTTGGCGTCCGCGAAGCGTATACGCGAGGTGCTTGACGAAACCCCGGACATCTCGGACGAAAATGCAGCTAAGCCGGAGCTTGAAATACAGAACGGCGACATCGAGTTTAAAAACGTCACCTTCAGATACTACAAAAACTCCGACGAAAGCGTTTTGGACAACATCAATCTGAAGATACCGGCTAAATCAATTGTGGGAATCATAGGCTCGACCGGCTGCGGAAAAACCACTCTTGTATCAATGATACCAAGGCTCTACGATCCGGATGAAGGTGAGGTCTTAATAGACGGCATAAACGTTAAGGACTATTCGCTTTACAACCTGCGTGAGGGAATAGGCATGGTGCTCCAGCACAACACGCTGTTCTCGGGGACTATCGAAGAAAACCTAAAATGGGGCAATGAAAACGCCACCGACGAGCAGATAAAAGAGGCGGCGCGCGCAGCTCAAGCCGATAAGTTCGTTTCCTCGTTTAAGGACGGCTACCAGACGGAAATCGACCAGGGCGGCACAAATGTCTCGGGAGGGCAGAAGCAGAGGCTCTGCATAGCCAGAACGCTTCTTAAAAACCCAAAGGTCATCATTCTTGACGACTCTACCAGCGCAGTAGACACCGCGACTGAGGCGCAGATAAGATCTGCGTTCAAAAACGAGCTCGCAGGCTCGACAAAAATAATTATCGCCCAGAGAATATCCTCTGTAAAGGATGCGGACATGATAATAGTCATGAACGAGGGCAAGATAACCGGCATTGGCACGCACGACGAGCTTATACAAACCAACGAGGCGTATCAGGAGATATACTATTCTCAGCATGACGCCGAAAAGAAAGGAGCGTAAGGCTGTATGGCAAGGGATTTAGAATCGCTTCAAAAGCAGTATAACAGCTCCGCCTCATCCGGGCGCGCAGGAGGACCCAGAGGTGGACCGGGCGGTCCAAGGGGCGTCAGAGGAACGGCAGGACTGAAGTCGATCAAAAACTCAAAAAAGACTATCGGAAGAATAATAGGATACCTGACAAAGCATAAGCTCAGGCTTATAATCGTGCTTTTCTGCATGCTGTTAAACGCTGTCGCGTCGCTGTGCGGCTCGTATCTTCTCGCTCCGATAATAAACAAGCTCACGCTTGCGGTAACCGGATCCGAGCAGCCTATGAGCAGCATAGAAAGACTTGCCGACGATATCATAACAGGCTTTACCGGAAGTATAAACGTGGCGGTCAGAAGTGAGATGCTCAGCTATATAATTACCGTTATAATGATTTTCGCCCTGGTATACGGCGTAGGCATAATAACATCATACCTTCAGTCAAAGCTTATGCTTGTCATATCTCAGGACACGATAGAATCAATAAGAAACGACCTGTTTTCAAAGCTGCAAAAGCTTCCCATCAGGTACTATGACTCTAATCCGACAGGTGAAATCATGTCACGCTTTACAAACGATATCGACAACATAGACATGATGATAAACAACTCGCTCACATCCATAATCTCGGGACTGGTAACGCTTATCGGAACGTTTGTATTTATGATAACCACCAACTGGATTTTGACGCTTGTGACCGTTGTATTCATACCGATATTTATATTCGGAGGCGGAGCGATTGCCAAGGTGTCCTCCAAATACTACAGCGGACAGCAAGCGGCTCTCGGCGCTATAAATGGATATACCGAGGAAACCGTCACAGGACAAAAGGTTATAAAGGTATTTAACCACGAGGAAACCTGCGTTGAGGAGTTCAGGCTCTTAAATCAGGATATGCGCAACAAGCAGTTCCGCGCACAGTTCTGGGGCTCTGTCATGGGTCCCATAATGGGAAACACCTCTCAGGTGGCTTACGGCGTTACCATAGGCGTGGGCGGAATACTCATGGTTTTGGGAAGGCTGTCCACAGGTGCGCTGACGGTATTTGCAAACTATTCAAAGCAGTTTTCAATGCCGATAAACAATATATCTCAGCAGATGTCTACGATATTTGCAGCACTCGCCGGAGCGGAGCGCGTATTTGAGGTAATGGACACCGCTCCTGAAGCGCCGGATGCGCCGAACGCCGTCGCAACAGAAATAAAAGGAAACGTGGTTCTTAACAACGTTTCATTCGGATATCTTCCAGACAAGACAGTTCTCAAGCATATCAGCCTTTACGCAAAGCCCGGGCAGAAAATAGCGTTCGTAGGATCTACAGGCGCAGGAAAAACTACAATCACTAACCTTCTGAACCGGTTCTACGATATAGACGAAGGTGAGATACTTATAGACGGAATAAACGTGAAGGACTACAAGCGCGACTTCCTGCGCGAGAACATCGCGATGGTATTGCAGGACACCCACCTGTTCACCGGAACCGTTAAGGATAACATACGATACGGCAGGCTTGACGCTACGGACGAAGAAATCGTCGCGGCGGCAAAAACGGCAAGCGCTCATTCATTTATTATGAGGCTTGAACACGGCTACGACACTGTTCTCGAAAGCGACGGCGCAAATCTTTCACAGGGTCAGCGTCAGCTCCTGAACATAGCAAGAGCAGCCCTTTCAAAAGCGCCTATACTGGTGCTTGACGAGGCCACGTCTTCTGTAGATACCCGCACCGAGCGCCACATAGAGCACGGCATGGACAGACTGATGAAAAACCGTACTACGTTCGTGATTGCGCACCGTCTGTCAACCGTAAGAAACGCGAACGCGATAATGGTTCTTGAACATGGGGAGATCATAGAACGCGGCGACCACGACGACCTCCTTGCCCAAAAGCACAGGTATTATGAGCTTTATACAGGCGTAAGGGAGTTGGACTAAGCCGCCTTCAGAACGCGGCGACCACGACGACCTCCTTGCCCAAAAGCACAGGTATTATGAGCTTTATATCTTTATGCCGGCGTAATGAAGTTAGACTAAAAAACGTGCAGCTATCCCGGATTCCTACTAAGGCTTGGGATAGCTGTTATGCTTGTATGGGCAGCTTGTTGCTTCTAAACTTGAGCGCTCATTTTTAATAAAAATATAACCGCAATTTTTGTTGCAATATGTAACAAGACGTGTTATAATTACGCTGTAATTATATTAACAACCTTATGGAAAGGAGCTTGACAATAATGACGGCTATAGGCATAATGTCAGCAAGCAAGCTTAGCCTGATTCGTTTTAATTGTCAAGCGCAAAATTGTACAAATTTTAAAGGTGTACTTTGTCTGTTTGAACTATAGGCATAGTGCGTCTTTTTGCTGTATCAATTTAAAAGCTATAAGTAGTTAAAGGAAAGGACGAGAAAAGATGAAAATTAAACGATTGTTAAGCGTGCTCCTGTGCGTAACACTTTGTGTCGGGCTGCTGCCTGCGGCGGTGTTTGCGGCAGATAACTACGGCTTCAGAATTTATGACAGCAAGAACAGTACTGCCGTCGAGGTTTCCAGCGACAATGCTGCAGATATTCTGGGGGATGGGACAATCTCTTATGACGCAGCTACGAATACTCTTACGCTCAATAACTGTAATTTGACATCTCCGTACGCTTCGACCCCAGGCGCATTAGTTGACTCCGCAATTGATGTTTATACCAGCAAACAAAGCTTGAAAATCGAATTGATAGGGGAAAATATGATTAGCGGCGACCGCTGCATTTTTGTCAGCGGGTCATTGGAAATCAACGGAAGCGGATCTCTTAATGCAACCGGCAGGACATATGGTATATATGCTGGCGGTGATCTTACGATCGATAACGCTTCGGTTACTGCAAGTACAAGCACTACTACCAATCCTGCCATATCTTCTGCTCGTGGAGCCATAACGATAAGAAATAGTAACAATGTAACCAGTACTTCGGAAAATAGCTTTGGACTTTTGTCAGACACAAGCATAACAATCGAAGGAAGTACCGTAACCGCTATTTCCACAAGCAGCATGGCTTATGCCGGAATGAGAGCATATGAGGGAGATATCTATATTACAAACTCAACTGTAACCGCAAATAGCGACGCCGATGCCGGAATCTCAACGAACGGCAATATCATTATTACTAACAGTACCGTTAATGCAACAACGGAATTTGACGATGACGAATATGGAATCTATGCCATTGGCGGAAGCAAAATCACTATTTCCGGCGGAACCGTAACTGCAACGGCCGCAGGCAAATATTCAAATGCCATTTATTCTTGGTCGTCAAGCATTGATATCACCGATGGAGCTACGGTAATAGCAAAAGCTCCGAATGAAGGCAGTTATCCGGCGATATTTGGAAACGGAGGCATTTCTGTTACAGACAGTAATTTGACAGCGGAAGCAGGCGGCGACGTAGCTGTTTACTCACCATCTGATATCAATATAAAAAATAGCATTGTAAACGCATCCGCTCCGGACGGAGTGGACGGCATAATGGCAAATGGCACGTCCTCTGTTTCCGGTTCATGGATCAACACATCCGGCAACGATTATTATGGAAATAACATCGAAAACAGCGTAGTTATTAAAAATAACGACGGCAGTGTCTACGGGAACGCCGTTATTTCAAAGGACACAGAGCTTCCGTCCGGAGTTAAGCTGACAATTCCGGAGGGTACAAGCCTCACAGTTACATCCGGTGCGGTTTTCAAAAACAACGGAACTATTGAGCTTATCGGAACATTTAACAATCAAGGCGGAACGGTAATCTGTGCCGACGGCAGCCATGCAGGCGGTTCGGGACTTCAATTTGATCAAAACAGCCACTGGAATTCTTGCGCTATCTGCGGAAGCAATATGACTGTTTCTCCCCACAACCTCGTATTCGTCGTAGACGTATACGCAACCGACAGCTTCAACGGCTACGGTCACTATGAATGCACAGTCTGCGGCTATGAGTCCGGCAGGGTAACAACATACCCCGCACAGACAGAACCCGATACCCCCTCCGACCCCGACGACACGGTAATAGTTGATGAGGAAGAAATCGAAATAGAAGACCCGATAGAGGGAGGCTTTGCTCAAACCGAGCTGGTAGTGCTGAGGTAACAGCTGTTTGTAAATCTTTTAGAGACACCAAAGCGGCAGCTTTAAAAATAATTTTAATAAATTGATAAGTCCCCTTGCATAAATATGCAGTGGGACTTATTCGTATACAATATTTTGAACAAAAATAAGCCCTAAGCACTATATATGGTGCTTAGGGCTTTCTGGTGAAGATAATAGGACTCGAACCTATGACCCCCTGCACGTCAAGCAGGTGCTCTACCAGCTGAGCTATACCTTCATAACAAATGATATTATATCAGGCACGCAACAAAATGTCAAGAGTAAGCATAGAAAACGAAGGAAAATCGCAACCTTGTTTAAGCGCACAACCCGGATTTTCCTCCAATTATACTATTTTGCCGCGAAATTTAATCCTCGCAGCATCTTTCAATGCAAGCCTTTGCCTCCTGAGGTTCGATTCCAAGCGCAAAGCCAAGCTCACCGCAAAGCATGTCCTGAGCGATCCTCATAAATTTTAAATCTACCGCCGGCAGACTCTTTTTACCGTCGCCAAGCCTATGCTGTTTTTTCACCACATACTTTACTATACTCATCAGCTTTTTGCACTCATATGTACGCACCAGGCTTCTGTAATACTGAGTAGCCTGCTTTGAGTCGCGTGGCACGTCAAGAACCGCGCTTATCTGCTCAGCCCCTGAAATGAGTGACTGTGCCTCCTCTTTGGTGATAGCGCTGCGCATAGGAATATTCGAATCGACAGGAGTGTATATCTTTCCGCTCCTATATATCGGGAGCAGCGTGTAATACTCCTTGTCCTTGTCAAGACCGACTATATCAGGATGCCCTACGCTCTCCACCCTGCAAACTCCCTCGCTGCCGTATACAACATATTCATTTACACAAAACATTAGTTCACCCTACCTTTTCATACGTAAAAGACAACCCCTTCCGAAGCGCAAGCCTCGGAAAAGACCGCTCAACACTAAATACGATGTGTTCGATCATTGTCTGATTTATACGGTTCTCACCGCATAATATACGCTATCATAATATTATTATATCAAATGTGCTACAAAAATGTAAGTGAAAACTTCTCAAATAACGCAAAATTCTGTGTTTTGAACAATTACAATGTCCATTAATTTGTGTAATTTGACGGTTAATTTTTTATGATACGACTCTGTTGCAAATGGAGTGCGGCGCTGATATAATTAAATTTCAGAGGAAGTGATCAAATTGTCAAAGTGGGATATAGAATACTGCCGGCTGCTGAAAGAAATTTTAGCCGGCGGAATAGAAGTCGAAAACAGAACTGGCATAAACTCAATAAAGCTGCCGTCATGGCACTTTTCGCTCGATCTTTCGCAGGAGTTCCCCATCCTTACGACAAAACAGGTGTTTATCCGTCAGGCAGTTTTAGAAATGTTGTGGATATATCAGGCGCAGTCGAACGACGTAAGGTGGCTTCAGGAGCGCAATGTACACATATGGGATGAATGGGAAATAGACGAAAACGGCTTTTGGAACGCCTCCCAGATGCTTCCGAACGGCAACGGGGGCATGTGCAGGAAAATAATCCACAAGGAATTCGGCCGCGAATGGGCGCACACGATAGGTACGGCGTACGGATATATCGTAAAAAAATTCAGTCTTACACAGGAGCTCATATATAAGCTGAAAAACAACCCGGCAGACAGGCGCATGATAATGTCCCTGTGGCAAAACGATTACCTTGACACCGCTGTTCTGCCGTCATGCGTATGGAGCAGCGAATGGGACGTTACAAACGGCAGGCTCAACGCCTGGGTGCATCAAAGAAGCTGCGACGTTCCTTTGGGGCTTCCGTTTAACGTAACTCAATATGCAGTGCTCCTTTACATGCTCGCTCAGGTGACGAAGCTTAAGCCGGGAAGGCTTGACTGGTCGATAAAGGATGCTCACATATATGTCAACCAGCTTGACGGCATAAAAGAGCAGCTTGACAGGTTTGACAGTATGGGCGAGCTTTCCGCTCCGAAGCTTTGGCTCAATCCTGAAATCGACGATTTCTTCAGGTTTGACAGCTCCGCAGAATGCGGTGACGTCAAGCTGATAGATTACAAACATATGGGAAAGATATCCTTTCCGATAGCACAGTAAACTGAGAAGGGACGTAAGACATGATAAAAATCATTGCTGCTGTTGGTAAAAATTACGAGCTGGGCAGGAACAACTCGCTCATGTGGGAGCTGCCGGGCGACATGAAATTTTTCAGAAGCACAACATCCGGCTCGACGGTAATAATGGGACGCCTGACATACGAATCTATAGGCAGACCATTACCGAAAAGAAATAATGTTGTAATCTCAAGAAACCACGATCTTAAAATCGACGGCGTGACAGTGGCCGGCTCCATAGAGCAGGCATTAAGCATGTGCAGCTATGACGGGTTTGTAATAGGCGGAGCAAAGATATACAAAGCGGCACTGCCGTATGCCGATAAGATAATCCTTACCGAAATAGACCGAGACTACCCGGGAGCGGACGTGTTCTTCCCCGAATTCGACAAAATCCTTTATTCACGCGAGGTGCTTGGCTGCGGCTGCGACAAAGGCATCAGCTACACTCATGTGTGCTACACTAAAATTAAATGAGTATTGCTGCGCCGGGTTTTCGATTAAAATATCCTGCCAGCCATCAAATGTTTCAATATAACTATTACTACCGTAAATATATATACTTATTTTGGGTATTAATAGTATTAAAGAAAATCAATTAAATTGAGAAAGGCTGTTATTAAATATGAAAATCCTCTTTTATGACGCCAAACCATATGACAAAGACTCCTTTGAGGCAATGCGAGACAGATTTGACGACATCCAAATAGACTATCTCGCCTCAGATATCAATACCCATACCGCGCGCCTTGCCGCCGACTATGATTGTGTTTGCCTGTTTGTCGCCTCAGACGCACGCCGTGAGGTTTTAAAAATACTTTCGGACTGCGGAATAAAATTAATACTCATGCGCTGCGCGGGAATAAATAACGTAGATATAAACGCTGCACGTGAGCTTGGCATAATGGTAATGCGAGTACCCGGCTACTCGCCTCCGGCAATAGCAGAACACGCTATAGCTCTG
Source organism: Candidatus Faeciplasma sp. (assembly GCA_048393055.1). Lineage (GTDB taxonomy): Bacteria > Bacillota > Clostridia > Oscillospirales > Ruminococcaceae > Faeciplasma. The sequence goes on from DBFJJS010000005.1 coordinate 79,311, forward strand.
GCATTTGCCGTAAACCGCAAAATACACAAGGCTTACATCAGAGTGCGTGAAAACAATTTCAGTCTCACAGGCCTTACGGGCATAAATTTTTATGGCAAGACCGCAGGCATAGTAGGCACCGGTAAAATTGGCAGCGCAATGGCTAACATATGCCATGGCATAGGAATGAACGTAGTGGCATATGACAAATACCCAAACTCCTCGCTAAGCTTTGTAAAATACATCCCGCTTGACGAGCTTCTTAGCTGCAGCGACCTGATATCTCTTCACTGTCCTTTAACAGAAGAAACGTATCACATGATAGACACAAACGCCATAGAAAAGCTCAAGCCAGGCGTAATACTTGTAAATACGTCAAGGGGTGCGCTTATAAGTACGGAAGAGCTTATTCGCGGAATACGCGCTCACAAGCTCGGCGGAGTTGGTCTGGACGTATACGAGGAAGAACAACCCTATGTCTTTGAAAACAGGGAGGACGATATACTTGAAAGCTCGGTCACGGCAAGGCTTTTGTCATTTCCAAACGTCATCGTTACCTCTCACCAGGGTTTCCTGACAAAAGAAGCGCTCGAGGCAATAAGCCTGAGCACCCTTGAAAACGCCGCCGACTATTTCAGCGGCTGCCCCAAAAAAGAAAACACTGTATGTTAAAATCAGCCCAAGGATAAACCTTGGGCTGATTAACGTTACCTGTATGAAGCACATATGTAAGCATATGTGCTAAACCGCAAACAGCATTTTGCCGTATGTAGGATATGGCCAGTACTTTTCTCCTACCAGGGATTCGATCTCGTCCGCAACGGAGCGAAGCCTTGCCATTGCGGGAATAATAGTGTCCTTGCAGTAATCGGCAAGCTCCTGGTTTTCAGTTTCCGGAGCGGAGTCAACAAGCTCCTCAAGCGACAGCATCTTCTTATACATATTTGTAGACAAAGATGTGAGCATTTTTATCATATCTACCTCAAAGCCGCACTCCACGTCCGCTATGCTCCTTGTACAGGACACAGCCTCAGCCATTTTTCTTACATATGTAGATACAGCCGGAAGGATGTCCTTTTTAGCCATTTCAATCATGGTAAGAGCTTCGATTCTAATTATCTTGCAGTAATTTTCAATATTAATTACATACCTTGACTCCAACTCAGCCCTTGAGAACACTCCCTGCCTTTCAAACAGCTCAACATTCTTCTCGTCGCAGTAGTGAGACAAGGCGTCCGGAGTGGTGGGCAGATTGTGAAGTCCACGCTTTTTCGCCTCTTCCACCCATTCCCTGCTGTAGCCGTCGCCATTGAAAATTATGTCTTTGTTTTCAATTATGGTGCGCTTTATAAGCGCATGGAGCGCGCCGTCCAGATCCTTTGCGTCGCAAAGCTCATCGTAGAACCTGTCGAGCTCATCCGCAACTACAGTGTTGAGTATCGTTGTCGGAACAGCTATTGACTGGCTTGAGCCCGGGCTGCGGAATTCAAACTTGTTTCCTGTAAACGCAAAAGGACTTGTCCTGTTGCGGTCGGTCGTATCCTTGAGAAAGTGCGGCAAAACGTCGACTCCTATCTGCATGTCTGTGCGCTTGCTGCCAAAATACCTCCTGCCCTCACAAATGGCATCCAGTATTTCGGTAAGCTCGTCGCCCAAAAACATCGATATAATAGCTGGAGGCGCTTCGTTAGCGCCAAGGCGGTGGTCGTTTCCGGCAGAAGCCACTGATATCCTAAGGAGATCCTGGTACTCGTTCACGCCCTTGATCATAGCAGCTAAGAACAAAAGGAACTGCAAATTCTCAGCCGGCGTGCTGCCCGGCTCAAAGAGGTTCGCGCCCTCTGCGGTGCTCAGCGACCAATTGTCGTGCTTTCCGGAGCCGTTTATTCCCTCGAAGGGCTTTTCATGCAGCAGGCATTTAAAGCCATGACGGTGGGCGACCTTTCTTAAAAGCTCCATTGTGAGCTGGTTATGGTCAGAGGCAATGTTGGCTGTAGTAAATATAGGCGCAAGTTCGTGCTGAGAAGGTGCGACCTCGTTGTGCTCGGTCTTTGCCATAACTCCCACACGCCAAAGCTCAACGTCCAAATCCCTCATAAAGTCCTGTATCCTGGTTCTGAGCATTCCATAGTAATGGTCCTCAAGCTCCTGACCCTTGGGCGGCTTTGCTCCGAACAGCGTACGTCCGGTAAATATAAGATCCTTTCGCCTTGCGTACATCTCCCTGTCAATAAGGAAATACTCCTGCTCCGGTCCGCAAGTTGCGATTACTCTTCTGGTCTCGTTGCCTAAAAGCTTAAGTATTCTTACTGCGGAGCGGCTGACAGCCTCCATAGACCTTAAAAGAGGAGTTTTAGTGTCAAGCGCCTCTCCGCTGTAGGAGCAGAACGCGGTCGGAATATAAAGTGTTTCGTTTTTTATGAATGCGTAGGAGGTCGGGTCCCACGCCGTGTAGCCTCTTGCCTCAAACGTAGCCCTAAGTCCTCCCGACGGGAAGGACGAGGCGTCGGACTCGCCCTTTATGAGCTCCTTGCCGTTAAATTCAAGTATCGGCTGCCCGCCGTTTACGCCGGCAAGAAAGCTGTCGTGCTTTTCAGCAGTCACTCCTGTGAGTGGCTGGAACCAGTGCGTAAAGTGCGTCGCGCCGTGCTCTATTGCCCAATCCTTCATTGCTGACGCTATCTGATTGGCAATGTTAAGGTCGAGCGGTTTGCCGGAATCAATGGTTTTGTGAAGCTCCTCGTATACGTCCGGGGCGAGCATCTTTTTCATGACATAGTCGTTAAATACCTCGTTGCCGAAAAACTCTGTAATATTATTAGGCATAGTTCCTCCAGAATATAAAATCATCGTCTTGTATTATATACCCTTTTGAACGATTTGTCATTACCGGCGGCTTAAAATTGCCGCACTGCTGAATTTTACGTCCAAAACACAGCAATTATTTTGCGTATTCAACAAGCTTTTTTGAATCCAGCCTGTCAAACTGCGATATAAATTCCGAAAGCTCGCCCGCTATAACCTTTACTCCGCCCTCTTCATCCGACTCAATGTTGAGCGGCATAAGCGGCTCGTGAAGCGAAAGTCTGAGCAAAAACCATCCGTTTCCATGCTCCTTATCAAGGTTTACGCGCACTCCCTCGTAATTGCTGGGTGCCAGGCTCCAGCCCTCCTTATCGGACGCATAAGCCTTGAGCTTTTCAATTATATCGTTGCCGTACGTCTTGAAATCGTCAAGCATAAGGTTCATCCTGAATTCCATGCTCTCCTTCGGCTCTTCAAGAGTCTCAATCAGCGAGTGAAGCGTATAACCGTTTTTATTAGCCCTTGACAACTCTATAATAAGCCTTGTCACTATGTAAGCGCCGTCGTCGAGAAAATAGTTGTCCTTAAAAGCCCCGTGTCCCGAGGTCTCTATGGCAAGCTGACAGTCTATTCCCTCGCGGTTGAGCCTTATTGCCTCGTTGATGACGTTGCGGTATCCCCTCTTAAATCTGTGATGCACTCCACCCTTTGACTTTATAAACTTCGCAAGCCCCGAGGATGTGACGGAATCGGTCACAATTGTCGTCCCGGGATGATCGCGCAAAAGCATTGCCGAAAGCATTGCGATAAGCCTGTTCCTGTTCAGCTCACTGCCATCGCTCAAAACAGCGCCGGCTCTGTCTACATCGGTGTCAAATATTATTCCGAGATCTGCTCCCGACTCATTTACAGCCTCAATTATGCTCGCCATGGCTTCCTCGTTCTCTGGGTTGGGGATGTGGTTTGGAAAGCTTCCGTCAGGCTCTAAGTACCTCGAGCCTCTTACATCCGCGCCGAGCGGCTCTAAAACGCCTGTAACATAAAATCCGCCTGCGCCGTTGCCCGCGTCGACTACTATTTTAAGACCTTCAAGGGGTCTGTCGCCGCCGCATGCCGACCTTATCATGTCCGCAAGTCTTTTTGAATAAACGCTCATGAACTCGCCTTTGACAACCTGTCCGGGCTCAAGACCGGTGTGCCTGCCGCTCTCGGCAAGGGCGATAATATCATTGATGTCCGATGCCTCCACACCGCCGTCAGGAGTAAAGAATTTATAGCCGTTGCGGTTATATGGAAGATGGCTCGCCGTTACCATGACTGCACCGTCGAACATATATCCCTCGGTCTTGGTAGTCATAAACATTGCGGGAGTACTGGTAAGACCCATGTCCGTAACGCTTATGCCCTCCTTGGACATTTCATCGGCAATCCATCCGAGCAGTTTCTCGCCGGACAGCCTTGAATCCCTGCCCACTGCCACGCGAAGCTTTTGCTTTCCCTCCTTTTGGGAGAGCCACAGTGCAAATCCCCTGCCTATATCCCTGCAGGCCTCTTCAGTTAGATTTATCTCCTGACCGGGTACGCCATCTATGGCAATACCCCTTATATCGCTTTCATTTCTAAGCTTGGAATAATCCTTCATATACATCACCCTTTATTTAAAATTGCCCTGTTACCCGGCAAGCCTTACCTCGCCGTTTTCATATATGACGCTGTACGGAGCATCACTTTCAAATCTCGCTGGCTTATCTATGCCGCAGGTAGCGGCAAGATTTATAACTCCGCCCCGATTGGCCGTAAGCCTCGCGTATGTGACCTTGCCGTCCCGCCACTCAAAATCTACGCTTATATCGCCCATCGCCTTAAGCCCCTTTACGCTTCCGCTTTTCCACGCTTTTGGTATTGCGGGAAGAAGCGCTATCGTCCCGTTCTGGCTCTGAAGGAGCATTTGGGCGATTCCGGACGTTCCGCCGTAATTGCCGTCTACCTGGAACGGAGGATGCCTGTCTAAGAAGTTGGGGTATGTAGACTGGTTAAGAAGCGCAATTACGTTTTCCCACGCCTTTTCGCCGTCCCTCAGGCGCGCCCACATATTTATAATCCATGCGCGGCTCCAGCCTGTGTGACCTCCGCCGGACGCGAGCCTTCGCTCAAGAGTCACCCTTGCAGCCTTCATAAGCTCGGGAGTCTTTTCGTATGTGAGCTGGGAGGACGGGAACAGACCGTAAAGGTGCGAAATGTGCCTGTGTCCCGGCTCGGCCTCCTCGTAGTCCTCAAACCATTCCATGACCTGCCCGTACTTGCCTATTGACGGAGACGGGATCTTTAAAAGCATGCACTCAAGCTTATCGCTTAATTCATCGCTCCTGCCAAGGACCTTTAAGCCCTCTATATAGCTTGTAAACAAATCTCTTACTATCATGCTGTCCATGGTAGGACCTACGCATATCTGCCCGCGCTCTCCCGAGGAATGTATATATGTGTTCTCGGGAGATATCGAAGGTCCTGTCAGCAAAAGACCGTTGTGCTCAAACATATATTCCGTGAAAAATACGCACGCCTCCCTGATTAAACCGATATATTCGCTCAGAAAGTCTTTATCAAGTGTGTACAGGTAGTGCGTCCAAATGTGGATACAGAGCCACGCCGCGCCCATCGGCCATATTGTAGACGACATCCATCTGTCCTGAGGCGCGCAGTCTCCGAACAGGTCGGTATTATGGTGAGCAACAAAGCCGTCCAAGCCGTACATATCCTTAGCGACCTTTTTGCCGTATGGCAGCATGACCTTAAGATGCTCAAAAAGCGGCATATGGCAATCGGAAAGATTACATATTTCAGACGGCCAGTAGTTCATTTCGGTATTTATGTTTATCGTATACTTGCTGCCCCACGCGGGATAAGGGTCTTTGTTCCAGATCCCCTGAAGATTTGAGGGTTTTGTTCCCGGGCGCGACGCAGATATAAGAAGATATCTTCCAAAGTCAAAATAAAGCTCCGCAAGCTTATTGTCCTGCACGTCCGCGCACCTTGACGCCCTTTGATGAGTAGGCAGCTCATCATAGCTCTCGCCATCGATACAAAGCGACATCCTGTCAAAATAGCTCTTATACTCCGCGATATGCCTTGCTTTTACAGCATCGTAGCCAATGGCACAGACATTTTCCAGAACGTCTTCGCACCATGCGCCGATATCATCGCCGTAATAGTCCGAACGTATCGTTATGTAAAGCGTGAACGAATCGGCGTCAAAAATCTCAAGCCCCTGCTCAGAGAATATCACTACTCCGCCGTCGTTTTCACAGCATGCACTGACGCAGTAGGCGCAGCCTTCCTCAGGCTCTTTTGCATATATCGAAAGACCGTTTTCGGTAAGCTCGTATTTATATGTCCTTTCGCTGCGGCGGGAAAAATCTATCTTGCAGGAGGTCTTTCCGCCGTCGCTCGACGACTGGTGCACGGCTATCACCCTGTCCGGCGCGCTAACGAAAAACTCGCGGCTGTAGCTGTGTCCGTCAGATATGTACCGAACCTCGCAGACTGCCGTTTCAAGGTCCAAAGAACGCTTATATCCGCAGTAGCCGTCATGCTTAAAATCAAACCACACGTTCTCGGCGGTATCGTAGTGACGCTCATTTTCCGGCTCTGGGAACATATCGCTTTCAACAAGCCTGGACGCCTCGGCGATTTTGCCCTCCAGCAAAAGCTCCCTTACCCTCTTATATGAGCCGGCAGACTTCGGATTAACACGGTTTCTGCCGCCGTTTCCGTACCAGATAGTTTCCTCGTTAAGCTGCAATGTGTCATGAACGGGATCGCCGTAAACCATAGCCCCGATAGAGCCGTTGCCTATCGGATAAGCATGGTTCCATCCGTCTGCGTACCATTCCCTTCCCTTTTCTTCCCCTGTATAAGCAGGATAATCGATCCAAATTCTCTTAGACATACTTTACTCCTTACTTTAACGTGCGTATTCAGTACATGCATACTATCGGTAATATTATAGCCTATATCAAATCGTGTTTCAATAGAAAAGTAAAGATCTGAATAAATTTTGCGCTGCAAAAATGGCAATATTCCGGCTTAGGCTTTGTTGACAGCGGTTATTCAATATGATATACTTTAACTAAATTAAATAAACAGGAGGCGCGCACCTATGTGGAAAAAATATATTACACGCTCTGTATTTGTATGGGCAGCGGCAATATTGCTCCTTGTGGCATTTGCACTTATGCTTGTCAGCGTGCTGCTTTTGTTCAGGGATGGCGGCCTTCTGGAAATAAAAAGTGCGATAACCGCGTCGGGAATAACGGGAGCGGAAACGATAACTTCCTATACAGCCATGCACATCGTCGCGAGAATTTTAGCTTTTGTATACAGTGCTGTAATAGCGGCAGGCATTATAATAACCGTTTTCCGCAGCAGCACTTCAGCGGCTGGAATAAATTTAATAGTGGGCTTTTGCCGCGTTATACATGCGGTCTCTATGGGGCTGACGTTCGCACTTCCGGCGCTGTTTGCAATAAAGCTTATCATATTCATAGTGAACATATACAGCGCAAGATATTTTAACTATTCGGTTTATCTGTTCTTTGCAACCGTTTTCGGTGAGCTTGTTCTGGCGGCGCTTGTTATCTGCGTGCTTATATGGGTAAAGAAAATGTCGTCAAGCCTGATCGACGACCTGCTTTCGATACAGTATTCCCTTGTTTTCGATAAACCGTCGCCGTACGGCACTTCAACCTTTTCGTATATATCAATTATCTGCACCGGAGTTATATCCGCAATAGGCGCGGCGTCAATGAGCTACGACGTTTACGCCGCCTCTGCGTTTGCGCTCATCTGTGCGGCAAATCTCATCATGGGCGTTTTTCTAAAGCTGTATAAAAGCAAAACTGAATTGGCCGTATACGACGGCAAATCCGCATAAAAAATCAAGGCGCTTGACAACAGCCGGCTTCAATCAGCTAAAAAGCTGCAGAAGCCGGCTGCATTATTTTATTTATCATTCAAGCTCGAGAATGCATTCCGTTAGAAGCCTTGGAATATCAAGATTCTGGGGGCAGTGCTCCTTGCACTGCTCGCAGCCTATGCAACTGCTGGCTTTGCCTGTTTTTTTGGTGAGCTCGGCGTATTTTGCCCTGAACTCGCCAAGCTTCTTCATATCGCGCTTATACTCATTGTAAAGCGCAAACACATCCGGAATGGAAATATTCATCGGGCAGCCGTCCGTGCAGTAGCGGCAGCCTGTACACGGAATGGCAAACTTTAAATTCTCGGATACCTTTGCTATTACCTTGTAATCTTCGTCGGTAAGCGGCTGGAAACTTTCCATATAGCCTGTGTTGTCCAAAACCTGCTCCATGGTGCTCATGCCGCTTAAAACGGTCATGACATTGTCAAGCGAGGCGCAGTACCTTATCGCCCAAGACGCGTAGGACGGTCCAGGATTATATTCATCAAAAATCTTAGCTGCTGATTTTGGCAGGTTGGCAAGCGCGCCGCCCTTTACGGGCTCCATTACTATTACAGGCTTATTAAACCTCGTCGCGACATCGTAGCAGCGGCGTCCCCTTACCCAGTTGTCCTCCCAATCGAGATAATTTATCTGAAGCTGAACGTACTCCGCCTCGGGGTGCTCGGTGAGTATCTGATCGAGAAGCTCCGGACTGTCGTGGAACGAAAAACCTATATGCTTTACCTTTCCAGAAGCCTTAAGCTCGCTTATATAGCCGAACGCATCTACCTTTTGAGCATGCTCATACGTATCCTTTCCAAGCGCATGAAGCCAGTAATAATCTATGTACTCGACCCCGAGCCGTTCCATCGACTCGTTAAATATCTTCTCCATGCCGGTTCTGTCGGGTTTTGAAAACAGCGGAAGCTTTGTGGTGATGGTATAGGCGTCCCTGGGGCATCTTTTAACTACCGCCTCTCTGAACGCGACCTCGCTCTTTCCGCCGTGATAAACGTATGCAGTATCAAAATAGGTGAATCCGCGCTCTAAAAAAACGTCAACCATCTTTTTTACTTCTTCAATGTCTATTTTTGAATGATCGCCGTCAATAATCGGGAGTCTCATCAACCCGAAGCCAAGCTTTTTCATATTCATATTCCTTTCATGTGTTCGTTAAAAAATAATGCCGTACCGTCCAAGACCCGACGCTATTTTGTTGATAGCGTCAGAAAAATTATTTATATGTTAATTATACTATAAGCGTTTTATGTTGTCAAGAAATGCTTACCGATGCATGACGCCTATTAAAGGCGCTTTTCGCGTTTTATGCCGGTATAATTTCCATCTGTCACTACGCCGACAGCATAATATCCTCTTTGCTCATAGTAGTCATTAAGCTTATCATTAGACGCGGCGCAGTCTAACCTGAGCACCTGCGCGCCGTATTGTTTTGCGTATGACTCGCACTCGGCAAGAAATATGCCGCCGGAGCCCGGAGAAACCAATGAAGAGACAAAGTTGTGAAGATACACGGCTTTGACGCCGTCGTCAGACCAGCGGCTGTCGCTTTCGGAAAGCACTCCGGCGCTGATTACAAGACCTGAAGTTTTATCCCTAAGCACAAAAAGCCTGCCGTTTGATATGGCATTAAGATAGTAAGACTGCGGATAAACCATCCAATAGTCCTCCTTATTCCACTGTTCAACGCCTATTTCATCCATCCATGAAATGCGCTCGTTTACAAGTGCAAAAACAGCTTTCGCATCTTCACTTTTTGCCTTCTCAAATACAAATTTCATTTTCTCCTCCTGATTTTTTAAATATTATACACCTGCATTTCCCTCTTGTCTACTGCGCCTCATATTTTTCATAATTAAAAACCACGCAAGGCTAAGCTTGCGTGGTTAGGCTTTACATAGTCATTTGACAGAGCATGTTATTTTCTTTTACTTACAACTAATGCGGCAGCTGCTATGACAGCTGGCAACGTCGCCATAACTACGCCTGTTGCAGGTGACTGTGTGGATGTGTTATTGTCGTTATTTCCCGACGGAGCCTGAGTGTTATTGTTGTTATTACCCGAAGGGGTCTGAGTGTTATTATTGTTTCCGTTATTATCTCCAGACGGAGTCTGGGTATTGCCGTTATTGTTATTATCGCCGGACGGAGTCTCGGTGTTACCGTTATTATTTTCGCCTGTATTTGCGCCGCCGGACGCGTTATCCGGGTCCACTACGAACCTAACCTCAATGCTACTCGCCTCGGCAGGTACGCCGGTGATGTTATCGTTACCCGTGAAGGTGTTGTAGTACTGGATTTCGATTGTTCCGTTTGCTCCGACTGTACTTTCGTAGCTGTCTCCGTCGCGAAACCCAAGCTCCTCACCGTCCACCTTAACAGAGGTTGTCCTGATCACCGTTCCCTCCGGAATAGACGTAGGCTCCTGCTCGCCGGCGTTATTCTTGATGATTATCCACGAAAGCTCTTTAGCATCGCCGTCATAGCTCAAGGTATACTCACCGGCGTCGGTTACTTCAACCGTGTCGACAGCGCTCCATCCGCCATTATCAGGATTACCTATAAATAACCCCATCTCTACCGGCTCATCATATGCAGCAAATGCGCTGACGCAAAGAGCAAGAGCTATAACTGCCGCAGCTGCGGCAGAAAGAAATCTCTTCATAAATTTTTCCTCCATAATAAAGGTTAATATTCAATAAAAGCTTGAATTTCTTTGCTATTAAGAAACCACAAGCTGTTTTAACAGATGATTTCAGCAATAATAACGCAGCAAATAAATATTCTCGTGCTCAACTATTTTACTTAAATATATTAAAACATGAGTACTTATACAGGCGCTATATTACTAAAATACTGTATGATTATTATACTGAATCCGAATTGATTTTATTCAAAGCATTTCGCAGGCAAAGCGTGCTACTTGCATTGCTTCGCAAAAAATAAAAGGCGTTTCAAATTAAAACGCCTTTTATTACAAATAAATTACTTTTAGTTTTTGCAAATTAGCCGATTATAGGCTCAATCGGGTCTTCAATCTCTACGGAAGACTCTATCACGCCCTTGCAGGCAGCGCAGAAGCCGGTGCCGTTGTCAGTATGAGGATATACGATGAATCTACCATTTACGATAAGCG
>DBFJJS010000006.1:0-116601 GCA_048393055.1 Candidatus Faeciplasma sp.
AAACCAATAGCGGCGCATGAAGATAACGCGGTTTTCGAGGGTCAGCGTGTCCAAAAATTCCCCAATGATACGGGCTAATTCTCTGGCTTCAATTTCATCTTCCACGGTTTTCTGGTCTGCGATACAGGCTTCGATCTCTTCTAATGCAACTGTATATCGGCTACTTCGCTTGGCTGCTTCCTTTCTCCAATAGCTGTTAAGCGAAATGTTCCGAACAATCCTGCAGATATATGTCAGCAGGAGACGCGGTCTTTCAGGTGGAATTGTGTTCCATGTGCCGAGGTATGCGTCGTTGACGCACTCCTGAGCGTCCTGAATGCTATTCACGATGTTATATGAGAGACTTTTCATACTTTCCCATATTTATTATCCAGCTCACGTATAGCCTTTTCCGAACGGTCGAAAAACAAATCAATGATTTTTTCATCTTCCACTGGTTACACCCCTTTTGTTTTCCGCCTTACCCATGTACTACGGTTTCGTCGGGAAATACTACATTAAGTCCGGGAATTATCAAACTTTTCTACATACAACGACCTTTCTGCCAAGCTTGCTATTGAAAAACAAAACTTTATATGGTAAAATAAATAAAACATCATTGTTTTAACTTCATATTAAAGAGGTAGACAGATGAAGCTTAAGAGATTTTATGCGGCAATGCTTGCTGCTGTAATGATATTAGTAATGAGCGTGAGCGTGTTTGCGGCAGGCTCGGTGTCAATGGTTCAGATCTCCTCTGCCGGCGTTGGGCAGATATTTGGCGTAGAGCTGTACGCCGGAGCGGAAACCGACGCCGTATCGCTTGATGTAATGCTTGTGTATGATACGTCAAGCCTCAGCTTTGTGCAGGCTGTCGGCGGGACGTTCAGCCGGTGCGAGTACACTAACAGCGGCGGAGTGGTTGTGATAAGCTGCTCCGGCATTTATAATACCGCGCTGAGCGGCAGCATTGCAACTCTTTACTTTACTGTTTTGGAGCAGCCTTCTTTCTCAACGCAGATTACAGCGGTTGTCACGAATGCGGTAGGAGCAGGCGGTGGAGAAGTTACTGTAAACGGGTTTACCATGCCGGTTTCTTTTGGACAGATCACTGATGACGACGTTACAATAGACGAGCAGGAGCCGGACGCGGACGATATAGATGTTTCGGACAGCGAGGAGGACGAAGAAATAATTATTGTTGACGAGCAAACACAGGCTGTCACCACCGAAGAAGAGGTGACCACCCGCGAGACGACCACCACAAGGGTTACCACAACAACGCGCGCAACAACCACGACGCATGAGACTGCAACTCAGGCGACAACCACAGCTCCCGCGACAACTACAACTTTTCCAACCACAACCTCTGTGCCAACCTCTGCGATTACATCGATAACTTCACCGGCGGAAACAGCCGCGGCGAGCGGCTCTGAAATTCTGGAGCAGGCGAATGCGGATTCAAGCGGCAGGGCGACCGGGGCAACGGTTTCAGTAGCGGTTTTAGCTATCGCAGTGACAGTTGCTGCAGTTGTTGGAATAGAATACATCAGACGCAATCGGAAATAGAAAAGGTAAATTGAAAAGGAGGCATGTCATATGTCGATACTTGCAAAAATATTTAGAAAAAAGGTAATAGTACCCGTGCTTGTTGCAATAGTTGCGATAATTGTAATAGTAAACAGCGCAGTTATCGTTGACGCGGGACACACCGGCGTCATAGTTACGCTGGGAAGAGTCGACGACAGGGTCCTGCAGGAGGGACTTCATTTTAAAATACCTTTTGTTCAGGACGTAGTAAAGATAGACAACAGAATCACAAAGCTCGAGGTGTCCACCGAGGCGTTTTCAAAGGACCTTCAGACGGTAACGACTACCCTTGCAATAAATTACCGCGTGGATACTGCAAAGTCTTACAGTATATATAAGAACATAGGCAGGGATTATGAGGCGGTGCTGGTAGTGCCGGCTGTCAACGAGGTCCTGAAGGCTACCACCGCTAAATATACCGCTGAGGAAAGCGTTACGAACAGGACGCTTGTGTCCGACGGTCTTGTGGCGGGTTTAAACGAAAAGCTTAATGAGATAGGTCTTTATGTGACGGACGTCAATATCATAAACTTTGATTTTTCCGAAGCGTATATAACCGCTATTGAGGAAAAGCAGGTTGCACAGCAGCAGCTTCTCAAGGCTGAAACCGAAAAGCAGACAAGAATAACAAATGCTGAGGCTGAGGCTGAAGCGCTCAAAATTCAGGTCGAGGCCCAAGCTGAAGCTAACAGGATACTTGCCGAGTCTATAACCGACGAGCTGGTAGAGTATAATAAGATAGAAAAATGGAACGGCGAGCTTCCCATGGTGACAGGCGGCGCAGCTTCTATACTGGATATAAACTCTCTGCTTGGTTCTGAATCGGTAAATTCGGACGCGAACCAGACATATAGTGCTCCGGTGTCTGAAAGCCCGGCTCAAACCGATTCGGAAAATGCCGGCGAGTAGCTTATATAAATTATTTAAGGGGGAAATAAAATGAAAACAATTGTTAAAAAGGCGGCGATTATCCTTATGGCAGTTCTGACGCTTGCGTCTCTTTCGGGCTGTGAGTTTATAAACGTCACGACTGCATATGGGCTTTACTCGAGGTCGATGGAAAAAATCGAGGATGCAGGCGGCTACGAGGCGGACTGTACTATGTCCATGACATTTGATATTCTGGGGGAGCAGTCGACTACCGAGATGTCCATGAATTTCAAACAAAACGGGAACGACGCTCAGGTCACCACGCATCTTGACGGCGAAGACGTTATCAGTACGACGGTAAACGGAGCCGTATACGTTGAATACGCGGGCACAAACATAAAGTATACTCTGCCGGACGGATATTTTGACTCCATGGATGATACAATGAGCGGCATGGATATACCCCAGCTTACCGAGGACATTCTTGGTGATATCGAGGTAGTGCAAAACGATGACGGAACAAAGCAGATATCGATAAACCTTGAGGGTGACAGCATGAATGAAATTCTCGAAGCGATGCTCGGCGACACCGAATCGATGACATTCGAGAATATCGTTTATACCATGACCTTTGATGAAAACAACGACCTTTCCGTTATGGTGATGGAATGCACGGCTGTAATGGAAATTCTCGATGTGGAGTTTACCGGCGACGTCAGAGCAGAGTACACATTTATTAACTTCGGAACTGCTCCTGAAATCTCAATCAACTATCCTGAGGACGAGTATATCGACGGCGGCGAATATGTCCTTGCGGACGAATCCGTTTCCGGCGCGTCCGCATGACGACGACGGCGGCAGGTAACGATTTGGCAGTTTTTGCGCCGGTATAGGTAAACACGTAGGGCGGCATGCATTTTTAAAATAAAATGCATGCCGTTTTTTATAAAAATTATCCGTGGGCGGACAGCTTTATGAAAGCTTTTATGTCAAGCAGTTCCGGATTTTTCTTGACATTTGAGTTTGGCTGTGATATAATACGAAGGCTGTCACAAACTGAATACGGAGAGGTATCGAAGCGGTCATAACGAGGCGGTCTTGAAAACCGTTTGGTCAAAAGCCACAAGGGTTCGAATCCCTTCCTCTCCGCCATGCTGCCGCAAGCTATGCCGCTTGCGGCGATTTTCTATGCTTACAAAAGTCTGTACATATTTAAAAATTTAAAAAGCCAAGATGTAAAGTGTTGTTGCGCAGATGTAAAGCGTCTGCGGTTGAAAAGAAACTGCCTGTTACCTATAATAAATGACAGCGAATGCTGGTATATCATACAAACGTCGGCAAAGGCATTAACGGAAGGAAAGGTATTATGATGCTGTCAGAAAAAATCATAGGCATGAGAAATAAAAGGGGAATGTCTCAGGAGCAGCTTGCGGAGGCGATTAACGTATCACGCCAGGCAGTATCGCGCTGGGAGGTCGGCTCCGCTCTGCCGGACGCTTCTAATATTTTGGCGCTGTGCAGGCTTTTCGGAGTTACCGCGGATTTTCTCCTTAACGACGAATACAGCGGCGACAAGGATGTTACCGCGTTGAAAAGCGCAAAAAGGGAATCTGTTTTATTTATGAAACGAGCCGTTGCATTTATGGTGAGCCTGTTAGGCCTTGCGGGGAACTTTATTATCTATGTGCTGTCACGAATCATAGAGGTTCACGTGCCGTTTATCACTCACGACGAATCGGGACAGGAGGTTTACAACTGGAGCAACACCGGTCGGAGCTATAAATACTTCATACAGGAGTACAGGCTTGAATTTCTTGTGGCGCTATTTTGGGCAATGGTGATATTGGGTCTTGTCTATCTTGCGGCAAAGTCCGGATTATTTGAGAAAGCGTCGGCAGCGATTAAAAAAAGAGCCTCAGCGACAAAAAACATTCTAAGCAATAGGAATAGGTAGGACGGCCGTATGCAGCTGTCCTACCTTCATTTTACGCCTTTGAGCTATGCTGTCAGGCTTTTTCCGACTCGCTTATCAACCTCATTGCAGGGGCTTTCACGTCGTTTTGAGAAAGGGCTTCGGTTATTTTCTGAGTCAGGTCGTAATACACATCCCAGTAGTCTTCGTTTTTGCACCACACCCTTACGACAAAATTCATGGAATCGGCGGCGGTGTCGTTTAGCCGCGCCGTAGGCTCGGGCGTTTTCAGAGCCTTTTCGGAGTCAAGTGCAATACTTAGCATAATGTCCTGGATTTTTGAGGGGCTTTCGCTTCTCGAGCAGGAAAAAGAAAGGTCAACCCTTCTTAAATCCTCGGAGGAGTAGTTTATGACGTTTGAATTCATCAGGCTGCCGTTAGGGACGGATACCCGCTTATTGTCAGACGTCAGAAATGTGGTGTAAAAAAGCGTCACCTCGCTTACTGTGCCGGAAGCGCCCGCCGCGTCGACGTAATCCCCGCATTTGAAGGGCTTGAACAGTATGATCATAAGGCCTCCCGCAAGGTTTGAAAGAGCTCCCTGAAGCGCAAGCCCTATCGCGGCGGCAGCAGACGCAAGAACCGCTATTACCGACGCCATGGGCACGCCTATTATGCTCACTATAGATATTGCAAGCAGTACGTAAAGCCCTATTTTTACAAAGCTGAGAGTAAATGATTTTACAGACCCCTCCGCCCTGTTCATAAGCCTGCTTTTTGACAGAGCCTTTACTACAAGCTTTATTACCGCCCTGCCGACAAAGTAGACTACCAGCGCCGCTGCGCCCTTTTCACATATTGTAATTACTGATGACAGTATTCTTTGCCAAAATTGCTCCATAAAAGTGCTCCTTAATTATATATAAAACTTATGCTAAAGATGCTGTAAGACTATAATAAATTACCTATCTTTATTTGTCAATCTCCGTAGACGCAAGGCAACAGAAAGTTAGAATGTATAATTTTTGTCTATAAATTTGTGCAATATTACTGATACATAATTATATTTTTGAGAATAATATTTCAGATTAGACTATATTTTTTGCATTTTTTGACGCGTATGTCCTGCCTAATTAAATTTTTGACTTGTTATGCTAATGGACGCCTGTTAAACTTTATATATAAACATTGCGACAGAGGGGGCATACATAGTAATGAAAAAGCTAATTTCCTTGTTTTTGGTACTGCTTATGCTGTTTGTGCTTGTCGGATGCGGCAGCCAGTCCCGCCAAATCGTAGAGGTAACCCTTTCTACAAGGGACTCCGAAGCTATCCTGGCGGCCGCTGGGATACGCCTTCCCGATGCAGAAACGGCGGCGGGAGCAAATTCAACGGTTCAATACTTCAGCTGGTACGATGGATTCCACAATTATGATGAAAACGAAATTGTCAACACCGGATACTTTACATTCACAGAAAAGTATAACGGAGAAGTTGAGTGGATAGAGTGCGAATATCAAGCAAGATTTGATGATTTGGCTAATCTGGTACTAAGCTCGTCCGCCCCGGATATTTATCCTGCGGGAACAAGCGCTACAGCTGCTTATCCGATGAAGTGCATAAGGGGCGTTTTCCAGGCGGTAGACGATTATATCGACTTCGACGACCCGCTCTGGGCAGACGTCAAGGAGGTTGCCGATCAGTTTTCGATATCCGACCAGCATTTTACCATAGTTACCGATACTACATTCAAGGACGTAGTAGCGTACAATCGCAGGGTTATTTCTGAATTTGGATACGATGATCCTGCCGAGCTTTATTACAATAACGAGTGGACTTGGCAGGTGTTCTACGACTACTGCATGGACTTTTCCGACGTTGACGAGAACCGCTTTGCCCTTGACGGACAGTCATATACAAATTCGCTCGTACAGGCTACCGGACAGAACTTTGTTCATCGTGCAGAGGACGGAACGTATTACTCCAACCTCGATTCGCCAGAGATCGAAAGAGCCGAGCAGATGCTCTATGATTTAACAAAGAATAACTGTACCTATCATGAGGGCAACGACTACTGGGCGATGAGAAATGATATCTATGGCGGCGGAATGAAAGAGGGTCTTTGCCTGTTCTATGTATGCGAGACCAGCTTCTTTACCGGAACGGTAGAGGAAATATCGGCTGTTTGGGGAGACGTGACAAAAGGCGAGCTTATGTTTGCGCCTCTTCCGAGAGACGACAGCGGGGACGGCAACTATTATCTTCTCACTCAGATAAACGGCTATATGCTTTGCTCCGGCGCAAGAAACCCAGAGGGAGCCGCGCTTTTGGCGTCGTGCGAGAGATTTAAAATAATAGATCCGACAGTTGTGGACATAGACCGCAAGCAGCTTGAGGAGAAATACTATTGGACAGAGGAAATGCTGTCTATGTACGATACCTGCAAGGAGATAGCAAGCGCAAATCCGAGAGCAATAGTAACAGGCGATATGACGGATAATGTAAACAGTATGGTATCAACATTCCAGTACGGTCCATGCCGTAGCGCAAACCCGTCGACATGGTCGCAGGTGAAGGAGCAGTATGGCGAGGCGCTCGAATACTATCTTGATGAGCTTAATTCTCTCATGACGGACTTCTCGGAGACCGGAGTCATAGAGTAGTAATATCGTTCCTTTCATTTATAAACCATAGTAATGCAAAACGACTCTGCCGAAGCTGTTCGACAGGGTCGTTTTGCATTTTTAGTTTGCAGTATGATGTATTTATGCATTTTCCGCCTGCAGACGGACACTTATTTTTTTGAGCGGCTCGTTTTTGAGCTGTTCATAAAGGAATCCCTGAAATCGCTTGGCGTAAGCCCCTCGCTTTCTTTGAAACGCCTGTTAAAGCTGCGTATGCTAGAGAAACCCGACTCAAATGCGATTTCCGTTATGGTTTTTTGAGAATTCATCAAAAGCCTTTTTGCAACTGATATCCGTTTCTTTGATATATATGAGTTAAGCGAGGTTTTAAAGTTTTTTGAAAATACTGTGGATACGTATGACGGTACGATATTCAGCGCCTTAGATATACGCTCCAGCGAGAGGTCGGAGGATATATTGCTGTCGATATACAAAAGCAGCTTTCGGCATATTTCAAAGTTATTTGACCGCTCCTTGAACTTTTCGAATTCCACTCCTGAGTATGCCGGCATTATTCCCGAAAGCAGTACTGTAAGCATCCCTTTGATAACCGTCTTACCTACGCTGTAGTTATGGGCAAAATCGAGCAGGTATTTTATCTGATCTTTAGCAAAGCTCGGGCATTTGTTCTTGTCCATCCTGACATACGGGACGCTGTTGCTTTCAAAAAAGGCCCTGAAATCGCTTATAAATTCCGTACTGAAAATAAATACACAGGTAGAAGAGTCCTTTGTCGAGCTGAGCTTATGAATAACATGAGGACATATGAGAATTCCGTCGCCCTCTTCCATTGTAATTTCCTGATTGTCGGCGACAACAGTAACGCTGCCCTTTTCAACTATTACAAGCTCTACCTGACTATGCAGGTGGGGAGATTGGTAGATGTTTTCAGTGAAATAAGCGACAACGCCGTACGTCACTGTTCCTTCGCTCCAATCCTCATATCTGAAATTCATAAACTCACCTCGCTTTCATTTCTACATTGCATTATACCATAAGCATAACCTGATTTTCAATAGATAGAGCGCTCAAAAATCAAAATGAATCTTGCGTTTTGAACTAAAGTTTTATATATTTACTTGACTGCTTTGTGAATAGATGATAAAATAAATTGAAACACGCAGGACGATTATGACGTTACAGCACAATCATGCAAAAATCATGTGGCAATATCTGTGGGTTTTGTCTGACAGGGCGAAAGAGAAATGCTGCATATGTTTTTGTAAATGCAAAGCGAGGTGGGGAAAATGCCTGAACCAAGGTCAGGGCAAGGCGCTTCAAACGGATTCGGTCCTAAGTATGAAAGGGTGGCTCCGCCATCCGGTATAGGGGACTTGCTGAGATTTTTGCGCGAGTTTTTCGGAGGTTTCTTCCTTAGATTCGGGTATATACTGTCGTTGGTGTGGGAAACCGGGCGCTGGATACTTTTCGCCATGTCGTTTATCGCGCTTTTGCAGGGCGTTGTTCCTGTAGTAAGCTCTATAATTTTGCAAAATGTTCTCAACTCTTTGCAAATAGTGGTGAGCGGTGAACAAACGCAGTCGTTTTGGCAGTCCGATGTGCTGAGGTTTTTGGTGCTTTATTTTGCTGTGCAAGCAGTCCTCAGGATAATGGGTAGTATAAGCAGCGCGGTCAACAGAATAGCTGGGGAAAAGGTTGTAAAGCATGTAAAGACTCAGATAATGGAAAAGTCCAAGGAGATAGACCTTGCTTCCTTTGACCAGGTGAGCTTTTACGAGAAGCTTGAAAACGCAAACCGCGAGGCGGGAAGTCGTCCGATACAGATACTGTCGCAGATGTTTGTTATAATCAGTACAGTAATTCAGCTTATCGGCTATGTCGTTATTATTATTTCCGCTCCTGATATGTGGTGGGCTGTATTTGTAATAGCTGCGGTTTCAATACCTTCGGCGCTGATTAACTTTGTTTATAGAAGAAAGAATTTTGATTATGTAAGGCGGCGCTCGAAAGACAGGAGGCAGATGAATTACTACTCGGATCTGCTTGTAAACAAGGATCTTGTAAAGGAGGTCAGGATGTTTGACCTTGGAGATACGCTCATAGAAAAGTATCAAAGCGTATTTTCAGGCTATTACAAAGGGCTTGTCAGGCTTATAAGGGACGAGAGCATATGGCATACCATCATCGCCGTTGTCACGGCGGTATCGAACCTGGTGCTTTATATATTCATAGCCATGAAGGTTTTCGACGGGAGCATTCTCATAGGCGACTATTCGCTGTACACCGGCGCGGTAACAAGCATAGCGGGGTGTCTCAGTTCTTTAATAAGCAATTCGGCCACTATATATGAGGGCACTCTCTTTATTGATAACCTGATAGCTTTTATGAAGGAAAAGGCGACAATAGTGCCGAGGCTTCTCGGCGCAAAAGACCGCCCGAAAAAGGTGCGGCACGGCGAGCCTCACACTATTGAGTTTGTGCATGTGAGCTTTAGGTATCCAGATACGGACAGGGATGTTCTTCACGACATAAACATAAAGCTGCGTCCCGGCGAAACGGTGGTTTTGGTAGGTCTCAACGGCGCAGGCAAGACGACGCTTATAAAGCTTTTGACAAGGCTTTATGACCCGACGGAGGGCGTTATACTTTTAGACGGCGAGGATATACGCGATTACGACGTAAAGGACCTTTACAAAATGTTCGGGATCATATTCCAGGACTTTGGAAAGTATGCTGTAACAGCGGGCGAAAACATACATTTCGGAGACATCGACCGCGAATATAGGCTGTCCGAAGTGGAAAACGCGGCTTCGCAGAGCGGTGCGTCCGACTTTATTGAAAAGCTTCCCTTGAAGTACGATACGCCGCTTATGCGTATATTTGAGCCGGAAGGTCTTGAATTGTCAATAGGGCAATGGCAGAAGATGGCTATAGCGAGGGCGTTTTATTCGGAATCTGACGTTCTTATACTCGATGAGCCGACAGCGTCCCTTGATCCGATGGCGGAGCAGGAAATATTTAATCAGTTCGACCGCTTAAGGCAGGATAAGACTACGATATTCGTGTCGCACAGGCTTTCGAGCGCGACGGTTGCAAGCCTGATAGTAGTGTTGGAAAACGGGCGGGTTATCGAGACCGGCAGCCATGTTGAACTCATGGATAAACATGGTAAATATTATGAGCTGTTCTCCACTCAGGCAAAAAGATATATAGCTGAAGCGGGTAGGGAGAAAAGGAGCGTAGACCAATTAAATCAGACCGAGGGTATTGATAAAGGTAAAATCACTGAAGATTTGTAAATTAACAGGTAAATCCATGTTAAACAAAATTTATTTTTTGTTTAATTAGCACTTTAAATCACAGCAAAAATATGATATACTATAGTATAAAATAATGAGAGAGGTGGTCGCAATTAAAAAGGCGGAAAAAAAGACAGTTACAGGAGGCCCTTCAAGAGCCAAAGTAAAGTTTAATTTGAATAACGCAAGTCAGAGTAAAGCAACTGCGTCAGGAGGTTCTTTGTCTTTCAAGGATTCATTAAAGCAACTGAGCCCGATTAATTTCATTCTGCTAACGGTGGCGGGAATAATTAATGCCATAGGCGTTACCGTATTTTTGGCGCCGGTTAAGCTGTACGACAGCGGCATTTCGGGAACATCAATGCTGCTTTCTCAGCTCACTCCTGAATGGCTTTCATTGTCTGTATTTTTAATAATTTTGAATTTTCCGCTGTTTCTCTTTGGACTTAAGCGGCAGGGCGTATGCTTTACGATATATTCGCTTTACGCAGTAGGCATATACTCGCTGTTTGCCTGGCTCATTACCGATATTTTGCCGATAGACGTTAGTCAGATATCTCCGCTTGCGGGCTCGGACCTTCTTTTGTGCGCCATCTTCGGCGGATTTATTTCAGGCATCGGAAGCGGACTTACGATACGCTTCGGTGGGGCAATGGACGGTATAGACGTTATGGCTGTAGTGTTTGCAAAGCGGCTTGGTCTTACCGTTGGATCCTTTGTAATGATATATAATGCAATTTTATATATAGCCTGCGGAATCATTTTAAGCAGCTGGACGCTTGCGCTTTATTCTATAATAGCCTATGCCGTGGCGCTTAAAACCATTGATTACATTGTCGAGGGTATAGATAGGTCAAAAGCTGCCACAATAATAACATCGGTTCCAAACGAGGTATGCGGCAGGTTATCAGAGGTGTTTGAGTGCGGAATTACCACCATACCTGCAAAGGGATACTATTCAAACAGCGACAAGACGATAGTGTATATAATAATAAATAGGTTCCAAGTCGGAAAGATGAAGGAGATTATTCGTTCGGTAGATCCAAAAGCGTACATATCCATCTCGGAGGTCGCGGACGTTTTTAAATTTAATGATACTTGACAAACTAAAAAACTCATCCCCGAAGAGAGTTAGAGGCTCGCATTCGGGGATGTTTTTTATGACTTTTTTGCTCTTATAGCTATTACCTCAGGTCTTTCCGGATTATTATAACAGCTTTCAAGGAATCCGTCTATTACAAATCCGGCGTCAAAGCACAGTTTAAATATATCCTGTATTGAACGGTGATAATAGCACTGCTTTTGCGGCTGACCCAATATTGCCTCTCCGTAATAGCCGTGTGGGGTCATGTACATGTCTGTGAGAGTTACAAAGCAAGGGTGCTGCGTCGAAAATACGAAAATTCCGCCCGACTTTAAAAGCTCATATACTGCCTGAAAAAGAGGCTGTGGATTGCAAATATCCATAAGTGCCATATTTGACACGGCTTTATCGAACGTCCTTTCACGCCCAAGCGAAAGAATTGAGTTAAGGTTAGCTGCATCTGCAATATAAAATTCGATTCTGTCCATAAAATCACTGCGCCGCTTTTTAGCAAGCTCTATCATATTGTGGCTATAGTCAAATGCGATCACTCTTGCTCCGTATTTTGCAAGGTGAGCGGAATAATTACCATTGCCGCAGGCGGCATCAAGTATAAGTTCTCCGCTTTTTGGGCCGAGAAGCTCGTCTACAACGGGGCGCACTGTTTCCCGGTGATATTTGTTAGACTCGTCGCCCATATATTCATCCCAAAACTGCGCATTTGCTTCCCATGCGGCAAGACTGTCCTCAAGAGTAAATTCGTTCATAGCGTACCTCCTAACATTACTCTTATTATGCATTATACCGGGCATTCTTATAGAATTCAAGCTGCAGTAAAGGTAAATGAAAAGCGCCGCCCATCATTTTGATGAGCGGCGCTTCATGTCTAAAAAGCTTTATTTGATTTCAAGACGCTTTGTCTCCGGCTTTTCCTCTTTGATTTTAGGAAGGGTCAGCTTGAGAACGCCGTTCTTGAATTCGGCTTCGATCTTATCGGTGTCGATGCCGGTGGTATCAAAGCTCCTCTGGTAAGAACCGTACGAACGCTCGCAGCGAACGTAATTGTGCTTCTTATCATTCTCCTCATACTCCGAATGGCGCTCC
Organism: Candidatus Faeciplasma sp.; assembly: GCA_048393055.1. Lineage (GTDB taxonomy): Bacteria > Bacillota > Clostridia > Oscillospirales > Ruminococcaceae > Faeciplasma. The sequence continues at coordinate 12,484 of DBFJJS010000006.1, forward strand.
GCACTGATGGTAAGAACGTTATCGGTAAGGTCGAGCTTGATGTCGTTCTTTTCAACACCCGGAAGATCAGCCTCCAGCTCGTAATGATCGCCCTTATCCTTTATATCGGTTGAGAAAGCAGCTGGCTTTGTGCTTGAATTTCCAAAGAAAGCGCGCTCAAGCTCGTCGAGCTCTCTGAACGGATCAAAAGCGGACAGTGAATTGTTTCTTCTAACATAAGGTACTAACATAATAAAAGCCTCCAAACATTTTTAATATTCTTTTTAGTAGTTTAAGTAACGATTTTTGATTTATGCATTTTTTAAATCAAGCTGTTACATCTTAATCGCTTCCTTAGCTGATTATCTCGAGGATTAAGCCCTGTGGGATTTATCCCTTTCGGTTCTTTCTTCCTTTCAACGATTATCAGTATAGGAGGCGTATGTGATAATTATGTGATGAAACAGTTATGATACGACGAAATTTAGCACTTAATTATATTGAGTGCTAACAAACTATCGCATAGAGTGCTAACACTATAATAGTATAAGCGCTAACGAAATTTATAAAGTATTTAGTTTGCTGCGGAGCAGATTACGGGGTGTTAACGGAATACGATAAAGCATAACATAAATTTAACTTTGGCTTGGTTTCGGACTTAACTTTAAAGATGCTAAATTGTACTTGCACAAAATGCAATACAATCATTCAATCGAAAATCGAAAGGAAATGAAATCATGAAAAAATTAAGACTTTGTGCGGTAATTCTTATGGCGTTGGTAATGGTATTTGCCTTGGTCGGATGCGGAGAGACCGAAAATACTCCCAGCACGACCAACGGTAATGATGGTGTAAATAATGAAGTCAATAACAACGCTGAAAATGACGCGGAAAATGAAAATGACGATTCAGAGTCTAAGACTGTTTCAACCGACGGTTCGACATCTATGGAGAGTGTTATCGGATACCTCAGAGAGGCTTACACTGAGGCTCACGACGATGTAACTATTACTTACAATCCCACAGGCTCCAGCGCAGGTATCCAGGCGGTATCTGAGGGCAGATGCGATATCGGTCTTTCAAGCCGCGACCTTAAGGACGAGGAGCTTGAGACGCTTGACGGAACAGTTCTCGCGATAGACGGTATTGCAATCATCGTAAACAATGAGAACGCTGTTGCCGATCTTACTCTTGAGCAGCTTGCCGATATCTACACCGGCGCTATTACAAACTGGAGTGAGGTTGGCGGAAGCGATGCTCCTATCGTATGCATAGGACGCGAGGAGGCTTCCGGAACAAGAGACGGCTTCGAGTCAATCACCGGAACTGAAGATCAGTGCATATACTCTCAGGAGCTTACTGCTACCGGAGACGTAATCCAGGCGGTTGCATCTAACCCCAACGCAATCGGATATGCATCTCTCTCGGCTGTAGGAGATACAGTAAAGACCGTTTCAATCAACGGTGTAGCCCCTTCAAACGAGACTATCCTTGACGGTACATACGCAGTACAGCGTAACTTTGTACTGGTAACAAGAAAGGGCGAGGAGCTTACTGGCGCTGCCAAGGACTTCTTCGACTACATGCTCAGCGACGAAGCTGCGGAGTACATTGAAAGAGCAGGCGCTGTTCCGGCAAACTAACAGGCGACATATCACAAACTAAGTCAAGGCTGCGCCCGCAAAAAGGGTGCAGTCTTGATATCTGAATAATTGTAATACCGGAGAATTCAAGTATGAGTAAGCTACATAATGCGCTGCGAAAAGCGGCGAGGTTTATAGACAAAATGATGAGCATAATCTTCACGGCGTGCGGATTTATTGCCATCGCCTTTGTCATTATAATAACCGTATATCTGATAATCTCAGGCATTCCCGCAATCAGGGAAATCGGGCTTTTTAAATTTCTTTTCGGAACAGTGTGGAGCCCTCAACCCGACGACCCGCAGTACGGAATACTTCCGTTTATACTTTCCTCTGTATACGGCACGTTCGGAGCTGTCCTTATAGGCGTGCCTATAGGTCTTATGTGCGCAATCTTCTTAGCAAAGAAGTCAAGCGGACCGGTATCTTCGGTAATCAGTTCGGCAGTAGACCTTCTTGCAGGCATCCCGTCCGTTGTATACGGACTTGTAGGAATGATGTTTGTTGTACCCGCGGTAAGAGAATTATTTAACCTTCCGGACGGAGCAAACCTTTTATCTGCAATTATAGTTTTGTCGGTAATGATACTTCCTTCCGTAATTTCGATGTCGGCTACGTCTATAAAGGCTGTCCCAAGGGAATATGAGGAGGCTTCGCTTGCTTTGGGAGCTACAAAGACCGAGACTATATTTAAAGTAACGCTTCCAGCTGCAAAGAGCGGCATTATGGCGGCTGTCGTGTTGGGAACGGGACGAGCGATAGGAGAGGCCATGGCGGTAATGATGGTGTCGGGAAACGTTGCGAATATGCCGGGTCTGTTTAAGAGCGTAAGATTTCTTACGACGGCCGTTGCAAGCGGAATGGGATATTCATCCGGACTTTACCGCGAGGCGCTGTTCTCGGTTGCGCTGGTGCTGTTCGTATTTATTATGATAATTAATTTGATACTTAACCTGATCGTGAGCAAGGGCAATGGTAAGGACAAATAGTTTTTAGTAAGGAATAAGAATATGAATGATTTAGCTTCTATATCAAGGAAAAGAAAATTTAAGAGCGGAATGCTCAACTTCTTTATATACCTGTCGGTGGCGATCCTGCTTGCTTTGCTCTTGTTCCTGATAGGCTGCATTTTTGTCAAGGGGCTTCCCAATGTCACGTGGGAGCTTCTCTCAACTGAAAGCAGCTTTATACACGAAAGAACGGGAATACTTCCAAATATTCTCAATACAATATACATAATATTCATAACCCTCATAATAGTACTTCCGCTCGGAACAGGCGCAGCTATATACCTTAATGAATACGCCAGGAGCAAAAAAGCGGTAAGGGTAATAGAGTACGCTGTCGAGACGCTCGCGGGCATCCCGTCGATTATATACGGACTTGTAGGTATGCTTGTGTTCTGCGAGGCGATGAAGCTTCAGACAAGTATTTTAGCAGGTGCTCTGACGCTTGTCATAATGACCCTTCCAGTAGTTATAAGAACCTCCTGCGAAAGCTTAAAGACAGTGCCTAACAGCTATCGTGAAGGCTCGCTTGCCTTGGGCGCAGGAAAATGGCATATGATAAGGACGGTTGTCCTGCCATCCGCTGTAGATGGTATAGTGACCGGCTGCATACTTTCAATAGGAAGAATTGTCGGAGAAAGCGCGGCGCTTCTGTTTACTGCCGGTATGGCTGATGAGATGCTCAGCGTTATAGATGCAGTTACACCCGGAAACGCAGGCTCAACGCTTACAGTTGCGATGTATGTTTTCGCAAAGGAACGCGGAGATATGGATACGGCGTTTGCAATCGCAGCGATACTTCTTGTAATAACACTTATTATCAATATTGCAGCTTATCTCGCGGCAAAACTTCTGAAGAAGGAGAGTAAAAAATGAGCAATATTATCGAAACTCAGTCGCTGAACCTTTGGTACGATACAAACCATGCCTTAAAGGATATCAACATTTCCCTGCCGGAGCACCAGATAACCGCGCTTATAGGTCCCTCGGGATGTGGAAAATCTACCTTTCTTAAGACCCTTAATAGAATGAATGATCTTGTCGGCAATGTCAAAATCGAGGGCAAGGTACTTATAAAGGGAAAGGATATTTACAAAAACGTCGATATAAACATGCTTAGAAAACAGGTCGGAATGGTGTTCCAGAAGCCGAATCCGTTCCCAATGAGTATATATGATAATATAGCGTACGGACCGAGGATTCACGGCATACGTTCAAGGGTAAAGCTTGACGAAATAGTTGAAAAGTCCTTGAAGCAGGCCGCTATTTGGGATGAATGCAAAGACAGGCTGAAAAAAAGCGCGCTTGAAATGAGCGGCGGACAGCAGCAGAGGCTTTGCATCGCAAGAGCTTTAGCGGTTGAGCCGGAGGTACTTCTTATGGACGAGCCTACGTCTGCTCTTGACCCGATATCGACGTCTAAGATAGAAGATCTTGTGCTTGAGCTTAAGGAAAAGTATACTATAGTCATAGTTACTCATAACATGCAGCAGGCGGCAAGAATTTCAGATAAAACAGCCTTCTTCCTTTTGGGAGAGGTGGTTGAGTTTGATTCGGCCGAGACGCTGTTTTCTACTCCTCATGACAAGCGCACCGAGGACTACATAACCGGTAGATTCGGCTGATATTTTAGAAAGGCAGTGTTGATAGTATGAGAAACCGTTTTGAATTCCAGCTTAATCAGCTCAATACAGAGCTTATCCTTATGGGCGCCCTGTGCGAGGACGCTATAAGCTGCGCAGTCAAATACCTTATAGAAAACGACCGCAGGATGAAGGACAACGTCGCGGAGGCGGAGGAGCAGATTAACCGCAAGATGCGTGATATAGAAGGTCTTTGCATGAGGCTGCTCATTCAGCAGCAGCCTGTTGCGACCGATCTTAGGGTTATTTCTTCGGCATTGAAAATGATATCCGACATGGAGAGAATAGGCGATCAGGCGTTTGATATTTCCGAGATCGCCGAATACGTATCCTCCTCGGGGATAAGCAGCAAGACTCATATTGCCGATATGGCGGAGGCTGCGTCCAGGATGGTTACAAACTGCATCGAGTCGTTTGTAAAGAAGGATGTTTCTGCGGCAAGAGCGGTTGTCGCCATGGACGACAACGTCGACGACCTGTTCATACAGCTCAAGAACGAGCTTATTGACGCTGTAAGGTCTAACAAGGATGACGCTGAGGCGCTTATAGACCTTCTTATGATCGCAAAGTATTTTGAGCGTATAGGAGATCACGCAGTAAATATAGCTCAGTGGGTAATTTACGCTATAATAGGCGAATATGAATAATCCTCTTGTCATCGCATAAAAACGTCAGTATAATAAAATACAGCTTAAACTGATGTGATATTTTCAGAGATCGCAGATATGCTGTCGCGTAGAGAGACAGACGGTCTTTTCAATATGTGAAAGGAGAACTTGCCGATGCAGCCTCAGGGTGAAAAAACGGCGCTGATATATTTGGTGGAGGATGACGAAAATATAAGAAAGCTTATATCCTATGCCCTTTCTAAGGAAGGGTATGAGGTAAACGGCTATTCGCTGCCCAGCGAGTTTTGGAAGGGATATTATGCCCAAAGACCGGATTTGGTTCTTTTAGACATAATGCTTCCGGAGGAGGATGGTCTGTCCATTCTCAAAAAGCTCAGGTCAGAGTCGGAGGTTTTGCCAATAATCATGCTTACCGCAAAAGACAGCGAGTTCGACAAGGTGACGGGGCTTGATATGGGAGCAGACGATTACATAGCAAAGCCGTTTGGCATGACCGAGCTTACTTCAAGGGTAAGAGCGGTTTTAAGGCGCAGCATGGTAATGCGTAATCAGGTTGAAAAAGTATTTAACGTGGGCGAGCTGTACGTCAACACCGAAAAGCATATCATAGAAGTGGGCGGAGAGGATATCTCCCTGTCGTACAAGGAGTATTCCTTGCTTACGGCGCTTCTTGAAGCAAACGGAAAGGTAATAAGGCGCGAGGAGCTTATCAGCCGCGTATGGGGAGAATTTTACGGTGAGTCAAGAACCCTTGACGTTCACATAAGAAGTCTGCGCGTAAAGCTGAAGTCTGCCGGGCGCTATATCGTAACGGTAAAAAATATCGGATATAAGATATCGAAAGAGAACTGACTATGAGTAAAAGAATTTTTCGACTTGCGATGCTGGTTGCGATTGTGGTTCTTGCTGCAAGCGTAGTGCTTATAATGGGCATCTTATACGACTTTTTTGAGAGGCAGCTTACCAGAGAGCTCGAGGCAAGGGCTGAGTACATATCATACGGCATTGAGCAGGACGGCATAGGCTTTGTCGAGGGGCTTGAGGGAAGCACCGACGAGAGAGTGACCGTAATATCTCCGGAGGGAGACGTGCTTATCGATACGGTTGCGGACGAATCTGAGCTTGAAAACCACCTTGACAGGGAAGAGGTTAAAGAGGCGCTTGAGAGCGGAACCGGAATGAGCGTCAGGTATTCTGATACTATTATGGAGCGCACTGTATATTACGCTGCCATTATGGACGACGGCAACGTGCTCAGGGTCTCCGCCGTGCAGTATTCTGTTTTCGCTGCGCTTTTGAACATTTTGTGGCCTGTAGTTGTAGTTCTGATTGTTGCGATTATACTTTCGCTTATATTGTCTGATAGGGCCTCTAAAAGCATTGTAAGACCGATAAACTCGCTTGATCTGGATAATCCCGAGAAAAACGACACATACGAGGAGCTTACCCCGCTTTTGAGGAAAATCGCATTGCAGCGCCGCACCATAGACGAGCAGCTTGAGAAAGCAAGGCAAAGGCAGGAAGAGTTTATACTTATAACCGAAAATATGAGTGAGGGCTTTTTGGTTATAGACAGTGAGACGAATGTATTGACATATAACTCGGCTGCGCTTGACCTTCTTGGTATAAACCGCGAGCAGGTGAACGGCAGCGTGCTTGTTTTAAACCGCGCTAAGGATTTTAGAAATGTTATTGAAAAAGTCCTTTCCGGCAGCAGAGCTGAAAGTGAAATGCCTCTTCAAGGTAAAACGTATCGCTTGATTGCAAATCCCGTCTTTGAGAACGGAGCGGTTATAGGAGCGGTTATAATCATTCTCGACATTACTGAAAGCGTGGAGAGGGAGAGGCTCAGGAGAGAGTTTACTTCCAACGTGTCGCATGAGCTCAAGACCCCTCTCACATCTATTTCGGGCTTTGCTGAAATGATGAAGGACGGAGGCGTGCCGCAGGCTACTGTCGCAGACTTTTCAAAATCCATTTACGACGAGGCTCAAAGGCTTATCACATTGGTGAGCGACATCATTAAGATTTCGGAGCTTGATGACAGTACTGTTGTTTTTGAAAAGGAGCATGTCGATCTGCTCAGGCTGTCTCAGGACATTGCCAGGCGTTTAAAGCCGGAGGCTGATAAAAACGGAATTAAAATTACCATTGAAGGCGGAAACGAAGAAGTATACGGTGTTAAAAAGATTCTTGACGAAATGATATTTAATCTTATGGACAACGCTGTAAAGTATAACAAGCCGGACGGAAAAGTGAAGGTTACGGTTGCGGCTTCTGACAGAAATGTAACGCTGAGCGTTTCGGATACCGGAATAGGCATTCCGAAGTCGGATATAAGCCGTGTTTTTGAGCGATTCTACAGGGTTGACAAGAGCCATTCCAAGCTGATAGGCGGGACGGGTCTTGGATTGTCAATAGTTAAGCACGGAGCGATATATCACGGTGCTGAAATATCTATTAACAGTGAAGAGGGCGTCGGCACAACGGTGTCCATCGAGTTTAACAGGAACGTCGATATACAAAATAATGAGACTAAATAAAACAATATGAAATAAAAAATACCACTTTGCAATAATGAATGCATGGCGGTATTTTTATTATAAGTAATTGTCATCGTGTGAAAAATCGCGCATAATTCATTAGACTGCACAATAAAATGACAATTGCTGATGAAAATCTTGATGTATGCAAACATATTTGTAGCGACTTAATAATCAATGTTGACATATCATCGGATTAAAGATATCATAATAATATAAATACATTAACATTTGCTTGGGAGAACAAATATGAAAAGCATTAAGAAGAAAATAACTACGAAGCTTACTGCTTTGGCGCTCGCTGTGGCGGTGGCTGCGGGCCTTGCCCCGCTTGACGGCACAGTGTATGCCGTCGGCAGCAGCCAGGCTCAGAGCGCGACGCTAAGTGTCGATATGACTCCGAAAAACAACACCGGTGAAATAGTTCACGGCGCGGCGGGATTTTTGTACGGAGTGAGCAGCGAGGGAGTACCTACTACGAATACCATAGTACCTCTGAAGTCTAAGATTTTAGTTACAAAGGGCGCTGTGGGAACAGAGCATCCGTATGGCGACGCGCTTGACGTTGCAAAGACGTTTTTGGAGAGCGGCGGACAGCAGGTCCAGATGTATAACAGCAACTACTACGGAGTTTTCGGAGTCACAGCGACCACGCAAAGGTATTGCGACGATCTGGTAAACTATATCTGCCCGGCAGTAGTCGCGTGGAAAAACGCCTGGAACGAGGAGCACGGCACGCCGGATAATCCAAAGGACGCTATAGGCGCAGTTATCGATATCGACGAGGCCATAGTATACGTCCCGATAAACGAGGGAACTCCTGCGGGATTTGATTTCCAGCTTTCGTGGAGGAATTACTACGAATCGATAAAGTCCGTGGATCCAGGAGCATGCATTGCAGGCCCGAATTCGTTTTATTATGATCTCGCGTTTACAGCCGGTCAGAATATGGAAAGCTTTATACAGTACTGCGCGGATTACAACTGTATGCCGGATGTTATAACGTGGCACGAGCTGGAGACATCATGCCTTAAGGATATGTCCAATCATATGGACAGGTTCAGGCAGGTGTGGGAAAACACAAACTGGGACAGATACAACGAGGCGAACGGAACGTCGGGAATACCCGAGATACCGCAGGTGTGCTTTAACGAGTACGCCGAAATGGCGTATTGCGGAGTGCCCGGAAGGCTTGTAAACTGGATTGCAAGGATAGAGGACGAAAAGGTGACAGGATGCCTGCCGTTCTGGCATCAGGCGAACAACCTTAACGACCTTGCCGCTTCCGCGAACGAAGGAAACGGAGCGTGGTGGCTTTACAAGTGGTATGGAGATATGTCGGGAGTTACTCAGCCGGTAAGCTCATCTACAGAGTACGACCTGCTTTACGGCCTGTCCACTATGGACGAGTCAAAAAAGCTTTCTACGACGATTTTGGGCGGCTTTACGGGTGACATCACCGTCGAGCTTGACAATATAACAAAGACGGACGCCTTCAGAGGCGCAAAAAAGGTGCATGTCAGGGTAGAGGAGACCATGTTCACCGGCTTCCACGGCGCTCTTGACGAGCCCCCGACGATCATAGAGGGAACATTTGAGGTAAGCGACGGCAAGGTTATAGTAGAAATCGAGGGCGCTCGCTTTGAAAACGCATATAAGGTAACCGTTATGCAGGCGGCTGACGACGAAACGGCAGGCGATATAAGCTACACAAGGAATTCGGTTGTATATGAGGCTGAGGACGCAGAAGTCTCGCTGCTCGCGTCAAAGACAGACGCCAACACCAGCCCCTATTACTACATGTCCCAGAGCGGAGATTTTGCGAGAGCTGTAGACATGCCGACCGGAGCAGAGCTTATATATACAATAGACATAGACAGGGAAGGTCTTTACCGTCTTGATTTCGTATACGGAAACGGTCAGGGAACTGACCGCGGAAATATGGACACGCATGACCCCGTAAACGTGATGCAGAGCTTTTCCATAGACGGCGGAGAGGCTTCAGATGAGGTCATGAAGTCTACATTGTGGCAGACGATGACCGGAATAAAGTCGATTTACGCTCATCTTGACTCGGGCGAGCACACTATCGAAATAGTTTCCGGAGAGGGAATAGATGACGGAATGGTGTTCCACGATTTTCTGAGAGTGACCTATATCAGCGAGTCGGGAGACAGCGCGCCTGCGTACTCAAAGACCTTTGAGGCGGAGGAAGGCGACTTTAACAAGCTTGTCGGAAACGATGATTCCACCGTGTCAACTCAGACGAAAATCGACGGCTATTCCGGCAGCGGATATATAACCGGCCTTGCCGACAGATCCGTCCCGGAGGGCGGAGGAGTCAGGTTTACTGTAGTAGTCCCGGAGAGCGGATTATATGATTTTACCCTCGGCGTTTACTCCGAGGAGGGAGCAAAGACCAACATCTATGTGGGAAATACTGCGGTCACGCTTGACAATATAATAACGACTCTTGATGTTCCTGCGTCGCAAAGCTGGCAGGAGGCGTCAGCTGTTATATTCCTTGAAAAGGGCATAAACGTGGTGGATATAGACGGCACTGCAGAGCTTGATTATATGAAGGTGTCTGCGGGGGATTACGGCGAGGCGTCCACTGTTTTTGAGGCCGAGGACTGCATACCCTCCGATATGAAGGACAATATCGTCGTGCTGGAGAGCGACGGCGCTTCCGGAGGAGAATATGTCGCGGGAATGGCAGGGTCATACACAAACCCTGATTATCTCGAGCTTACCTACAATGCCCCGAAAGCGGGAAGATACGCGCTGACTGTATACCATTCCAACGAGGATATAGCGGGAACGCATGGATATAACATTAAAATCATAGATAAATATGCTGTTTTCGAGGTAAACGGCGAGTCTGATTCTCCCGTATTTGACGTTCAGGATATTCCGGAGGATACAAGAACTGTTTACTACTTTGTAGATTGCGGCGACCATAATCCCGAAACGGTTTCCGAGGGGGACGAGTTTGGAATACTCAACACCGTGACCGACAGGATATACGGCGAAGACGAGACAGGATACAGCTGGGGAGTAGAGATAATTTCGGATGGCGAGTATGCGTTTTCGTCCAGCGACCCAAACGACAAGGCTGTATATACCACATACCAGAGAACAACCGGCAGCATTGAGGACGGTCAGCGAAAGGAAACCACCTTCCGCTACGCCCACAACCAGTATGAGGACGGAATAGAGCCGAGATACGTTGCGTACAAGTTCGAGCTTGACCCCGGCAAGTACGATATAACCGTCGGCTTCAGCAATACCTGGGGCAACGGTTCAGAGCCCACTATTCATTTTATAGCCGACGGAATGGAGGAAACCACCGCGGAGCTGGTTCTGGGCAACGGTGAACAGCTTGAAAAGAGCGTGCCGGTAGATGTTTCGGACGCCGACCTTAATGAAAACGGAAGGGTAGAGCTTTTGGTAAAGGCAACCACGGAAACCCCGTCTGTTCAGGTGACGCACATCATCATCAGAGAATATGTTGAGCCTACCGAAGCGGAGGAAAACATCTACGTTATGCCAAACGGCACTCAGAGCATAGATATCAGCAAGGACCTTCCCGACGACGTATATGTAGGCGAGCTGACCGATGGCGTGATCTGGATAATGGACCTGAGGAGCGTGAAGAACGAAACCAACAGGTACTTCTTCAGAAATTCCTTTTCTGACGATACCTTCGACGAAAAGACGATCTATGTTGATCTTGTCGAAGGGGAGAACACCATAAAGATTTACAACGACAACAGCTGGAACGTTACGTTTGGAGGCTCTACCGAAACTCCCGCGACAGAGTATCTCAAGAATTACACGCCAAACTTTGATAAGTTTGTGATCACTCCCATTTCGCTCAGCGACCCGGGCGAGCTGCCGGAGTATTCGCTTCTCAATCAGAGACCCAAGACATCCGACTCGACGGTCATTATAATAGCGGCGGCTGCTACGGCTGTCGTTGTAGCGGCGGCAGCGGCGGTAATAGTCGTAGCGGTAAGGAAGAAGAAAAAGCCACAGCAGACTAAGTAAATATATATTCAGATCAGCAAACCGGCAATATAGCAAGCCGGATAAAACAGTAAATCCCCCGAACACTCGTTCGGGGGATTACTTTATTCCTTATTCAAGCACGACATCTTCCTCGTTGCGGTCTATATATGGCTGCTGCGGGTCTTCTATCTCTATGCTCTCGGAGGTCTGCGTATATTTGCCGTCCCTGATATCCTTAAAGCTCAGCGCTATCGGTCGGATCAAACATTCCTTCGGGAAGAGCCATGATTTCGTCTAAGGTCAGGTTATCATTGACCGTTATTCTGAAGTTATTTATTCCTATGCGGAAATAAATGAATGTACTTCCGAAGGGATAATTCCTATATGCAACCTGAGTTCCGTACATTTCTATCACATTATCACTGGCAACATGATATGGCTCGCCATCTGAAAGCAGGAAGTCAATACCGTTATATCTGAACCGGCATCTGCTTGAAAGAGCGACGTCGTCGTCCGGACCAATATATATTCTGTAATGTTTCCCATCATACGCTATAATCTTCTCTGCCCATACTTGTTGAGAGACCGGTGATATCGCAGTCGATATCCGGTATAAACAGGGCGTCTGCGCCTGATTCTATCCGCTCGATAACATCGTTGTAGACTTCTTCCAAGATATCGGGATCATCAGTGGTATAAGGCATACCTGTTTTTATATCATCTATACTTAGCGACGCAAGCTTATCGGAAAACTCGCTCAGGCTGTCCGCCTCAATAAGGGGATTAATTTTTACGCCAACATCATATTCCTGATTGCCGGAAGCGGAGATGTTTATGCTTGCTGACACGACAATCACTGCAAGCAGAAAAAGTGCTTTTAGTTTTTTCATATTGACGTACCTCCGATAAATGTCTATTGACTTAAAGTTTATGTATCCCGCGCTGAACCGAATATCCGACGAGGGAATTTATTTGTTTTGGTATGACGTTTTATTACGGAATAAACAACCCGCGTTTTCAGTAGGCAGATGTGTCAGGCATGGAGAAGAACTTGCGCCACTGCTCGTCTGACCAGGCGTTTTCAACGGCGTAGACCCCGTCCCATTCGTTGAGATTCCACAGCTCTCCTTCAGCAAAGGCAAGGCGGAAGACAAGCTCGTCGCCGCTGTAGAAGAGGATAACAGGTCCTCCGACCCAGCCGGGTCCGCCCAACGGCTCAACGTATTCGGCTTCTGCCAGCATTTCTAACACCTCGGATATTTCCTCAGCCGATGTTACCTCGCCCGTCGCCTGCCCGGGTATGCCGGGATCATATACGATTTTGGTTACATTTGAGATCTCCCACACATTGCCGTCTGGAAGCTGTATTTCGACGCCTTCATCGCCTGTCAGGTCAATGTTATCATCGCCGGTATCAGTCATTTCATCTGCCAGGTAGCTGCCGCTTACGAAGTACTCGCCGCCCTCAAATTCTATTCTGTACCAGCCGTTTTCGCATAGACCGGTGATTTCGACCGCCTCGCCCTTGTCAAGGTGTCCGACCCTGCCGTAATTAGTGCCAGGTCCGGTTCTGACGTTTACGCTGTCAACAGCATATTTTGTTCCGCTTGCCGGGCTGACCTCAAAGTCCTCTTTGACTTCGGTTGCCGGAGTTTCTGAAGCAGGCGCGGTGGTGGTTACTGGCGGCTCAGTGACAGGTACGGTTGTCGCAGGCGCTTCGGTTTCGGTGGCTGTGGTTTCGGGCGCTTCTGTTTCCTCCGGAACAGCTGCGGTCTCTTCCATAACATTGGTGTTTCCCTGAGTGACAGTATTTGGCTCGTCAGTAATCACAGGCCCGTCGGCGTTATTATTTGAGCATGCGCAGAGGCAAAGGATAAGAACGAATGAAATAATGAAAATAATCGCGCGTGACTTTTTCATCTACAGCACCTCCCGACAATATTTTACTATATCACCACAATAGAAGAAACCATGCTACATTTTGTAGCGCTGATGTATTCATGGGGGAATAGCACCACTCCGTCTGAGACTTGAGTTGTGTAGCAGTTAATATAATCTCCAAAAAGAGTTCCAACAGAGAGATCATATAAGTAGCCAATTCCAGTCATCATATGTGCGCCTTGAATACCATTGGGATATCCAGGCGTCGTTACAGAACTGCTACCAATATACACTCCCACAGGGTTATTCATGTCAATGGAGGCTTTATATAGTTCTTTGCTATTATAACTGAATCCGGGATAGGGGACTCCGTTTGATTGAGTGCTCGCCCATCCACAATATGTAGGGTACTGCATGCCAGATGATATTAAACAATTTAATGTGCCATTCGTGATATTTTTTATAGGCGTACTACCATTTGACAAAGTACCCATTGAATTTGCAAGGTTATCAATGAGAGATGTGCTGTTGAGATATGAATACTTTGACATAACCATCATTGCTATAGCCGTTGGGGCGCAACCACGATACCACTGTAGACACAGATATTACCTGTTCCATTCTGATTTTCTGTTAAGGTGTTATTAATCGATATTGATCTGTTTCTCATTAATAGCGTTGATGCTTCTCTGTTGCTTGCTATATTGACAAGTGCAAGGCGGCAATTTTCTATTTGCTCAACGCTTATACTTGATTTTGCAACACTTTCCTTATACTCATTGCTTATAGTAAATAAGTCTGTCTTATTGATTATTATATCCGTTGATAAATCAATTATTTCTTCGCCTTTCTTACCGTAGTATTTAAGTGCTCCGAAAAAATAGGCACGGTCATAATTTTCGGTATAATAAGGAGATATTCCATTAATTCCCATCATCAAAACGACGCTTCCTTAGTTAGTAGCATTTATAACTACATATGCAGTTTTATAGTCATCATGATTATTATACGAGACATTTTTCATATCATAGCAATAAGCTATAATATTTTCGTCGACATCATACAACGGAGTTTTTTTAATAATTTCCCAATTACCATTATAGCCAAATGCATTTGGAGCCCCAATTGCGGCAACATCAAGTTGCGTATCATAGATTCCGGAAGTTATAACGGTATTCGTTGGTGCAGCAAACACATTAGTTGTTATTATAAGCATACATAAAGCGGCTATCATAATGGTCCTTAAAAATTTTCTCATAATAAATGCTCCTTTATAATTAAATTTATTACTATACAGATAAAAACGAATCATCTATATAGATTATTACACTATAAAAGGCTAATTTAAATTGCTGCAGCACAATTTTAAAGCGTATTAAATATACCATTTTATACGCTCTATATTGTAATTTTCTTTGTCTATAATATATCATCAATAAATAAAAATGTCAATAATTTTAAAAAAATTATACTTAAAAATATAAAAAATAACATAACACATTATGATGTGTGAAAAATAAGTTTAAATATAGTCTAAGTTAGTAAAAACTTTAAATAGTAATATACCGATTAAGACTTTACGAAAAGAGCCAAAAACCATAGTGCAAGGAAAAAACAAAATACCATTTCGGTAAAGCGGGCTTGATTTGAAAGATGATCGCGGAATAATTTACGATATGTGACTTATGAAAAATCCGCTGCGGACAATGTGACGTCCGCAGCGGATTGGTGGAGACAGAGGGGCTCGAACCCGCGACCTCACGCATGTGAAGCGTGCGCTCTGACCAGCTGAGCTATGCCTCCGAAATGCTTTATTCAACGTTTTTATGCTGGCAGGCTATGGGTATAGTTTATAAAGTAAATGCCTGTGTCGCAACCGGAAAATCAACTGTGAGTCCGGCACGTCATGTTGCGGTTGGAAAAGTACGGAAGAGAGCGGACGCAGTTTTGAGAAAAAAGCCGCAGACCGTTTCCGAAAACGGAGTCATGCACTCTTTGCGCCGGTTTGGTGCCGCTGACCGGACTTGAACCGGTACGCTTTAAGGGCGAGGGATTTTAAGTCCCTTGTGTCTGCCTATTCCACCACAGCGGCATAAATACAACAGTATTATGTTATCACCTGACAGCAAAAAAGTCAATAACCTTTGCGCAATAACCGTAAAATGTCGTGGCTTCTCTTAAGCAGCTGTAACGCCGCCGGCACTGCTGAAAAAGCAATATGCCGGCGGCGTTACAGCTTGCTTTACTTTATAATCATTCTTATATCAAGCTCAACGTTAGGAAGCTTAATGCGATACTGATCCCTCAGCGCAGGACCGCAGGAATTTGAGCCTACGCCCGCCATCTCGCTGTCTACGCAGATGACGTTGCTGTCGCACTTTTCAAGCTCAAAATTATGGCGCTTCTGCGAAAGCTCCTCCTGAGTATATTCGCTTGCGTTAAAGGAGAAGTCGTGCTTTGATTCAAAGCGTATGATTGTGTCGCCGCTTATCACAGAGGCGTATTTGCAGCCCCAATGCGAAGAGTTTTCCTGTGGACGGACATAGTCTTCATACATATTTTCAATCTTATCCCTGAATAGTCCCAGGTATGACGCCCTGTGCTTGTCGATATAGCTTTCGTAAGGACCGTAGCCGTAGTACTCCGCGGTGTCAAAGGACTTGTTTACAAACAGCCTTATTCCGAACCTCGGCAGCAAATCCACCTTGACTGTAGTTTCAAGGCTGCTAGATATCTCCAGCGTGCCGTCGCGGTATATTTTATAAACCGTATTTGCTCTTGCAAACGGCTGATGCTGACTCCACTCAAAGCCCTCGAATACGCGTATCTCGGCAAAATCGCCGCTCTTATTCACGCTCACGTCGTAAATTTTTACAATGTAGTCGTTAAGATGCGCTCTGTACCAGTCCCATCTCATGGAGTCGTTGTCTGTCGGTGCGCGGAAGAAGTTTAACGATATCGGTCTGTCAATAAGCCGCTTGCCGTCCTTTTCGATAGACGCAATCTCTCCGTGTCTCTTGTCGAACACATAGCGAAGCTTACCGGTCGATATGACCGCCTTTAACGGCTCGTCGCTGACAAAGATCTCATCCTTTGATTTCGCCGGTTGAGTTTTTATGTCAAGCTCCTTTATCTTGAGCTGATCGAAGCATACCTCATAGCCCTTTTCGCACCAGGGCATATCCTTCCCAGCGGTAAAGCTGAATTTGATATATACGCTTGTTCCGTCCGCTTTTTCGGCGTCGGGAATGGTTACATAAGCCGTTCCCATCGGCTCAAGCTCAAAATCAAATTTTCCGCTGCATATTACATTGCCGCAGTCCGCTATTTCATAGCTTCCTGCGAGAAAGTCCTCGGCGCGAACAAAATTGAGATAGCTCTTAAGCTCGAAAACGCCCTTTTTATCTGTTTGGCTTACTCTTATCGGGCGGTATACCTGCTTTGCCTCCTTAAGACCCGTGTGCGGAGTCCTGTCAGGGTATATAAGACCGTCCATGCAGAAGTTTCCGTCGTTATGCCTTTCACCGTAGTCTCCTCCGTAGCCGTATTTGGGCTTGCCGTCCGCGGTATATCCTATTATCATCGCATGGTCGCACCACTCCCAGATAAAGCCGCCGCAGAAGATGGGATTCGAGTAGAACATATTGTGATAATCCTCAAGGTCGCCCGGACCGTTGCCCATAGCGTGGCAGTATTCGCAGAGGATATACGGGCGCTTGTCGTCGCCGTTTGCATACTCCTGCATGCTGCCGTCCCAGGGATACATCCTCGAAACCACGTCGAACACGTCCTCTGTGTCGTCCATGGCGTGGCAGATTCCCTCGTAATGCAAAAGCCTTGTATCGTCGAGCTCCCTTATGCGCTCAGCTTCCTTAAGTACGTTTATTCCGTAGCCTGCTTCGTTGCCCATAGACCAGAAAAGAACGCACGGACGGTTTTTGTCCCTTGAGACAAGCTTCTCGCCCCTGTCTATAATAGCGCTCTGGAATCTTTCATCCATCGATATCAGGGATATGTTCCTGTAATCGGCATACAGATCCCTGAAGCTCCGAGGGATCTCGACGCAGCCGTGAGTTTCAAAATCGGCCTCGTCTATCACATACAGTCCGTATTCGTCGCAAAGCTTATAGAAAAGAGGGGAGTTAGGGTAGTGTGAGGTCCTTACAGCGTTTATATTGTGCTCCTTCATCATGATGACATCGCGCGTCATCTGCTCCACGGACGCATAGTAGCCCGTGTCTGCATAGCTGTCGTGGCGGTTTACGCCGCGGAACTTAATCGGAACGTTGTTTACAAGAAGCACGCCGTCCCTGACGCATATGTCCCTAAAGCCAACCTTTTCGCCGATAAGTTCGTTATCGGTCTCTATTGTAAGATCATATAGATACGGCTCTTCCGCGGACCAAAGATAAGGCTTTTCTACTTTTGCCTGGAACGGCTTTTCGGGGGAAGCTTCTCCCTCATATAAAACGGCGCCGTCCCTATCGCAGAGCCTTAAGCGGGCGCTTTCGCCCTTTACGCTTACAATAAGCTCGGC
Source organism: Candidatus Faeciplasma sp. (assembly GCA_048393055.1). GTDB lineage: Bacteria > Bacillota > Clostridia > Oscillospirales > Ruminococcaceae > Faeciplasma. Next base: position 30,357 of record DBFJJS010000006.1, read on the forward strand.
GCTTCCGCCGGCGTGGTCTATAAGGGTTTTCACAGCGTAGTCCTCAAGCCTTTTTTCCGGGCGCGAGAGCATGAAAACATCCCTGAATATACCCGAAAGTCGGATCTTATCCTGGTCCTCGAGATACGTTCCGTCACACCACTTCAGAACTGCTGCGGTTATCCTGTTTTCGCCTTCTTTAAGGTATGGGGTTATGTCGAATTCACATGTGGCGTGGGAGACCTGCGAGTAGCCGGCGAAGCTGTCGTTTACATACAGGTACAGGCAGCTGTCAACGCCCTCAAAAACGATTATTTTTCTCATGCCGTCGTTTTTATAGCTGTAGTTGCGGTAATATACGCCGACGGGGTTGTCGTCCGGCACATACGGCGGGTCGAACGGTATCGGATAGCTTACGTTTGTGTACTGAGCCCTGTCATAGCCGTGAATCTGCCAGTTGGACGGGACTGGTATTGTTTTGTCATATGCCGAGTCTGTAAAATCGTCTTCGAGATCTATTAAGCTTGAATAGTACTTAAAGTTCCAGTCGCCGTTCAAAAGCTCAAGGCGGCTTGATGTTTTTCTGTCGTCAAACGGGTTTTCACCCTTTGCAAACGGGACATAGTAGCTTCTCGGTTCAAGCGTTCCAATGTGCAGAGCGTTAAAATCCTCGTGATAGATCATTTTGCTCTTTGCCGAACCGGGTTTTGAAATCTTGGAAATATCCATTACAGTGTAGTCCTCCTTTTAGATTTGCTGACAATAAAAAGATAACAGATACGCCCCTGAATATCAAGGGTTTATATTAATATAGCGGGGAATTTTTTGGTTTAATATATTAATAAGACCGCCCGGCAAATCTGCCAAACGGTCTTTTATATTCAGTCGAAGTTATTATTTATTTCCTGCGGTTAAAGGCTATATACAAAGCCGCCGACGCCGCTGCGGCAAGGCTTGAGCAAATCATTACCCCAGTCGGAGGGTTGGCGTCATAATCAGGCTCTGCTGCGGAGCCTGAGTCCAGCTGAGCATCCGGAGCTGGAGCGGGTATCATCGGGTCGTTTAAGGAAAACAGCTCGGCGTATTCCACCTGCTCCTCTTCGGTAAGGCTTGTATCGGGGCTTCCGCTTGCAGAATATGCAAGCCCGAGCTGAAGCGGGTAGGTTTCAAGCATTATTCCGTCATAGCTTATGGTGAGCGTTTTAAAGGCTTCTATCTGCTCCGCCGACGCAGCGCTGCCGTCGGAGTTGGTTATGTCTTCAGCGGATAACGAGAAGATAAACGGGGTATAGCCGTCGCCGTAGCCGCTTATAACAGCCGCGCAGCTGAACATGTATCTTTCGGAGCTTTCGATATAACTGACGTCCACCACATAGGCATTCTCGATTTCAAACGGCTCTAATGTATCAAGTGCAGACACTCCTGCCGATGCGCCGACGATAAGCGCAAGGCTTAGAAACAGCGCCAAAATATTTCTTATCCTTTTCATAATCTCATCCTTCCTTTAAAGTATAAGTATAAGCCAAAATATTAAATCAGAGCGGCAAGATACTTTGTAATATATACAATTTAATTCACTGAAATATTGCATTCCGTATACGTGTAATAGGATATAATTATCATTAACTTGAGATAATATCCGTAAAAACGGCTTGTCAAAACCGCATATGTGGTGTATAATAAAAGCATGTTTCTTGAGATTATTGAAAGGAGTTTACATCTATGAATTATTCACACGAAGTTGAACAAATGTGCTGTGTGGCGAAAGGCCCTAAGCACGGTCCCGCTCCGATACCGGAAGAGGGCAGATGGGTTCAGGCAAAGGAAATCAAGGACATTTGCGGCTTTACCCATGGTATCGGCTGGTGCGCGCCTCAGCAGGGCGCATGCAAGCTCTCCCTTAACATTAAGGACGGCATTATCGAGGAGGCGCTTGTCGAGACTATCGGCTGCTCCGGTATGACTCATTCCGCGGCTATGGCCGCTGAGATCCTTCCCGGCAAGACTGTTTTGGAAGCTCTTAACACCGACCTTGTATGCGACGCTATCAACACCGCAATGCGCGAGCTGTTCCTTCAGATAGCCTACGGAAGAAGCCAGTCCGCTTTCTCTGAGGACGGTCTTTCCATCGGAGCAGGACTTGAGGACCTCGGAAAGGGCACAAGAAGCCAGGTTGGCACTATGTACGGAACTAAGGCCAAGGGCGTAAGATACCTTGAAATGGCTGAGGGCTACGTTACAAGAATGGCTCTCGATGAGGACGACCAGGTTATCGGCTACGAGTTTGTATCTTTGGGCAAGATGACAGATTTCATCAAGAAGGGCGACGATCCTACAACCGCATACAACAAATCTATGGGTCATTACGGCAGATTTGATGACGCTGTTAAGTACATCGACCCTCGTAAGCAGTAATAGGAGGTTAAGAGCATGGCTTTGTTTGAAAATTACGAAAGAAGAATTGATAAAATAAATTCCGTACTTGCCGAATACGGCATTTCTTCCATAGAGGAGTGTAAGGAAATCACCCTTGCAAAGGGTATCGACTGCGATAAAATCGTAAGAGAGACGCAGCCTATCTGCTTTGAAAATGCCGTTTGGGCTTACACCGTGGGCTGCGCTATAGCCATAAAGAAGGGCTGCACAAAGGCAGCCGACGCCGCTGCCGCAATAGGCATCGGGCTTCAGTCGTTCTGCATTCCCGGCTCTGTTGCCGAGAACCGTAAGGTGGGTCTTGGTCATGGCAACCTCGGTAAGATGCTTCTTTCCGAGGACACCGAGTGCTTCTGCTTCCTTGCGGGACATGAGTCGTTCGCGGCCGCGGAGGGCGCTATCAAGATTGCTCTGAACGCAAACAAGGTAAGAGTTAAGCCTTTAAGGGTTATTCTCAACGGTCTTGGCAAGGACGCCGCTTTCATAATCTCAAGAATCAATGGCTTTACCTATGTCGAGACAGAGTTTGACCCGTTTACCGAAGAGGTAAAGGTAGTATACACAAAGGCGTATTCAAACGGTCCGAGGGCAGACGTTAAGTGCTACGGCGCTGACAACGTTCCCGAGGGCGTCGCTATCATGAAGCTTGAGAACGTCGGCGTTTCCATCACCGGAAACTCAACTAACCCGACCAGATTCCAGCACCCTGTTGCCGGAACATATAAGAAGTGGTGCGTTGAAAACGGAGTTAAGTACTTCTCTGTTGCTTCCGGCGGCGGAACGGGCAGAACCCTCCACCCCGACAATATGGCGGCAGGTCCTTCCAGTTACGGCATGACCGACACCATGGGAAGAATGCACTCCGACGCTCAGTTCGCAGGCTCTTCCTCCGTTCCCGCTCACGTTGAGATGATGGGTCTTATCGGCATGGGCAACAACCCGATGGTCGGCGCTACAGTGGCCTGCGCTGTTGCTGTTGAAGAAGCCATGAAGGGCTGATTCAAAAGCAAAATATAAAAATACACGAGCCTCCCGCTTATTGCGGGAAGCTCTTTTTATATCTATGAAAAATAAGAAGCCTTAGACAATGCCAAGGCTTCTGTTTCTTATTTGTATCGCCGCGGCGGCAGATGGAAGAATACTATTCCACAGCCTTAAGCGACTCTGCCATGTTGATTTTGGCAATCCTGCGTCTCATAACTATATTTACCGCCACTGCAAACAATACCGTGCATATAAATGCAAGCACAAAGCTTATAGGCTTAATGTAAATCGGGAAGTTCATGACGTCTATGGATATCATATGCATGACGATTTTGTGGAACAAAACTCCGAGCGGCAGCCCTATAATACTTGCCAGCACTGATAATACCAGATTTTCTCTGAGCACATAGCTGTTGGTCTCCTTTGGATAAAAGCCGAGCACCTCTACGGTTGCAATCTCGCGGCTACGTTCCGCAATATTAATATTCGTAAGATTGTAGATGACTATGAAAGCGAGAGCGCCTGAGAACAGCACGATAAGCCAGATGATGTAATCGAGGCAGGACAGGGCGTTATCTACGTTGTCTCTTGTCGCGCTAAGACGTGAAACGCCGGATATTTCCTCAAGCTCCGTCAGGGACTCCGCAATGCTTTCGGCGTCGCCGCTTATATTGAGCAGAGCTGTGTTTTCCGACCAGTCTCCGAATGCGTTTTCAAGAGTGCCGGAAGAAACCATTACAAAGTTATCGGCATAGTTGTCGAATATCCCGCTTACGGCGACCGTCGTGGTTTGCATATCCGTGTTTTGTATCTCCATGTAATCTCCCACTGAAAGAGAAAGCCTTTGAGCCACTTTTGTGCCTATAATTGCTTCGCCGTCTTTAGGAAAGGTCACGGAGGAGTCGCCTGAGTGAAGATCCCAATATTGAGGCAGGGAAGAGGCGTCGTCAAAGCTGTACAGGCTTACCGAGCATAAAGCTCCGTCAGACATAACATCCATGCGCTGCACGGAGCAAAACAGCCAGTTTTCTATGCCGTCCACATCAGACAGCGCTTGTTCCGCGGCGTCGGACGAGCCATCCGCAAACGATGCCTCCATATCGTATATCTGCACAGTGTCAAATTGCAGAGAACCGGTGTCTATCATTGAGTCGCGGACGCCGAACGCAGTAACAACAAGTCCCGAGCAGCAGCTTATGCCTATAAGCATCATAATCAGCCTGCGCTTGTATCTGAACATGTTGCGCAGTGTAATTTTCTGAAGGAAGGTAAGACGTTTCCAAAGAGGCGTTATATGCTCTAAAAGAATCCGCTTGCCGTTTTTTGCAGAGCGCGGGCGCAGCAGCTTCGCAGGCTGGCTGATAAGCTCCTTTCGGCAGGACATCCATGCACTTCCGAGTATTCCCACAAGAGAAACTGCTAAAGTCAGCAGTGCAAGGGACGGGCTGAACATGTACGATATTGGCGCAAAGTCGTATAGCGCGTTGTACGCAAACCAGAACACCTTGGGCAAGCCCCACGTACCGAGAAAATATCCGACAACCCAGCCTATCAGCGTAGCGCTTCCGGCATAGAGAAGATACTTTGCAGTAATGGCTCCGTTGCTGAATCCCAAAGCCTTCAGCACTCCGATTTGCGTTCTTTCCTCATCCACCATTCGCGTCATGGTCGTCATGCAGACGAGCATCGCAATCAGTACAAAAAAGACAGGGAATATATTCGCTATCCCGCTGACGATTGAGGTATCGTTTTCAAAGCTGACATAGCCTGAGTTTTCATTTCGTGTCAGCACATATGTATCCGGCTCCGAAAGTCCCATCTGCTCAGCCACTTCGGCGCTGAGACCTGTTTGGGCGAGAATATCGTCGTAACGCTTTGCGGCAAGCTCCTCACACGCCTGCGATATTTCATCCTTATGGCTGTCTATGAGCTCGTCGTATTCGTCGCTGTAAGCGTCGGCGGTTTCGGAAAGAGTAAGCTGTATTTCAGTGTAGTATTCGCTTGTAAAGGCATCCGCCGGAAGGTATATAAAACCGTCGAGCGAGCCGTTTCCAATGTTTGTTGTGCCCCGCTCTAATCCGAGGTACATCGGCGAATTTGCAAGCCCTACGATTGTGTATTCTGTTTGAGACAGCTGCTCCGACGCATTGTCTGAAATGTAGACTACAGAGCCGATATCCTCCTCCGAGAAAGCGCCTGCGTCTGCAAGGCATTCGTCGTCCGCCTCCGGCAGCCTGCCGGTCACAAGAGACGGAAGGCTTACGTTTTCGGGCATTGCGATAAGATGAAACGACCTGCTGCTGTCTTCAAGCTCTACCATTGCGTCAAGGCTTTTCACGCCCTCTGCATATTCGACAAATGAAAGCTCGGACAGCTCGTCTTTTTCGGAGTCCGTGAACCCGAGCGTTGAGATAAGGCGGTAGTCATAAAGGCTTTGCTCTGAAAAATATATGTCTGCGGTGTTTGCCATTGCGTCCTTCGTAATTTTCAGACCGGCAAAGAATCCGACGCTGAGCGTTACGATAAGCAAAAGCGCCATATAACGTCCGATAAAGGACTTAATGCTGCGAAATGTCAGTTTAAATATGGAACGCATTGCCGTCACCACTCTATCTCGTCAATCGGGATGACGTTTTTATTTATTTCATTTGATAAGATCTTTCCGCTTTTAATCCGTATTATCCTGTCCGCCATGGGAGCTATAGCCTGATTGTGGGTTATTATGATTACCGTCGTATGGCGCTCGCGGCTCAAATCATACAGCATTTTAAGCACGGCCTTGCCGGTTGCGTAGTCCAGCGCGCCCGTTGGCTCGTCGCACAGAAGAAGACGAGGGTTTTTGGCAAGCGCCCTTGCAATAGCCACGCGCTGTTGCTCACCGCCGGAAAGCTGTGCGGGGAAGTTGTTTTTTCGCTCTTCAAGACCGACCATCTTTATCGCCTCTTCTGCAGGAATGGGATCGCTGCAAAGCTGGGCGGCTATTTCTACGTTTTCTAAGGCGGTAAGGTTTGGAATCAGGTTATAGAACTGAAAAACAAAGCCTACGTCGTGACGGCGGTACTCAATAAGCTCGCGCTTGCCAAGATGAGAAATATCTCTGCCGTCAAATTCGATTGTTCCGCTTGTGACGGTGTCCATCCCGCCGAGCATGTTCAAAAGCGTGGTTTTTCCCGCTCCGGACGAACCAAGCAGAACGCAGAATTCGCCCTTGTCTATCCCGAAGCTTACTCCTGACAGGGCGTTGACCTGAGCTGTGCCGCTCCCGTAGTTTTTTGTTACGCTTTCAAATTCTATATAATGCTCAGACACTGATTGTTCCTCCTGTATGTCCAAATTCTACCTCTTATTATGAGCAGTCAGTCATTTAATCTATAAAAATAATGATATCTCTTTACTGTGTATATGCGATTATAAATAATCTGAAATCTTTGTGAAATATTCAGCGGTTCTGGTTATTTTCCTGAAAGCTCGTCGGCAAGCTTTAAAATTTCCGGCGCGAGCTTTTCCCTTTGTTTTTTTGTAATGCGGCTGTACAGCGGGTATGCAAAAACCATGCCCGCTATACCTATAAGTCCGATTATGATACCTGGAATGAAAAGGCTTTCTCCCCAAACCATTGCGCAGCACATTCCGACTCCCATAACAAGCGCGCTTATAACGCCCTCTGTCACAGCGATTATAGTACCGGTTTTTACTGTGCTTGCATCGAGCCTTCGGAGGCGTTCAAGCTTGCTTTCTTCCTTCGGAACGTATTTTTCAAGTATTTTTTGTATCTCGTCGTGTTGATTGGCGCTGTAGCTGTAATTAAACGTATCATTATTTTGATTCATTGCGAATACCTCCCGTGCAAGGTTTAACGCGTCAGCCATTTGATTTTTTATTTCGTTCGTTACGCTGCGCCTGCTCGGCGGCTATGCGCTTTTTGGCGTCCTCAACCGATTCTCCGTCACTGGTTAAAAACTCGTCGACAAACTTATCCGTCATATGCGTAAATCCGCTGACTACTCCGTTTTCTATTTTTTTATATCCTTCGATTACGCCGTCCTCTATTTTCTTATACCCTTCGACTAAGCAGTTCTCTATCTTTTTATAGCCGGATGTAACTCCGTCCGATATTTTCTTATTTATATTTACCAATTTTGATTTTGCCATTTTATATACCCCCTAATAAAATACCTTTTTATTTTTGCGTACAAAGTAAATCACAGCCGATATAATCCCGGTCAGCGCCGCAGCGCCTGCAATTACCGTTATAAGACGTTTTCCCATGCTCAGCTCCTATTTTACGCCTTTGATCGCAGGAATAAGGCACAGAAGAAGCACGATTCCGACAATGCCCACCAAAATACCAAGCGTCAACATGCCCCAGATCATTGCCATACACATTCCGACGCCGAGAGTCAAAGCGCCAACAACTCCGAGTAAAACCGTGCCGACGGCTTTTCCACTCAAGTGAATAGCAGGCTTGTTTTCCATTTTCCTGCGGATTATAAGCAATGCAATAAGTACAACTACGCCCACCGCCGCTATTACGACGCCCTGCGCAAATGCGCCCCATTCGGGCAGCAGGCACATGCACATGCCAATGGCGAACAGTATGCCTCCGACAGTTCCCAGGATCATTGAAACGAAATTTTTCTTTTGCATAATAGTACCTCCGTATATTCGTGATTTCTCACTTGATGTCTGCATTATAAATTCGGGTTGTTTTTAAGATGCTTAAAAAATGTTTTTGTTTTGTTAAAATGCAGCGTCAAAAGATACTATATTAAAATTAATCGCTTTAAAGTATGTATTTTAAGTTTGAGATAAGCCGTTTTAAACGAGACTGCCGCCGGCAGTCTCCCACCGGCGGCAGTCTCTGAATTAAAGGAGGGTTTATTGCGGTGCTATTGCGTCATTTGCATGTTCCTTCTTGACAGACCGCTTCTTGCCGGACGTCTTGTTTTTTTAGGCTTTTGAAGGTAGGTTCTCTTGATCCAGTTCACCGTGTCAAGTACGGTCTCGTTTATCGGTCTGGGGTGGTAGCCGAGCTCATTTGACGCCTTTTCGTGGGAAAAGCTGGCGTTAGAACCGAGAACGGCTATTGAGTACGGCGTAAAGAACGGCGTTTTGCCCTTTTTCACCATTCGCTCCACCAGCCTTGCAATAAGCATAACAGGCTTTAGAGGCAGGTTAAACAGCGGCTTTTTGACGTTTGTTATCATGCTTGCCTCACTGATTATTTCATCGACGGTGGCATACTCTCCAGAAAGGATGTAGCACTCTCCGGTGCGTCCTTTTTCACTGCACGCGATAACTCCGTGAGCTGCGTCTCTTACGTCAACAAAATCATATCCGCCCTTTACAGACAGCGGCAGCTTCCCCCTACAGTAGGCTAAAAGCATGTTCGCAATATTTCCTAAAGAATAGTCGTTAGGACCTATTATTCCGGACGGATGCACCACAACCGCGTTAAGACCTTCCTTAGCGGCGGAAAGCACCATTGCCGTCGCTGTTGCCTTGCTTTTGGCATATGCGCCGGATACCTTGTCGGGAGAAAAGTCGGTAATCTCTGTCATGGTTTTGCCCTTTTCAAGCTCCGGTATTGCATGAACGGAACTTACATACACAAGCCTGTCTATCGCAAGCTCCTTACATACGTTTAAAATGTTCGCAGTTCCGCCGACGTTGACCTTCTCAAGCATCGGTCCGGGGGAGGTGGCAATCGAAACTATTCCGGCGCAATGAATCACGCAGCAGGGACGCTCGGCGCATTTAAGCCATAGCCGTATCGAGTTTATATCTGTAACGTCGCCGTATGTGACGCTCACGCTGTCGGGCAGCAATTTTACATATTTGTCATTGGGGAGCACAAGCGCGCTTACCTTGGCGCCCTGCTCGGTCAGTTCCTTTATTATGTGGCTGCCTAAAAAACCTGTTCCGCCGGTTACATAATATCTGGTATACATAAGCGTCCTCCTTTTTAATTAATCTAGTAAACAAATGTTGATTTTCTTTCACAATTATATTATAATACATACTGACGAAAATTCCAACCATCAGCTTTATCGCAGATGAAAGATATCCGTCACACTAAGCATGATTCGTTGATTATGTTTGAAAATTTTTTTGGATGGTAAACAGGAGAGGAAAAATGAAAACAGATGCCCGCGTCAGATATACGAAACAGGTGCTCAAGGACGCTCTTCTTGCCCTGCTTGAGAAAAAGCCTATAAATAAAATAACCGTCAAGGAGGTGTGCGACAAGGCAGAGCTTAACCGCGCGACGTTTTATTCACACTATGCCGACTGCTTCGACCTGCTTGAGCAGATCGAGAATGAGTTCATAGGGGAGTTTGAAAAATCCCTGTCGTATATAGACGGATTGGACATCAGGAAGATGGTGATTGCCATTTACGATATGATAGATAAAAACATAGAGCTGTGCCGGGTGCTGGTGTTTGCAAACACAAACCGCTCTCTTCTTAAAAGGATGGTTGCCCTTGCTCACGACAGCAGCATTGAAAACTGGAAAAAATATCTTAAGAAAGCCTCAGACAATGAGCTTGAAATGCTGTTTACCTGTTTGTCAAGCGGTCTGATGCAGACGGTCGTCGAGGGATATCAGAAGTATGAGAGAAGCGAAGTAATTGCCTTTATCAATTCCATGGTCAGAAGCAGCATTGCAGTGTATATGTAGTATAGCCTGAAATACCTTTTATCAAGCAAAAGCCGTCGGGACTATTAAGTCCCGACGGCTTTAATTTTGCGGCTTTCGTATATTTGCGTGTATCCGTTTTATACCTTTACCGGCTCCTTGTTCAAATGAGCACGGCTTTCGTCCTCGTTTAAAATAGGAGAGGCGTTTTCCTCATTTTGAGCAGCTTTGCTTTCGTTAAGGCGCTTGACGGCCGTAGAGAGCATGAGCTTTATGCGGTTGAACTGGTTGACCTCGGAAGCACCGGGGTCATAATCAACCGCGACGATATTCGCCTGGGGGTAAAGCTTTTTAAGAGCCTTTATAGCGCCCTTGCCTACGACGTGGTTCGGCAGGCAGGCAAACGGCTGTATGCAGACGATATTAGGTACGCCCGACTTTATAAGCTCCGCCATTTCTCCGGTTAAAAGCCAGCCCTCACCGTATTGATTTCCAAGGGATATAATAGGCTTTGCAAGCTCCGCTATGCCCTCTATTTTCATCGGGGATTCAAACCTTCTACTGTTTTTAAGCGCCTTAATAGCGGGAGCTCTCAAAAGCCTTATCGCCCTGACGCACAGCTTTGCTATCGCCGCTGACGCAAAGCTTGCGCCAAGGAAGCGATGCTTATATACAAGATTGTATACGCAGTAGTTTAAAAAGTCCATGAGATCCGGCACTACGGCTTCTGCGCCCTCGCTTTCGAGCAGATCTACAAGCCTGTTGTTGGCAAGCGGCATGTACTTTACAAGTATCTCGCCTACGACGCCTACTCGCGGCTTTATTAAGCCCTCTTTAAGCTTTAGATCATCAAAATCGTTTACTATGCCCTGACATACCTTCTTATAGCTGTATTTGCTCTTTGGGTTTACAAGGGAGTCTATGGCTATTTTTCTCCACTTGTCATGCAGGGCGTTTGCAGAGCCGGCTGCCGCTTCATAGGGGCGGACGCGGTAAAGGCATCTCATGAACAGGTCACCGTATACTACCGCTTTTCCCGCGCTTAGTATAAGCGAAGGCGAGAGCTTTAAGCCCTCGTTTTTTTCCATGCCGTTGGCGTTGAGCGAGATTATCGGGATATGCCCTAAGTTGACCTTTTCAAGCGCGCGGCGTATAAAGCCTACGTAGTTGCTCGCGCGGCAGCAGCCGCCGGTCTGGCTCATTATAACGGCAAGGCGGTCGGTGTCGTACTTTCCGGAGAGTATCGCCTCCATTATCTGTCCCACGACCGTTATGGACGGGAAGCATGCGTCGTTGTTTACAAACCTGAGTCCGGTGTCTATTGCGGTGCGGTTGTCGTTGTCCAAAATAACTATGTTGTAGCCGTGCTTTTTAAATACAGGCTCTAAAAGCTCAAAATGTATCGGGCTCATCTGCGGGCAGAGGATGGTATAACCGCCCTTGCGCATCTGCGAGGTAAACTCCGCCCTGTGGTACGCGGCGCTCTGGGGCTTTGCTACGATATTGCGCCTGTTCCTTTGATTCATGGCTGAAAGCAGGCTTCTTATGCGTATCCTTGCCGCTCCCAAATTGCTGACCTCGTCTATTTTAAGGACGGTATACAGCTTGTTGCTGCACTCAAGTATTTCAGACACCTGATCTGTGGTCACGGCGTCGAGACCGCAGCCGAAGGAATTGAGCTGGACAAGCTCAAGGTCGTTTCTGTTTCTTACAAACTCCGCGGCAGCGTAAAGCCTTGAGTGGTATACCCACTGGTCGGTTACTCTTAACGGCTTATCGGGGGTAAAGTCTATCGGCAGGCTGTCCTCGGATAAAACCGCCAGCCCGTATTCCGATATCATTTCAGGTATTCCGTGGTTTATTTCGGGGTCGATATGATACGGCCTTCCCGCAAGCACTATGCCTAATTTGTGATTGTCCTCCATCCATTTAAGGACTTCCTTTCCCTTCTCGCGGATGTCGGCCTTTGCTTTGTGCTGCTCCTGCCATGCCGCATGGACGGCGTCGCGTACCTCCTGCGCGCCTATGCCCCATTCCTTTTCGCATACCTCGACAAGCCTTTTTGCGGCGATATCCTCGTCAGTAAACGCGATAAAGGGTCTTATGTATCTTACCGAGCCGTCCGCTATGCCCTCGACGTTGTTTTTAAGGTTTTCAGGATATGAGATGACGATAGGGCAGTTAAAGTGATTCTGCGCGCCCGAAAACTCCTGATGCTCGTAAAATACGCAGGGGTGGAATATGGTTTTTACACCGTGGTCTATAAGCCACTGCACATGACCGTGCGAAAGCTTTGCGGGGTAGCACTCCGATTCTGAGGGGATGCTCTCCATGCCGAACTCATATATTTTATGACTGGACTTCGGCGAAAGCACAACCTTAAATCCGAGCTCTCTGAAGAATGTCGCCCAAAACGGATAGTTTTCATAAATGTTTAATACTCTCGGTATGCCTATTTCGCCCCTCGGCGCATCCTCAAGCGGGGGATAGTCGAATATCCTCGACAGTTTGTATGCTATTACATTAGGACCTTTTTCTCCCGATACCGAAGCCCCAAGACCCTTTTCGCAGCGGTTTCCGGTTATATGCCTGCGTCCGCCCGGGAAGGTGTTTATTGTGAGCATACACTTGTTGGAGCAGCCGTTGCAGTGAGTGGTGGAGGTGGTATATGTGAGGGCAAGTATCTCGGGGATAGAAAGCATGGAGGTCTTTTGACCTGTGTAGCCGTCCCTTGCGATAAGCGCCGCGCCGAACGCGCCCATAATTCCTGATATGTCCGGGCAGACAACCTCTGTTCCCGATATCTTCTCAAACGCCCTTAAAACAGCCTTGTTGAAGAAAGTGCCTCCCTGGACGACGATATTGTGCCCCAGGTCCTCTGCGTTTGCAAGCTTGATTACCTTGAAAAGGGCGTTTTTAATGACCGAGTAGGCAAGACCGGCTGAAATATCCTCAACGGTAGCGCCCTCCTTTTGAGCCTGCTTTACGTTCGAGTTCATGAAAACGGTGCATCTGGTTCCGAGATCTATCGGGTGCTCGGCAAAGAGCGCCTTCTCGGCAAATTCCTGAGCCGTATATCCAAGCGACTGCGCAAAATTCTCGATAAACGAGCCGCAGCCGGAGGAGCATGCCTCGTTGAGCATTATCGTATCTACAGAGCCGCCCTTGAGCTTGATGCACTTCATATCCTGACCGCCGATATCGAGAACGCAGTCTACCTGCGGGTCGAAAAACGACGCGGCTGTGCAGTGGGCTATTGTTTCCACCTCGCCCTCGTCAAGAGAAAACGCCGATTTTAAAAGAGATTCGCCGTATCCTGTCGAGCAGGAGCGAACGATATGCGCGCTTTCGGGAAGTCTTTTTCCAAGCTCGCCCATCGCTTTGATAGCGGTTTGCACAGGCGAGCCGAGGTTGTTTGCGTAATATGAAAACAGAAGCTGACCCTGTTCGCCTATGAGCGCAAGCTTTGTAGTCGTAGAGCCCGCGTCGATACCCAAAAAGCAGTTTCCGCAGTAGCTTTCAAGCTCAGCCTTCCCAACTACCGCCTGCTCGTGGCGGCGGCAGAACTCGTCGTATTCCTCCTGTGACGAGAAAAGAGGCTCGAGCCTCTTAAGCTCAAATTCCATATGTATTCCGGATTTCAGCCTGCTTATAAGCGCGTCGGGCGAGATCGCCTCGGCGTCCCCTGCCTCCAGCGCCGCTCCCATGGCGGGGAAGAGGTGGGAGTTGTCGGGGTCTACTATATTTTCCGGAGTGAGCTTGAGAGTTCTGATAAACGCCTTTTTCAGTTCCGGCAAAAAGTGAAGCGGTCCTCCCAAAAACGCAACGCACCCTCTTATCGGCTTGCCGCACGCAAGACCCGAGATCGTTTGGTTTACTACAGCCTGAAAAATAGACGCGGCTATATCGGCCCTTTCGGCGCCGTCGTTTATAAGCGGCTGTATGTCGGTCTTTGCAAAAACTCCGCACCTTGCTGCGATGGGGTATATCCTTTTATAATTTGCCGCCTCGTCGTTAAGACCCAAAGCGTCGGTCTGCAAAAGGGAAGCCATCTGGTCGATAAACGAGCCGGTGCCTCCCGCACAGACTCCGTTCATCCTTTCCTCAAGTCCGCCTCTGAAGTAAATGATCTTAGCGTCCTCTCCGCCCAGCTCTATCGCAACGTCTGTCTGAGGGGCGAGGCGCTCCAACGTAGTCGCGACAGCTGCGACCTCCTGTACAAACGGGATATTCAGCGCCTTGCCGATGTTTATCGAGCCTGAGCCGGTCACCTTCAGTCTCAGCTTAAAGTCACCCAAACGCTTTGCCGCTTCCTCCAAAAGCTCGGAAAGCGCAGACTGTATCTGCGCGCAATGGCGGCGGTACTCGCCGAAAAGTATATTGTCCCTGTCGTCAAGTATGACAAGCTTTACTGTTGTGCTTCCTATATCTATTCCTGCGCGATATGTATTCATGTAGTGAATTATCTCCCTAAAAACATTATAAATTATAAACCTTAAACAAATCATTCTTAATTATTATATCATACTTTTTCGGGTTTGTGTGCTTTTTTATCGAAAAAAAGATAACGGTTTTGTGAAAAAATAAATGCCCGACCGCAAATCGGGTCAGGCATTTTGACTTTAAATCTTTAATTGTGTGAAATTATTTCGCAGCTCAGTTCTCGTCCGTCCGACGCAGTCAGAGCGCCGCTTTCCTGAGACCATGAAACCGTCGTCAGGCTGTACTCGCCGTTTTCGTAGCCGTAGCCGTCGCCGCTGTCCTCGTACAGCTCGAAGGAGCCGTCTTTCCCAGCGTAGACGATAAACCTTACGTCGTCCGACGCATTGGTATGCGGCTTGTAGTCTGTTACAGGGATGACGCTTCCCTCGCGCACGAACACCGGGATTTCATCAAGAGCCGCGCTTACGCTTATGAAACCGCCTCCGGTAAAGTATTCGCGGGTGTCCGCCCTGTACCAACCGCCGGCGGGAAGGTACACCTCTTTTACTGCCGCCTTGTTTGCACCGGCTGGTTGTGTTATGGGGCATATCATCATGCTCTTGCCGAACATATACTGGTCGCAGATATTTTTTGCAATGCCGTCGTCGGGATATTCAAAGCCGAGCGGGCGGATTATGGAGCCGTCGTTAAAATATGCTGCAGCCGCGGTGGAATAGATATAGGGGATGAGCTCGTAACGGCGGTGGTTCGCCTTTACAAGAGCGTCGTAATAGCTGCTGTCTTCCTTGTCCTCAAACGCCCAGGGCTCTCTGCGGCAGTCCGTTCCGTGTGCTCTGAACACCGGAAGATAGCTCGCCCATTGGTACCATCTTACGTAAAGCTCCTTATAGTCAGGATCGGAAACGGTGTTGTCATAGTCGCCCTTCCAGTACCAGTTGACCGAGTTTTTCACGAAAAACGCACCTATATCGGTCGTCCAGTAGGGAAGCCCCGACGCGCAAAAATTAAGCCCTGCCGCGATTTGACGGCGGAAGGTGTCCCACGACGCGCTGATGTCTCCCGACCAGAGCACGCAGGAAAGCCTTTGCTGACCTGTATACGCGCATCTTGTCAGATTTACTACGCGTTTTTTGTCGGTGCAGCCGCGTTGACCGTCATACAGAGCAAGCGCATGATAGAACGGGAAGGCGTTGAGCTTGTCAAAGTCAAACCGCTCCGATGCGGTCTGTATATATTCCTCATATGCCCTGCCCGGCTCGTGCCTGACGACAAGATTCCACTCCGGAGTTACCGGTTCGCTGCTGTCGCACCACCATGCGTCCACGCCGTGGCAAAACAGGTTTTTGTTCACCTGATTCCAGTACATTTGCCTTGCGCGGCTGTCAAACGCGTTGTAGTAGTCCTTGGTGCCGAGCATCAGACCCGCGTTGTCAAATTCATCGTAGTCCGGCGTGCCCGCGCTTGGGTTCGGCCAGATGGAGAGCATGAATTTTGCTCCTAAGGAGTGTATTTTTTCGATACTGCCGTCGGGGTCGGAATAGGATTGCGGGTTAAAGGATTTCTGCCCCCACTGACCGTCCGGCCAGGAGCACCAGTCCTGAACGATGCAGTCTATTCCTATGTCCCTGCGCCTGAACTCCTCAACAGTTTTTATTATCTCGTCAAAGCTTTCGTATCTTTCCTGCGACTGCCAGTATCCGAACGCCCATTTAGGAAGAAGCGGTGCCTTTCCCGTGAGCGTTCTGTAGCGCGCGATTACCTTGTCCGGCGAGCCGCCGCCCAAGAAGTAAAAGTCCATTTCGCTGTCCGCTTCGGTGTAAATATAGCTTCCGTATTCGTTGTCGCTTAGTATCAGCGGGCTGTAGGTGTCTATTAAAAGACCGTAGCCCTTTGAAGAGACAAGCACCGGCACAGCTATTTTGCGGTTTGCCTGATAGCAGTATACGGTCTTGCCGCGCAGGTTCATAAAGCCTTCCTCGTGCTGCCCAAGACCGTACAGCGCTTCGCCGTCCTGCCAGCAAAGGTGCAGCCTTGTGTGAAAATACTGCCCGCTTTCTATCTTTTTGCTTCCTGTGACGACCTTTTTCTCGCCGTCGGCGGTTTTGACGGTTTCGGTCACGGCGTCGCCGGTTTTATACGCAGTAAAGCTCTCCAGCTCTCTTGAATCCTTTTCCCGCTCCTTTAAAAGGAGCTCTCCGTCCGCGTTATAGTAGCTGTATGAGGAGGTGAGGGCATTTATTTTTATGGTAAGCGCGCTTGATTTAAAGACGATTTCGTCGTTTTTGCGGCAAAGCTCCCAGCCGCCGCAGGGTTTATTTAAGATAACTCCGGGCTTTTCGGAGTCGGAAAAGCATTCACCCGCCTCCGTGTATGATATCCTCACAATATCGTCCGACAGGGGGATTATCCTGTGGTTTGCCGCTTCGGAATTTAGATAAAGTATTCCTCCCTCCAGCCTGCAATCTGTGATTTCACTGCTTTTAGGCTTGAATGCATACAGCATGTTCTCTCCTCCTTCATAATACCGCTTCGGCGGTTATTTTATATTCAAAGTGGTTGTGACCTTCTTGAGCTCCGGCTTTATGTCAAGCTCCTCCGTCATGTCAAGGACGGGCTCGCCGTATATATCGAAGTGCACGCGCCTTATTCCGCTTGATCTCGGACTGTTTACACCGGGACGGGCATGATATGTGTTCCATACCTTGCCGTAATCGTCGGTAACGTAAGCGTTGTGGCCCGGACCGTACTCGCCCTCGACGCTCCTTGAAGTAAGAAGCGGGTAGTTGGTCTTTACCCAGTTTGACGGGTCTAACAAATCTTTGCCCTTTTCAATTTTGAGGAGTCCTACGCAGTAGGTTGCGTCCACAAGCGCGCTCGAAAAGCTCAGATATATCTTATCGCCGCGAATGAGCGCAAACGGTCCTTCGTCTACGAACGTATGGTTGTTTGCCCAGCCGTAATCCGGCTTTGAAAGCACAACCGGGTCGGTAAGGAGCTTCCACGGGTCGCTCGGGTCAAGCTTCGCAATATAAAGCCATGCTCCCAGGTCCTTAGGGACAAACTGACGCTGAGACCACACTACATAGTAGTCGCCCTCCCACATAAAGCAGGTCATGTCAAGGGTTATTACCTTTCCCGCTTCGCAAAGCTCGCTGCCGTCCTTTTTGGTTACGCGCCTTGTTCTCGACCAGTCGTTTCTGTTCATCGGGTCGCCGCCGTCTTTAAGGACCATAAGGTGGCTTTCCTCCCAGAAGAACTCGCCCGGCGTAGCTCCGTGGAAAATGTAGAGCTTGCCGTTTATCTCGTGGAATTCCGGCGCCCAGAGAAGTCCGCCTATGCCCTCGTAGGTGTCCGAGTCGAGCAAAAGCACCTCCTCGGCGTCTACAAGACCCTCTATGGTGTCAGCACAGCGGATGTAAAGGGTGTGGTTGCCATCCGCGTCATTTGTGGCTATGAAGTAGTATTTGCCGTTCCATTTAGCGACGCATGGGTCGGCGCGGTTTATGGCTATGGGGAAGCTGTAATGCTCCTGGATAAGCTCGCCGTTAATTTTATAGGTTCCGGGGCGCGAAAAGTCCACTTCGGAAAGATTCCATTTTACGCGCTTTTCATCAGTCGAGCCGTCGGAATATCTGGCTAACGCCTTGACCGCTTCAAGCTCCTCGGCGGAGCTTGCGCTGATCTTGTCCGGCAGCTCTACGGCTACATTTACCGGCGTTGTGAGCTTGTTTTTAAGCTTAATGGCGATCTCGTCCGGAACGTCTACCTGGCAGCATATGTTCGCGCCTTCGATTCCGGTGTCTGACGCGGCAGTCTGCCCTTCGCGGCGGTGCGGGCAACCCTCATTATTGGCGCATGGCTCGACCTGCTCCGCCTTAAGCGAGCAAAGGTCGGTCATTTTGCATTTTCCCATCCCGGACTTTGTAGTATAGATTATCCTGTATGCGCCGCAGTTTTGACAGTACTTCGCGTCTACCGTTTCAAGCTCCTCGTCGCAAAGCTTCACAAGACCCAGCTCCCTGTAGCTTAGAAAATCATCGGTCACTGCCAGCAGCGCGCAGCCGGCGCTTTGGGGGTCGGCGCTTCCGTCGCCCTCGGTGCGTATTGCGAAAACGCCGTAGCCGCCGTCCTTAAGCTCAAAAGCAAACGGAGACTTTAAGGATTTGGGGTTTAAAGAGCCGTCTTCGGCGTTTTCGGTTGCTCTGGCAAAGAATACGCCGGAATTATGGTTGAGTGGGATAAATCCTCCGTCTTCTTCAAGTGCAAGGTGCATGCTGTACGCAAGCTTTGCGTCGTAAATATCTGTTTCAAGAGGTTCTCTTGTATAGATTAAAAGCTTTTTTGACATGTTTTTTTGCCTCCGTTTATTTATTGATTTACACCTATAATACATAATAATCCCGACTATTTCAATGATATTTAATAATTTCAGAGTTGATTTATTGAACCTGATTGACATAAATAATGAAAATTGCTTTTTCACTTTAAATTTATAAAAAACACTCTTGACAAACGGTTAGCATATGGTTATAATAATTCATGTGAAAAATACGCTGTTACGGAGAACGTTTTATGCTTAGAAATTACTTTTACAATGCATATTACTTTTACTTTACCACTTCTTTTCTTGTGTTGTAAAGGTGATTTGTGTTGCAAAATAAACAGCGGAAAAATTTGTTTATAGGGGCTACACAGGTTGCACTTGTGTAGCTTTTTTATTTGGCGCATGCGTAAACGCATACGGCAGATTCTACGGGAGGAGATCAAAAAATGGTAGTAGCGTTGAAAAGAAATGTAAGCGAGGAAAAGAGAAATCAGCTTATACAGTGGTTAAAGGGCATGGGAATAGGAGTGCACATCTCGGAGGGCGAATACAGCACCGTGCTCGGTCTGATAGGAGACACCAGCAAGGTCGACAAGGATCTTATAGAAAGCCTCGATATAGTAGAATCGGTAACGAGGGTGTCGGAATCGTTCAAGTGCTGTAACCGCAAGTTCCATCCCGACGATACCGTAATCGATGTAAACGGCGTGAAGATAGGCGGAGGAAACTTCTGCATGATAGCGGGACCCTGCTCCGTTGAAAGCGAGGAGCAGATAGTAGAGGTGGCAAAGGCAGTGAAGGTTGCCGGAGCAAACATGCTCAGAGGCGGCGCGTTCAAGCCGAGGACCTCTCCGTACGATTTTCAGGGTCTTAAGGGCAAGGGCATAGAGCTTTTGAAGATAGCCCGCCGGGAGACCGGGCTTCCTATAGTTACGGAAATAATGAGCGTTACTGACCTGCCTTTGTTTGACGATGTGGACGTATTGCAGGTCGGAGCGAGGAATATGCAGAATTTCGATCTGTTAAGGGAGCTTGGCAGGACGAATAAGCCGATACTTTTAAAGCGTGGGCTTGCAAATACTCTGAAGGAGCTTCTGATGAGCGCCGAGTACATTATGGCGAGCGGAAACGAGAGGATAATACTATGCGAGCGCGGAATAAGGACCTACAGCGACTACACCAGAAACACCATGGACATTTCTGCTATACCCATGCTTAAGGAGCTTTCACATCTGCCCGTAATAGCAGACCCGAGCCACGCTACAGGTCTTTCACGCCTTGTTCCGCCTATGGCGCTTGCCTCTGCCGCGGCGGGAGCGGACGGACTTATCATAGAGGTCCACAACGACCCTATTCACGCTCTGTGCGACGGCGCTCAGTCATTAAGACCAGAGGAGTACGCCAGTCTTGCCAAAAAGGTAGAGGCGGTCAGAAAAGCAATATCCTAAAGGAAGGAAAAGCATTGATTCTTTGATGATGCGGCGGTGAATTACATGCAGGTAGGAATAGTCGGACTGGGGCTTATAGGAGGCTCGTTTGCCAAGGCGTATAAGGCGGCGGGACACAGCGTTTACGCATACGACAGGGACGGCTCGGTTATGGATTACGCCGTTGTGAGCGAGACTATAGACGGCGCGCTTACAAGGGAAAATATTTCTCGGTGCGACTTTGTGCTGATAGCCCTGTATCCAGAAAACGCAGTCGAGTATTTAAAGAGCGAGGCGGGGTATTTCGGCAAAAAGCCGATTGTTATGGACTGCTGCGGCACTAAGGAAAAGGTGTGCGGGGCGGGATTTGAGCTTGCGCGCGAATACTGCTTTACATTCGTAGGCGGGCATCCCATGGCCGGAACTCAGTATTCGGGTTTAAAATACGCAAAAGCCAATATGTTTGTAAACGCGCCCATGGTAATCGTTCCGCCGGATTTTGACGACATAGTGCTTTTAAGCCGGGTAAAGGAGCTTTTAAGCCCTGCCGGAATAAAGAAAATAACCGTCACCACCGCAAAGGAGCACGACAGGATGATAGCGTTTACGTCGCAGCTTGCGCATGTGGTGTCCAACGCATACATAAAAAGCCCCACGGCCGGCTCGCACAAGGGCTTTTCCGCCGGAAGCTACAAGGATATGACAAGGGTGGCGTGGCTTAATCCGCAAATGTGGGCGGAGCTGTTTATTGAAAACAGGGAAAACCTTGTGCATGAGCTTGACATTCTGACAGCAAGCCTCGGCGAATACAGGCAGGCTATTTATGATTGCGACAAGGATAGGCTTACCGCTCTGCTTGCAGAGGGTAAACGCCTTAAAGAGGAGGTCGACGGCAGATGAACAAGGTCCATGTGAGCGCGTCGAGGGAATATGACATTTTTATTAGAGACGGCATCATTAATTCATCGGGCAAGCTGAGCGCGGGGCTTGTAAAGGGCAGGACCGCCGTATTGGTATCGGACGACAACGTTTTTCCGCTGTATGCAAAAGCGGTAAGGAAAAGCTACGAAAACGCTGGCTTCAGAGTGCTGGAATTTACCGTCCCGCACGGGGAAAAATCAAAGTGCATGGCGCAGTATATAAGGCTTTTGGATTTTCTTTTAGAAAGTCGCGTTACAAGGCACGACCTGCTTGTAGCTTTGGGCGGAGGGGTAGTGGGAGATCTCACCGGCTTTGCCGCCGCCACGTTCCAGAGGGGGATGGGTCTTGTGCAGATTCCGACTACGCTTTTGGCGATGGTTGATTCCTCGGTGGGAGGAAAGACCGCGGTAAACCTTGAGTACGGGAAAAACCAGGTGGGAAGCTTTTATCAGCCGTATGCGGTTTTCTGCGACCCCGAAACGCTGTCAACGCTGCCGGAAGAAGAGTTTGCCTGCGGCTGTGCAGAGGTTATAAAGTATGCGGTGCTCGGAAGCCGCGAGTTTTTCGATGAGCTTAAAAGCAGGAGCGTCCGCGACATGCTTGAAAAAGTAATATCGCGCTGTGTAAGCATGAAGCGCGATATAGTTTCGCAGGACGAGTTTGACACTGGGAAAAGGATGCTTTTAAACCTCGGTCACACCATAGGGCACGCGGTGGAGGCATGCAGTAACTTTACCGTTTTGCACGGTCAGGCGGTGGCTGTCGGAATGGCGGTTATGTCAAGAGCGGCGTGCGTCAAGGGAATGCTGTCTGCATTTGATATGAGCAGTATTATATCGCTTTTGGAGCAGTACGGGCTTCCTACACGCACCGATTTCGGCGCTGAGGATCTGTACCGCGCGGCGCTTTCTGACAAAAAGGCGTCAGACGATGAGCTTACGATAGTTGTTCCCCGCGAAATTGGGCGCTGTACGCTCGAAAAGATTAAAAAGGAAGATTTGAGAAGCTGGCTTACCGCCGGCGTGGTAAAGGAAAGCGGTCATGACTGAAATTATCGAATGCGGTCAGAGGAGCGGCTGCATAAGTGCGCCGTCCTCAAAGTCCTATGCTCACAGGGCGCTGATACTCGTAGCCTTGGGCAAAAGAAAGACGGACATTATTTGCAACGGCATATCAAAGGATATACAGGCAACGGCGTCCTGCCTTAATTCTCTCGGAGCGGATATAAGGATATCCGGCGGCAAAATATCGGTCATACCGATTTCCAAAGCTCCGAGCACATTGCTTTGCCTGCACTGCGGTGAGAGCGGCTCGACTCTCAGGTTTTTAATTCCGATAGCCGGAGCGCTTGGGCTTGACGCGGAGTTTTTGCCGGAGGGCAGGCTTTACGAACGCCCGCTTGCTCCTCTTGACGAGTGCCTGAAGCAGCACGGGGTCGCGGTCTCAAAGCGCAGCGGCAGGATAATGTGCTCAGGTAAGCTGAGACATGGAAACTACGAGCTGTCCGGCGATGTATCGTCTCAGTATATTTCGGGGCTTTTAATGGCTCTTCCGCTTATTTCCGGGCAGAGCAGCCTGACGGTCACAGGAAAAATCGAGTCGAAAAAATACATAGAAATGACCGAGGAGCTGCTGAGGCTTTCGGGCGTATCGTTTGATAAAACCGGCTGTACATACGTTATAAACGGCAATCAGACGCCCAAAATGCCGGACGGCTTTGTTGTCGAGGGCGACTATTCGAGCGCATCGTTTTTTTTGTGCATGGGCGCTCTTTCGGACGAAGGCGTGCGTGTAGAGGGTCTGAACGCCGGGTCGTCTCAGGGAGATAAGGCGGTTTTGGACATACTTTCCGAGTTCGGCGCCGTTATAAGCAGGGACGCCCGAGGCGTGACGGTAAGGCGGGGCGATTTAAAGGGAATAACCATAGACGCGTCGCAGATACCGGATATAATACCTCCGCTGTGCGTAGTAGCCGCGGCGGCAGACGGCAAAACCAAAGTTATAAACGCCGCGAGGCTCAGGCTTAAGGAGTCGGACAGGATACGTTCTACCGTGGCAATGCTTCGCTCTCTCGGCGCGAGCGCGCGGGAGCTTGACGACGGAATCATAGTAAACGGCGGCGGGCGGCTTTCCGGTGGAGAGGTAGACCCGTTCGGCGACCACAGGATAGCGATGTCTGCGGCAGTGGCTTCGATTGTATCTGATGGTAAAATCATAATAAAGGACAGCGAGTGCGTCGCAAAGTCGTATCCTGGGTTCTGGGACGATTTTGCCCGCCTAAATTTGCAGCCAGGGGGGGAAATGCTAACATGAGCAGCAGCTACGGCGAAAATATACGCCTTACGATATTCGGACAGTCGCATTCTGCGGCAATAGGAATGACGCTTGAGGGAATGCCTGCCGGGTGCAAAATTGATTTTGAAAGGCTTGCGCAGTTTATGAAAAGGCGCGCTCCGGGGCAAAACAGCTACTCGACCGCGAGAAAGGAGCAGGATATTCCGGAGTTTCTCTGCGGAATAAAGGACGGTTATACCTGCGGCACACCGATAACCGCGATCATACGAAACAGCGATACCCGCTCCTCGGATTATTCCGGTCTTGCGTTTACTCCAAGACCGGGTCACGCTGATTACACCGCGATGATCAAGTATGGCGAGCACAGGGACTACGCCGGAGGCGGCCACTTTTCAGGCAGGCTGACGGCTCCGCTCTGTATCGCGGGCGGCATAATTTTGCAGCAGCTTGAGGCTGAGGGAATAACGGTGATATCGAGGATTTTGTCCATAGGCGGAGTATACGACGAGGGCGAGCTGCTTGAGCCTACATCCCAAAAGGATTTTCCCGTTGTGTGCTGCGAGCAGGGAAGAAAAATGCGGGAGCGAATAGCCGAGGTCAAAAAATCCGGCGATTCTGTCGGCGGAGTGATAGAATGCGCGGTTTTGGGACTTCCGGCAGGGCTTGGCGATCCTATGTTCGACGGAATGGAAAACCGCATAGCTTCAATGGCTTTTGGAATTCCGGCGGTGAAGGGAATCGAATTCGGCGCCGGCTTTAAAAGCGCGGAGCTTTTGGGAAGCCAAAATAACGACGGGTTCGTTTTAAAGGACGGCAGGATCGAAACCTCTACAAACAACTGCGGAGGCATATTAGGCGGCATCACAAACGGTATGCCGGTTAATTTTAAGGTTGCAATAAAGCCGACCCCGTCGATAGCAAGGCCGCAGCAAAGCGTAAATTTACAAACCCATACCGCGCAGGAGCTGATTGTGGCAGGACGTCACGACCCCTGCATTGTCCCAAGGGCTGTTCCCTGCGTGGAGGCGGCGGCGGCAATAGCCGTATACGACGCCATGCTTGCAAGAAAGCGCGAGATTTAGTTTTCATGCAGTTATGCTGCTTTAGATAATTGCGGCGTTTGGCGCTTTAGCGTCTTGCCGGTAAAGAAAGGACTGTTTTTAAATGGATCAGAAGGATTACAGAGAAAAAATCGACGAAATCGACGCAGACCTTGTCAGCCTGTTTGCAAAGAGGATGGAGGTTGCGTCGAAGCTCGCCGCACTGAAAAAGGAAAAATCGCTTCCCGTCCTTGACGTAAAGAGGGAGAGAGAAAAGCTTAAGGCTGTTGTGGACAGCTCGCCGGACGAAATCAAGGAATACACGTCTGTTTTGTATTCTCTTATTTTCGAGCTCAGCCGCAGCTACCAGAACAAGCTCATAGGCAGGGGAAACGAGCTGGTCGAAAAAATCAACCGCGCAATCGAAAGCACCCCCAAGCTGTTTCCCGAGAGGACAGCGGTCGCGTGTCAGGGCGTCGAGGGAGCTTATTCGCAGCTTGCCTGCGACAAGCTTTTCAAAGCTCCGAACGTAATGTATTTCTCAAACTTCGACGCTGTGTTCTCGGCGGTTGAAAAGGGCTTCTGCCAATACGGCGTAGTTCCGCTTGAAAACAGCACCGCCGGTTCGGTAAACACCGTGTACGACCTTATGATAAAGCACAGGTTCAGCATCGTAAGGAGCATCAGGCTCAAGGTGGAGCACAACCTTCTTGCAAAGCCCGGCGCAAGCCTATCGGATATCAGGGAGATATATTCGCATCAGCAGGCGATAAGCCAGTGCGCGGGATTTTTGCAGAGCCTTAAGGGAGTAAAGATAATCCCCTGCGAAAATACAGCCGTGGCTGCAAAAATGGTGGCGGAGTCTGACAGAAACGACATAGCTACCCTTTCCTCGAGAGAGTGCATGAAGCTTTACGGTCTTAGCTGCCTTAAAGCCTCCGTACAGGATAAGGACAACAATTACACCCGCTTTATATGCATCTCAAAGGACCTGGAGATTTACCCCGGCGCCGACCGCACCAGCCTTATGGCGGTGCTCGAGGACAAGCCAGGCTCTCTTTACAAGCTGCTTTCAAGGCTTTACGCGCTCGGAATAAACCTCAATAAGCTCGAAAGCCGCCCGTTGCCGGAGAGGGAGTTTGAATTTATGTTTTATTTCGACCTCGACACTCCGGTGTATTCCGGCGAGTTTTTGCAGCTGATGGGCGAGCTCGGGGACATATGCGAGGAATACAGCTACCTTGGCAGCTACAGCGAGGTGTTTTGATGCTTAAATGCGGTCTGCTTGGAGAAAAGCTCGGGCACAGCTACTCCCCGCAAATCCATTCCCTTTTGGGCGATTACGAGTACAGGCTCTATGAAAAACCGCCGGAGCGCGTCGCTGATTTTCTCAAAAACGGCGATTGGGATGCGCTCAACGTCACTATACCGTATAAAAAAACCGCTGCTTCGGTATGCGACGAGCTTTTCGGAGCTGCGGCAGAGCTGGGAAGCGTTAATACACTGGTTAAGAAAAACGGAAGGCTTATCGGGTATAATACCGACTATTTCGGCTTTGTAAAAATGGCCGACGCGCTGATAAAGCAGGGCGTTAAGCTGAGCGGCAGGAAGGCGCTTGTTTTGGGCAGCGGAGGAGCAAGCGTAACGGTCTGCGCTGCGCTCAAGTCGCTCGGCGCACTGCCGGTGGTAATAAGCAGAAGCGGGGAGAACAACTACTCGAACCTGAGTCTGCACGGCGACGCGGGAATAATCGTAAACGCAACGCCTGTCGGAATGTACCCAAATAACGGCGGAAGGCTTATAGACCTTAGTATGTTTAAGGGCTGCACGGCGGTTATGGACCTTATATATAACCCGCTCAGAACACCGCTCATCATGCAGGCGCAAGATCTTGGGATTGCTAGCGTAAACGGTCTTAGTATGCTTGTGGCGCAGGCGAAAATGAGCAGCGAGCTGTTCTGTGGGACTCATATTGCAGACGGCGAAATAGACAGGATAGAAAAAATACTTACAGACCGCCTTTCAAATATAATTTTAATCGGAATGCCGGGCTGCGGAAAATCAAGCGTCGCAGCTTCGCTCGCAAAAAAGCTTGAACGTCCCGTAATAGATATTGACAAGGAAATAGAAAAAGCTGCGGGGCTTACTATACCGGAGATATTTGAGCGCCGTGGAGAGGCAGGATTCAGAAAGCTCGAATCGCAGGCGCTTTCCGACGCCGCAAAGCTTTCAGGCAGAATAATCGCAACCGGCGGCGGATGCGTTACGGTTAAGGAAAACTATCCCGTGCTTCACCAAAACGGAACTATTGTCTGGATAAAAAGGGATACAGGGCTTCTTCCTACGGACGGAAGACCCATATCGATGTCAACGCCGCTCTCGGAGCTGTATGTAAAAAGAAAGCCGATGTACGAAAGCTTTGCGGACGCCGAGGTTGACAGCGCCGGCAATCCGGACGCCACTGCCGACCGCATTATAAAGCTGCTGGGAATACAAATTTGACACGGAGGCTGCGCCATAATGAAATTTTTAATAATAAACGGTCCTAACATAAATCTTCTCGGTCTGAGAGAGCCGGCTGTCTACGGCGACAAATCTTACAGCGTGCTGATAGAGCTTATCGAAAAGACCTGCAAAAGCGAGGGAATAGAGTTCGAGGCGTTTCAGTCGAACCACGAGGGAGCGATAGTGGATAAAATTCAGGAAGCATACGGCGTTTTTGATGGTATCGTCATAAACCCGGCTGCATATACCCACACAAGCGTGGCGATTTTGGACGCGCTTAAGGCGGTTGCAATACCGGCGGTGGAGGTGCATATCTCGGACGTTAAGTCGCGGGAGGACTTCAGGCAGGTGTCGTATGTAAGACAGGCGTGCATAGCGACATATATGGGCATGGGCTTTGACGGCTATGTCAAGGCGATAAAGCACCTTAAGAGGCATTTGACAAACGTATAATTTAATTATAAGCGCACATATGAAAAGCAGACGGCATATTTTGCCGTCTGCTTCTTTCATGTAAAACTATATTACCGCTGAATAAGCCTTATTTTACAAAGGGGTTCTCGGTGGGATAGGGAAGGCTCTTGGGCTGGTTATATGCAATATCCTCGATGCCAAGATACTTCATTACCTCAAACATAAGCTTGCCGCAGTGTGCAAACGCAACCGCGCCGTGGTGAGGATAACGCTTCTGAACGAGAACATGGCGGTAGAATCTGCCCATCTCGGGGATTGCGAAGATCGCGATGCCTCCGAACGAACGGGTAGGAACGTTGAGTATCTCGCCCTCCGCAATATAAGCTCTGAGCTTGCCCTCGCTGTCGCACTGCAAACGATAGAATGTAATCTCGGAAGGAGCGATGTCGCCCTCGAGAGTACCTCTTGTAAAGTCGGGCTCGCTGCCTGCAGGCTCAAGAAGCCTGTGCTGAATGAGCTGATACTTGATAGCTCTGTCGCTGCACATCTTGCAGGACGGCGTGTTTCCGCAGTGGAAGCCCATAAACGTATCGGTGAGCTTGTAGCCCAGGGAAGCGATGTTGTCCTCGTCGTAGATGTACTGAGGAACGCTGTTGTTGATATCAAGAAGGGTTACGGTATCGCCGGTGAGGCAGATTCCTATGTACTCGGAAAGAGCGCCGTAGATATCGACTTCGCAGGAAACGGGAATTCCGCGGGAAGCAAGACGGCTGTTTACATAGCAGGGTTCAAATCCGAACTGGCTGGGGAATGCGGGCCAGCACTTGTCTGCAAATGCTACATACTTTCTGCTGCCCTTGTGGTTTTCAGCCCAGTCGAGAAGCGTAAGCTCAAACTGCGCCATACGTGCGCTGAGCTCGGGATAGTACTTGCCCTCTCCCATTTCCTTTGCCATGTCAGCGCAGACGTCTGCAATTCTCGGGTCGTTCGCGTGCTCCTTGTAGGAAACAAGAAGGTCAAGCTCGCTGTTCTCCTCGATTTCTACGCCCAGCTCATAAAGACCCTTGATAGGAGCGTTGCAGGCGAAGAAGTCCTGAGGACGAGGACCGAAGGTGATTATCTTGAGGTTCTTAAGACCGATGATGGTTCTTGCGATAGGAACGAATTCAGCCATCATCTCAACGATTTCCTCAGCAGTTCCGACGGGATACTCGGGAATATAGCCCTTGAGCTTGCGCATACCGAGGTTGTAGGAGCAGTTGAGCATACCGCAGTAAGCGTCGCCTCTGCCGTTGATCATGTCGCCGTCTCCCTCTGCGGCAGCCACAAACATGCAGGGACCGTCAAAGTTCTTTGCAATAAGGGTTTCGGGAGTCTCCGGTCCGAAGTTTCCGAGAAATACCGTCAAAGCGTTGCAGCCGGCGGCTTTAACCTCGTCTACGGCCTTAAGCATGTCCAGCTCGTTTTCAACGGTCGTCTTGCACTCGTAAACGTCAAGGTTCTTGAGCTTGCATGCGGCAACGATTGCGGCGCGGCGCTTCTCGGAAAGCTGAATCGGGAAGCAGTCGCGAGATACGGCAGCGATGCCGAGTTTAACATTTGGAATGTTAATCATAATTATACCTCCAAAATAGTTTTACATTATGAACACATCAATGCATTCTTATTATATATTAAAACGCTGTTCATTTCAACTGCTTTAATAAAAAATTATGTCAATTTTGACTTGATACCCGTCTTTTCATTTAATGGCGCGGAAAGCACCCTTAAAAACTTTTAAAGAATCTTGCCGCCGATTTGACGCTTTAAAAAAGGATATAAAAAAATAAAAATAAAATTTTTTAAAAAGGCTTGCATTTTCAAATGATACTTGATATAATATAAAAGCTGTGTTGAACGCTGTTTGAGATCAGGCATATTAACAATGGGATATAGCCAAGAGGTAAGGCAGCGGACTTTGACTCCGTCATTCCGGTGGTTCGAATCCACCTATCCCAACCAAAGTCACAACACAATTTGAAATTGCGGTTTCGCCAAGTGGTAAGGCACTGGACTCTGACTCCAGCATTCCCTAGGTTCGAATCCTAGAACCGCAGCCATGCCGTCGTGGGTAATATGCCCGCGGCGGCTTTTTTGTACTTACAAACCTTTAACACGTCGAATTTATTGTATTTAATCTCAGACTGTGGTAACATAATATGAGCATAAAGACGATTGCGAAGGTGAGGCTATGAGCAAAAGCAAAAAGATCGGCAGACCGCTGCCTGTCCTGTATCAGTTGTACATTGCTGCGGCTGTTGCGATATGCAGGCTCAGGGGCGTAAAAATAATAACGGATAGATCAGGGGTTTCGGATATCAGGGGACCTGCTCTTATTCTGTCTCCTCATATATCCCTTAAAGACCACATAATAACCGGCTGGACTCTAATTAAGCACCGACCGACTTTTGTACTGAGCGAGCATTTTGTGGCTAAGCCTTTTTTGGGGTTTATACTCAGGCGCTTTGGACATGTTATAACCAAGAAGATGTTTTGCCCTGACACATCTACTATACTTGGCATACTGCGCGCCAGGAAGGAGGGAAACATTATCGTCATGTTTCCGGAAGGAAGGCTCAACGCTGTGGCGCATTCCCAGCCTGTAGCAAAGGGAACGGCGGAGCTTGTCAAAAAGCTCGGAATAGACGTTTATACAATAGTAGGAAACGGGGCTGCTCTTGCATTTCCCAAGTGGGGCAGGAAATACCGCAGGGGAGTTATAAAGGTAACGACTCAAAAGACACTTGAGGCTCAAAAAATCAGAGAAATGTCGGTAAGCGAGATTTCGCATGTAATCGATGCCGCAATATATCACGACGACGAAAAAGCTATGGCCGGAATGAAATACATTTGTAAGAACACCGCAGACGGCCTTGATAAAATACTTTACAAGTGCCCTGAATGCAAAGAAGAATATTCGATTTACGCCAAGGGCTGTCAGGTCGGATGCAGCTCCTGCGGGTTTAAGACCTCGCTCACACAGGACTATATATTTACAAACGGCAGGATGCGCTCGCCGAACGAGTGGTTTTACTGGCAGATTGACGAGCTTTCTTTAGATACCGTCATGGAGGATAACATAAAAATCGGCGCCGTGAACAAAAACGGCATTATGGATTATAACGCAGGAAGCGGTCATGTAAGGCTGGACAAGGACAGCATATATCTCAGCGGCGAAATTTTCGGCGAGCATACGGAGCTTTCAAAAAGCACGGCAAATATAGGCGGCATGCCGTATACGCCGTCCCGCGAGTTCGATATTTATTATGACAAGCGGCTTTTGTATCTTATGCCGCAGAACAAGAGAAGAATTGTTAAATATGTGACGCTGGTAGATAAGATTGTAAAGCTATCTGAGGAGGGCGGCGCAAAGTAAAAACAGTGTATTTTCTACAAGTACATTTTATATGATTTTGTACACTGATAATGCCCTCTTGCCGCTGCAATATATGTAAAATACATATTGAATTTTGCTGTGGCTTGAGTTATATTATCTATGGTTTAAAGCAGCAGAATAATAATTTGGAACGTGAGATGTAGATATGAAAAGATTTTTAAAAAAGAGCGTTGAATACGTTGTCATAGCGTTGCTTGCCATGCTCAGCGCGTTGTGCTATGTAATATTTATCTTTCCTAACAGTTTTGCTCCGGCAGGGTTTAACGGAATAGCCACAATGATACAATATCTGACAGGTACGAATGTCGGTTATCTGTCGTTGATTTTTAACATACCGCTTATAATTGCGGTATATTTCCTTGTAGACAAGGAATTTGCAGTAAAGACGCTGGTGTTCATCCTGGCGTTTTCTGGCGGTCTTATTCTTATGGATGAGCCTTTTATCGACCTTGACCAGTTTATCTACCAAACCGAAAACGGAACCAGCACGATACTCGGTCCTATAGTATCTGGGATATTGACCGGCGCTATATTAGGTGCGGTAATACTATTTAACAGCTGTTCCGGCGGAACGGAGCTTTGCGCGCTGCTTATACACAAGTTTAAGCCTTCGTATAATTTCGCGTGGGTGACGTTCGCACTCAATTCCGCCGTAGCGGTTGCGTCTTATTTTGTGTATAATTTCGAGCTTGAGCCGGTGATACTGTGCATACTTTATTCGTTTATTTACAGCAACGTAAGCGACAGGGTGCTCAGAGGCTCGCGCGACGCAATAAAATTTGAGATAATTACAAACTATCCTGAGGAGATTTCGGAGGAAATAATTAAAGAGCTTGGGCACTCCGCTACGTTTATCAACGCCGAAGGCTGTTATTCCCACGATAAAAAGGGAATGCTGATGTGCGTTATCAATAAGGACCAGATTACCAAGCTTAAGAACATTTTGAGCAAATACCCAGATACCTTCGCGTGCATTTCAAACGTCACCAGCACGGTCGGAAAATTCAGCGACAAGAGAAAAAAGAGCGTAACCATAACAGAGTAATTTTACGTCGGATAAAGATAAAAGCCATCAAAAGGTAGCTACTCATAAAACAGTATCAACAAAAAACTGAAATATAGTAGCTGCCTTACAGGGTGTAACGAAAAACGGGTAGGAAGTTAACAACTTCCTACCCGTTTTTTCTATATCTCATAGAACGATAGAATGGTAGTTTTGCGCTTCCAGGAGATATTGTATTGTATTCATAGTTTCTGCACTCTGCAAGCTGCATAAATACAGACTTTTTACCCGTTTAAATATCCACAATAGCACTACAAGAAACTACTATTAAAGTTTTCATTGTTGTGGTTTCCCTATAACAGATTTCTTCGGAAGTATTCAACAACAATTTTATCTACTTCATCTTTGCTCAGTGATTCGCGGCTTTCATATACTTGATTTGCTACTTCTTCAGGAAGTTCACTAGAATTAAACCAGCCGTAACCTGACGGTAAACCCCATTCCTGTTCACTGAATTATTAAAATTTCAAAGATAGCTCACTACTACTAATTGATTAATAGAGCAGATTTCATTTTAT
Source organism: Candidatus Faeciplasma sp. (assembly GCA_048393055.1). Classification (GTDB taxonomy): domain Bacteria; phylum Bacillota; class Clostridia; order Oscillospirales; family Ruminococcaceae; genus Faeciplasma. The sequence goes on from DBFJJS010000006.1 coordinate 62,779, forward strand.
TAACATATTCTCCTATGTATTTTGGTGCATCCTTTCCATACCGTTCAAGCAGCTTGATAATGGCGGAACCGACAATAGCTCCGTCAGAAATATCCGCCATTTTTTTTGCTTGCTCCGGCGTGGAAATACCAAATCCAATCGCACAAGGCACATTGGTATTCGCTCTTACTGCATTTACAATAGAATAAAGATCTGTATTAATCTCACTTCTCGTACCTGTCACACCGAGACTGGAAACGATATATAAGAAGCCTTCCGCTTCTTTTGCGATCATGGCAATGCGGTTTTCAGATGTGGGTGCAATCAGCGACACTAAATCAACACCATACTTGTGGCAAAGCGGTAAGAATTCATCTTTTTCCTCAAAAGGAAGATCAGGCAGGATAAGTCCGTCAATGCCAATATCTTTGCAGGTAGAGATAAAGCGTTCCGCACCGTAAGAGAACACAACATTTGCATAGGTCATAAAGACCATCGGAACAGTTACGTCCCTACGTAGTTCTTTGACAAAGGTAAAAATTTTATCTGTGGTAGCACCGCCGTTCAGCGCACGAAGGTTTGCTCCCTGAATAACAGGTCCTTCAGCGGTAGGATCAGAGAACGGGATTCCGAGCTCGATAAGGTCTGCACCGTTTTCCACGGCGGCACAAACAGCAGTAGCGGTAGTTTCCAGATCAGGATCGCCGCATGTGATAAAGGCGATGAAAGCCTTTCCGTTTTCAAATGCTTTTTTTATATTACTCATGGATATTCTCCCCTCTGTAGCGGGCGATGGCGGCACAGTCCTTGTCGCCTCTGCCGGATATGGTGATTACGATGATTTTGTCTTTACCCATTGTCGGTGCGATCTTCATTGCGTGGGCTACGGCGTGAGCCGATTCGATTGCCGGAATAATACCCTCAGTCTTTGCCAGATATTCAAATGCGTTTACCGCTTCATCATCGGTTACAGGGACATATTCGGCTCTGCCAATATCATGCAGATAAGCGTGCTCGGGACCGACGCCGGGATAGTCTAGCCCGGCTGAGATAGAATAAACGGGAGCTATCTGACCGTATTCGTCCTGACAGAAATATGACTTCATACCGTGGAAGATTCCAACTCTGCCAGTGGCAATTGTTGCCGCCGTTTCAAAGGTATCAGCACCTCTACCTGCCGCTTCACAGCCGATCAAGCGAACGCTCTTATCGCCTATAAAATGATAGAAGCTGCCAATCGCATTGGAGCCACCGCCTACGCAAGCGATGACCGCATCGGGCAGTCTGCCTTCTTTCTCAATGATCTGCTCCTTGATCTCCTTAGAAATAACTGCTTGAAAATCACGAACAATGGTCGGGAACGGATGAGGTCCCATAACAGAGCCAAGACAATAATGAGTATCGCTGATTCTGGAAGTCCACTCACGCATAGCTTCGGATACAGCGTCCTTTAATGTGGCTGTGCCTGTCTTCACGGGAATGACCTCAGCGCCAAGCAAACGCATACGATATACATTAAGCGCTTGACGAATAGTATCTTCTTCGCCCATAAATACTACACACTCCATGTCCATAAGGGCAGCAGCGGTTGCTGTAGCAACTCCATGTTGTCCGGCTCCTGTTTCGGCAATCAAACGCGTTTTACCCATCTTCTTTGCGAGAAGCGCCTGACCGAGAACATTATTGATCTTATGTGCCCCAGTGTGGTTTAGATCCTCACGTTTGAGATAAATTTTCGCACCCCCGAGGTCTTTTGTCATCTTTGCGGCGAAATACAGCCTTGACGGTCTGCCTGCATATTCATTGAAAAGTTTGTCAAGCTCTCTGTTAAATTCGGAATCGTTTTTATAGTGATTATATGCTTCTTCCAGTTCAATGACCGCATTCATCAGCGTTTCGGGAATGTACTGACCACCATAAATACCGAAGCGTCCATTTGGATTTGTCATAGCCTATTTTCCTTTCTGACAGCGGCAATGAATGCCGCCATTTTTGACTTATCTTTTCTTCCGTCCTTTTCAATACCAGAACTTACGTCAACTGCATAAGGGCGGAGCATATTTACTGCATTTCCTACATTATCGGGTGAAAGCCCACCTGCGAGGAAATATTGCCTTTTTATGTTCTGTATCAATTTCCAATCAAATACCGTCCCCGTACCAGCGCCAGAGTCAAGAAGTATATAATCCGCCAAACTTTGTTCTGCGGCTTTAATATCATTCGCAGTTTTGATGTGGAAAGCCTTGATAATCGGCTTTTCCGTGAACAACCGCAGCTGTGCAATATAATCTTCGTCCTCGTCACCGTGAAGCTGTGCTATGTCAATAATGCCTTTCTTTAATAGTTTTGCAACATCTTGTGGATGTTCATTTACAAATACGCCGACTGCTTGAATTTCGGGTGCAAGCAATCGCTTCAATTCAACCACCTTATCGGGTGAAACATAGCGCTTGCTTTTCGGTACAAAAACGAATCCGATATAGTCCGGGTTTAGTTCATTTGCGGCTTTTATATCACAAGATCGGGAAAGTCCGCAAAGTTTAATCTTTGTCATATCAAACCTCGCAGTTCATCGAGCTTGGCTTTTTTGTCTGGTGCTCGCATAAGGGTTTCTCCAATCAAAACAGCATCCGCGCCGATCATGCAGAGCTTTGCTATATCTTCGGCACAGCTCACCCCGCTTTCGGAAACAAACTGCACATCACGGGGGATCTGCTCTCTGAGCCTGCGGCTATTGTCCGTATCCACAGAAAAATCTTTCAGATTCCGGTTGTTGACACCGATGATGCGCGCTCCTACATTAAGTGCGGTTTGCACTTCGTTTTCATCGTGCACTTCAACTAATGCAGATAATCCGAGTTCATCACAAATACGGATATATGATTTGATTTGTTCTTCACTTAAAATGGAACAGATCAGAAGCACTGCTGATGCACCAAGCACCTTTGCCTCGTAGATCATATATTCATCTACAGTAAAGTCTTTCCGCAGACAAGGTGTAGAAACGATGGAGGCGATTTCTTTCAGATACTCGTCACTTCCGAGAAACCATTTCGGCTCGGTCAATACAGAAATACAGTCTGCTCCTGCCGTTTCGTACTCCTTTGCAATTTGCAGATACGGAAAATCGGGAGCTATTAATCCTTTTGAGGGGGAAGCTTTTTTGCACTCACAAATAAAGGAAATGCCCGTCTTCTTTAGTGCATTTTCAAAAGCAAAGAAGCCTTTTGGAAGGGATAAAGCCCGCCGCCTGATTTCTTCGGACGGTATTTTTTTTTTCGCCTCAGCCACACGTTCTCTGGCGTGTTCGGCAAGCTGGTCGAGAATTGTCATGTTGTCACCTCCGTCGGATCAGGACGGTTGCTAACTTCGATCAGTCTGTTCAATGTTTCAAGTGCTTTACCGGAATCAATAATCTCTGCGGCAAGTGAGATACCGTCTTTCATATTGTCAGTATTACCGCCGAGATAAAGTGCCGCACCGGCGTTCATAAGAACAGCATTTCTCTTGTGGCCTTTTTCACCATTTAATATAGCAAGAGTGATTTTTGCATTCTCTTCGGGTGTGCCACCCTTCAGGTCTTCTTTTGCACAGCGTTCAAAACCGAAATCCTCGGGAGCGATAACGGAGGATTTGAACCAACCGTCTTTAATTTCGCATATTGTAGTCGGTGCGCTCATAGAAATCTCATCCAGATTATCCTGACCGTACACCACCATGCCACGCTTGATTCCGAGACTGATAAGCACCTTTGCCAGCGGTCCTATAAGATAATTGTCATATACTCCAAGAAGCTGCATGGACGGCATACCGGGATTGGTCAACGGGCCGAGAATATTGAATACGGTTCGGAAACCAAGTTCCTTGCGGATAGCACCCACGTATTTCATAGAGGTGTGATATTTCTGTGCGAAGAAGAAGCACATACCGACCTCGTTTAGCAGTTCGATACATTTTGCAGGACTCTGCTGAATATTTACGCCGAGAGCTTCCAGACAATCTGCCGTTCCGCACTGGGAGGATGCGGCTCTGTTTCCGTGCTTTGCGACCTTTATGCCTCCTGCAGCCGCAACAAGAGCCGAAGTAGTTGAAATATTAAAACTGTGAGCGTTGTCGCCTCCTGTGCCGACGATTTCAAAAAGTTCCATCCCGGTTTCCACCTTGGTTGCGTGCGCCCTCATGGCAGCGGCACATCCGGCGATCTCATCCGTAGTTTCAGCTCTGGCACTCTTTGTGGACAGGGCGGCAAGAAAAGCGGCATTCTGTGTTGGGGTGGTTTCACCGCTCATAATTTCGTTCATGACAGCGTATGCCTCGTCATAGGTGAGGTCTTCTTTGTTTACAATCTTTACAATGGCTTCTTTGATCATGACTTATATCTCCTTTATAAAATTTCTAAGCATCTGCTTTCCGTCTGGCGTCATAATGGATTCGGGATGGAATTGTACGCCGTAGATCGGATATTCCTTGTGCTGTACCGCCATCACTTCGCCATCGGTGGTTAGGGCAGTGATTTTAAGGCATTTAGGGATTGTGTCAGCATCTGCCGCAAGGGAATGATACCGTGCGACAGGAGCAATATAAGGACAGCCTTTGAATAACGGACAATCTGTGTCAAATTTTACATTTAACTGTTTGCCGTGCATAAGTTTCTTTGCATAGGTAACAGTTGCACCGAATGCCGTACAAATCGCCTGATGACCGAGGCAAACACCTAAAATCGGAATATCTTTTCCAAGCGTCTTTGCAACCTCAATAATAACTCCTGCGTCCTCAGATCTCCCAGGACCGGGGGAAATAATAATGCGGTCGGGGTTGAGCTTCTTAATTTCATCAACCGTCATTTCATCATTGCGGATGACCTTGACATCGGAGTCTATCTCGCCAATGAGCTGATAGAGGTTATAGGAAAAACTATCGTAGTTATCAATCAGTAAAATCATGATTCTGCCTCCTGTGCAAGCTCTAACGCCTTGAGAGAAGATTTTGCTTTGTTCAGGCATTCTTCAAATTCCTTTTCGGGAATCGAGTCTGCCACTATGCCGGCACCGCTTCTTACAAATACCTTTCCGTTTTTCTTATAGGCAATGCGGATTGCAATACAGGTATCCATATTGCCGGTGAAGTCGATATATCCAATGGCACCACCGTAAATGCCACGCTTGTTGTTTTCAAGCTCTCCGATTAACTGACAAGCTCTGATTTTTGGCGCACCGGAAAGTGTTCCTGCAGGTAATACCGCTTCAATGGCATCCAGCGCATCGTGCTTTTCGCCAATTTCGCCTCTGACGGTTGAGCCAATGTGCATAACGTGGGAGAAGCGTTCGATAGAATGGAGTTCTTCAACCTGCACAGTACCGAACCTACTGATTTTACCCAGATCGTTTCGCCCTAAATCTACCAGCATATTGTGTTCGGCAAGTTCTTTTTCGTCTGCAAGCAGCTCTGCTTCAAGTTCATTGTCTTCTTTGTCGGTTTTACCTCTCGGTTTTGTTCCAGCAAGCGGGAAGGTGTGTAGCACACCATTTTCCAGCTTAACCAAGGTTTCAGGAGAAGCCCCTGCAACTTCTACATCGGTGCCTGAGAAATAGAACATATATGGTGAAGGGTTAATGGTACGGAGTACACGGTAGGTGTTTAAAAGACTGCCTTCAAAGGGAGCACTTAGACGGTTGGAAAGCACTATCTGAAAAATGTCTCCCTCATGAATGCAATGCTTTGCTTTCTCTACCATGCTGCAGAACTGTTCTTTGTTAAACAATGGCGTGACTTCGCCAAGCAGCTTGCCGCCCGGCTCATTCTTCTTTTCGCCGCTTTTTAGAAGCTCTACGAGCTGTTTCAATTCCATAACCGCTTTGTTGTATCCGACTTCTACATTGTCAAGCGGCATATTTACAATGAGAATTATCTTCTGCCGAAGATGATCGAAAGCGATGACTTTATCAAACAGCATTAAATCAACATCCTTGAAAGCCTCGGTATCTTCCACATCAACCCGTGCGCTGGGTTCGCTGTATCCGAAATAATCGTAGGAGAAGTAGCCGACAAGCCCGCCTGTGAAGGAAGGAAGATAATCAAAGTGAGGACTTTTGTAATTGGCAAGGATCTGGCGGAGATAGTCAGATGGGTTATCCGTTTTCACCTTGAAATTACCGGCTTTCATTTTGCCGTCAATACAGGTGATTTCTAATTTTGGATCAAAACCGAGGAAAGTGTAACGTCCCCAAGTCTCGTTTGCCTGAGCGGATTCCAGCATATAGCAATGAGTGGATACATTTTTGAGTATCTTCATTGTTTCGATCGGTGTGGTGAAGTCGGAAAGGATTTCAAGGCTAACCGGCAATACGTTATAATGACCGGTTGCTGCGATTTCTTTGACTTCAATAAAAGTTGGCTGAATTTTCATAATCAGTTCCTCCAAATGGGTAAAGTTAGTTATTCATTAGGATGATTCAATTTCAATATTCGTTGTATAGTGAGCCACCAATGTTTTGTATACAGCATATAACAACCTCCTGAAACAAAGAAAAGACTCCTTTGAACTTTTATAATCAGTCAAAGAAGTCTCGTAAAACAAAAATGTCCTTGACAGAAATATAAACTCTGTCAAGGACGAATAAAAACACTCATTCGCGGTGCCACCTTGATTCACGGTATGACCCGTGCGCTTAGCAGGATACCAACATATCCCCAGCAAATAACGTCTGCCTGCAACGTCGCAGAATACTCTGTGAAAACCACATTTGACTGCGCCCTCAGCGGTCCATTTGACAACTTGTTTCTTACCTGATTCTCAGCATCGCAGGCTCTCTGTAAAGGCATCATTGCCGTTATCTCCGCTTCAACGGTTTAAATAAATTCTTATAAAGAATAGCATAAGTTTATTTGAATGTCAATAGGTTAATTCCATTATAACTTGAGAGGCGCAGACGAGACATTTATTATGGACGGGAAAATAATTTGCGTACTAAATAAGCAGAACTGATAGATCGCAGTTTTAGCATAATAAAAATATTATACAGATATCTACAGCATAACGGCTTTAAAGGCTCCCAGTTTTTGTGGACAGCGGATATTCCCGGATGAACTTCAACCGTCCGAGATGGAGCGAACTTCTGAAACGGATTAAAAACGGAGAAGTTTCCGTCTTGATAGTTAAAGATATGTCGCTTTTTGACCGCGACTACTTGAAAGCGGGCTTTTACACCGAAGTTCTGTTTGTGGAAAAAGCGTGCTGCTTATCGCTATCAATAACGGTATAGATAGCGCAAGCCAGCATTACAGCGCTTCATACCGCTTTTAAACATCATTAATGAGTGGCATGCGAAAGACACAAGCAAGAAGATACGCGCGGTGATGAAGTCCAAAGGGAAAGCGGGTGAACACCTCTGTACCAAATTGCCATACGACTACATGAAAGACCTGGAAAACAAAAAGCGGTGGATTGCGTACGAGGAAGCCGTCGAAGCAGTCAAGCTAATGTTTACCTTGCCCATTTTATCCGCGTCGTTGTCTTGGAACAGGGTTTACTCGCCCAAATAAGAATGACGATTGCCTGTGTTGCTAACTATGAAGAACAATTCCGAAAAGCTATGGGCGCGAAGCAGAAAGCCGAAGCGAAAAAATAACTTGCGGCGAAACGGCGGCAACTCACACAAGCGTAACGACGGATAGAAGAGTTTGACCGTCTATTCAAGCGTATTTACGAGGATAACGTGGGCAGGAAATTATCCGACAGCAGATTTCAAATGCTCTCTGACGATTACGAACAGTAGCAGGAAGAACTGCGGGAAAAGCTTTTGCTACTGGGTAAAAAATTACAAAGCAGGAAGAACGGGTAGAAAATATCTACAGGTTTATCAATAAGTTGCAAAAGTATCTCGACTTTGACGAGCTAACGCCTGCTATACTCAATGACATGGTAAACGCGGTCTATGTTCACGCGCCGGACAAATCAAAGGGTTATAGGAAACAGCAGATTGATATTTCCTACGACCTTGTGGGAATACTTCCCTGAGTTTTTGCTGAATGTCCTGCAAAATGGTGAAACGGCATAGCCAAAGCTACGCCGTTTCACGAAAACAATCTTATGCTGTTTTATTGAGTCGCCCTAAATCGAGGGCTTTTATTTTTACACTAAATATTGTCTGTGTCGCAATCGTCGAGCTCAGCTTTTCATCAGCGAACAAAGGTTGTCCGCAATAGCAGACAAAAACTCCTCGGTATAAACCGAACTCTTGTTTTCAATGGATGAAAGCGCTGCCATATCGCCGGTCATTATTCCGCTTTCAACCGTATTGATCGTTGCCTTTTCCAGATTGTCGGCAAATTTGCAAAGGGAGTCTATGCCGTCCAGCTCGCCGCGCTTTCTTAAGGCGCCGGTCCATGCAAATATGGTAGCTATCGGATTGGTAGATGTCTTTTCGCCCTTAAGCCACTTGTAATAGTGGCGCTGCACCGTTCCGTGTGCAGCCTCATACTCGTAAACTCCGTCCGGAGAAACGAGCACAGAGGTCATAAGCCCGAGGCTTCCATACGCTGTCGCGACCATGTCCGACATCACGTCGCCGTCGTAATTCTTGCATGCCCAGATAACTCCGCCGTTTGAGCGGATGATTCTTGCAACGGCGTCGTCTATAAGTGTGTAAAAGTATTCGATTCCAGCCTGCTCAAACTTCGCCTTAAACTCGTTTTCATAGATTTCTGCGAAGATGTCCTTGAAGTGATGGTCATATACCTTTGAAATGGTGTCCTTTGACGCAAACCACAGGTCTTGCTTTGTGTCAAGCGCGTATGTAAAGCAGGAACGGGCAAAGCCTGATATGGAAGCGTCGGTGTTGTGAACGCCCTGGACAATTCCCGCGCCCGACTTGAAGTCGTGTATAAGCGCCCTTGTCTGCACGCCGTTTTCGTCCGTTACGACAAGCTCGGCCTTGCCTCCCTTGGGAACGCTCAGCTCGGTGTTTTTATATATGTCGCCGTAAGCATGGCGCGCGATGGTAATTGGCTTAGTCCATGTCGGTATAAAAGGCGTTATTCCCTTGATTATTATCGGAGCTCTGAAAACGGTGCCGTCGAGTATCGCTCTTATGGTGCCGTTGGGAGATTTCCACATCTGCTTAAGCTTGTATTCGTCTACTCTTGCCGCGTTAGGGGTTATCGTCGCGCATTTTACCGCAACGCCGTATTTTTTCGTCGCTTCCGCGCTGTCGACAGTGACCTGGTCGTCGGTTTGATTGCGGTATTCAAGGCCGAGGTCGTAATACTCCGTCTTTAAGTCTACATACGGGAGTATCAGCTCATCCTTAATCATCTTCCAGATGACGCGGGTCATCTCGTCTCCGTCCATTTCGACTATCGGAGTAGTCATTTTGATTTTTTCCATACGACACCATTCCTTTGCTGTATTGATTTAATTTTTTAACGTTAACGCCTGCGTCCCCGCTTCGAGCCCGGATGAGCTTTACGCTCCCCCAGCAGACCGCTTGAAAGCTTTACCTCCGCCTTTTTTCTGAGCTTTGCCACGAAAAATCCCTCGAACATTCCGTCAGGGCATATGCATATTGTCCCGTCCAGCTTTGAAGGCAGCCTTGGCAGCTCGTCAGTCCACGGCTCGTCTATTTTTACAAGCTCCACGCCGGGGTCTGAAAGCGCCCATCTCACCGCCGCTTCGTTTTCCTGCTCAAGCACCGAGCAGGTTGAGTAAACAAGCTCGCCGCCGGTTTTCAAAAGCTCCAGCGCCTTGGCTAAAAGCACTCTCTGCAATAAAACGCTCTTTTGTATAAGCTCTTTTGTAAACCGCCCGGAGCCTTCCGCCTTGAGCTTATCGCCGTCAAAGCTAAGCGTTCCGCTTCCGCTGCACGGGGCATCCAAAAGTATTTTATCAAACGAAAACCCGCTGCTCAGCGTCCTTGAATCGGTCACCATTACATATGCGCAGCTTACTCCCTGCCTGTCAAGGTTGTACTTAAGCCTCTGCGCCCTCACAGGACTGCGCTCGCATGCGGTTATGCGGCAGCGGTTCGAGGTCAGCGCGGCTATCTGCGTCGTCTTGCTGCCGGGTGCGGCCGCCATGTCAAGGACGTCCGTCCCCTCCTGCGCCCCTAATATAAGGGGAGGGAGCATTGAGCTGAGGTTTTGAAGATACACCCTGCCGCCGTCGTAAGCGTCAAGCGCGCGAACGTCCGATTCGCTTGCGCCAGGGAGAACATATGCGTCGCGATACCATTCAACCTGCCTTGCTTGGATTCCGGCGCAGCTTAGCTCGCATACCGTTTTGTCCGGCTCGCCTCTTAACGGATTTACCCTCAGGCTGACGATTCGCCGGCAGCGGTACCCCTCTATAATGCGCTTTGCAATATCCTTGCCGTATTGATTTTCAAGAAGCTGTATGAGAAATTCAGACGGCTGTTCCAAAGCGTCGCGCTTATCCTGATTATTTGTCATACACTACTCCAAAATAAGGATGTGTTAACATCGGTCGCGCTTATCCGAGCTGTTCTCTGGTGTAATCCAAAAGACCGCCGTCCGCAATAATTTTGCGCTCTCTTTCGGACAGCTCAAGCTTCAGAGCGATTTTTTCTCCGGTGGAGTCAAGTACCGCGTAAAGCCTGCCGTCGTTTGCCACAGACTGCTTAAGGCCGTCGAAGCGCAGCGTGTCGCCCTGAGAAATTTTATCATAGTCGCTCTCGTTTTCAAACGTAAGAGGCAGTATTCCCGCGTTTACGAGATTTGCCTTATGTATTCTCGCAAAGGATTTTACAATTACCGCTTTTATTCCAAGGTACAACGGAGCGAGCGCCGCGTGCTCTCTTGAAGAGCCCTGACCGTAGTTAGATCCGCCGACAATAACGCTCGACCCGAGCGAAAGCGCCCTTTCCGGGAACTTCTCGTCTACCGCGCTGAAGCAGTATTTTGATATCTCGGGGATGTTTGAGCGCAGGGGGAGTATTTTTGAGCCTGCGGGCATAATGTGGTCGGTTGTGATGTTGTCGCTTACCTTAAGCGAGCAGGGGAGGCTCATGCTGTCTGCAAGCGGATGGGTTTCGGGGTAGGATTTTATGTTCGGACCTTTGAGTATCTCAACGCTTCCCGCGTCTTCCTCGCTTGCCGGAGGGGTTATCATGTTGTCGTTTATTATAAACGTCTCCGGGATGTCAAACTGCGGCATGCTGCCTAAGCTTCTCGGATCTGTCAAAACGCCTGTTATCGCGGAAATCGCGGCGGCCTCCGGGGAAAGCAGATATACGCTTGCATCCTTTGTGCCGGATCTGCCCTGGAAGTTTCTGTTGAACGTCCTGAGCGACACTCCCTTTGAATTAGGAGATTGTCCCATGCCTATGCAAGGACCGCACGCCGATTCCAGAATCCTTGCGCCTGCGTCTATCATGTCTGACAGAGCGCCGTTTTGCGATATCATGTTCAAAACCTGCTTAGAGCCGGGAGCTATGGAAAGGGATACGTCCGGATGAACTGTCTTTCCCTTGAGAATATACGCCACCTTCATCATGTCCAGGAGCGAGGAATTTGTGCACGAGCCTATGCAGACCTGATCTATCTTCATTCCCTCAAGCTCGCGGATAGTCTTTACATTGTCCGGCGAGTGCGGGCACGCCACCAGCGGCTCAAGCCCGCTAAGGTTAATGACTATTTCCTCGTCGTATACCGCGTCGTCGTCAGCCTTTATTTCCTGCCATACGTTCTCGCGCTTCTGCGCCTTCAGGAATTCGTACGTGCGCTCGTCTGACGGGAAAACGCTTGTTGTCGCGCCCAGCTCCGCGCCCATGTTGGTAATGGTGGCCCTTTCCGGAACGCTGAGCGTCTTAACGCCTTCGCCGCAGTACTCTATTATTTTTCCCACGCCGCCCTTTACGCTCATGCGGCGAAGAACCTCCAAAATAACGTCCTTGGCGCTGACCCACGGAGAAAGCCTGCCCTTAAGCTCTACCTTTGTTATCTTCGGATATGTGATGTAATACGTTCCGCCGCCCATCGCAACCGCAACGTCAAGTCCGCCCGCGCCTATCGCTATCATTCCGAGACCGCCTCCGGTCGGGGTGTGTGAGTCGGAGCCTATAAGGGTTTTGCCCGGGATTCCGAACCTTTCAAGGTGAACCTGGTGGCATATGCCGTTGCCTGGACGCGAAAATGAAATGCCTCTCTTTTTTGCAACCGAGCCTATAAAGCGATGGTCGTCTGCGTTTTCAAAGCCGGACTGCAGTGTATTGTGGTCTATGTACGCTACGCTCTTTTCCGTTTTCACCCTCGGAACGCCTATAGCCTCAAATTCGATATATGCCATCGTTCCCGTGGCGTCCTGAGTAAGGGTCTGATCTATTTTTATCCCTATTTCGCTGCCCTTTTTAAATTCGCCCTCGACAAGATGCGCCTTCAGTATTTTTTCGGCGACAGTATAGCCCATGCTTCATCTCTCCTTACAAAAACACATTATTCAATAGTTGTATGTGAATAATTTTATAATACTACAGGTAGAATGTCAAGACGACAAAAGGCAATTTTTCGCTGTAATACGTTAAAATTTTATATGCGTTTTCACATAATAAGCGCAGGCGGTATGCGGGCAAAAAATGTAGGACAAAAATCGTTAGCTTTTATTGACTGGACCGTCATGTTCAGCTATAATAAAACATATATGCGATAAAACATATATGAGATAATCGCAATGCTTGACGTATTATCAGCATAATCTGAACTGCCGGTGGAATAATAGCTTTAAAAATTTTTGGAGCGTGTCATGACCGACGATATAAACAGCGCGAGCAGCGAGGTAACACAGGAACAGGCGGAGCTTTCGGAGCAATACAGGGATATCGCGATTTCAAACTCAAAGCACCTTATCCACTGCCTGAGCGTTATAGGGCAGATAGAAGGGCATTATATCCTTCCGCCGCAGAATAAAACCACCAAATACGAGCATATCATGCCCGCCCTTGTGGCGATAGAGCAGGACAGGTCTATCGAAGGCTTGATTGTAATTATAAACACCGTCGGAGGGGATGTCGAAGCAGGGCTTGCCATTGCGGAGCTGATATCGTCGATGAAAACGCCGACCGTCTCAATAGTAGTTGGAGGCGGGCATTCGATAGGCGTGCCGCTGGCGGTGAGCGCAAAACGCTCTTTTATCGTAAAATCCGCGTCTATGACGGTCCATCCGGTAAGAATGACCGGCCTTGTTTTGGGAGTGCCGCAGACGCTCTCGTATTTTGAAAAAATGCAGGAGCGCATTGTAAGGTTTGTCGCCGACAACAGCGCAATAAGTGCGAAGCGGTTCAAGGAGCTTATGCTCAAAACCGGGGAGCTTGTGATGGACGTAGGAAGCGTTTTGACCGGCGAGGAGGCCGTAAAAGAGGGGATAATAGATCAGGTGGGAGGCTTAAGCGACGCCATAGAGTGCCTTAACGCCATGATCGAGGGAAGACCCTTAGGAGGGGACAAGAGTGCTGTACACGATAATAAGCGAGTATGATATATTTGCAAAAAACGAAGAGCTGCCTAAATTTATGGATATTTCAGGCGGGAAAATAGAATATACCATGTCCGGGAAAAATAAAGTAGTAAAGAGCCTGTTTTCAACAGACCCGTTCATTTACCTTGACAAAAGGTATCAGCCGGGCAGGACGCTTGCGCGCGGCAGGCGCAGCCAAAGAGTATAAAAATCTCGGGTCGGGAAGTCCGAGGTGTAGGAAAAGTGCGGAAAGGCGGAGTATATATGTCGGTTTTATCAGCAATATTTCAGGCTATAATACAGGGAATTACAGAATTTCTTCCCATTTCTTCATCAGGGCATCTGTCGCTGTATCAGCATTTTACGGGGAACAGCGGCGAAGGAGCCCTGATGTTCTCGGCGATTTTGCACCTGGGGACGCTTGTGGCGGTGTTCGCAGTGTTTTACAGGCAGATTTTCGAGCTTATTTTAGAGCTTGGAAGAATGATAAGGGATATTTTTACCGGGAAATTTTCAATCCGGGATGCGTCCCCGATGCGCAGGATAGTTTTCATGTACATAATTTCGACAGCAATGCTGCTGCCGTTCGTTATATTTAAAGATATGTTTGAGAGCCTCGCGCAGGACGAGAGCATACTTGCTGAGGGAATATGCTTTTTGTACACCGCCGCGATACTCTTTATGGCGGACAGAACCGACAAGGGCTATAAGGAAACGGTAGACATAGCGTATCGAGACAGTGTTACTATCGGATTTTTCCAAGGAGTGGCGCTGCTTCCCGGCGTTTCAAGGTCCGGCTCTACGATAAGCGCGGGTCTTTTCTGCGGTCTGACGAGGCAGGCGGCGGTAAGCTATTCGTTTATACTCGGAATACCGGCCATACTCGGCGCGGGTCTGCTTGAAATCAAGGATGGTCTTGCGCAGGAGGCGGATATAGGGGCTTTGCAGTGCGTTATAGGCTTTGTCGTCGCGGCGATAGTCGGAATACTATCGATAAAGCTGGTACAAATGCTCATTAAGTCGGATAAGTTCAAGGTATTTTGGATTTACACCGGTATTTTAGGAATCGCTACAATAGCGGTCGCAATCATTGAATCGGTCATAGGGCATCCGCTGACAATAGGAATATAATTGCCGGAAGCAATAAGGAAATATAAAAAGGATTATCAAATCGAGAGGAAGTACATAAATGCCGCAAAAATCAGCTGCTAAAAGGAGCAAAGCCAGCTCTGCGTCAAAAAGCCGTTCAAAGACAGTGAGCGAGGCGAAGAGGCTGCACAGCAACAGAATGTGGTCTACCGTTTTGTTTGTGCTGGGAATATTTTTGATTTTCCTGACATGGCTTAAGGGAGAAGCGCTTTGGAACGGTATGCAGGGCATACTTTGGGGGCTTTTCGGCGTTTCAGCCGCGCTTTTGGCTCCGGTAGTAATATACGTTGCGATAATGCTTGCAATGGACAGGTCGAAAAGTGCGGTCATTTCAAAGCTTATCCAGGGATTTGTGCTTATCATGCTTGTAAGCCCGCTCTTTGAGCTTATATACAGCTTCCGCTCGGACGCCGACGCTTTTTCCGGCGAGAGCTTTAACACCGTAATAACAACGCTTTATAATAACGGCTCGCAGCTTAGACAGGGCGGCGGCGCTTTGAGTATCTTCCTCGGCGGTGCGCTTTCGGCTCTGTGCGGAGATGTGTGTGCGTTTATTATAATCATACTGCTTATAATTTTATTTGTAATGCTTTTGACAAACGTAACGCCTGTGGATATTTGGAACGGTATTGCCAGGGCTACAAGACGTATACGGGAGTCGATAGACGAGAGCAGCGAGGAAGCCGCCATAAAAAGGCTTGAAAAAGAGGAACAGGCTAAGCTCCTTGCAGATAAGGAAGCCGAAAAGAAGAAGGATATGCGCATAGACGTTGCGAAGTTTATAAGCGACGATATACCGCCTCATGCCGGCGAAAACACGCCTGACGAGGGCAGGAAGCCGGAGCGCAAAAAGCGCCGCAAGGAGATGATGCCTGCCGACTTTATCCTGCCGGACGAGCCTGCAGCCGGCACTTCCGATGCGGAAATTCCGCAGGAGTCTCAGCCTAGGGCTGATTCCGGCAATACCGCCTCTGCCTCTGAGGAAAAGACAATTGAGTCGGATACGGTTAATCCTATATATGTAGACAAGGACGGTCAGACCACTTTAATTGAAATGGAGGACGCGTCTGTTTCCGATTATGCGTCTCCGCCGATAGACCTTTTGAATACTCCGCAGCATGTTGTGTCGGACGACGATACGAGGATGGAAGCGGATAAAAATGCCGAGACTCTTGTCGAGACGCTTAAAAGCTTCGGCGTTTCAACGAGGATAGTCGGCATTCATCGCGGACCGTCCGTAACGCGCTATGAGCTTCAGCCTGCCGCGGGAGTAAAGGTGAGCAAGATAACAAGCCTTTCTGACGATATAGCCCTTAACCTTGCCGCAAACGGTGTGAGGATTGAAGCGCCTATCCCGGGAAAGGCGGCGGTAGGAATAGAGCTTGCCAACAAGGTAAGGGAAACCGTGTGCATAAGGGAGCTTATCGACAGCAGCGAGTTTAAAAACGCCGGCGGAAAGCTGTGCTTCCCCGTAGGAAAGGACATAGAGGGCAAAATAGTGATAGGGGACATTTCAAAAATGCCTCATATCCTTATTGCAGGCACCACCGGTTCAGGCAAGTCGGTCTTTACTAACTCAATAATCATGAGCATACTTTATAACGCGTCTCCGGACGAGGTAAAGCTCATACTCATCGATCCGAAGCAGGTAGAATTCCCCGTTTACAACGGCATTCCGCATCTTTTGATACCTGTCGTAACAGAGGCGAAAAAGGCGGCCGGCGCTTTGGGCTGGGCTGTCACCGAGATGCTCAAGCGCTATAAGCTTTTTGCTGATAACGCGGTAAGGGATTTAAAGGACTACAATAAGCTTGCAAAGAACAACAGCGAGCTGAGCCCGCTTCCGCAGATAGTGATAATTGTGGACGAGCTTGCTGATTTGATGATGGCCGCTCCCAAGGAGGTGGAGGACTCTATCTGCCGCCTTGCCCAGCTTGCCAGAGCGGCGGGAATGCACCTTGTAATAGCTACCCAAAGCCCGAGGGTGGACATCGTAACGGGACTTATAAAGGCTAATATCCCGAGCCGCGTGGCGCTCAAGGTTTCAAATCAGGTGGATTCAAGGGTAATACTCGATGAAGGCGGAGCTGAAAAGCTTTTGGGCTACGGAGACCTTCTTTACAAGCCGGTAGGTCTGGGAAAGCCGGTCAGAGTGCAGGGAAGCTTTGTCGCTACGGATGAGATTAAAAGAGTCGTGGATTATCTTAAGGCACAGGCGTCGTCGCAGTACGATGAGGAGATAGTCACTGAAATAGAAAAGCACATACCGGTTCCGAAGGGGGACAAGCAGCCGGACGCCGGCTCTGAGCAGTCTCACGATGACATGACGGAGCGCGCTATCGACGCGGTCGTAGAGGCGGGACAGGCGTCCACGTCATACCTGCAGAGAAAGCTTAAGCTTGGCTACGCAAGGGCGGCAAGGATAATGGACGAGCTTGAACAAATGGGAATAGTCGGTCCTGCCGACGGCGCTAAGCCGAGAGAAGTAAAGCTTACAAGGGCGCAGCTCCTGGAAAGAAGGGCGTATCTCGGCTCATCTGAAAACGAAGGGGGCGGCACACAGCAGTGAACGGATTTTTGCCTGTTACGCGAAAGGATATGGAGGAAAGGGGCATAGCGCAGCTCGATTTTGTATATATACTCGGAGACGCATATGTAGACCACCCGAGCTTCGGCGCGGCAATCATTTCAAGAGTGCTTGAGCACAACGGCTTCACTGTAGGCATAATAGCTCAGCCTGATTGGCATAATGACGGCGATTTTACGCGGCTGGGAAAACCAAGGCTTGGGTTTTTGGTATCCGCCGGGAACATAGATTCAATGGTCGCGCATTACAGCGTGGCGAAAAAAAGAAGAAGCTTTGACGCATATTCCCCGGGAAATGCAGCGGGAAAGCGTCCCGACAGAGCGGTAACGGTGTACTCAAGGGCGCTCAGACGCATTTATCCCGACGTTCCGATACTGATAGGCGGGCTTGAGGCGTCGCTCAGGCGCTTTGCCCACTATGACTACTGGGCGGACGAGGTAAAGCCGTCGGTGCTTGTGGATTCCGGCGCGGACATACTGATGTTCGGCATGGGCGAAAACTGTGTTGTGGAGCTGGCAAGCAGGTTAAGAGACGGCGAGGATGTGCACACTATCAGGAACGTAAGGGGAACATGCTACCTTTGCCCCACTCAGGAAACTCCCTACGGCGGAGTGGAGTGCCCATCGTATGAAATGGTCAAAAGCAGTAAGGAATCATATGCCAAGGCTTGCAGAATCCAATACGACCAGCAGGACGAGGTGTACGGAAAAATTGTTTTGCAGCGGCACGGGAACATGATGCTCGTGCAAAATCCTCCTCCGTACGCTCTTACGACCGAGGAGCTTGACGCGGTTTACGCCCTTCCTTATATGAGAACATATCATCCGATGTACGAGAGCGAGGGCGGGGTGCCGTCGATACTTGAGGTCAAATTCTCGATAACGCACAACAGGGGCTGCTTCGGCTTCTGCAATTTCTGCTCGATTGCTTTGCATCAGGGCAGAAAAATATCCGTCAGAAGCGAGGAGTCTATTCTTGAAGAAGCACGTCTTTTGACAAAGCTCCCCGATTTCAAGGGGTATATACACGACGTCGGAGGGCCGACAGCAAATTTCAGGCGCACATCCTGCGATATGCAGCTTGAGCACGGGCTCTGCAAGGGCAGGAAGTGCCTGGCTCCAAAGCCGTGCCCGAATCTTGTCGTCGATCACACCGAGTACATAGAAATACTCAGGAAGCTCAGGGCGATAGACGGCGTTAAAAAGGTGTTCATCCGCTCGGGAATAAGATACGATTACCTTATGGAGGATAAAAACGACGATTTTATAAACGAGCTGATAAAATACCATGTCAGCGGGCAGCTCAAGGTTGCTCCCGAGCATTGCTCCGCGCAGGTGCTTGACAAAATGGGCAAGCCACACATAGAGGCGTATAAAAAGTTTCAGAAGAAGTTTTATGAAATAAACAAAAAAATCGGAAAGGAGCAGTATCTTGTGCCTTATCTTATGTCCTCCCATCCTGGGAGCACGCTTAAGGACGCTGTGGAGCTTGCTCTTTTCCTGAAGGAAAACGGCATTCATCCTGAGCAGGTGCAGGACTTTTATCCCACGCCCGGAACTATTTCCACATGCATGTTTTACACCGGTCTCGACCCGTATACGCTTGAGCCTGTGTATGTCGCAAAAAAGCCCGAAGATAAGGCGATGCAGCGCGTGCTTTTGCAGTATTTCATGCCTAAAAATCAGCGCAGGGTGATCCAGGCGCTTGAAAAAGCGGGAAGGACAGACCTTATCGGATACGGAAAAGAGTGCCTTGTGAGACCGGACTCGGAGTACATAAAAAAGCAGCAGGAAGGCAGGAGCAGGCAGGCTTCGGCGCGCTTAGGCGCGGGCGGCGCGCAGGAAAGAGTCAAAAACGGAGGTAAGCATGGCGGCGGCAAAACGGTCAACATTCACAAAAAGAAAACGCGCTAAGCTGTCCGGGGGTGCGAACCTTCTCATAGCGATTATTGCAGTAATAGCTGCGGCAGCGGCGCTTTACTGGTTTGACATTGATTTGAGCGGCGTTAAGACCTCGTCTGACGGCGGCGAGCCCGTAGACGGTACCGCCTACGTTCACTTTATCGACGTAGGCCAGGGCGACAGCGAGCTTTTGATTGCGGACGACGGAACTACCATGCTGATAGACGCGGGCGAGCCGGAATACGGCGCGGTTGTCGCGGGGTATATCAAGGATCTGGGGATAACGCGGCTTGATTACGTAATCGGCACGCATCCTCACTCCGATCATATCGGCGGTCTTAAGGACGTTATAGCTTCAGACCTCGAAATAGGCAGGGTGATAACGCCGAAAGTCCCGGAGGAATATACTCCTACGACAAAAAGCTACGAGGGCTTTATCGACGCTGTCGCGGACAAGGGCTGCGAGCTTACAGCCGTAAAGGATGAGAGCTTTTCGTTTGGCAGCGGGACTATCACCGTAATAGGAACGGATTATTCCGGGGATAACTATAATAATTATTCTGCGGTAGTCAGATTTGATTTCGGCGACGTCAGCTTTTTGTTTACCGGCGACATTGAAAAGATGATTGAAAAGCAGCTTGTAGAGGCGCAGGCGCCAATAGATGCGGATGTTTTAAAGGTCGCGCACCACGGCAGCAGCACCTCGTCGTGCTACGATTTTTTGGACGCGGTCACTCCTGAATACTGTGTGATCGAATGCGGCGACTCGAGCTATAATCATCCGAACCCGGATACGGTCACAAGGCTGAGGTCATACACCGAAAACATCTACAGGACGGACAATCAGGGAACGGTGGTCTTTTCCTGCGATGGAAGCGGCGTTAGTATTACAACACAGAGGTAGCTTGATATGAAGCTTATAATAGACAGATTTGAGGACAGCTATGCAGTGTGCGAAAAAGAGGATCTCTCGCATGTAAAAATAGAGAGAAGCCTTATTCCGGACGCTGCTTCAGAGGGAAGCGTTATAGTCTACTGCGGCGGAAGGTATACAGTAGACGAGCGGGAAACTGAAGCGAGGCGAAGGCTTATAAAAGAAAAGCTCGACAGGCTGTTTAAAGACTAAATGTGAACAGGGCGGGTTAAAATGAGTACGGCAAAGGCAAGGGATATTTTTGAGCTTTTAGAGGAAAAGAAGCTCAAAGCGTCAAAGGGTCACAAAAAAATAGCGGAATATCTTTTGGAGCACTATGACAAGGCATCTTACATTACGGCGGCAAAGCTGGGCGAGCGCGTAGGGGTGAGCGAATCTACTGTGGTGAGGTTTGCCTCTGAGCTTGGGTTTGACGGCTATCCGTCGCTGCAAAGGGCGCTGCGCGAGGCCGCGAGGAATAAGCTTACGGCGGTTCAGCGAATAGAGGTGTCGCTTGACAAGCTTCAGGGAAGCGATGTTTTCACAAAAGTCCTTCAAAATGACATCGATAACATTCGTCAGACGATAGAGGAAACCGCTTCAAGCTCGTTTGAGGCTGCTGTGGACAGCATAGTTTCCGCAAAAAGCATATATGTCATGGGTATACGCAGCTCTGCCGCTCTGGCTTCTTTTATGGGGTACTATTTCAAGCTGATGATGCCGAACGTCCAGATAGTCAGGACGGGCAGCAGAAGCGAGCTTTATGAACAGCTTATGCGAATAGGCAGCGGGGATCTGCTGATAGGCATTTCCTTCCCCAGATATTCCAAACAGACTGTGACCGCTCTTGCATACGCTCATTCAAAGGGCGCGGATTCCATTGCCATTACCGACAGCATGGATTCTCCCGCCGCGCTTAACGCCAAGAATGTGCTTTTGGCAAGAAGCGATATGGTTTCCTTCGTGGATTCGCTCGTGGCGCCGCTTAGCCTTATAAACGCTCTTACCGTAGCGGTTTCAATAAGGAATTACAGCGAGGTTTCCTCCAGCTTTAAAGCGCTTGAGGAAATATGGGATCAGTACGATGTGTATGAAAAAAACAGCGATGTATGATTGCGTTCCAGATGCCGATGCAATAGTAATAGGCGGAGGGGCTGCGGGAATGTTTGCCGCCTGCAGGCTGTCGCAGCTCGGAGTCAAAGCTATTGTCATAGAGCCAAACCGCAGTCTTGGCAGAAAGCTCAGGATTACCGGAAAGGGCAGGTGCAACCTTACTAATAATTGTTCCTGCGAGAATGTCATAAAAAACGTGGTGACAAATCCGAGGTTCTTATACAGCGCTGTGAACGGTTTTTCCCCGGAAGATACCATGGAGTGGTTTGAGCGCGCCGGCGTGCCGCTGAAAACCGAAAGAGGAAACAGGGTGTTCCCCGTTAGCGACAGGGCGGACGACGTCGCGCACGCCATGGAGCGCATGCTTGACAGGTATGGAGTTAAAATAATAAGGGACAGGGCACTTGAAATTATGGCTGACGGCGGCGCAGTGTGCGGCGTGAAGTGCGAAAAATGCAGTTATTACGCGCGAAACGTCATATTGGCGACAGGCGGGCTGTCATACCCCAAAACAGGCTCTACCGGCGACGGCTATAAGATGGCAGGCAGTCTTGGCCACGATATAATCGCTCCAAAGGCTTCGCTTGTGCCGGTTGTTGCAGACGAGAGGTTTGTTTCGGAGCTTGGCGGGCTGCTTTTAAAAAACGTCACACTGACGCTTTTTGAGAAAGGCAGGAAATCGCACGTATTTTCCGAGCTTGGCGAGGTAGGTTTTTCCCCGTACGGCATTTTAGGACCTCTTGCGCTGTCTGCCTCAAGCTTTATGAGGGAGGAAAAGCTAAGGGAAAGAGCTTACGTCCTGAACATAGATTTAAAGCCGGGGCTCAGCCATGAGCAGCTGTATAACAGGATATGCCGCGATTTTAGCGAGACGCCGTCGGCAGCGTTTGAAAAATCACTGACAAGGCTTCTGCCATTACAGATTATTCCGACTGTCGTGAAGCTGTCGGATATTTCGCCCAACAAGCCCTGCAATCAGGTGACAAAGGCTGAGCGGGAAGCTTTAGCCGGGCTTCTTAAGCGGTTTGTGCTTACACCCGTTTGTCTTAGGCCTATAGACGAGGCGATTATAACAAGCGGCGGAGTAAGCGTAAAGCAGATTAATCCTTCAACAATGGAATCGAAACTTGTAAAGGGACTTTACTTTGCAGGAGAAATTATAGACGCCGACGCTCTGACGGGCGGCTACAACCTTCAGATAGCGTTTTCTACGGCCAATGCCGCCGCCGCAGCAATAGCGGCAGATTCAAGTAAGGGAGAAAAGGGTGTATAATATGGTGATAAATTGTGCTATCGACGGTCCGAGCGGGGCGGGAAAGTCCACTATTGCAAGGGCGGTTGCAAAAAAGCTCGGATATGTGTATGTGGATACGGGCGCGCTTTACCGCACGATAGGTCTTTATGCCTTGCAAAACGGGCTTGACACCTCCTCGCCTGAGGATATAATTCCGGCGCTTGATAATATCAAGGTGGAACTAAGGTATGTAAACGGAGAGCAGCAGGTGCTTTTAAACGGCGAAGACGTCGGCGGGCTGATACGCACGAACGAGGTGTCGATGGCGGCGTCAAACGTCTCGGCGGTTCCAAGGGTGCGTGAGTTTTTGCTTGGGCTTCAGCGCGATATAGCCTCAAGGCACAATATCGTAATGGACGGCAGGGACATAGGAACTGTTATTTTGCCCGATGCAAACGTAAAGATATTTATGACCGCTTCCGCAGAGGAAAGGGCGAAAAGGCGTTATAAGGAGCTTTTAGAAAGGGGTCAAAGCGTTACTTACGACGAGGTGTTAAGCGATATAAACAGGCGCGATTACAATGATTCGCACAGGGAAACCGCCCCTTTGAAGAAGGCTGAGGACGCCGCCGAGATAGATACCTCAGACATGAGCATAGACGAGGCTGTCAAGGCGGTGTGCGACATTATAGAGGAAAAGCTGAGCGACGACCGTCCGAAAAGAAAAACGCTTTCAAAGCCGAGGCTGTTTTTTTACGGCATAGTGCGCCTTGGAGTAAGGGCGTTTTTAAGGATAATCTATTCCTTAAAATACGAGGGACAGGAAAACATTCCTGAAAGCGGGTCGTATATCGTCGCGTCGAACCATCTGACCTGGGCAGACCCGGTGTTTGTAAACGCCGGAATTAAAAATATTTCCGCTTACATGGCTAAGGAAAGTATTTTTAAGCACCCCGCCGCCGTGCTGCTTAAGCCTCTTCACGCCTTCCCGATAAAGAGGGATCAAAGCGACAGGGAGGCGCTCAGTACCGCCATCAGATATCTTGACAACGGCTATAACCTGACTATTTTTCCCGAGGGCACAAGATCAAAGGACGGCAGGCTTGGCAAGGGCAAGAGCGGCGTGGCTTTTATAAGCCACTTTGCTAAGGCTGACGTTCTGCCTGTAGGCATAACAATTAAAAAGCGCCCTCATCGCCGCACAAGCGTGACGGTAAGGTATGGCAAAATCATTCCGTATACCGAGCTTGCAGTAGGTCATATGTCTGCATCTGAGCTCAGGCGCGCCAGGGACAGGGTTATGGGCAGTATAGGGGAGCTTATCGACTATGAGCAGAGCTGAGATTACAGTGGCGAAAACCGCCGGGTTTTGCTATGGAGTAAAACGAGCGGTGGACATGGCGTATGATACGCTCGGCAGGTATGAAAGAATATTTACATACGGTCCGCTGATTCACAATAAGAGCGTAGTGTCGGATCTGGAATCAAAAGGAATAAGGGCTGTCGAAAGCCTTGACGGGATAAAGCCGTCCGACGCGGTTATAATCAGATCTCACGGCGTCGGGAAAGATGTATACGACGAGCTTGAAAGGCGGGGCGCGGTCGTAATAGACGCGACATGCCCTAACGTAAAGAGGATACATAAGCTTGTCGAGAAGTGTGCTTTGCGCGGTGAAAAAGTGCTTATAGCAGGAGACGTAAGTCATCCCGAGGTACAGGGAGCCATAGGATACGCGCGGGGAGAGTGCGAGGTCTTTGCCGATTGTGATAAACTTGAAGATATACTTAGAAAGAATTGTGAAAATTGCGAAAAGGGTGTTGCAATTCTTTCGCAAACAACTTATAATATAGGAATGTGGGAACAATGCGTTCATAAAGCATCCCGCTTTGACGGAGTGAGAATCTATAATACAGTATGCGACGCTACCTTTAAAAGGCAGGCTGAAGCTCAGGAGCTGTCAAAAAGCTGCGATACCATGATAATCATCGGTGGAAAAAACAGTTCGAACACTGCAAAGCTGTATGATATCTGTTCAAAAAATTGCAGATGTTATCTTATCGAGGATTCGTCGGAGCTTATAAGCATTGATTTTTCACACTCGAGGTCCATCGGGATCTCGGCCGGTGCATCAACCCCGGCATATATCATTGAGGAGGTACAAAAAACTATGACCGAAACTATTGCAAATGAGGAAGAGTTCAATTTCGAGGAAGCGATTGAACAGACCTTCAAAAAAATATATACCGGAAAGAGAGTAAGCGGCGTTGTAACAGCTGTAAACAGCACTGAAGTTATTGTTGACATCGGCACAAAGCATACCGGATATATTCCACTGTCTGAGCTTTCAAACGATCCTAACGTAAAGCCGTCCGACATTGTAAAGGTTGGGGACGAGATTGACGTTATCGTTACTAAGCTCAACGACGTTGAGGGTATTGCGACCCTTTCCAAGAAGCAGGTAGATGCTCAGAAGGGGTACGAGGAGATCAAAAAAGCTTATGAAGCCGGAGAGGTTCTTACCGGCGTCGTAACAAGCGTTATTAAGGGAGGCGTTATCGTCGTTTCAAACGGCATGAGGATATTTGTCCCTGCTTCTCAGACAGGCGTTAAAATCGGTGAGCCCCTTGATTCGCTTCTCAAGACAACGGTAAGATTTAAGATTATTGAGCTTAACGAGCAGAGGAAGAGAGCTGTAGGCTCTATAAGAAAAGTCAATGCTGAGGAGAGGGCTGAAAAGAGAGCTAAGTTCTTTGAGACTGCCGAGGTCGGTCAGACTGTTACCGGAGAGGTTAAGTCTATTACCGATTACGGAGTATTTGTCGATATCGGCGGAGTTGACGGACTTATCAGAAAGAACGATTTGACGTGGGCAAGGATCAAGCATCCTTCAGAGGTCGTTTCCGTCGGCGATAAGATTGAGGTAACTATTAAGGATATTGACAAGGAGACCGGAAAGGTTTCTCTGGTTTATAAAAAGCATGAGGACAATCCGTGGTATATCTTTGAGAACAATTACTCTGTAGGACAGGTTGTTGACGCTAAGATAGTTTCTATAACACCTTTCGGTGCATTTGCTCAGATAATACCCGGAATTGACGGTCTTATTCATATTTCCCAGATCGCAAATCAAAGGGTAAATAACGTCGCTGATTTCCTCACCGTTGGACAGGTAGTAAAGGCAAAAATTATTGAAAGCGACATTGAGAACAAGCGAGTAAGCCTTTCGATAAGAGCTTTGCTTTCGGAAAACGACGATGATAAAGAGGAAAAGTCTGAGGACGCCGGTGAGTAATCGGTCGGGCATTCAGCTTTTTACATGGCGGATTTCGGGATATCGTCCCGTTATCCGCTTTTTTATGCTCATATATTTCCGTTAAATTGAGTCAAAAAGATTAAGAAAAAATTACAGTTTTTATTTTTCTATTAACATTGCGCGCTGATTATGCTATACTATTTACAAGTATCGTTATCGTTTTGTATTGCTGCCGGCAAGAACGGCGCTTGAAGTGAAAGGAGAGGTACTTTGAAGTCTTCACTTAAGAATTTCGTGCAAAAATCAAAAAAGATAGCTAGACCGGTAAAAAAGCTGTTCGCTGCCATAGGTATTGCGGTAATATGCATACTGATGGTTGTAATAATATCCGTGACTATTGTAGGGTCCGCCCTGACTGTATTTGTTGTAAATCTGATGGACGATACTTCGGAAATCAAGCTTGATAATGTATCCTCAAGCTACACAACGTATATATACGCACAAAGCGGAAACGACTGGCTTGTTTACGATATGATATCAAACGAGGGCGAAAAGCGTATATGGGCAAATCTCGAAGAGATACCTCAGCATGTGCGCGATGCGTTTATATATTCTGAGGACGAGCGCTTTAACAGCCATGACGGAGTTGATTTCTTCGGAATAGCCGTCGCTGCGATGGAGATAATCACCGGACAGTCACGCAGAGGCGCGTCCACCATTACCCAGCAGACTATTAAGAACATCACAGGTGACGACGACGTTGAGGGAATCGCCGGATATGAGAGAAAGATCCGCGAGATCTATCGCGCGGTTCAGCTTGAAAAGGAATACTCGAAGGATGATATTTTAGAGGCGTACCTTAATCTTGTCCCTCTTAACAACAATATTTACGGTGTTCAGGCAGCCGCCAATTATTACTTTAATAAGGATGTCAGCCAGCTTTCGATAGCTGAGGCGGCGACCATTGCGGCAATTACAAAAAGCCCTACAGCGAACGACCCCATAGACCATCCTGAAAACAACCTTGAAAGGCGCACATATATCCTTGATAAGATGCTAGAAAACGGAGCTATCTCAAGCGAGGAGTACGATGAGGCGATGAACGCCGAGCTGCACCTTGTCGGGAGCATGATCTATACCGATATGGGCGACGAAGGGATAACCGACTCCTCTGCGCTTTCGGCTTACGATAATTTTGATACTGTCTCCTCCTACTATGTCGATGCTGCGATTTATCAGGCGGTAGACATATTTATGGATTATTACGGTCTTACCTGGGATGAGGCATACGACAAGCTCAAGCGCGGAGGCTACAGTATTTACACATGTGTCGACCTCGACATACAAAAGGAGCTTGAGGAGAAATATCTTGATCTGTACACCTTCTCGGAGGACGGAAACGAGGACGTGCCTCAGAGCGCATTCATATGCATGGATTATAACGGCAGGATACTTGGAGTAGTCGGCGGAATAGGTGAAAAGGAAAGCCCGATGTGCTTAAACCGCGCAACAATGTCGACAAGACAGCCCGGCTCTGCCATAAAGCCTCTTTCGGCGTATTCTCTTGCCGTCGACCGCGATCTTATAACATGGTCCTCTCAGTTTTTGGACGTTCCGCTTCTTATAGAGGACAGCGGTTCTTCAAACGGCTATCTCGTATGGCCGAGAAACTATTCCACCTCGGGAGCTTATACCTCGTCGTGGTCTAAGGAGTACAACTTTACATTCTCCGCACTCCAGAGGTCGCTCAACACAACTGCCGCTCAGATAGTTGAGATGCTTACGCCAAGTGAGTGCTTTGAGTTTATGTACTACAGGCTTCACCTTAGTTCGCTGGTTCTGTATAAGGATGGCTTTACCGATATTGCGAGATCTCCTATGGCTGTAGGAGCATTGACGGACGGTCTTACGCTTCAGGATCTAACAACCGCTTATCAGATGTTCGGGAACGGCGGAAAGTACTATGAGTCAACGTTTATATCAAGAATACTTGACAATTCCGGTGAGGTGATTTATCAGCACTCCCTTCTCGGAGAGCAGGTAATAGACGAGTCTACTGCATACGTTATGAACAGGCTGCTTGAAACAGTCGTATCCTCCTCAAGGGGAACAGGACGCCTTGCAAGGCTTGACGGCGTCGAGCTTATCGCAAAGACTGGTACGACCCAGGACTGGGCAGACCTTTGGTTTATCGGATGCACTCCCGAGTATGTAACGGGCCTTTGGATAGGACACGACATTCCCGAGGAAATAGATACCTCTAACTGTTACGGTTCGCCTCAGATGTGGAAAAACATTTTCGGGGGTATTGCCGAAGCGGGGACAGTAAAGGAATTTTCTCCGTCCGGACTGGTGGTTGAGCGCGAATATTGTACTGTCACCGGCCTGATTGCGGGAAGCAGCTGCTCTAATACAGGCGTAGGCTATTATAAAAAGACCAATATTCCCGCCACCTGCTCCGGCGACCACACTCCAACGGCGCTTGACAACGTCTTGGCAAGCCTTGGAAGCAGGGACACCGCCGTTATAGTTACCGAGGGCGTAGATACCGCCGCGTATGAGGCTCTTACCGGAAACAGGTACACATATGTTTATGAGCTTCTTAAGAGCTGGAGGTAATACTTGATTTGGAGGCGGTGATGCTGTAAATGTCGGATAAAATAAGGTATTGCTGTCCTTGCCACTTCGGTCTGGAGAGCGTGCTTGCGTTTGAAATAAAA
Organism: Candidatus Faeciplasma sp.; assembly: GCA_048393055.1. GTDB lineage: Bacteria > Bacillota > Clostridia > Oscillospirales > Ruminococcaceae > Faeciplasma. Next base: position 91,094 of record DBFJJS010000006.1, read on the forward strand.
AAAATAGGCGGAGCAAACCTTGAAACCATTGACGGAAGAATATCATTTGACGGCGATATCGATATGATGGCAAGGGCGAATATCTGCCTTGCGTCCGCGGAAAGGGTGCTTATCGAACTGGGCTCGTTTGAGGCTAAGAGCTTTGAGGAGCTTTTTCAGGGAGTTAAGGCTCTGCCGCTTGAGAGATTTATCGGCAGGCTGGACGCATTCCCAGTCAAGGGTCATGCCCTGAAATCAGCTCTTCACAGTATTCCGGACTGCCAGTCAATAATTAAAAAGGCTGCGGTTGAGCGATTAAAGTCCGTTTACGGCATATCCCGCTTTGAAGAGACGGGAGCCGTGGTGCAGATACAGTTCAACATTTTAAAGGATATTGCGACCATATACCTTGACACAACAGGTCAGGGACTGCATAAAAGGGGATACCGCCGCACGTCTAACGACGCGCCGATAAAGGAGACTCTCGCAGCCGGTATAATAGACCTTGCTAGAGTCAGGGGGGACAGCGTCGTTGCCGATCCGATGTGCGGAAGCGGTACGCTTGTTATAGAAGCCGCATATAAGGCTATGCGAATTGCTCCGGGACTTAAAAGAAGTTTTCTGGCAGAGAGCTGGGAAAGCATTCCGAGCAAAATATGGCAGGAGGAAAGGCTGTCGGCAAGGGAGTCTATCGCTAAGGAAAACGCCTTCAGGGGCTATGGCTATGATATAGATGCGTCGGCGGTGGAGCTTACCGCTAAGAATGCAAAGTACGCCGGTGTCGCGTCGAAAATAACCGTTTCACAGGCGGATATTTCAAGCTACCGTCCAGCCGAAGGAACGATAACCGTGTGCAACCCTCCTTACGGCGAAAGAATGCTTGAGATTGCCCGGGCTGAGGAGCTTTACAGGAAAATGGGGCAGGCGCTTTGCCCGTCAAAGACAAATCCATGCTATATAATCTGCGCGCATGAGGAGTTTGAAAAATTCTTCGGCAAAAAGGCGGACAAAAAGCGAAAGCTTTATAACGGAATGCTAAAGTGCTATCTATATATGTACTATACCTGAAAAATGAAAATACCGCTTCGTTTTGAAGCGGTATTTTTTACAGTGAATGCGAATTAACTGCGCATGTGCGAAGAGTCACCAGCGGAATTTTTTCATATCGACGCGGCCGTCCTCGAGAAATTCGACGCCCTCCTGCTCTAAAAGAAGCCTTTGCCTGTTTTCTCCGCCAAATGCAAACGCGGGCGAGAGCCTGCCGTCCTTTGTGACAACACGGTAGCATGGTATATTGTCCGGGTCAGGGTTGACGTGCAGAGCGTATCCTACAACCCTTGCCCATCTCGGATTTCCGGCGTATGCCGCAACCTGCCCGTAACTTGCTACGTGCCCGCGGGGGATAGTCTTAACTACTTCATAGATTCGTTCAAATGTATTCATAGCTATATCTTTACCTATTCTATCGCTAAAAATTCCTCCGGGACAAAGCTGAGAATGTAGTCTATTGTATCCTGGTCAAAGCCGTCGCAGCCGTGTTCGTTGAGAAGTTCCTCGGTGTATCCTGCGTACGGCTCGATGTGGATATTGGAATAATTATAGCCATATTGAGTGATAGTGGGTATCGCCTTGACGTTTTCTATCGTGACCTCGCCCGTGTCCATGTTCTTCACTATATCAAGATCTCCGATTATTCCTACCATCGTAAGATAGTAGCTTTGTGCGGAGACAAGATTTCCAAGACAATAAAATACAAACGCCTGAGAGCCGTCCGGCTTGTCAATATACTCCATCGTCTGGACGGTGTGCGGCTGGGTTCCGATTATCAGGTCCGCGCCCCATTCTACCAGCTTTTGCGTTATATAAAGCTGATTTTCGGTCTGTTCGTTTATAGTTTCCTTGCCGTAATGAGGGGAGACTACCACTACGTCCGCGATTGAATCTGCATATCTTACCTGCTGCTCAATAAGCTCAAGCTCGCTCAGATACGTTATCTCACACTCGGAATCACTCGGCAGCGATAAACCGTTTGTGTGCTCCATATAGCCCAAAAACGCAAATGTTATGCCGTTTACCTCCATGGTGCGGACGTTGTTCATGTCCTCCTCGTCGCGATACGCCCCGTATCTGATAATTCCCTCATGCGAATCCCAGAATCTCAGCGTAGCCAAAAGTCCCTCCTCACCTCTGTCCAAAATGTGATTGTTGGACAGCGAAAAAACGTTGAAGCCGAGCTCTATCATCTTTTCGCCCAAATCGGCAGGGGAGCAGAACCTTGGGTAGTCAGACGGCTCGAGCTCGTCGGTGACTATTGTTTCCTGATTTAAAATTGCAATATCCGCGCCCTCGAGGTACTTTTCTATTTTTTCGTATACATAATCGAAATCATAGCCGTCCTCGCCGTTCGCACTGGCGCGCCTGCGCGCCTGATTGTAAATAGAGGAGTGAATCAGATTGTCGCCAGCGCAGACAAGATGCACCGTGCGTATGTCAGGCTCGGGAGGCTGAGTGGTAGTAGCCTCTGTCGTTGCGGGAGGCGAAGTGGTAGCAGCGGTGGTGATCTCGGCGGCTGAAGAGCTTGAAGCCTCGGTGGCGGGCGCTTCGCCGTCGTTTTCGATCCTGGCGCAGCTGCATGAGCTTATAAGCATGACTAATGTGAGTAAAACAGTAAATGTTCTTTTAAGCATTGTTAAATCCTCATTGCAGACGTTAAATTGATTGCGAGAGATATTTTTTCAGCGTATTTCTTACCGCCCCGACTCCGGACAGCTTGCGCGAGCGGGAAAAGCGCTGTCACAAAATTAGATTGATTACGAAAGGTACTTTTTCAGTGTATTTCTTACCGCCCCGACTCCGGACAGCTCGCATGAGAAGATTTCCTCTATAAGCCCGGACATGCCGAGCTCGACAAGATCGCTTCCGAATATTTCTTTATTAGAAAGTATATCTGCAAGCTGACCGCTGTAGCTTTCCGGCTCGCCGAAGCGCACGCCGGAAAGCCTTGATTGAAGCTCGTCTTTAAGCGGGTCGGGGGAGAGCTCAAATTTTTCGCCGTTGTCGTCTATGCCAAGAAGGTATCTAAACCAACCGGCAATTGCGAGCGGAATCGCGACAAGCTCGCCCGTCTTTCCTAGAGCGGCGTAGCTTCGTATGGTTTCGCCGAAGCGTATTCCCACCTTTTGGCTGGTGTCTGTAGCTATTCTTTGGGGTGAGTCTGGCATAAACGGATTTGAAAGCCTCTTTTGAACAACCTCGTCTATGAATGCTTTCGGAGAGATTATCTTCGGGTCGGTAACAACCGGAAGTCCTTCCTTGTAGCCGAGCATGTTTACGAGCTTTACAAGCTCCGCATCCTTCATCTCGTCGCAGATAAGGCTATAGCCTAATAGGCAGCCGTATACCGCAAGCGCCGTGTGGAGCGGATTGAGGCAGGTCGTCACCTTCATCCTTTCAGTCTTGTTTACGGTGTCGCGATCGGTCATATAAACGCCTGCCTTCTCAAGCGCGGGACGACCGTTGGGGAAGCTGTCCTCAACAACAAGATACTGAGGCTCTTCGGCGTTTACAAACGGTGCGATGTAGGTATTTTTTGACGTGACTATCGGATCCATTCCGGTGATCCCGGCGTCCTCGAGCATCTTAAGGACCTTTTGGGAGGGTCTCGGAGTGATTTTATCTATCATGCTCCAGGGGAAGCTTACCATACTTTCATCGCCGAGATAATCTGCAAATCCGGCTTCGGCAAGACCTGCGTCTACCCAGCCTTTTGCAACCGTAAGAACGGAACTTTTAAGCTTTTCGCCGTTGCGGGAGCAGTTGTCCATGCTGACGAGCGCAATCGGTAGCCTGCCCGACAGGTATCTTTCATAAAGCAGCCCCGCAACAATCGCCATGGCGTGGCGCGAGTGGCCGGGACCGTTTTTTATATCCTGCGCTACTGCGGGAAGCAGCTCGCCGGAGGTGTTTTTAACCGCGTAGCCTTTTTCTGTGATGGTAAAGCTTATCATCTTAAGAGATGGGCAGCAAACGATTTCCTTAAGCCTTTCCATCTCCGAGGGCTCGCTCGGGTCTGCCTTCACAGCCTCGCATACGGAGGCTATTACTTCGCTTTTGGTCGTGCCGTCCGCCAGAAGGCTGACGTTTAGGGTGAGGTTGTCGTATGGGTGGTATATTTTATCTATAATTTCGTAGTCGAAGGTGTCCGCGGCAATAATTCCGGTTTGCTCAATACCGTCGTTAAGCAGCTTTTGCGAAAGCGACGCTATAAAGCCTCTGAAAATGTTTCCCGCGCCGAAATGAAGCCACTCGGGAGACGATACGGTCTTTTTCCTGACCGAAAGCATGTCGTACTGCGGAAGCGACACTTCGCTCCACGCGCTCCTGTCCTGAATAGATTTAAGACTCAGTTCCATCTTTAATTCCTCTTTTGCAGGTTTTAATTATTTTAAGCTTTTTGCCGACTTGTCTATGGCTTCCCAAAGCCCGTTCAGGTAGCACACGCCGAGCGCCCTGTCGTAAAGACCGTAGCCGGGACGGCCGACCTCTCCCCATATCATCCTGCCGTGGTCGGGGCGGATGTATGTATCCGGGCAGGTCTCATATATGGCTTTCATTATCTCGTACATATCGAGGTCTCCGTCTGCGGACAGATGGCTTGTTTCACAGAAGCGCCTGTCGCTACCGAGGTGCTTGAGATTTCTTACATGCAGGCAGCCTATCCTGCCCATGTTGCCGAAGTGGCGTATAATAGCGGGAACGTCGTTTGAAACGTTAGAGCCGAGCGAGCCTGTGCACAGGCACAGGGTGTTGCAGGGGCTGTCGTGAAGGCTCACTATTTTGTCATAGCCCTCTTGGGAATGAGCAATCCTCGGAAGCCCGAATATCGGCCAGCCCGGGTCGTCCGGATGGCATGCCATTACGACTCCGCATTCCTCACAGGTGGGGATAATGCCGTCCAAAAAGTATTTATAGTTTTCAAGGAGCTTATTTTCATCGACGTTTTCGTAAAGCTTGAGAACCCTTTCAAGGTCTTCAAGCCTTTCGGGCTCCCAGCCGGGAAGAGAAAAGCCGTTGCTGTTTTCAGCGGTGCGCTTAACAATGTCTATGGGAGAGAGCGAGCCAAGCTCTGCCTCGTCAAAGTACATGCTTGTAGAGCCGTCCGCGTTTGGACGGGCAAGATCTGTCCTGAGCCAGTCAAGAACGGGCATGAAATTGTACACGATGCATTTTACGCCGAACTTTGCAAGGTTTCTTATGGTTATGCAGTAATTTTCGATATACTGGTCGCGGGTGGGAAGACCGAGCTTAATGTCTTCGTGGACGTTTACGCTCTCTATTACCTCGCACTCAAGCCCGTGAGCATGGACCTCGTCTATGTACTCTTTTATTTCCTCCTCGCTCCACACATCTCCGGCAGCCTTGTAGTCCAAAAATCCCATTACGCCTGTCATGGCGGGAATCTGGCGGATTTGGTCAAGCGTTACGCTGTCGCTCTTTGAGCCGAACCATCGGAACGTCATTTTCATACTTAAGAACACCCTTTCGCATGCTACTTTTATTTTAAACTATAATATCACCTATCATAAGCTTATTCAAGACAATTTTTCAATTTGCTCCGCCTGCTATTGACTTTGAAGGCATTAGAAGTATAATTATTTTTGGATAATCCTATTAGTTTTTATATTTGGAGTGGTATAAGATGTCATACTCGGATGTGGTAAAAAGAATTTACGATTTGGGCATACTTCCCGTAATCGCTATCGACGATCCCGACAACTCCGTGCCTCTGGCTAAGGCGCTTTGCGAGGGAGGATTGCCGGCAGCAGAGATAACATTCCGCACCGCGTGCGCAAAGGAGGCTATTATCAGAATAAGGCAGGCTGTGCCGGAAATGCTGGTGGGAGCGGGAACGGTGCTCACCGAAAAGCAGGTGGACGACGCGCTGGAGGCAGGGGTGGAGTTTATCGTCACCCCGGGCTTTAACCCTCAGATAGTAAAGTACGCGCTGTCTAAGGGCGCGGCTATCATGCCCGGTACGGCTACCCCAGGAGAGATGGAGCAGGCGATGTCGATGGGGCTTGACGTCGTAAAGTTCTTCCCAGCGGAGCAGAACGGTGGGCTTGCAAAGCTCAAGGCGGTGTCCGCGCCGTATCATAGGCTTCGCTTTATACCGACCGGCGGCATAAACGCCGACAATCTTGCAAGCTATATCAGGTTCAATAAAATCGTGGCCTGCGGAGGAACCTGGATGGTCAAGAAGGAGCTTATCGAGTCGAAAAACTGGGACGAGATAAAGCGCCTTACCGAAGAAGCGGTCAGAAATATGCTTGGTCTTGAGTTTGTGCACATGGGTATAAACGCGGAAAACGAGGAGCAGGCTCTTAAGGCGGCTGAGCTTTTAAAGACCATGTTCGGATTTGAGTATACAAACCCTGGGGCTTCTGTGTTTACGATGTCCGGAAAGCTTGAAATCTGCAAGACGCCAAAGCCGGGCAGGTTCGGTCATATCGGAATTGCGACAAACACCGTCGAAAGGGCGGTTGCATACTTCAAGGCGAGGGGATACGAGTTTATAAACGAGGATATGCCATCAGGCAAGGCTGTGTACTTTAGGGACGAATTTATGGGCTTTGGAGTGCATCTTATTCAGAAGAAGTAATCCGGTAGTCTAATCGCAATCTGCGTAATCTATATATTTACATAAAGAGGGAGATAGTTTAAATGTCTGACAATAAAAAGGTTGTAACCTTCGGCGAAATCATGCTCAGGCTTAACCCTGAGGGATATTTAAGATTTGTCCAGGCGGACAAATACGAGGCGACGTTCGGAGGAGGAGAAGCAAACGTAGCGGTTTCCCTCGCCAACTACGGCGTAGACGCAGCGTTTGTAACAAAGCTTCCGGCTCACGAAATAGGCCAGTGCGCGGTAAACGAGCTCAGGCGCTACGGGGTAGACACCGGCAGCATTGTAAGGGGAGGAAGCAGGATAGGAGTTTATTATGCCGAAAAAGGCGCGTCGCAGCGTCCGTCAAAGGTGATATACGACCGCGCGGGAAGCTCCATTGCCACAGCCGACAGCTCCGATTTCAACTGGGATAAGATTTTTGAGGGCGCGGGCTGGTTCCATTTTACCGGCATAACTCCCGCTCTCGGAGGACAGCTCCCAAGAATCTGCCTTGAAGCCTGCAAGGCGGCTCATGAGCGCGGAATTACGGTAAGCTGCGACCTCAACTACAGGAAAAAGCTTTGGACAAGGGAAGAGGCAAACAGGTGCATGTCCGAGCTCGTCCCGTATGTAGATGTTCTTATTTCCAACGAGGAGGACGCCAAGGATGTTTTCGGAATCGAGGCGGAGAACACCGACATTGACTCCGGGAAGCTTGACAAAAACGGCTACATAAGCGTTGCAAAGCAGCTCTGCGACAGGTTTGGCTGCAAGTATGTAGCCATAACGCTGCGCTCCTCGATTTCCGCCAACGACAACGACTGGGCAGGCATGCTTTATACCGGCGGCACCGCTTACTTCTCCAGGCAGTATCACATGCATATCGTAGACAGGGTAGGCGGCGGAGACAGCTTCGGCGGCGGGCTTATATATTCGCTTCTAAACGGCTTTGACCCGCAGAAAACGATAGATTTTGCGGTAGCTGCGTCCTGCCTTAAGCACTCCATAGAGCATGACTTTAATCTCTGCTCTGTGGCAGAGGTCGAATCCCTTGCAGGAGGAAACGCCTCCGGAAGAGTACAAAGATAGCAAAGCTTCATTAGAAAAATATTAGCCGTCCGGGCCAGCGTGCCAGGACGGCTTTTGCAATGCTGCGGTTGTTTATCTCAGGTTATATTGACTTTTATGGGCAAAAGGTGTATCATTAATTATAGTTCTAATTAGCTGAACAAATTATTTGCTTGGAGGGATTATGAAATGAACAGGATATTTAAGGTATTGCTTGCAGGCGTTCTTCTTGCAACAGGGCTTACAGGCTGCGCAAGCGAACCTCAGCCGAGAAAAACGGAGTTTCCGGACAATGCTTTTCAGGAAATACCCGACGGATATTTTACCGAGCCGGAAAACGGTGGAACGGTTGTAAGCGTGAAGTATGAGACAAAAAATTATTCCGGCGATAAGGAGGAGTTTGAAAAGACGGCGTATGTATATCTTCCTTATGGTTATAATCAGGATCATACGGAAACGCGCTACGATGTGTTCTATCTGATGCACGGGGGCGGAGGAAGTGAAAGAGATTTCTTCGGGGGCGTGATGGAAAGCTCCGATATGAAATCCCTCATCGACAATATGATAGCAAACGGAGATATGGAGCCGTGCATCGTCGTTACGCCATCGTATAACAATCCGTACAACGGCGACGCTACTTCGTGCTGCAAATATTTTGCGCAGGAGCTTGTCAATGATCTGATACCTGCCGTAGAGGGCAAGTATAATACATACGCCAAGAACGTAAGAAGCTCCGGGATCAAGGCTTCGAGGCTTCACAGAGCATTCGGAGGGTTCTCGATGGGCTCTGCATGCACATGGTGGGTATTTGAGTATGCTCTCGACGAGGTGGGATATTTCATGCCCATAAGCGGGGACAGCTGGTGCGTTGAGCCGACAGGGGGACTTAACAAGCCTGTGGAAACGGCGGAGTATATGCGTCAGATAGTGCTCGATCACGGATATACTAAGGATGATTTTTATATCTACAGCGGAACCGGCACAAACGACATTGCGTATCCCAATATGAGTCCGATGATTGAGGAAATGAAGAAGCTCGACGATGTTTTCGTATACTGTGACAATTTTAGGGACGGAAACCTCTACTACTGCATAAGAGAGGGCGGCTGGCACGACGCTAATACGATTTACAGAATCGTATACAACGGCCTGCCCAAGTTCTTCGGATGAGCCTTTTGACGCAGCGTAAATTATATGGTATAAAATACAGCGAAAAGCCTTCGGTTTAACATAACCGAAGGCTTTTTTGAATAAACGAGGGAATGCTTTATATACTATTTTTGCGTAGCAGTCTACGAAAATAAAAACCTATGGGAGGATATTATTTTGATAGAGCAGGATACGATAAAGCTTCTGCGCGAATGCGACGCGGGAATAAAAATGGGAGTTTCCTCGATAGACGAGGTGCTCGAGTATGTAAGCGATGAAAATCTCGAAAGATGCCTTAGCGATTGCAGGAATAAGCATATAAAGCTCAAGGGAGAGATCGAGGGAATGCTGGACGAATTTTGCGACGAGGGAAAAGAGCCGGACGCAATGGCAAAGGGAATGTCCTGGGTAAAGACAAACGTAAAGCTTGCGGTAAACGACTCGGACAGCACTATTGCAGACCTAATAACTGACGGCTGCAACATGGGAGTAAAATCGCTCAGCAGATACCTGAACAAGTACAAGGCAGCTGATGAACGCTCGAAAGATATCACTAAGCGCCTGATAAAGCTTGAGGATAAGCTTTCGGAGGACATAAGCAGATTCCTTTAATATGAAGCGTCTGCGGCTACGCTCAGCGCCAAACGCCGGATACGCCGGAGAAAGCTCAAATTTTCTCCGGCGTATTATTTACGGCATTGAGTTACCATATACAGGACGGCAAAAATGCTGCGTCCTTAAAGACATAAAAGACATATTCAATCTGATATATATTTAATTCGCTGCAAGTCTTGGCTGCACAATATGTCCATATTTCTGAAAATTTTATCCGCGCTCCAATCCCACCACTTCAGGTTTAACAAGTATGATATCAAATCATCGTCAAACCGTTTACGGATTAGCTTACATGGATTTCCTCCTGCAATGCAGTATGGCGGAATATCTTTAGTGACAACAGAATTTGCCGCTATAATTGCGCCGTCTCCGATATTGACTCCGGGCATTACCGTTACATTCTGTCCAATCCATACATCATTGCCGACAACGGTATCTCCTTTTAGCGGGAGGTCTTGAAGACGCGGTGTGAATTGCTCCCAGCCGCCTCCCATTATATTAAACGGATAGGTTGTTACGCTGTTCATTCTATGGTTGGCGCCATTCATAATGAACTCAATGCCTTTAGCAATAGCGCAGAATTTTCCGATAATCAGTTTATCTCCGATAAACTCATAGTGGTGCGTCACATGATCTTCAAACTTCTCCGCTCCGTTCACGTCGTCGTAATAAGTGTATTCCCCGACAATGATGTTTGGTCTGGTAATTACGTTTTTAATAAAGACTACGCTCTTAATATTCTCATTCGGATATATATGATCGGGGTTCGGTCCCATAATACCCCTCCTTTAACTTAAAATTTCTTCCTCCAGGTCATGGTAAACTCTTTTTCGCTTGTATCCTTATCCGTGCCTTCGGATTGAATTACAAAGCCCTCTCTTTGATAAAATTGAACAGCCCGTTTGTTTTTTTGATATACGCTTAATACTAAATACGGCTTTAATTGCTTTACATAATTTAAAAGCTGCTTGCCTATTCCTCTTGACTGAAAATGCTCGTTTACAAAAATTCCTGAAACATAATTGTTATCAACGCCTATAAATCCTTCTATTTGTTTAGATACGTCGGTCTCGTAAACGAAAACCTCCGCCGCGGGAATACATTGTCTTACAAAGTCATAGTTTTTCTCCCAGTAATCTCGGGAAATAAAGCTATGAGCTTTAGAGTTTGTATCCAGCCATATATGCATTATGGAATTTAAGTCAGAATCGTTAAACCTTCTTATCACGCTGTTACCTCTGCAAACCTTAATTTCGTTATCAGTATACCATGGGCAGGCAAGCGTAACAAGGCTTTTCGGCGGCGTGAAAAACATTCGATTAAGAGCGATCTATCTTAGCGGCGATGGCGTTTGCCAATAGGTATACGAGAGTTGTTTTTTTGCTAAAAAATGAGCCGGAGCAAAGTAAGCTTTGCTCCGGCGTGGCGGAGAAGGAGGGATTCGAACCCTCGATGAGCTATCAACCCATACACGAGTTCCAGTCGTGCGCCATAAACCGGGCTAGGCGACTTCTCCGTACATCAATATGAAAGTTTCACTTGTGAGGATTTCGCATGTGAACCTTATGTATTATATCAGAAACGATAATAAAATGCAAGCGGTTTTTTAATTTTTAAAAATCTTTTTGAGCGCAGCCGCTTCATCACAGCGTGTTTTTGCATGGCAGCGGCGCATTTGTGCCAAACTTGTGCCTGGTGTGTACGAAAAAATGTACTCAATGCAAAATAGCGGTTGCATTTTCTTAAAAATCGAGTATTATAGATATTGAAGAACATATGTTCCAAAAGTCAAAAGCTATCGCGTTGCCATAGATACGGCGGCGAGGGCTTTTTTGTTTTCCCGTGCGTTTTGACCGGGCGATTGGCAGGGCTCGGCAGCGCGCCGGCATGAGCCGGGAGGTGATTGAGTGTATATTTGCAACAAATGCCATATGCAATTTGAAGAGCCGTCGGTAGCAAGGGACAATCCTTCCGATATCTTCGGATATGAGGAAAGATGGACTCAGTGCCCGGATTGCAGCTCCTGCGATATTGCGGCCAAGACGCCGTGCTCTGTGTGCGGGGAGAGCGCCGTCTGCGAATACGGTTTGTGCGCGGAGTGCAGAAGGGCTGCTCTTGAATTTTTCAAGCTGTATCTCGGCAGATGGTTTACCCGAAACGAGGTCAGGTTTTTGTCCGACTGGTACGGCGCGATGGATATGACGGAGGGGGTAGATTTTCATATATGACAATTTTTTATCTTCCGCAGTATAAGCTCACAGTCTCGCACTGCGGGAAAGGAGTGCCATGCTTACCGACAAGCAGAAAGCAAAGCTGATATTTGACTACATGGAGAACCCGAGTTATCGCGGGGTTGCAAAAAGAAACGGTGTAAGCGCATCCACGGTCAAGCGCGTAATAGATGAGAACGCCCTTATCAGGGAGGTTATTTCTGTGATGCGCGGTTCTGCGCCATCCAGCGCCGACGCATATTTAAGGGAAAAGCAGGAGCTCATATACGGCATTATAAATAAGTGCCTGATGATTTTAAACGACGACGAAAAGCTCAGCTGCGCGACCCTGCCGCAGATAGCCTCTGCAATGTCGACGCTGCTTGAAAAATTTGTCCTTTCCGAGTCCTGCGATAACGACGAATTTGACACAGACCCTCTGAGCCTGAGCTTAAAGGAGCTCGGCGAGAGCCTGAACCGCTCGGACGATGATAATATCGATTCAGCCGCCTCGCGCTGATAGGAGGATGACGGCATGATAAGTCCAAAGCAGAAGAAGATACTTGCATTTTCCTATTCGGATTACGACGCTATCATATGCGACGGCGCAATTCGTTCGGGGAAAACAAGGATTATGACAGTGGCGTTTATCGACTGGGCAATGAGGGAATTTTCGGGGAAGAGATTCGGCATATGCGGGAAGACGATAGATTCCGCTGTAAAAAACATAATACTGCCCTACCTGTCGATGAGCTACGCAAGAAAAAAGTACAGTCTGAAGTGGAGAAGAAGCGATAAGCTGCTTGAGGTATCCTGCCGCGGCGCTAAAAACAGCTTCGAGGTGTTCGGCGGCAGGGACGAGTCGAGCTTTTCGCTTATCCAGGGTAGGACGTTTGCCGGCGTTTTGCTCGACGAAGTGGCGCTTATGCCTCAGTCGTTTGTTCTTCAGGCGGTTGCAAGGTGCTCGGAGGAGGGCTCAAAGCTGTGGTTTAGCTGCAATCCGGATTCCCCGCAGCACTGGTTCTACAGAGAGTGGATTTTAAAGCACAGAGAGAAAAACGCGCTTTATCTGCAATTTTGCATAGACGACAACCCGTCGCTGTCGGAAAGGACGATACAAAGATATAAAAGCACCTATTCCGGAGCGTTTTACGACCGCTACATCCTTGGCAAGTGGACAGCAGCTGAGGGGCTTGTCTATGAGCTTTCGCCGGACTGCATAGTTTCGGATATACCAAGCGGCGGCGATTATTATGTTTCCTGCGACTACGGAACCATGAACCCGTTTTCGCTTGGGCTGTGGTGCGTGGCAGACGGCGTTGGCACGAGGATTGCGGAGTATTATCACGACGGCAGATCGAGCGGCATACAGCTCACCGACGACGAGTACTACCGCGAGCTTGAAAGTCTCTGCGCGGATTATCCGATAAGGGCGGTGATAGTAGATCCGTCCGCAGCGTCGTTTATAGCCTTGATAAAGCGAATGGGCAGGTATCGCGTGAAAAAGGCTGACAACGACGTAATAGGTGGAATAAGGCGGACCGCAGGATACTTAAAAAGCGGGAAAATAAAAATATACCGCGGGTGCGAAAACGCCATCCGGGAATTCGGGCTTTACCGCTGGGACGACAAGGCGGGAAGCGACAGGGTCATTAAGGAAAACGACCACGCAATGGACGACATACGCTATTTTTGCAGCACGGTGATGGCAAAGGAAAGACCGCGCTATCACAGCATTTTTGAATAACGTGCAAACGAAAGGATTAAAAATGAAAACTTATCAGGACTTACTAAACGCGAACACAAGCGAACAAGCGCTCTGCTCGTTTCTTATTGAGGCGGTTTATGAGCACAGGCTCTCTAAGGAGTACAGAACGGCAGCAGAGGCAATGGCGTACTGGCGCAACGAGAACCCGACTATAACAAGGTACCAAAAGCTCCTGTACACCATATCCGGAAAAGCGGTTCCGGACAACTACTCTGCAAATTACAAGCTCGCCTCCAATGTATATTTTCGGTTCGTGACGCAGACTGTTCAGTACCTTTTGGGTTACGGCGCGAGGTTTGACGACCCCGCCACAAAGAAAAGGCTGGGCGGGGATGATTTCGACCTTAAGCTCCAAACGGCGCTGACAATGGCGCTTAACGGGGGCGTTTCGTTCGGATTTATGAACTACGACCGCCTCGAGGTATTTGGAATAACCGAGTTTGTTCCGCTTTACGACGAGGAAAACGGGTCGCTGTCGGCCGGAATAAGGTTTTGGCAGATAGACCGCGACAAGCCTCTTCGCATTACGCTTTATGAAACCGACGGCTACACTGAATACATAAGGCGCACAGACGGCGGCGAACTTGAGCTGCTGAGTCCGAAGAGGGCATATAAACAGACAGTCGTCGTCTCGGAATATGAGGGGAGAAGCTGTTATGACGGCGAAAATTACCCAGAGCTTCCCATTATACCGCTCTATTCTCCAAGACGGCAGTCGAGCATAGTCGGCTTTAAAAGACAGATAGACTGCTACGACCTCATCGAGTCCGGATTTGCCAATGACATTGACGACGCTTCCATGATTTACTGGACTATATCAAACGCCGGCGGCATGGACGACATTGACCTTGCAAAGTTTGTCGAGCATATGAAGACTGTCAGGGCAGCGGTGGTAGACGATGACGGCGCAAGGGCGGAGGCGCATACCGCCGATGTGCCGTACGCGAGCAGGGAGGCAATTCTTACAAGGCTTGAATCCGAGATGTACCGAGATTTTATGGTGCTTAACAACAGCACCATTTCCGGCGGCTCAAGCACCGCAACCGCAATAAAGGCGGCGTACGAGCCGATGAACCTTTATTCAAATATGCTGGAGTCGAATGTGCTGGAGTTTGTGGGAAGGCTTTTGTCTCTTTTGGAAATAGACGACCATTGCAGCTTTAAGCGCGACAGCATAGTAAACGAGCTTGAAAGCGCAAGAACCGCCCAGACAAGGGTGTCCACTGCTTTAATGCTCAGGGGAGTGTTTGACGACGAAACCGTTATAAGGCTTTGCGCGCAGGCTCTCGAGCTGAGCGACAGGGACGCGGACAGGATAATTGAAAAGGTCCTTTACGCAGCAAGTAATTAAACTGGTTATTTTGCATTGTCAAAGCCGCTGCACTTTTTGACGATGTGGGATAAATACGGCGCATGGGTCATAGATTGAAAATGATATGCCCGTGCCGCAGCCCCGAGGAACAGGGGCAATGGAAAAGAGAAAAGTAAAAATTACCTTGAAAGGAGATACTATGGCACTTACAAGAAAAATGCTCAAGGAAATGGGCATAAGTGATGAAAACATCGAAAAAATCATACTCGCGCATTCTGAAACGGTGGAGGCCCTTAAGAGGTTCAAATCCGATTCGGAACGCTTTGAACAGGAGCTTAACGCCGCGAGGGAGGAGCTTTCAATGGACTACAGGTCCAGGTATGACAAGCTGAAGGAGCAATTTGACAGCTACAAAACCGAGGTTGAGGCAAACAGCCTGCGAAGGAAAAAGGAGGACGCCTATAAAAGGCTGCTTGCGGCGTGCGGAGTTTTGGAAAGCTGCGTAAACTCCATCGTCAGGGTTACGGATTTTGACAGTATGCAGCTTGATGAAAACGGCGAGATAGCAAACAGCGAGACCGTATCCGATAGAGTCGCAAGCGAGTGGAGCGCGTTTATTCCAAAGACCTCGACCATAGGAGCTAAAACCGCGACTCCGCCGTCTACGCTATCGGACAGGGTTTTCACAAGGGACGATATCAGAAAGATGTCCTTAAGGGAAATCAACGAAAACTATGCGGCAATTAAAAAGTCGCTGAACGGTCAGAGCCTGTAAAAGCGGTAAAGCGATTAAAAAGAAAGGAAAATAAAAATATGGCAGTAACAACTTTTATACCCGAGCTTTGGAGCGCAAGGCTTTTAAATGCGCTTGAGAAAACCCATGTGGCGGCTAATCTTGTAAACAGGGACTACGAGGGCGAAATTAAAAAGAAGGGTGATACGGTACATATCAATTCGATAGGAAACGTAACTGTAAAGGATTATACCAGAAACACTAATATCAGCGATCCCGAGACACTTTCCACCACAGACCAGACGCTCGAAATATCTCAGGCAAAGTACTTTAACTTCCAGATAGATGACGTAGACGCCGCTCAGGCGGCGGGCGACCTTATGGACAAGGCCATGCTCAGAAGCGCATACGCTCTTAACGACGTTGCCGACGCATATATTCTCGGCGTGCTCGCAAGCGGAGCGGCTTCCGGGAACGTCATAGGCTCGGATACAGCCGTAAAGCTGACAAAGGACAACATTTACGAGAATATCGTAAGCCTGAGGCTGCTTCTTGACAAGCAGAGCGTTCCGGGCGAGGGAAGAACCCTTGTGATTCCTCCGGAGGCGTACGCGCTTTTGCTTCAGGACTCAAGATTTACCGGCAGCGGCGGCGCAATGAGCGAGCAGACCGTCAGAAACGGCTACATAGGAAACGTCGCAGGCTTTGAGATTTACGAATCCAACAACTGCGTAAATTCAAGCGGCACATACACCATTACCGCTCAGGTCAGAAGTGCCTGCACCTATGCCGAGCAGATTATAGAGACCGGAGCATACCGTCCGGAAAAGCGCTTTGCCGACGCCGTAAAGGGCCTGCACGTTTACGGAGCAAAGGTAACCGATTCGAATCAGATAGCAGCTCTTAAGTGCACCTTTGAGTAAGCGAAGCTTATAATTAACTGACGTGGTAAAGCCGCTGCGCACCTGAAAGCCGGGCGGGTTACGCGGATGTTTAAGTCAGACGAATGCGCGACGCGGCAGACATCGCAATATAGAAAGGCAGTATGATATGGCATCAATGATAACGCAGATTTGCGCACATATAAAGAATTATTTTGAGTACGAATCGAAAACGGGCAGCTTTTCGATTTCCGAGGGGAAGCTTCCGGCGCTTGATTTTATCTCTGACGGCGATTATTACTGCATATTAGGCAGCAGGTATAACGACGGCGTGCACCGCCATCCTGCGGCAGACCTTGAGGACGAGGAGTTTTGCGGCAAAGTGGCGCTAATGGCTGTGCCGAGGGGATTTTTGAGCTTGGTCTCAGAAATTGAAAATTACTGCGCGGACGGAATGGACAAGCCGTCGCCATATGCAAGCGAAAGCTTCGGCGGCTATTCCTATACCAGGTTTTCGCCGGATTCCGGTTCAGGTGCTTCGTGGCAGAAGGCGTTTAAGGACAGGCTCAATGAATGGAGAAGGCTATGAGACTTCTTGAAAGCATGATGACAAAGGCGTGCCTGCTTATAAAAACCACAGAGCGGGACAGCGGCGGAAACTTTATTTCAAGCTATGAAGAGTCAGACGCCTTTGGCGCGGCGTTCTGGCTTAAGAGCTCGAGCACTGTCAGCGCAGCGAATGCCGGCGTATCGGTTGGGAAGTATGTGATCACAGTGCCTGAAGGCGTTTCACTTAAATACGGGGATATAGTGCTCAGAAAAAGCGACGGCAGAAAATTTACCGTAACCGGGGAAAGCACAGAGCTGCCTCCGAATACGGCAAGCATTAGATTCAGGCAGTACACTGCCAACGAATGGATTGAAAGCTAAAATATAAACGCATAAATACTTTTACATACGGAGGTGAGCGACTGGCATGAGCAGTCCAACTGTAAAGGAAGCGGTATACTGTTTTTTCAGCTCCTTCGGCATACCGGCATATGAAGAAAACCAGCTTGCGGTAAAGCCGGAGCTGCCCTATATAACCTACTCCGACGTGTCCGGCTGTTTTTATGACGGCGGGCTTAGTGCTCACGCGCAGATATGGTATAAGGATAACTTCGACTGGCAGGGAGCAGATGCGATATGTAATCTTATATCGGAAAGGGTAGGAGGCAGCGGCGCAGTTATTCCCTGCGAGGGCGGGGGCATTTTTATAAGGCGCTCAAGGCCGTTTTCGGAAAACCTTACCGAAAAGTCGGACAAAACCATAAGAAAAAAGCAGGTAAATCTGATTTTCGAGTTTATTACCTCACTTTAGGAAGGAGGCGTTTCATTGGGAAAATATACACTTATCCCGAGCGACACCTATTCAAAAATGGTGCTCGGTCCCGGCGTTATAGCGGCTCAGTTCGACTGTGACGAAGGAACGCTGAGCGCCGGCGATATCATAGCCGCTACGGTGGGAAATACCGTATTTTCCGCCGTGCCTCACTACACCGACATGGCTAATAGCACGGTAAACTGTCCCAAAAACACTGCGGAGCTTATGCGTCTTGATTATTGGACGGCGAGCGTGAGTGGAAGGCTCTGCTCCGCTGACGCAGGCGTTTTAAAAAGCCTTGCCGGGGGAGCGGATATAACGTACGGAGAGCCTGACGTTGTATCGCCTGCACAGTCGCAAAGCATGGACTTTTCGGACATATGGTTAATAGCGGATTATTCTGACGTAAACTCCGGCGCAGGAGCGGGGTATATTGCCGTAAAGCTGAAAAATGCCCTGAGCAGGGACGGAATTAATTTCAGCCTTCAATCCGGAGACGGCGCGAGCAGCTCGGAAAATGCAAAGGGCATATTTGATTTTTGCTTTACCGCTCACACAAGCGCGTCGAACCCGAGCGTCAAGCCGTTTGAAATATATATTAAAAGCGGCTCGAATGATTCTGACGACGAGGAGTGATTTTATGGGAGTAACTATAACTGACGGAGTAAGCACCATCGAGCTTCTTTCGGAGCTTGAGTTCAGCATCATACCGATAAGGCTTGGCTCTGAGACCGTTACCGCCGGAGGCAAAACGGTGCTTGATGTAATCGGCACCAAAAACCGGCTTGTCATTCCGACAGGCTGGCTTTCTCCTGTCGAGCTTAACAAGCTCGTAACGATGATAAAGCAAAATCCCGCGCTTACGGTAACCTATCCCTCGCTTTCGGGAGAGGTTACCGATGTGTTTGTATTCGAGCTTCCCGAGCTTAAAACGTTTAAGTACGACGAAAGCGGCGTAGCGCAGTGGTACGGAGTTACGCTTGAAGCGACCCAACAGGAGGTGGACTGATTGATAAGTCATTCCGAGGGATATAACCCGTCCTCCGACATAAGGCAGGTGGGAATGAGGATTACTATCGGCATGGATTCAGGGCAAGCAAGAGAGAATGCTTATGCCGATCTTTCCGACTATGCATTCACGGACGACTCGGACGCCGCGAAGCTTTTTGACGGGGATATTACAACAACAGCGGTAACTACGAATGACAGCAATTATTCAAAATACCTCTATGTACATTTTTCGAGCGATTATCCGCCGTCGTATCTTAAGGTCTATTTTGCGCAGGACAGCGCAGTGCCTGATTTTATCATGACGAGGTGGTATAAATCGAGCAGCGAGTCGTCGCCGCTTTGGACGTATCCCACTGAAAACGACAAGGTCCTTACGTTCCAAATACCGGCGGGATATGCCTCGCCGTCATATATGCTGTTCAGTATTCAGGGAAGCGGTATTAAAATATGCGAGATGGAGCTTGCACCGCCCGTTTCGGACATAGTGCTTACCGAGCAGGAAATAATAAGTGCGAAAATCGAGGAAGAGGTGGATATATACGCTGAAAGGCTTCCAGGCAGATCGCTTTATTTCGAGGCAGCTATGCCTGCCGATGTGTCAGACCCCGTAACGCTTGGAAGCTGTACGGGAAAAAGTGTAAAATCCGAGATATCTATAAACGGCGAATATGTTCACACCGGAGATTTTTATATCGACGAAATTGCGGCTGCAGACGGAGGTATCATAACCAAGGTCAGCTGCTCTGATATTGTAACGAGAATGGAGAAGTTCATAACGGGTCTTTCCACCGGAGGAGCAAAAACTCTAGGTGAAATACTCAACTACGGTTCCGGCGCGGCGGCATACCTTGATTTTCAGATGGACGACTACTCCGCTCAGTCTCTTATATGCGCAGATATGTATACCGAGGTGGACACGCAGAAAAACTGCCTGCTTAAAGCGGCGCAGGCGGCAAGGCTTTCTTCCATATGGGTAAACAGAAGCGGTGTTGTCAGGATATCATGCCTTACGAAGCAGTCCGGAAGCGTAGCTCAGATACACCCAAACGACGTCATAGAGTACTCAGAATATGGTCTTGACGATAGGGTGGA
This sequence comes from Candidatus Faeciplasma sp., assembly GCA_048393055.1. Lineage (GTDB taxonomy): Bacteria > Bacillota > Clostridia > Oscillospirales > Ruminococcaceae > Faeciplasma. The sequence goes on from DBFJJS010000006.1 coordinate 110,938, forward strand.
TTATGTAGAGGTGACAGGTGAAAATTCCTCCGGGATAACCGCTGCAACGAGCGGCAAGTATTATCGGGCGTGTATAATGGAGTATCTTGAAAACGACTTTTTTGTTCCTCAGAACGGCGAAATAATTGCCGACAACTATATCGCTGCGAAAAACTATAGGTTAAACGCAAGCCTTAAGCTCAGGTGTGACCCGTGTATAGAAGCTGCGGACAGGGTAAGGCTTTACTGGAAGGATTCAAATGACCTGGGCGAGTTTATTGTAACAAAGCAGGTTATTAACTTTGACAGCAGCGGACTATGGTCACAAATGAGATTGACTGCTTCGCCGGGCGCTGAATAATATGTATTAAGGGTAACTTAAAATGACTGTAAGTATAACTTCTGACGACATTATAGCTGCCGCTGCGGTAGTAACTTCTCTGATAACGCTTGTAAGCGTTATCTTTGCGATATACCGCTGGTATCTGAGGCAGAACCGCGACACGGAGGAGATAAAAAAGCTCAAGCATGAGAACGCAATCATATGCTACGCACTGTCGGCGTGCCTTGACGGTCTTATACAGCTTGGAGCAAATCATAACGTGCCTATAGTGAAGGATAAGCTTGACAAATACATAAATCAAACGGCGCACGACCAGATAACGGAGGGCAAGTGACATGACAATCAAGGGAATAGACGTATCAAGACATCAGAAAGCCGGCAAGGTGAATTTTGAGGAGCTTAAAAAGCTCGGCTATGAGTTTGTAATCATACGGGCGGGCTACGGCAAGGCGCTCAGCCAAAAGGATTCGGCGTTTGAAAGCCACTATGCCGCTGCCAAAGCGGCAGGGCTGCATGTAGGAGCATATCACTACAGCTACGCGGTAAATGCAGCCGAGGCAAAGCAGGAAGCCGCATGCTTCCTTGAGTGGATTAAGGACAAGGAGCTTGATTATCCCGTTGCATTTGATATTGAGGATGAAAGCCAGAAAAGCTTGACCAATGCTGAGCGCACGGAAATTGCAAAGACCTTCATGCAGACGGTGGAGGATGCAGGTTACTACGTCATGCTCTACAGCTCTGCGAATTGGCTCGGCTCGAAGCTTGATATGGATGAGCTGAAGAGCTTCGACGTATGGTGCGCGGCATATGTAGGCAGCGAGGCAAGCATCAAAAAATACTACGGCGGGAGCTACGGCATATGGCAATACTCGTCAAGTATAGTTTTGCCGACGGTGTATACAAGCAGGCTCGACCACAACAACGCATACAAGAACTACGCGAAAATCATTAAAAACGCGGGGCTTAATCATCTTGGAGACAACGATATCCCGACAATAAAGGTAGACGACCCCGAGCCGGACGACAAGCCTGTTCCGGACGTTATAGACCTGAGCGAATTTGAAAAATAAAAAGAAAGGGAAGTAAAAGTCATGGGATTTTTAAATGAGTTTATCTCGCAGTACGGCACAACTATTCTATACGCGATACTCACCGCAATAGCCGGATATCTCGGCGTAGTAATTAAGCGTCTATACGAAAAGTACATCAACGATAAGACAAAGCAGGCAGTAGCGAAAACCGTAGTGCAGGCGATAGAGCAGATTTATAAAGACCTTCACGGCGATGAAAAGTTAAACAAGGCGCTTGAATCGATGTCTGAAATGCTGGCTGAGAAAGGCATACAAATCTCAGATTTAGAGATGCGTATGCTGATCGAGGCGGCAGTAGCAGAATTTAACGAGGCGTTTAGGAAAGAGAACGCCGAAGGCAAAACTGAAGACATTGCACAAGCCGATAAGGCTGGGCCTGTATTGGCGCAAGCCGGCAGCAACGGTTAAGGAGATTAAAAAGAGCCCGTTATCCAGACAATTTTTGAAATTGGGATAACGGGTATTTTTATTGAAGTTTAAAAAAATATATTTATATCGAAGGACGGCAAAGGTAAACCGGCTGTTGAAATTAAGCGGCGTCTATGATATAATATAAAGAAGTAGACGAGTTTATATTATGAAAAATCAGATTATCGGCTTAGATTCAATGAGCTTGGATTTCGCATACGCAAGGCAAAAAGAAACGCGGAAGCAAGAAAATATTAGAAATAATAATTCTTGCAACCGCAATCCTTAATCTCGTTGAAGCTTTGGTTGGAATAATAGACAAGCTCATCGAGTGATAGGGGAAAGGGGCGAAAGCCCCGACCCTTGACGTAAAGTATACCGTCTTTTAAGATTATTGTCAATATATAAAAATAAAAGGGAGGCTTTTTTATGAAATGGTTTAGCATTATAACGGATGTGATGACAATTATAACAAGTATTATGGTAATTGTCCTGATACTAAGGAAGTGGAAAGAAGACGATAATCTTTAAAATACGTCCGACAAACAGGCAAACAGCGCATACGCAAAAAAGCAAAATAAAAAGCCCGACTTAATCGGACTTTTAAGCGGAATGGGAGCATAGCAGTTTTTGCTATGCTCTTATTTTTTACAACTATGCCTATGCTTCAAAATTAAGCTCTTGTTACCTTGCCGGATCTTAAGCATCTTGAGCATACATAAATGTGACACGGAGTGCCATTCTTAAGAACCTTTACTCTCTTTACGTTGGGCTTCCAAGTTCTATTGGTTCTTCTATGTGAGTGGGATACCTTAATTCCGAAAGTAACACCCTTTCCGCAAACATCGCATTTTGCCATCAGGTTGCACCTCCTTATAAATTGTTCAGAATTCAACAAGCTATATCATATCAAATTCTTCGGATGATTGCAAGTCTTTTTTCAAAAAAAATCTCGTGCTTACCATAAAAATTAAATAAAACTTAATTTACTTGAATTTTCGCAGGGAATGTAGTATCATTATACTGAGTTTTAATATCATAAATAATGGATGCGTAATGTTGATAAAGGAGTTTATAGATGTCGATTTTTTCTTATATAGGCAATCCATCTCAAATGCTTTTAATGATAGGAATTAGGCTTTTAATAGTGTTTGCAATATTGCCGGTTCACGAGTATGCGCACGCCTTTGCCGCGAAAAAGATGGGCGACAACACAGCGCTCATGGCGGGGCGGCTCACCCTTAACCCGATGGCGCATTTGGACTTGTTTGGCGCGATTTTTCTTATTCTGTTCGGCTTCGGCTGGGCGAAGCCCGTGCCTGTAAACCCGAGGAACTTTTCAAATTATAAAAAAGGCGTGGCTGTAACAGCTGCCGCAGGTCCGCTTTCAAACCTTATATGCGCAGCAATAGGCATTTTTGTTGCAAGGATAATCGGCAACATTCCCATGCCAATTAGCATCTATGAAATAATGGCATATGTATATTTGGCGATAGTTTATTTTGCAATGATAAACATTTCGCTCGCGGTATTCAACCTCATACCAATTACCCCTTTGGACGGCTCAAGGCTTTTAAGCACTGTGGTGTCTCACAAGGTTAATTTCTTTATGTATAAATATCAGACTTATATTTATCTGGGATTTATGCTTCTTTTGCTTACAGGTGTGCTTCAGGGTCCTATTTCATGGGTTGTTGATTTGGTTTACAAGGGAATAAATCTTCTGTTCTTCTGGGTGGACCCCCTGATGAGATTGATATTTTAATATGCAGCAGATATCTTATAAACTTGATGGCTTTGAAGGACCGCTCGATCTGCTTTTGTTTCTTATAACCAAGCACAAGCTTGACATAAACAACATACAGATATCGCTGCTTTTGGACCAGTACCTTGAGTATATAGACGGTCTTAGTGAATATGATTTTGAATATGCCGGAGAGTTCCTTGAAATGGCGGCAAGGCTTGTGCTTATTAAAACGCTTTCCCTGCTGCCAAGACACGAGGAAGCAGAGGAACTCAGACGAGAGCTCAACGGAAGGCTGATCGAATATTCGATATGCAAGCAGGCGGCTGCAAGGTTAAAAGACGACTATGCAGGTGACGCCGTATTTGTAAGAGAACCTACCGAGCCTCCGGCAGACAATACGTACCGCAAAACGCATGATACGCAGGAGCTGTTAAACGCATACCGAAGGATTTATGATAAAAGGCTTTTAAAGCGGCCTGTCGAGCCATCGGCGTTCAAGCCGATAGTATCTCATAAAATTGTTTCGGTCACTACCGGGATAATATCGGTCTTAAGAAGGCTTTATAAGACGGGGAGCTGTCCCATGTCAGAGATATTCGAGTCCAAAAAGGACAAGTCGGAGAAAATCGCGGTGTTTTTAGCTGTGCTTGAGCTTACCAAGTCTGGAAGGGTCAGGATAAGCGACGACAATAAGACCATAAGCTTTGAGGGAAGGAGAGCGCTTCATGCAACTTGAAAACAAGCTTGCCGAGCTTGAAGCTGTGCTTTTTGCATACGGAGAGCCGATAGAAGATGAAAGACTCGCCCAGGCGTGCGATGTGGAACTGTCGGAGCTGTCAAGGCTTATATCCGCGCTGAACTCAAGGCTGTCGGACTGCGGCTCGCCGCTTACCGTTGTGACGCTTGACAAAAGCTATCAGCTCGCGACTAAGGAGGAGTACGCCCCCAGAATACGCGCGGCGTTTGACACAAAAAGGGGTGCGGCCCTGTCTCAGGCGGCGATGGAGGTACTGACGATTATCGCATACAACCAGCCGGTGACGAGAAGCTTTGTTGACGACGTAAGGGGAGTTGACAGCGGGGGAGTAATAAACAGCCTTGTAGAAAAGAAGCTGATAGAGGAGGCAGGCAGGCTGGATATCCCCGGCAAGCCTGTGATGTTTAAAACCACTGAAAACTTTTTAAGGTGTTTTAGGCTGTCGAGCATATCCGAGCTTCCGCCTTTGCCTACCGAGGATTCGCAGCTCAGCTTTGAAGATTTCGCACACGTTGAATAGCCCAGCTTTAAACTGACAAGTATAGATAGGAAAGGGGACTGATGGTACGGCGGGATATATTATTTTGGGAATATTTTTGGCGCTCCTGCTTATTATTGTTGTCCTTTTGAATATAAGCGTCAGGGCGTATGTAAAAATTGATAAAACAAGGCTTCAGGTGACCGTAAAATACCTTTGGATAAAGCTTTATGAGCTTGACACTGCCGACGGCGGTCAGGACGGTGAGGAGAACTCTCGGGAAAATAAGCCGGAGGACGGCAGTCAAAAAAATGATCCGGCGTCCTGCGGGCCGGGCGGCTTAGACAATAAATCCGCCGGCGAGAGGCCTTCAAAAGCTGAAGCCGGAAGCCGGAAGCCGCACGAAAAAGAAAATGGTGAAAGCTGCGAAGCTGAAAGCGTTTCGTTCGGTGCGCGCAAAAAGAAGCGAGAAAGAGAAAAACGCCCGGACAAGCCGTCGCTTTTGGACAGGTTTAACGCGATAAAGCCGTATATTCCTGTCGCAGCAAAGGGATTAAGAAAGCTTTTAAAGCTTATCAGGCTTACAAGGCTTGAACTTGTAATGACGGTCGGCGGAAGCGACGCTTATGAAGCGGGAATGAATTTCGGAAGGGCAAATCAAATCTTTTATCCCGCTCTCGGCGTTATATGTACGCTGTTTACCGTTACGATAAAGAAAACTCAGATACTTTGTGATTTTGATAAGAGCTGTCTTGACATATCCGGCTCGACAGTCGCAAAGGTCACGCCGGCGGCGGTAATAGGACTGGCAATATATTTGCTTAGAAATTATTTTAAGATAAAAAAACTTGAAAGTAAGAG
>DBFJJS010000007.1:0-42896 GCA_048393055.1 Candidatus Faeciplasma sp.
GGGAGGCGCAAAATAAACCTGCTTCCCCTGCCCAGCTCGCTCGTAACGCTTATGCTTCCGCCGTGCAGCTGAGCTATTTCGCGCACCATGGCAAGGCCAAGTCCCGTGCCTTTGCCAGAACGCGAGCCGTCAGCCTGATAGAACCTGCGGAATATTTTTTCCTGATCCTCCGGGGCTATGCCGATGCCGTTGTCCTCGACCGAAAGTTCGACGGCGTCGCCGTCCTCCTTTAGCTTAACGCGGATAAAGCCGCCCTCTTTTCCGTAGCGATATGCGTTGCTTATCAGGTTTGTCAAAAGCCTGTTTAAAAGACCTGCGTTTCCTACGACCTTAATTTTGCTTCCCGCGTCGAAGCTAAGGCTTATATCGTTTTCTCTTATCAGCGCCATATCCTCGCATACGGATAAGACCAGAGCCGACATATCAAGCTCCTCCATTTTATAGCTTGCGCGCCTGGTCTCAAGCCTGACAAAGTCCAGCATGTCGTTAATGAGCTTGGACATTTTCGCGCCCTGACGGCGTATCAGCCTGATTGCGTCGCGATATTCCTCCTCGGTTCTCGGCTCGTCGAGCGTATACTCGCACTGCGCCATGATAACGGACATCGGAGTCCTCAGCTCGTGCGAAGCGTCCGAGGTAAACTGCTTTTCCGCTTCAAAGGATTCGTCCAGCCTTTCTATCATCTTGTTAAAGCTTTTTGCAAGCTGATGAAGCTCGTCGCTGCCCTCGCCCATATCTATACGCCTTTTAAGGTCGCCGCCGCCGCTTATGCCTGCCGCAGCATCGGAGATCTTCTGTATCGGGCGGAGCATTCTCTTAGCTATCAGATAGCCGCCTATAATCGCGAAAATCAATACAGTTGGCAGTATGATAAGTGAAATTTTTGATATCTCGTGCATCTGGACCTCTCCCTGATGCTCTGAAACCACTCCCCGCAGCCACAGGCCCTCAAGCCCCTCGCCCGAAAGCTGCCTGTCAAAAATGTAGTAAAGCTCCCCGTCTACATCAAGCTCACGCATTTCGCCGTCGATAAACTCCATACCGGAGGACTGCAGCGTAATGGGGTTTTCGCCGTACATAAGCATACCGTCAGATTGATAAAGAGCGGTATATATATCGTTTACCTCGTCTAAAAAATCGTCGTCAACCTCCAGATATCCGCCGTTAAAGATTATAAAGTGGTCGGCGCTGTTTATGTTCGCTTCGGCAAGATCCGTATAAAACTCTACCTCGTCCACATTATCCTCAACCGTATGCGTAAGTCCGTCCCGTATCGTCTTCTGTATTACCTGATTGCTAACGGTCAGTATCACGATATATGTAACGGATACTATTAATATAAGAGCGGCGGCAAACCAAAGTGTGATCTTAAGACGTATGGGTAAGTTTTTCAATTATCGTCATCCTCTCTTACCACATACCCGCGCCCCCTGACGGTGTGTATAAGCTTTTTATCGCAGCCGTCGTCTATCTTTTTGCGCAGGTAGCTTATGTAAACGTCTACAACGTTTGTGCCGCCCTCGTAATCAAAATTCCAGATGTGGTCCTCTATTTTTTCGCGCGACAAAATCTTTCCCTTATTGAACATAAGGTATTCAAGGAGCGCGTACTCCTTGGCGGAAAGCCGAATTTCCCTTCCGCCGCGGGTAACTGTTTTCGACCCCAGGTCAAGCTCGAGATCCGCGACCTTTATGACGTTGCTTGTGCTGCCGAAGGAGGTCCTTGTCATAGCCCTTATTCTTGCCGACAGCTCATCGAGCGAAAACGGCTTTACAAGATAGTCGTTAGCACCGCTGTCCAAGCCCTTTACACGGTCCGCGACAGTGTCCTTTGCGGTCAAAAACAGAACCGGCGTAGACTTTTTCGCCCCGCGTATCGCTCTTAGAACAGCATAGCCGTCCGCCTTGGGCATCATTATATCCAAAACGACCGCGTCGTAGTCCGTATAGGAGAGGATATCGATAGCCTCTTCGCCGTCGAAGCAACAATCGACGCTGTATCCCTCCGACTTGAGCTTTTGCGCTATTATGCTGTTTAAATCCTTTTCGTCTTCCGCTAAAAGTATACGCATATAATCACCTCATTTTATATGATTATATTTATTTTTCATTAGAACAGGATTAAAAATCAAAAGTTCTGGCGTAAAGATTTTTTCTTCCATCCTTTCCGTCCTGTCTTATGACTCCCGCTTCGCACAGTATCTTTATCCCGCTCCACGCCCGCTCGCGGCTTATGCCTGCAAACTCGGCATATTCCTGAGCGGTAAACCTGTGAGAAAGCGATTTTGGGACAAGCGCGGAGTAATCATTCGGGCTTTCAAGATTTAAAATATCGTAAAGCTCGGTGGGAACGCGCTCAATCCGCGTTGAACGCTTTTTTCTCGATCTTCCGCAGCCGTTTAGCCACCTTGTCTCCTGCACGTCTATGAGCATAAGACAGACGCTTACGCCCTCCCTGTTCAAAAAGCTCTTTATCTTGTACAGCTCCCAAAAGCAGTCGTAGAAGCAGCCCTTTTTCCACGAGGCGCGCCAGCCTGTCGCCTCGCCTGTTTTTGGGTCAATCCACGAGATGCGCTTAACATGCGGCAAAGGAAGCACCACGCGAACCTTATAGCCCTGCAAGAGGTAATAATCAAGCTTTTCTCTGAGCTTGTCCAGCGACCTTGTCTGTATCTCCGTTATTGTGGCGTCCCGGCAGATGTCCGCAGTATAACGCCCAACCCTGACCTCCCGAAACTCTTTGTCAGGCTCAAAGAAAAGCTTAAGCAGCGCGTGAAGATACTTTTCACCGAGCGTCCCCACGCCGCAGGAAACCATGACCTCGCTTGCGGGAAGACTCAGCAGTTTTAAAAAACGCTCCTTATCTGTCATACGGATGCACGCTAATATATTCGTCCAATATCTGCGCCGCGGCGCGTATAACCCTGCCGCAGGGACGGGTGGCGTAAAACCGCGCGTCCCTGACCGGGGATTCGGGATTTGACGCCCCGTCCAGCCCGAGAAGCTCTCGGCAAAGCATCGAGCCTGCTCTTTCCCTGAACCGGTACGAAAGCTCCTGCACCAGCCTGTAATGCTCGCTTTTTATGTTATAATCGGCAGGGGTTGTGTATCCGTACAGACAGCCTGCCGCCATAAGCATCCCGCTCATAGCCCCGCAGATTTCACGCAGCCTGCCTATCCCCCCGCCGAACGACGACGATATTTTAAGCGCCAGGTCCATATCAAGACCGGTTACGTCGCAGAACGCCGCAAACACCGACTGTGAACAGTTGTATCCCTGTGTAAACAGCTCGTATGCTTTTTCCGAATGATCCATAAAAGCTTCCTCATCTCGTATTAAAATTTCATAAGAAAGTATAGCACATATGCTCGGGAAATTCCATGGTTAAAACAAAAAGCGCACCGCCTTTATACCGGCGGCACGCCAAAAAGAGCCCTGTATTTCAGCTTACTCAGCTTCTACCTCTACTTCCTTATAAACCTCGACGCAAACGCCGCCCTCGACGACGGTTACGACAGAGTGCATTTCAGAGGTCTCCCAATCGGCGAGAAGATCGCTGTCCGTGTAAATGGTAGGGACACAGTTAGCCATATCCGTTCCGTTATTTTCAATGAACACGCGGCACTGGTTGCCTTCGTAGTCCGTTCCGTTTATCATGTATCTGGCAGAGTAGTTTACAACTCCGTCCGGCGTGATAGTCTGAGTATCCACACCTGTGCCTATTACAGTTCCGCTGAAGTAGTCGCCGTGAGCGGTGCCGTTAAACGGTATCATTGCGATGTCGGCGTTGTGTCCATCAAGAAAATCGTATCCCGTAGTCTTAACGTCTATTGTAAGTACAAGCTCAAGCTCCACGTTTTTCTCTTCCTCTTCTTCCTGCTCCTCGTTTTCAGCAACATCTGCGTCTGTCGACTGCGTTACGTCGTTGTCGAGCGATTCGCCGGTAGCCTCAGGATCAGTGTCGGCGTTTCCGGCACAGCCGCAAAGAAGCAGCGCAGCTGCCAAAATTGATGTTAAAAGCACTTTGATTTTCATAATATCTCTCCATAATATAATTATTCGGCATTAAAAACCTTTTTACATTATACACCCGCTGCCGTGATAAATCAAGAGTAAAAACCCACATGTTAGACTAAGCGCAGGCTTTGTCAAGCGCAGGCTTTACAAAGCGCAGGCTTTACAAAGCGCAGGCTTCCCCGACCGGACGCGGCATTTTGTTTCTCACGCTTCAATATGTGTTTACTTTTACTGAATAATCTGATAAAATAGTAATGTATAATTTGCTGTTCCAACGCAAAATATGCATTACATATTGCAATAATTCTGCTTTGTTGATTGTATTGTTATTGAAACATGAATCAGAAATCAGATGACAGAAAGGAGTTCTTTGCTGTTCATCGGCAAACAAATGAAGATTATGCAAACTAATGACGTCAATGTTTACATATCTTCCGTCGTCGATAAGTACTCAGACATGGTCTACCGCACGGCCTATCACGCTCTGTGCGACGCTCACTATGCCGAGGATATCACACAGGAGGTATTTTTAAAATTATGCCGGCTTCTTCCGAAATTTGAGTCTGAGGAGCACGAAAAGGCATGGATTTTGAGAGTTACGATCAATATGTGCAAAAATTATAACAAACGCGCCTTTTCCCACCCGAATATCGAGCTGACGGAAAACATACCCGCCGGCGACGAATACACTGCGGACGGGACTGTGATGAGCGCCGTAAAGGCGCTTCCGCAAAAATACCGCACGGCTGTGTACCTTTACTATTTCGAGGGGTATCCGGTCAAGGAGATAGCGCAGATAATGCACTCCAATCAAAACACAGTTTCTTCGCTCCTTATGCGGGCGAGAAAAAAACTAGGCGATATGCTGGAAGGGGAGTTCGGCGATGAATTTGGTCAATGAATATAAGCGCGAAGTCCGATCAATAAGTTTAAGCGCCGGATTTAAAGAAAACCTGAAAGACCTATGCTTGAATGAGCTAAGCAGTCACGAGCAGCGGTCCGATACCTCAGGGGCAACATCTAAAATTAAAATTTATAAATACATTTCGATTGCAGCATGCCTTATCGCCGCAATCTCCACAATAGGCGTGGTGTCCATGCTGAGCGACAATCTCAGCTACCGTTCAAACAAGAACGACGCCTACAACGCAAGCGCGGAGCAGGAGGTGCAGGATAATACCGGAATCGGAGAAAACACGGCCGAAACGGTGACAGGCGGCACAAATTCTGTGACGGTTGAGGAAGACACGCCGGTTGAGGAAGCGTCCCCCGAAGTTCCCGAGCTGCCTGCGAGCGACACAGAGTCGAACATGATTGCAAGCGATACCATCGATCCAGAAGCGGACATGATATTAGACAGCATAATGCCCTATTCGGGCGAAAATTATGACGGCGATTACTACACCGAAGACTACGTGCTTATGCTTGACAAAACCGCATCGATTGACGGCGCGACGGTTTACTCCAATTACGACGAATTTATAGAAGGCGCGTCTTCTGAATCAGGCGCCCTGGCAAGAAACGCCTCGGTAAACGCCCTTAACTTCTACGATGTGCTTGATACGAGGCTTGCGGACGCGGCGCAGACTATGGGAGTGAGCCTTGTCAGGATGACTGTAAACGGAACTGTAGACGACAGCCCTGTCCAGTCGCCGGAGGATGGGCTGTATACTCTTTACGACGTAAATATAGAATATGATTACCTGAACCTCGAATCCTGCGACGTAAACGCATACGTCTGGATAAAGGGAACAGATGAAAACCAGCTTGAGGGCATGCCGGTTTACGAAGCGGGAGACACGCTCTTTACCAGCCTGTACGTTACTGAGAGCGGAAGCGTAACGGCAGTAGACGAGCTTTTATACGACGTATATACGCTTAACGACCTTATGATAGCGTACCACAGGGTATACGAGGACATAAATCCCGGATATACCGATATGGGTATACTGGACAGTGAACGGGAATTTATCACCACAACCTCAAACAACCCTGTAGAATACGTCCACAAGGCAGCGACAAGCGAGCTTTCAAGGTACATCCGAAGAAAGATTTTAGAGTATGAGTATCCCTTCGCCTCGCTTGAAGAGCTTGCGCTTGTGAGCCGCGGCGAGGCAATGCCCGAAGTTACCGACGAGCCGGAAGATACACAGACCCTTCCCGTAGATGCCGAAGAGCCTGTTTACGAAGGTGACCCGATAACGAGTCTTGTAGTTCACAGCGAGCCGGAAAACATGGTGATAACGGCGCGCGGCGAGCAGATAATGCTTAACGATGAAGCCTCCGCGCAGTATTTAAGCTCTGAATTTCGCAGCTCTGCCACCGGCTCAATAGGCTCTACCACAAGCACGAGCGTGATGTTCGTCGGCGGACGGCTTATATTCGATTCGCCCTATGCATTCTCAGGCAACGTGATAGAAATAGAGGTCACGGGTGCGGGATGCCCACTTGACATCGGCTTTAACGGCGTCAAGGTCGGAGACAGCCTCGATTACGTTAAGGAACTTCTGGGGCTTGACCAGTATCTTGACGACAACTGCATTGTTGAATACACCGACGGCACAGTCAGAGCAACGCTGACATTCGAATACGGTGTGCTGACAAAAATACTTATCAGGTAAACGCACGGAATAAATGCAAAAAGCAGCGAGTACATAATCCTCGCTGCTTTTTATTTTACCTGCCAGCTGATTTAGAACGTAATCTGCTCTGGGTCCTCTATTCCCTTGGCAAACGGTCCCGCCGCCGGAAGCGTCTTTACACGGAACCTTGAAAGCTCGTCCGCCTTTTCCTTAGTCAATATATGCGCGGATTCTACTTCGGACTTTGCCTTCAGCGTCATTGCCTGGACTCCAACGGTGTCCCTTGATGCCTTTGGAAGTATCATTCCGGTGTTGAATACTATCGCCCTTCCGTTTGTAGAACGGAGCATTACCTCTTCCCCTTCTCCGACATCGAGTATCTGCACCAGACCGGATTTGCCGGAATAGGCTTTACTCAGCATTTTTCGGTTCGTCTTTGTTTGGTAGGAGCTCAGCGGCACCTTTGCCGCCTTGCCGTTTTTGTAGACAAAAAGCAAACAGCCGCTGTAATCTACGGTCACAACCATTCCGATCACATTCTCTCCCTCCTCAAACTTTAATGCAACCGGGATGAAATCGCCGAGCTGTCCGGCTTTTGTGTCCTCAAACTGGGAAGCCTTTGCCTTATACACATTTTCCTTATCAGTAAAGAACAGTATATCAGCATGGTTAGTAGAATCTATCTCCTGATAAATGACGTCGTTTTCCTTTAGCTTCTGCTTTGACGACATTCTCAGCGACTGCGAAGTTATCTTTTTAAAATAGCCTTCTTTAGTAAGCACCAGTCTGCATTGATAATCAGGAGTCTGCTTTACAATTTTCTCAGACGGCTCGTCATCCACATAAATTATTTCAGTCCTTCTCGGCTGACCATACTTCCTGGCGACGTTTTTAAGCTCGTCTATTATAATGAGCTTTATCTTTCGCTCACTGCCAAGAACGTCGCGCATTTCGGCGATATCGTTTTTAAGCTGCTCTATATCCGCAATCCTCTTGAGAATAAACTCGCGGTTTAAGTGCCGAAGCTTTATCTCAGCCACATATTCCGCCTGGATTTCATCTATTCCGAAGCCAATCATAAGGTTTGGAACAACGTCTGCTTCCTCATCCGTCTCCCTGACGATTTTTATTGCCTTGTCGATATCCAAAAGAATCTTTTCAAGACCCTCGAGCAGGTGAAGCCTCTCCTCTTTTTTGCTAAGCTCAAATTTGACTCTGCGTTTCACGCAGCCCACCCTGAAGTCTATCCACTCTCTTATAATGGCGTTTACCCCAAGCACCTTGGGATATCCGTGGACGAGGATATTAAAATTAGCTGAAAAGCTGTCCTGAAGAGGGGTGAGCTGATAAAGCTTACGCATAAGCGCGTCCGGATCGACTCCCCTCTTAAGATCTATCGCTATCTTAAGTCCGCTGAGGTCCGTCTCATCGCGGATATACGCCACCTCCTTCATGCCGTTCTTCGCAAGCTCTACCACCTTTTCTATTATAGCTTCAACTGTGGTGGTCGGAGGTATCTGCGTTATTTCAATGCAGTTGGCTTCCTTATCATAGCTGTATTTTGCCCTTATTTTGACCGAGCCTCTGCCTGTGTCAAATATCTGCCTGAGCTTGTCCGCGTCGTAGATCATATATCCGCCGCCCGGGAAATCGGGACCGTTCATTACCTGCATGGCGTCAAAATCGGAGTCGCGTATTATTGAAATCGTCGCCTCGCAAAGCTCTGCAAGGTTAAAAGGGCATATGGCGCTCGCCATGGATACGCCTATTCCGACGTTTGAGTTTACAAGTATTGTCGGGAATGTGACGGGAAGCAGCTCAGGCTCCATCATTTTATTATCGTAATTGGGAACGAAGTTGACGGTGTCCTTGTCGATATCGCAGAACAGCTCGTTGCAGATGCTGTCAAGCTTCGCCTCCGTATATCTTGAGGCGGCATAAGCCATATCGCTGGAATAAGCCTTTCCGAAATTTCCCTTTGAGTCGATGTATGGGTGCAGAAGCGCCTCGTTTCCCCTCGTGAGCCTTACCATGGTTTCGTATATGGCCTGGTCTCCGTGAGGGTTTAGCTTCATCGTCTGACCAACTATGTTTGCGGACTTTGTCCTCGGTCCGGTCAGAAGCCCCATATCGTACATGGTGTAGAGCAGCTTTCGGTGCGAGGGCTTAAAGCCGTCTATTTCCGGAAACGCCCTTGAAACTATGACGCTCATAGCGTACGGCATGTAGTTTTTTTCAAGCGTTACGGTTATAGGCTCGTCTATCACCGTGCCGGCGCCGTTGATATACGCGTCGGACTGAAGCCTTGCGGGCTTTTTAGGCTTTTCATCGCCGCTTTTTTTTCTTGCCATAGTCTCGCCTCCTTAACTTATGTCCGCCATGTCGAGATAGTCGTGACCGTTGTTGTTGATAAACTCCTTGCGCGCGCTGAGATTGTCGCCAAGGAGCATGTCAAACATAAACTTTGTATGCTCGGCATCCTCCGGCACGACCTGGATAAGCCGCCTAGTCTGGGGGTTCATCGTGGTAAGCGACATCATGTCAGGCTCGTTTTCTCCGAGCCCCTTTGAGCGCTGGATAGTAAACTTTTTGTCGCCTATAAGCTTCATTATCTCGCCCCGCTCCGCCTCGTCATAGGCAAAATAGGTCTTATCCTTTGTGTTTATCTCATAGAGCGGCGACTCCGCAATATATACGTATCCCTTTTCTATAAGAGTCGGAGCAAGGGTATACAGCATGGTGAGTATAAGAGTTCTTATCTGAAAGCCGTCGTAATCGGCATCTGTGCATATTATTACCTTATTCCACCTCAGCGCGTTCAGGTTAAAGGACGACAAATCCTTGTTCTTGGAGCTTTTCACCTCTACCCCGCAGCCCAAAACCTTCATAAGGTCCGTTATTATCTCGCTTTCAAAAATCTTGTTGTAGCTTGCCTTGAGACAGTTGAGTATCTTTCCTCTTACCGGTATCACCGCCTGAAACTCGGCGTCTCTTGCAAGCTTTACAGAGCCTAACGCGGAATCTCCCTCAACGATGTAAAGCTCCCTCCTTGAAACGTCCTTTGAACGGCAATCGACAAACTTTTTAACCATATTCGCCATATCAAGCTTCTCGGCGTAGAGCTTTTTGGTGTTTACCCTTGTTTTCTCCGCGTTTTCCCGCGACCGCTTATTAATAAGAACCTGATCGCATATCCTGTTTGCATCGTCCGGGTTCTCTATGAAATATACCTCGAGCTGATGCTTTAGAAAATCTACTGCGGCTTCATAAATAAATTTATTGTTTATAGCCTTTTTGGTCTGGTTTTCATATGAGGTCTGCGTGGAAAACGAACTCGATACCATTACAAGGCAGTCCTCTATGTCCACAAACTGTATCTTTGCTTCATTTTTAAGGTATTTATTGTTTGAACGCATATAGCTGTCCAAAAAGGAAGTGAACGCCTGCCTTACTGCTTTTTCCGTAGAACCGCCGTACTCCAGAAAGCTCGAGTTGTGGTAATACTCGCAGAGCTTGACCGTCTTTGAAAACGCGAACGCAAAGTTGAACTTTACCTTGTACTCGTTCATGTCCTCGCGGTCCTTGCCCTTGCGGTCGGCAGTCCAAAGCCTTGGCTGGGTAAGAGCGTTGTCGCCTAAAATTTCGGTGACATAGTCGAGTATGCCGTTTTCATAGTAGTATTCGGATTTTTCAAAGCTTCCGTCCTGATTCTGATAATTTAAAATAAAATGTATGCCCGGGTTGACTATCGCCTGCTTTTTAAGCGTATCGCTAAAATACTCCCGGTCTATGGATATGTCGGTAAACACCTCAAGATCAGGCTTCCATCTGGTTTTTGTGCCGGTCTGACGGCGTTTAGTCTCCTCCTTGTGCAGCCCTCCTATATTCTCGCCCTTTTCAAAGTGCAGTCTGTACAAATACCCGTCGCGGCATACCTCAACGTCCATGTACTCCGAAGAATACTGGGTGGCACAGGCGCCGAGTCCGTTAAGTCCTAAGGAATACTCATAATTCTCACCTGAAACGTTGTTGTATTTTCCTCCGGCGTAAAGCTCGCAGTAAACAAGCTCCCAGTTATAACGGTTCTCCGCTTTATTAAAGTCTACAGGGCAGCCGCGCCCCATGTCCTCCACTTCTATGGACATGTCGTTGTAATATGTTACGGTTATCCTGTTTCCGTAGCCTTCTCTGGCTTCGTCTATCGAATTTGAAATTATCTCAAATACAGAATGCTTGCAGCCGTCCAGCCCGTCAGAGCCGAAAATAACGGCGGGACGCTTTCTGACTCTGTCCGCTCCTTTTAACGAACGTATCGCTTCATTGCCGTACTCATTTTTTGCAGCCATATCTATATCCTTTCCTTTAAATAAACACAACATATATAAGTTTATCAC
Organism: Candidatus Faeciplasma sp.; assembly: GCA_048393055.1. Classification (GTDB taxonomy): domain Bacteria; phylum Bacillota; class Clostridia; order Oscillospirales; family Ruminococcaceae; genus Faeciplasma. The sequence goes on from DBFJJS010000007.1 coordinate 10,994, forward strand.
AATATTTTCTCGACTTCAAGCAACGCAGGACAAAAAATGCTTTTTGCTGGTATACAAGCCCCGCATAAAAAATAAAATACCTTAGGACAACATTAAAAGGGGTTGGTAACGACGAAAAAGCAAAGCGTCCTGTTCGGTTCTTTTCTTCTGATGGTGTCGGTGCTTGTCTCAAAGGCTGCCGGACTGCTTCTTAAAATCCCGCTGGCAAACCTCCTGGGCGGAACCGGCATGGGATATTATTCAAGCGCATACGCCGTCTTTATGCCTATATACGCACTTTGCGCGGCAAGTCTTCCTCCGGCTATAGCTCAAATCGTGTCTGAAAACTCCGCCTACCAACGATACGACAGGATATGGCTCACAAAGCGCACCGCTCTCATCTTTTTCAGCATCGTAAGCCTTGTGTTTACCGCGATACCGCTTTTGTTCTCGGACTTTATAGCCACAAGGATAATAGGAAACCCTGAGGCGAGGCTGTCAGTAATGGCTATATCGCCATGCATATTCTTAGGGACGGTGACCTCCGTCTACCGAGGCTACTACGAGGGCATGAAAAACATGACCCCCACGGCTGTTTCTCAAATGGCGGACTCGATTGTAAAGCTCATATCCGGTCTGGGGCTTGCATATCTTACAAAAAAATATGCCGACGGTCTTTATAACAGCGGCATGCCGGTTTTCGGGCAGGTGTGCGTAAACGAATACGAGGCGTCTGCCGCCGCGCTTCCGTATATATCCGCGGCAGCGGTAGTGGGAACGGTGCTCGCGGACCTAGCCGGACTTATGTACCTTATGATCAGAACAAAGATCTGCGGCGACGGTCTCCCTGCGCAGTGCGTAAAATCAGACTGCAATTCATCTCAGATACTCAAGCGTCTTTTGAGCATGATAGCGCCTATCGCGTTTGCATCTGTGGTTTCAAGCCTTATAAACACCATAGATCTTTCTACAATCATTTTAGGCATAAAACTCTCTTTAAGACATCATCCGGAACTGTACGCCGAGAAATATTCACAGATTATATCGAGCGGCGTTAAAATGTCGGAGCTGCCGAACTTTTTATACGGCTCATTCACGGGTCTGTCCATGGCGGTATTCACGCTTGCACCCTCAATCTGCGCTGTATTCGGCAAGAGCGCATTCCCCACTATTTCAGAAAACCACGCAATAGAAAACCGTCAGGCAGTTTCAAAAGAAATACGGCGCGCCGTCTGTGCCTGCGCATACGTTTCAATTCCCGCGGGTCTGGGACTTGCACTTTTTTCCAAACCAGTTTTACAGCTTCTGTTTTCCACAAGATACGCGGAAATCTCGGTGGCGTGGCAGCCGCTTGCAGTTTTGTCGCTCGGCACGGCGTTTTTAGCAATCTCCTCCGCCGCATATTCAATGCTTCAGGCTATAGGACGTACCGACCTGCCGGTCAAGATAACAATAGCGGGCGCGTTTGTGAAGCTTATACTCAACACACTGCTTATACCGCTTAAGCAGTCGGGGCTTATCGGCGCTTCTGTAGCGACAGTGGCAAGCTATCTTGTGATGTGCATATGGTCGGTAGCTGCGCTTTACCGTCTTACCGGTACAAAAACAAAGATTGTCTATTCCGCTGTCATACCCTTTGTCTGCTCAGCAATAAGCTGCGTGAGCGCTGCGTTTATTTATAATTACCTGATAGACAGAGTCGCAAACATAGTTTCTATCGGTATTTCTGTGTCATTTGCTGTGATATCCTACATATTATTTGCCGTTCTCTTAGACATATCAACCAAAAATAAGATATCGGCTCAAATTTTCGGCTGATGGGCTTGCATTTTTGACAGAACAAGTATAGAATATATTCGTGTTATCGGCTTGCAAACGAGGCATGCAGCCGTTTTTTGGATTAACGCAAATTATATTACGGAGGATAACCCAGATGACAAAAGTAGAACTGGTAAACGGCATCGCTCAGAAATGCGATTGCTCAAAGAAGGATGCAGAAAAAGCTCTTAACGCTGTAATAGAATCTATTACAGAAGCTCTTACAGCAGGCGAGAAGGTAAGCCTTATCGGCTTTGGAACCTTCGACGTAAGATTCCGCTCGGCTAAGGAAGGCGTAAACCCCAGGACCGGCGAAAAGATTGCTATCGAGGCAAGAAAGGTTCCTGTATTTAAAGCAGGAAAGGCTCTTAAGGATTCTGTAGCTAAGTAATTGCTTTTTCAAAACCGGTCGGGCTAAATAAACCCTGCCGGTTTTGCAATATACCGCCTGCTTTTAGACCTTAGCAAAACATAATGAAAGGACGAAGCTTATAATGCGGCTTGATAAGTACTTAAAGGTGACCCGCCTTATAAAGCGCAGGACGGTTGCAAACGAGGCCTGCGACGCGGGAAGGATATTTGTAAACGATAAGCCTGCGCGCGCGTCATACGACGTTAAGGTCGGCGACATAATTGAAATAAGACTTTCGCAGACTCCGCTTAAAGCCAGGGTTCTGTCGGTATCTGAGTATGCAACAAAAGAAACTGCCTCCCAGCAGTATGAGATAATTTCATAAAAGCACTATCGGCATAAAACAGTCAAGCCCTCCCCTGTGTTTCAAGGGGAAGGCTTGTTTTATTATTTAAAGGTATATCCCTCGGCAAGCATAGCGTCGATAAAATCTCCGAGAATTTCAGCATTAGTTTCTGAAACCGAGTGCAGCAGATATATTGCACCTGGATGCGCTCTCTCTATGAGCTTGTTAAGCGACGATTCCGGGTCGGGCTGATTGTCCGGATCCCAGTCGGCATAGGCAAAGCTCCATAAAACCGTAGTATAGCCCAAATCGCCTGTTACAGCGAGACTAAGCTCCGAATACTCGCCCTTTGGCGGTCTGAATAAATTCATGCACACGCCGAAATTGGTGAGCATATATTCATGAAGCTCCATGATCTCCTCGGTAGCCTCCTCAACGGAAAGCTCCGGCATCGAATAGTGGTGCCACGAATGGCTTCCTATGGTATGACCCTCGTCAATCATTCTTTGAACAAGCTCCGGCTGCCTCTCGGCATAATCCTGAACTACAAAGAAGGTGGCTTTTACGCCTTTCTCCTTAAGAGTATCAAGTATCATACCTGTATAGCCGTTTTCATATCCCTGGTCAAAGGTAAGGGTTATTACCTTTTCCTCTGTTTCATCTATCGCCTTTGCGTTGTATTTTGAATATTCCTCATTAAACCTCAGCGCACCTTGCGGACGGTTCAAATCGTCAAAGTGTGTTCCCTGACCGTAACCGTCTCCTTCGGTACTCAGCGTGCTGTAGTCCCAGGACGAGCCTGTTGTTACCGGCTCTACAACGTCCTCTAAATTTGTGACAGTTTCAGGGCTGTCCCCTATCATACTGTCCGTTGCGCTCGTCTGCGGTATGGTTGTTGACGGCGCCTGCGTTGTATCCTGGCTTGTTGCTGCAGTGCCGCTGCCGGACGGTGCAGTATCCGACATCGGAAGCTCTGAGCCGTCGCTGTATATACCGTCTTCTAACTTTGTGCATCCGCACATGCTGGCGGAAGCTAAAACAGCCGCCATCAAGAATGCACAGGCTTTCAAATGCTTCATAATAGTATTCCTCCGCCGCCGAATCATCGGCCGATTAAACGTGAAACCGGAATACCGTTTATTTTTCACGCCTGCAATGGCTTCAGCCGCAGGCGTATTGCTTACGGCGTAAAATCCTCTTGCGAAAATAATATATGCAGTCGAATCGAAAATATAAACGGCAGTTTATGCTATACGGCTGTTTGCGTCAAACAGCAAACTTTACTGTATAATATTATATCGACTTTTTTCGACATTTTCAATTACGGCGCAGTTACAATTAAATTAAAAAACAGCTTCCCGATTTCTTTTCACAGAAAGCAGGAAGCCTTTTTTAAATTTTATTTTTGATTCAAATAGCTCTTGACCATTTCCTGAAGAAGCTCGTCTCGGTCTATGTGCCTGACGAGGCTTCTTGCATTATTGTAGGTGGTTATATACGTCGGATCCTCGGACAGGATATATCCTACAATCTGGTTGACGGGATTATAGCCCTTTTCAAGAAGCGCCTCATACACAACGGTGAGGGTTTTCTTTATTTCGTCCTTACGATCCTGCTTTACGGAAAAGGTCACGGTCTGGTCATGCATATAGGTCAACTCCTTCAAATCAGTCTACTTTTATATTATATCCCCTGTCACAAAAAATAGCAAGCGCCCTAATAAACTTTTAAGAAATTTCACCTTACCTCTGCATCTACCGTTTTCAGAGCTTTTACGACACGCTTCATCGCGGCGTCAGCCTGCTCGTCGGTGAGGGTTCCGTCGTGCGAACGCATCGAAAGAGAGAATGAAACGGATTTTTTGCCCTTTTCAATCTGCTCGCCCTGGTAAACGTCAAACAAGGTGACACGCTCCAAAATCGTGCCCACCGCTTCCCTTATCAGCTTTTCAAGCTGCGCTACGGGTATCTCCTCCGAACAGATAAGAGAAATATCTCTTGTAGTCGCAGGATACTTGGGCAGCGGATGATAAAGCTTTTCGGGTATATTTATGTCCAAAAGCTCGGTAATAAGGAGCTTTGCTGCATATGCCCTTGCGCCGATTCCGTATGTTTCGAGAACGTCCGGGTGGAGCTCGCCGAATATCGCAATCGGCTTGCCGGCAATTTCCGCCACGGCCACCCTTCCGGGGTGGAACGCGCTGACCTCGTCGAAGCCGCAGCCTGCCCCGGCAGCCTTTACCTCGTAATCCGTGATCCCAAGCGCCTCGAGCAGCTCCTCTATAATGCCCTTTATCGAATAGAAATCGGTATCAGAGCCGTACATTCCCACGCACAGCCTCACAGGCTCAGCGGGCAGCTTTCCCTCTTCCGTGACAATATACTCTGTTCCTATTTCAAAGAGCGTCGCGTCGCGGTTGCGGTAGTTATAATTTCTTGCAAGCACCTCGCACATGGACGGAAGCACGGTAGTCCTCATAACAGACGTATCCTCGCCAAGCGGGTTGGTTATCACGACGCTGTTTCTTAAGCTGCTGTTCTCGGGAAGCTTTATCTTATCGTAATACTTGGGCGAGATGAACGAGAAGGTGTTTATCTGGTTTAATCCCATAGCAACGCACGCTCTTTCTACAGAGCGCTGAAGCTTCTGCCCCTTTGTTAGCCTTGCGCTCGCGACGCCTCTGATAATAGTGCCCTTAATGTTGTTATAGCCATAGAATCTCGCTATTTCCTCGGCAATATCCGCCTTTGATTCTATATCTATTCTGAACGACGGCGAATAAACCAGACCGTCTTTTACCTCAAAGCCTATTTTCTCAAGGTAGGAAACCATCTGCTGCGCCGGAATATCCGTTCCCAAAAACGCATTTGTCCAGTCCGGGTCAAACTCAACCACTACCTGCTTCTTGGTGTTGCAGTCGCAGTCGGCGTAGTTATTGAGCGGCTCTCCGCAGCCGAGCTGCTCACAAAGCTCAAATGCCCTCAGTATTGCGGGAAGGCATCCGTGCGCGTCAAGACCCTTCTCAAACCTCGAAGAAGCGTCTGTCCTCATGCCGAGCTTTTTAGCCGTCCTTCTTACCGAAGCGCCGTCAAAGCACGCAGACTCGAACACGACCGTTGTCGTATCGTCCATAATTCCGCTGTACTCTCCGCCCATGACTCCGGCAATCGCGACTGGCTTTTCGGCGTCTGCAATGACGAGCATTTCGGACGAAAGCCTGCGCTCGACTCCGTCAAGCGTGGTTATTGTTTCTCCGGGAGCTGCGTTTCTTACGCTTATCTTTCCCTCGCTTATATATTTTATGTCAAAGGCGTGCATAGGCTGACCGTATTCCAGCATTACATAGTTTGTAATGTCTACAAGGTTGTTTATCGGCCTTACGCCGCATGCGCGCAGTCTTTCCCGCAGCCAGCGCGGAGACGGCTGTATCTTTACGTTCTTTACGATTCCGCCGATATATCTGTGGCAGAGCTGCTTATTTTCGATGTTCACGCTCAGATACTTATTAATATTCTCGTCTATGCCTGTGTATTCCGGGTACTTGTACTTAAGCGGCTTGTTAAACGTTGCTGCGGCCTCTCTCGCGATTCCTAGCATTGAAAGGCAGTCGGCCCTGTTTGATGTTATCTCGAATTCGACGGAGATATCGTCAAGACCCAAAGCTGCATGTATATCATCGCCTGGCTTGCAGTCCTCCTCTATTACAAGCACTCCCTCCGGGTCTGCATAGGGAAAATCGTGAGTTGTAAGCCCGAGGGTGTTAAGACCGCAGAACATTCCGCAGCTTTCCACTCCTCTTATTTTGCCCTTCTTGATTTTGCCCTCGGGAAGGCTCGCCCCGTCAAGCGCGACGGGGACTAAATCCCCTTCTTTTACATTTTTTGCGTTAGTCACGACCTGAACAGGCTCGCTGCCGCCTACGTCCACAGAGCAGACAAACAGCGAATCGGCGTTTTCGTGCTTTGACTTTGACAATATTTTTCCGACGACGGTATTTGTTATCTTTTCGCCCTCGACCTCATAGCCCTCGACCTTCGAGCCGGTCATGGTCATATCGTAGCAGAATTTTTTTATAGGCTCGTCTATCTCGACATAATCCGACAGCCATTTCATTGAAACGTTCATATCGCTTGACTCTCCTTTCCCTTAAAACTGACTGAGAAAACGCAGGTCGTTTTCATACAAAAGCCTCATGTCGTTGATGCCGTACTTGCGCATTACCACTCTTTCAAGTCCCAGTCCGAACGCAAAGCCGGAATACTGGTCCGGGTCTATGCCGCAGTTTGCCAGCACCTTCGGATGCACCATTCCGGCGCCCAAAAGCTCTACATATCCCTCGTTCTTGCACATGCTGCAGCCCTTTCCGCCGCAGTTGAAGCACAAAACGTCAACTTCCGCCGACGGCTCGGTAAACGGGAAGTGATGGGGTCTTAAGCGTATCTTACAGTCGTCGCCGTAAAGCCTCTTCATAAGAAGGTCAAGCGTTCCGATAAGGTCCGCCATGGTGATTCCCCTGTCAACTACAAGACCCTCTATCTGATGGAATATCGGCGAGTGCGTAGCGTCTACAGCGTCAGAGCGGTAAACGCGTCCGGGAGAGATTATGCGTATGGGAGGCTTTGTGTTCTCCATGACATGTATCTGCACCGACGAGGTCTGCGTCCTCAGCAGGATCTTGTCCGAGATATAAAACGTATCCTGAGTATCTCTTGCAGGGTGATCGGGCGGAAGGTTAAGCGCTTCAAAGTTGTAATAGTCGTATTCTACCTCCGGACCGTCGGCAATATCGAAGCCCATGCCCAAAAAGATCTCCTCTATCTCGTTTAAGACAGAGTTTAACGGGTGAAGCTTTCCTATCGTCCTCTTTTTCCCGGGAAGCGTTACGTCGATTCGCTCATCCCTTAGCCTCTGCTCGTTTATAAAAGCCTTGAGCTCAGCTGTGCGCTTTGCTATCGCGTCCTCAATATCCGACCTTATTTTATTTGCAAGCTGGCCTATAACAGGGCGCTCATCTGCGGAAAGTGAGGACATCTGCTTTAAAATAGCGGTAAGCTCTCCCTTTTTGCCCAAGAACCTCACCCTCAGATTCTCAAGCTCCGTCATGCTTTTGACACTCTCAAGCTCTTTTTTCGCCAAGAGCTCGATATTTTGAAGCTGCTCCTTCATTTTTTCATTTCCTTTCATCGTTTATATTTTTAAGAGATTTAATACCCGTTTTCATAATAATCCTCCTGAGAAACGGAGTGTACATAAAAACCGATTTAAGCATCTTGATTTGCAGCTTAAGCTTCAGGCCTTGCGTAAGCCGGGCGTATTCCCTTACCGGGTCGCGGCGCTCAAACGCCTTTGACGCCAGCTCCGCGCAGCGCATGGCCCAGCTTATCCCCTCGAGAGAGCTCGGACTTATAAAGCCTCCCGCCTCGCCTAATAGCAGCACTCCGTCACAGCCGCTGACAATCTGCCTTACCGATGCGGGACGGCACACCATGCACGCCTCGTCCGCCACCCTTTTTGAAAAGCTGAACCAGCGTCCGGATGCGGACTCAAGCTGCCTTTCAAAGCTTTCGCGGCAGCCGGCAGGCGCAAACGCGCCGCCGTATATCATATACTCATCCTTGGAAATAGACCACGAACAGCAATCCGAGCTGTCCCGATCAAAGACGCAGGAATAAAACGGCTCTGTCCGATCGTGTAAAAACCATCGCTGAAGCGCCACGTATTTTCTTATTTTTACGTCCCCGAAAAACGTCCTGCGCACTATGGAGCATGCTCCATCTGCGCCGGCGATATATTGCGCTGTGATTGTTTTTTCTTCGCCGTCCTGCCTGTACCTTACCTCGAAGCCCTTTCCGCTGCGGCAAATCCCAACGCATCTGCCGGTAATCCTTGTCACCTCGTCGGGTATAAGCGAGCGCAGCCAGCCGTCAAACCTCGCTCTGTCCATATTGAGATAGGAACGCTGATAGTAGCGCGCCTTATCAAGCGATAAATCTATCGTCTTTACCGCGAATATCTGTGGAGTTACAAGCACCTCTTTAGGAAGTGTAAGCCCGCTTCTGGCAAGAAACTTCTGAGCGTCCGGGGACAGAAGCCCGCCGCACGGCTTAGGTCTTTCTCCCTCAGCCCTCGATTTGTCTATTACCGCAAGCTTAAGCCTTTTTCCCGCAAGCCTTGCGAAGCTCGCCCCCGCAGGACCTGCGCCGATAACCGCAACATCGTAATCAAACATTTTACCCGTTATCCATAACAATAAAAAACGCCCTGCCCCAAACGGGACAAGACAAGCTCATAAACCACCCATTTTTCGGGAGCAAACACTCCTTAATGCCGTAACGCGGCATACACGTTTTCGCCTACAACAATAAGCTTCAGCAAAACCGCTCGGAAGTGAACTTCGGTCCGTACCGGATGGACGGCTCTCAGCGTTTGCCGACCTCTCTGAAACCCCCCGGTTTCGGGACTTACTCTCTTCGTCACAGCGTTTAAATAAATACAATATTAGTATATCACATATAAAAAATAATTTCAACCGTTATTCGATAAAATTTCTAATGCATCTATGCGATATACCGGCATATATCGCTGGGCTTATCGGCGATATAGTCCGCTCCTGCGTCAACAAGCGACTGCCTGCTTCTAAATCCCCACGAGCAGCCTATGCACTTAATTCCGGCGTTGTGCGCGGTAAAAACGTCTACGTCGGAATCCCCTATATGTAATACGCTTTCCTTAGGCACTGACATAACGCCGATAATTTCGTTTTCCGCGGCAGGGTCAGGCTTTTTTGGAACTCCGTCTCTGCTACCCCTGACAATATCAAAGCTTCCCTTCGGGAACAGCCTGTCTATTATCTCAGCCGCAAAGCGGTCCGGCTTATTTGTAAGCACGCACAGCTTTATCCCCCGCCTTTTCAGCTCCTCTATAACATTATACATTCCGTCGTATACCTTAGAGCTGTCAAGATAGTGTCCGGCGTAGTATTCGCTGAAAAGCGCGTGCGCCGTCTCTATGGCGTCCCCGTCGTCCTTAAGTCCGTCCGGCAGGGAACGCTTGACAAGAAGCCTTGTTCCGTTCCCGACAAAGCGGGTGTACTCCTCCATGGAGCGAGCCGGAAGCCCCATTTTCCCCAGGGCGTAGCTTACGCTGTCGCCAAGGTCCTTTATGGTATTTACAAGCGTGCCGTCAAGGTCGAAAACGCAAAGCTTTATATCAGAAGAAAACATGCTCGACAAAAATTTTCACCCCTATGCCGATAAGTATTATTCCGCCGACTATCTGCGCCTTGTTGTTTAAAAAGTCGCCGAATTTCTTTCCGACTGCTACTCCTACAATGCTTAAAACAAATGTTGTCGCGGCAATAAGAGCTACAGACCACAGAAGGCTTATATAGGAATCCATGACCGCCGCAAACGAAACTCCCACTGCCAGAGCGTCTATACTCGTAGCTATTCCCTGCACCACAAGGGCGCCAAAGGTGAGGCTGCACACAGCCGCAGACTCCTCGCGGTTTTGAACGCCGTCTATAAGCATTTTTCCGCCTATAAAGCAAAGTAATACAAGCGCCACCACATGGTCAAACGATTCAATATAGCTTGCGAACGTGCTTCCTAGGGCAAAGCCTATAGCCGGCATAAGTCCCTGGCATATGCCGAAGCATCCTCCTATAGCTACAGTCCAGCCGGCTTTAATATTGGTTTTGCACATTCCGTTTGTCACAGCCACCGCAAACGCATCCATCGAAAGCCCTATTGCTATTAAAAATACCTCGACTAACGTCATTAAAGATTACTCCAGTTCCTATTGGTTTATTTCCTAATCGTCAAGCAGAGACGAAAGAAGCGGCGAGTATTTGTTCCTGAACGTCTCATAGCGCCCCTCGTCCAGTGCCTGACGTATTTTTTCCATAAGAGTGTTGTAAAAGTACAGATTATGCTGCACCGCGAGTCTTCCCGCAAGCTGCTCCCCCGCCTTGAACAGGTGCCTTATATACGCCCGTGAAAAGTTTTTACAGGTGGGGCAGTCGCACTCCGGGTCTATCGGTCTTTCGTCCAGCTCGTATCTTGCGTTGGTAGCATGCATTATCCCGTTCCAGGTGAAAATCGTAGCGTGACGCGCGTTTCTCGACGGCATTACGCAGTCGAAGAAATCAACCCCGCGATATACTCCCTCAATTATATTCGACGGCGTTCCCACTCCCATAAGATATCTCGGCTTATCCTGAGGCATATACGGCTCGACGCACTCTATAATGCGGTACATTTCCTGCGTCGGCTCTCCCACTGCAAGACCACCTATGGCGTATCCGTCGAGATCAAAATCCCTTATCCGCTTCATATGCTCTATTCTTATGTCCTCATATGTACAGCCCTGATTGATTCCAAACAGCATTTGCCGAGGGTTTATAGTGCACTCCATCGAGTTGAGCCTTTTGAGCTCGACGACGCATCTTGAAAGCCACCTCACCGTCCTGTCGCAGGAGCTTTGCGAATACGTCCTTGTGGCGGGGTTTTCGACACATTCGTCAAACGCCATCGCTATCGTAGAGCCGAGATGAGACTGTATCTGCATGCTCTGCTCAGGACCCATGAAAATCTTCCTGCCGTCGATATGTGAGGAAAAATACACTCCCTCCTCCTTTATCTTACGAAGCTTGGCAAGTGAAAATACCTGAAATCCACCGGAATCCGTTAAAATGGGGCGGTGCCAGTTCATAAACTTATGAAGCCCGCCCAGCTTATATATAACCTCGTCGGTTGGTCTTAAATGCAGATGATATGTGTTGCAAAGCTCCACCTGGCACTTCAGGCTCTCAAGGTCCAAAGACGATATCCCGCCCTTTATCGCGGCGGCAGTTCCGACGTTCATGAAAACAGGCGTTTGTATAACGCCGTGGACAGTTGCAAACTCCCCGCGGCGCGCTCTGCCTTCACGGCATATTATCTTAAAATTTGACATACTTAATACTGCTTCTCCGAAATGATATTATTAAATATAGAACATAAACTTATTTACTACCCAGCCCACAAAAGTAACCAAATACTGCTGGATAGCAAGGAATATCCCCAGCGCAGCCATAACAACGGTCGGTATTATCCTCCATCGCATTTTCCAGCCAAGCGCCTTCCAGAATTCCCTCGTCCTCACAAACAGCACTATCCAGTAAATGAACAGAGGTCCTGAAATGAGTATGTAAAACTGACAGCAGAAGCCCAGAAAAATCGGAAGCGTGACCATCAGCTTTATAAAAAGGCTTCTCATTTCTTTTTCGGGTCGGTATTCGGCGTCATATGGGTTTTCGGCAAATTCCGTCAGCACACGCAGCTGCTTCTTAAGGCTCATGACTGCACCTCCTGCGTTGATAAACGCATACGTTTATTAATAAAATTAAAGGATTATTACTACTATACTACTATTGCAGTGATTCGTCAATCAGAATTTCTATGTCTATATTATAAGCATCGCGTCGCCAAAGCTGAAGAAGCGGTATTTTTCCTCAACCGCCCTCTTATACGCGTTCATAATGCTTTCATATCCCGCAAAAGCCGAAACCAGCATGATAAGCGTACTTTCGGGAAGATGGAAATTTGTTATCAGCCCGTCTATCGCCTTAAACTTGTATCCTGGGTAGATGAATATGTCGGTGTCGCCGTGTGCTGCTTTTATCTCACCGCCGTTTTGCGTGGCAACGCTCTCAAGAGTGCGGCAGGAGGTCGTTCCGACAGCTATCACCCTTCCGCCCGAGGCTTTGGTTCTGTTGATAAGCTGTGCCGTCTTTTCCGGCAGGTCATAGTGCTCGGAATGCATCTTGTGGTCCGTCACCTTGTCCTCCTTTACCGGGCGGAACGTGCCGAGCCCTACGTGAAGCGTAACCCTTCCGATGCTTACGCCCATTTTCTCAAGCTCCGAAAGCTGCTCCTCGGTAAAATGCAGACCAGCGGTCGGCGCGGCCGCCGAGCCCACCTCATTTGAATAAACCGTCTGGTATCGCTCCTTGTTTTCAAGCTTCTTTGTAATGTAAGGGGGCAGCGGCATCTGACCTATCTCGTCGAGCACCGCGTAAAGATTGCCGTCGCAATGAAATCTCGCTATTCGGTTTCCGTCCTCCTTTACGTCTATTATCTCGGCAGTGAGCCTTCCGCCTCCGAACGTAAAAACAGTTCCTATCTTCGCCTTTTTACCAGGGCGGCAAAGTATCTCCCAGACCATATTCTCTTTCTGCTCCAAAAGCAAAAATTCAATAAACGAGCCGTTGTCCGCCTTTTCGCCGTATATTCTCGCAGGCAGCACCCTTGAATCATTTATGATAAGAGCGTCACCTTTTTTAAGGTAATTGCATAAATTATAAAAATGATCATGCCGTATTTCCCCTGTTTTGCGGTCAACCACCATGAGACGTGAGGCATTTCTCGGTTCCATAGGCGTCTGCGCGATAAGCTCCTCGGGAAGCTCGTAGTAAAAATCACTTTTTTTGAGGTTATTTATGTCAAGCATTTATGTCAAAGCTCCAATCTTTAGGGATTTAGCGCGATAAATCCGTCCAATCGGTTGACGGGACTTAAAAGCAATGCTATACTATCGTTGTATAAGCCAAAACGGCTGTAAAATAACAGCTCAGATTTATCGTTATCAATACATATTATATAACATCCTATACTGTTTTTCAAACGGTTTTGCCGCAGTCTGAGCATTATTTTGCGTTATTTACTCTTCAGGATAATAGGTCCTGACAGGAAAGGAAGATATGATAATGAGAAGCTATAACGTCGGAATCATCGGGGCAACGGGAATGGTAGGACAGAGGTTTATACTTCTGCTGAGCAATCACCCGTGGTTTAAAATCAAGGCGCTGGCTGCGTCGCAGAGGTCCGCCGGAAAGACATACGAGGAAGCTGTAAGCGCAAAATGGGCTATGGACGAACCGATACCTGAATCCGTTAAGGGAATGACGGTATACGACGCGGTCGCGGACATGGAAAAGGTTGCATCTGCGGTGGATTTTGTATTCTGCGCGGTGGACATGAAAAAGGATGAGATCCTTGCGCTGGAGGAGGCGTATGCAAAGCTGGAGTGCCCCGTAATATCGAACAACTCCGCAAACCGCTTTACTCCCGACGTGCCGATGGTAGTCCCGGAAATAAACCCCGAGCACATCGAAATTATAAGCGCGCAGAGAAAGAGGCTTGGCACAAAGCGCGGATTTATCGCAGTCAAGTCCAACTGCTCCATCCAGAGCTACGTTCCCGCGCTTCACCCCCTGAGGAAGTATGGCATAAAAGCGGTGCTCGCCTGCACCTATCAGGCGATATCGGGAGCGGGAAAGACGTTTAAAACCTGGCCCGAAATGATAGACAACATCATTCCGTACATAGGCGGCGAGGAGGAAAAGAGCGAAAAAGAACCTCTTAAGGTGTGGGGCAGGATCGAGGGCGATAAGATAGTCGTCGCGCAGTCGCCTGACATCACGACCCAGTGCCTAAGAGTCCCTGTTTCAAACGGACACACCGCCGCGGTGTTCGTCAGGTTTGACAAAAAGCCCTCAAAGGAGGAGATACTGAAGGCATGGCAGGAGTTCTCCGGCGTCCCGCAGGAGCTTGAGCTGCCATCCGCGCCGAAGCAGTTTTTGAACTACTTTGAGGAAAACGACCGTCCTCAGTCAAGGCTTGACAGGAATTTGGAGGGCGGCATGGCAATATCGATAGGCAGGCTCAGAGAGGATACTCAGTACGACTACAAGTTCGTCTGCCTCTCGCACAATACCCTCAGAGGCGCCGCCGGTGGCGGAGTGCTTATGGCTGAACTTCTTGCCGTAAAGGGGTATTTCGACTAGCCTTCTTTAACTGCAATTCAAGAAAGGAAGACCCACAGATGAAAAAATTGCTGTTTACGGGCGCTGCAACTGCGCTTGTCACCCCTATGGGGTCTGACGGATCTTTAAATCTTGAGAAGTACAAGGAGCTTATAGAATTTCAGATAGGCAGCGGTATAGACGCCCTCGTCGCGGTTGCGACAACAGGAGAAAACGCGGTGCTTTCCGGTAAGGAGCACAGAAGCCTCATGCGGTGCGCGGTGGAAGCTGCCGCCGGCAGAGTTCCGGTAATATGCTCCACCGGCTCAAACGATACAGCCTATGGCTCGGACACCTCAAAGGCTGCCGAGGACGCCGGCGCGGACGGTTTGCTTTTAGTCACGCCGTACTACAACAAATGCACGCAGGCGGGACTTATAAAGCATTTTGAAAAAATACTTTCAAATACCTCGCTTCCCGCAATTGTTTACAATGTCCCGTCCAGAACGGGTTTCAATATCAGCGTTGAAACCTACAAAATATTATCACAGCATCCGCAGATAGTCGGCGTAAAGGAGGCAAGCGGGAACGTCGCGCAGGCGGCGGCGATAATCGCCGAGTGCAAAGACGAGCTTGCGGTCTACAGCGGCAACGACGAGCTGACGGTTCCCATTATGTCCATAGGCGGCAAGGGAGTTATATCCGTTATGTCAAACATCATCCCGAGCGCCATGCATAGTATCTGCTCGCTATGCCTTAATAACGATTTTGCGGCTGCCAAAGATCTGGCAGTTAAATACCTCAGTCTGGCAAACGCAATGTTCTTAGAGGTAAATCCCATACCCGTCAAGGCGGCTATGAATATGCTCGGCTTTGACGTGGGAGACCCGAGGCTTCCGCTGACGCAGCTTGACCAAAAGTACGTTCCCGTACTTTGCAAAACGCTTGAGCAATGCGGGCTTTCAAAATGACACACATTATAATATAAAGGAGAGTCTGCTTTTAAAAGCAGTAAATTAAAGATGACAAACGTAGTTATAAGCGGCTGCTGCGGAAAAATGGGCAGGGTCGTAAACGATATCATATCGCATAGGCAGGACGTGCGCGTCATAGCCGGCATAGACAGGATAACGGAGCGCTACTCCGATTTTGAGATTGTGGATTCACCATCCCACCTCCAGGTTAAGCCGGACGTTATAATTGATTTTTCTCATCCGTCTGCGCTGAACGGTCTGTTGGAGTATGCAAAAACAAACGGCACGGCTCTTGTTTTGGCTTCCACCGGTTACAACGACCAGGAGGTCGCAAGGATAAAATCCGCCGCCAGTGAAATACCGGTTTTCTTTACCGCAAACATGTCTATCGGAATAAATTTGCTCAAGGAGCTTGCAAAAAAAGCGGTAAGCGTGTTGGGCGGGCAATTTGATATTGAAATTGTGGAAAAGCACCACAATCAGAAAATAGACGCTCCAAGCGGCACTGCCCTCATGCTTGCGGACGCAATAAACGAGGCGTCCGGCGGCAGCTACAGCTATGTTTACGACCGCCACAGTGTAAGAAAAAAGCGAGACGCGTCCGAAATTGGTATACATTCAGTCAGAGGCGGCACTATAGTAGGCGATCACGAGATAATCTTCGCCGGACGCGACGAGGTCATAACCCTTTCCCACTCGGCCGCTTCCAAGGAGGTATTCGCCGTGGGCGCAGTAAATGCAGCCGTGTTTATTGCAAATAAGCCTGCGGGGCTGTACTCTATGGCGGATATGATTTAACCTTTGCGTTCACATAAAGCTCCTGCTTACGCAAAACACCTTATACAAAACTATAAAAAGCTCTCAGACCGAAAACCGGCTTGAGAGCCTTTTTGTCACCATATCCTGTAGTTCCCGCTAAGCATGAGAAGCGCAAACATGTAAAGGCAGTTATCGTAATAACGACGCTTGCCCTCGCGAGGCGGCGTATCCCAAAGCTTTTTAACAAACTCGAGCGCGGTTTCGGCATGAGATGAACCATAGTCCAAAGAAGCAAGTGAGGCCGCAGCGTTTGAGGCTATGACGGCAGTGGGATGCATTACCTTTTCTTCTGAAAATACGCCGTCCCGGCTCGGAACGCAGTCCCACTTATCCCCTGCGGACTTATAAAAACTTTGGACCTTTGCCGCATTCTCACACTGCCAGCTGTCATAACCGAACCACTCGTGGTCTAAAGCCATATTCATGACCGTGCGGTAGGAATCGGAATAATAGCGGTCAAACCTGCCGTGCTTGCTCCACGGCACGCTTTTTATCGGTTCGCCGGAATATTCCGCGTAATCGGAACAGAGTCCGGTCACTGGGTGGCACGCCTTGTGCAGATACTCGCGGCTCGCCTTTGCCGCCTGCGCCCAGAAATCCCTGTCACGCTCGTCAGCCCATAGCGAAAACAGCTCGTAAAAATGTGGCAGATGATATGACGGGTCGGTAAAATTGACGTCCGGCACAAACTTTATCAGGTGGTTATCAAGATCCCACATGGTAGAGCCTTTTTTATCCCCGTCACCGTTTCTGTGAATGCAGTCTCTGAGTATGGTCTTAGCCCAGTGAGAGTAATTGTAAATTCCCTCTCTATCCCCCCAGCGGTGCGATGCGAAGAACAGCGCCATTGCAAAATATTCCTCGCCGTCTGGAGCGGGACCGTCCGCGTTTTTTGTTCCGTCAGGCGCGCAGGACCACGCGAAATACCCGGCATGATGCCCCTCGGTCATGTACATATTAGTCATGGACCACTTCCATATTCGGTCAAACAGCTCTTTCCTGTCGAGCTGCACGCACATCATCATTCCGTAGGACATTCCCTCCGTTCTCGCATCGACATTTCCGGTGTCCTCAACATATCCCATATCCGGTTCGACGTCGTGATATATCCTCCTGCCGTCCTCCCCCAGGAACATGGTCTCAAAGGTATCCATCACCCTCTTGTCCGCTTCCTCCTGCGAAACGCCTATCCTGGAAAAAACGTTTGTATATCCTTCCTTTTTGCAACTTGCCATATCAGTTTCCCTCCTCCAAATTTTTGGACCTCTCATAGGCCCTGAGCTTTGATTCAAGCATCGCCCATTCTTCCTCGGTTTCAATCGGGGAAAGTGTCAGGGTTTTGTCGTCCGGGTCGAATATCGACGCGAATATCTCAATATCTCCATTTTCATCGACAGTGTTTTCGGTATATGCGATGTAACATCTGCCGGTAGCGGTATTCCTAAACGTAAAGAGCACGTCGCAGTCGATTATTTCGCCGTTCTCGCCTATAACTGTCATTATAGCCCTGTCTGCCATAGACTTTTCTCCTTATTCATATAATAAATAAAAGAATCGCTGCCCTATTATAGCATGGCTTTTTAAAAACCTCAACAGATAAAATATTATTTTTAAAAAGCCCGTCAGGCAAGGTTATTATTGAAAAACAAGCTGAATATAGATATAGCATAAAACATACGCATAAAACGTATTCAGGAGGAAAAGATGGACTACAAGCTTTTAAGAGAAAATTTCACCGTTAAAAACACCATTTTTGACGGCGCAGTCCAGCAATCGGCGGAGCTGGACTACATTTTGCCGGACTACTATCCCGAAATATACAAGGTGCTTAACGTAAGGATTGTACCGAGCATAACAAAAAGAAGCCTGAACCTTTCAAAGCTGGAATACGAGCTCAGCGCAACGGTGCGGCTGGTGTACGTATCGGAATCCGGCGAGATAAGCGCAGTTGAGCAAACCCTGAGCTACGGTAAATCACAGGAGCTGCCGGTTTCGGCAAAGTCTCCGCGCATATGCATACAGCCGTATACTGAAAGCGCAAGCTGCCGCGTTGTAAACAAGCGGCGAGTAGACATACGCGGAATAATAACGGTTGCGATAAACGTAACCGCGGATGAAACAAAGCAGGCTGTAAGCGGGGCTCAGGGCGGAGGCTTACAGCTTAAAAAGACACTTATAACCTATCCAGCAAAGCGGGTTGCCGTAACGAAGCACGTAACAGTAGTAGACGATGTAGAACTCGGTCTTTCGCATCCGGCGCTTAAAACCGTAATAAGAGCGGATGCCTCGGTAATAAGCTTTGATAAGAAAATCCTGTCCGGGAAGCTTTTAACCAAGGGAGAGGCGGAGGTGTCGCTTCTTTACGTTCCGGAAAACTCCAACGACCCAGAAAGCATCAAATTCAATATCCCGTTCTCGCAGATATCTGACGTTGAGGGTCTTGACGAAAGATTTGACCTCATAACAGACGCCACTGTGTCAAGCTGCTATGTGCATCCGTCCTCAAAGGGAGACGGTTCTGGAGTAAGCTGCGAGCTGGGAATAGAGATAAGCTGCCTTGCCATGAGGTTTGAAAGCGCTGAGCTGGCAACAGACGCATTTTCAACTATATGTGAGGCTGTAATGGAAACAAGTACCGAAAGTATTGAGTGCATACCCGTTCCCATAAGTGAAAGCCACCGGCAGAAAGCCTCACTTACATATTACGACGGAGAAATCAGCTCGGTAATATATGCAGGCGCAGAGGTCGGAAGAATAACCAGCGAGCAGCTTCAGGACGGCGAGACCATTTTAAGAGGAAGGGTAACGCTTTTCGCCTATGCCTTAAATGAATCCGGTATGCCGATCTATCTTGAAACCACGGAACAGCTGGAGCATAAAATTGCCGGAAGCGCGCAGGAAATATGCAAAAGCGCAGAAGTACACGCCACCGTAAGCTCCGCATCCTTTAACCTGACGTCCTCTAACGCACTTGAGGTCAACGCTGAAATAAAGCTCACGGGGTATCTGTACGAGGAAAGCCAGAGAAGCTTTATAAGCGGAATCACACTCGACGACACAAAGCCGGTGGCGGCAGATAAGGATACTGCCATAAAGCTCTACTACGCGCAAAAGGGCGAAGAACCGTGGGAAATAGCAAAGAGCTGCCACGCAAGCGTATCGGCTATCATGGAGGAAAACGAGCTTGACTGCGAAAAGCTCAGCGAGCCTAAAATGATACTTATACCAATAGTAGACTGATATAAGGGAGATTAGCATAATGACAACTGATAACTTATACAAAAGCATCTGCGAAAGGACCGGCGGCGATATTTATATTGGAGTAGTCGGTCCTGTCAGAAGCGGCAAGTCAACCTTTATACGCAGGTTCATGGAAAATATCGTAATACCTAATATAAAGGAAGAATACATGCGTGAGAGAACCATAGACGAGCTCCCGCAGGCGTCCGCCGGAAAAATGATAATGACCACCGAGCCCAAGTTTATACCTGAGGAGGCGGTTGCTGTAACTCTCGACGATGTTGCAACCGTAAACGTAAGGATGATAGACTGCGTCGGATACATAATACCGAGCGCGATGGGCTATATCGAAAACGGAGCGCCCAGAATGGTGCGCACTCCCTGGTTCGACTCCGAGATACCATTTAACATGGCGGCGGAAATAGGGACGCAGAAGGTAATAACAGAGCACTCCACTGTGGGAGTAGTAGTAACCTCTGACGGCAGCGTCACAGGCCTTGACAGGGACGAATACGAAGAATGCGAGCAAAGGATAATAGAAGAGCTTAAGACTCTCGGGAAGCCGTTTATTGTGCTTATGAACACTGAAAACGAGTCCTCCGAGGAGGTTATGCAGCTTTGCTCCAGACTTCAGGAAAGCTATGGCGTCACCGTAATGCCTATAAACTGCCTCACCATGACAAAGGATGATATTCTAAGCATCCTCACGGAGCTTTTATACGCGTTCCCGGTAAAGGAAATCAACGTGAGCATGCCCAGATGGGTCAATTCGCTTAAAAAAGGTCACTGGCTCAAAAACGAGCTGTTTGACGGCATAAAGAAGTCCGCGCTTGAGGTAAAATATATACGCGACATTAAAAAGCTTGCCGCCGACATCGGAAGCTGCGAGGACGTAATGGCTTCGCAGGTAAGCTCTATCGATCTTGGAACCGGAGTTTGCCGCCTGAGCGTCAGCCTCGACAATCAGCTGTTTTACAGGATCTTAAGCGAAGAAACCGGTCTTGACCTTGCGGGCGAGGATGAGTTGATGCCAAAAATATTAGAGCTTGTAAGCTTCAAAAAGCAGTTCGAGAGGTTCTCGGACGCTCTGCGGCAGGTAAATGAAATCGGATACGGCATAGTCATGCCGGAACAGTGCGAGCTCAGCCTCGACGAGCCGGAAATAATAAGACAGGGCGGGAAATACGGCGTGCGGCTCAAGGCAAATGCTCCTTCCATCCACCTTATAAAGGCGGACATAAGCGCAGAAGTTGCGCCTATAGTGGGCTCGGAAAAGCAGTCTCAGGAGCTTATTTCCTACCTGCTCAACGACTTTGAGGACGATCCGCTGAAAATTTGGGAAACAAATATCTTCGGCAAGTCGCTTTCAGAGCTTGTGAACGAGGGACTTCACTCCAAGCTGTACCGGCTTCCGGACGATGCGCGCGAAAAGCTTCGCGAGGCGGTGGAACGAATAATCAACGAAGGATGCTCCGGTCTTATCTGCCTTTTGATTTAATCTCTCAGGCTTGCCTGAATCCTCCTTGAAATATATAAATAAAGAGCCTTCCGAAACCCACTCGGCAGGCTCTTTATTTTGTATACCGTCACATTATATCCACAATGACCTGAGCGTCCTCATAGCCCATCTCGTCAAGCATGTCGTACATTTCCTCACTCATTTCGCATCCCTCTATTAGCGGAACTGCTTCAAGCCCGCTCCCCTCCAGGCTTTCGTCGACAAGCATAAAGACGGTTTTAAGAAGATACTCTCCGGCAAGCCCTTCAAATGAAACCTCCGTGCCGTCTGCCCTTGAAATCCTCATGCCTATTTCCGCAGGATCAAACCTGACGTAAATCCTGCTTGTGCACAGCGCCGACGGGTCGCTCAGTATCTCTGCCTCACCGGCGATAATATCCCTCGCGCTGACCTCGATATAAAATTCCTTAGCCGTTCCGAACGAGTCAAACATGCCCGAAGAAAAATCAACAAGCGCTGTGTACCTGTCCGCAGACTTTACCGACTGGCCTATGTAATTAAGATCTGATTCCCTAAACGGCGGGAACTCAAGCTCTCCCGCTATAAGACCCGCAAAGCCGGCGCTTGAAATCTCGCTGCAAAGACTGTTTATATACTCCGCCGCGCTGCCGCTGAAGGGGGACAGCCATGGTTTGCCGCCGTTGGCAACGGAGTTGTCATACCATCTTGAATCCGAGCCCTCTATCATATAGCTGAGGCTTTTATCGTTCCAGGACGACGCTATATGGTCGCTAAGTGAGGATATTCTCGCATACGGGACAAGCCCGGCGTCTGAAATCGCGGAAACAACCGACGAAAGGTCCTGTATTGCCGCCGGCGAAACAGCTCCCGCGCTGACAGCAAGCTCGTTTGAAGTCGCAAACATAACCTGACCGCCGTCCAAAACAAGGTCTATGCACACGCCGTAGTATCCGCTGCCGTTAGCTTCCAGCTCGGAAAGTATATACGATTCGTAGGAGGCGGTTCCCCCGTCGGGATAGCTTATATAAAGTATGTCCTTTTTGGCGACCGGCTCGACAGGGATCTCCTCGCTTTCGGTGCTCTGCGGCGGATCGGTATCCTCGGCCGGCTGCGTAGACGGGTTATCGCCGGTATCGACCGACACACCCGGCTGCTGATCCTGCACATCGGGCGAATCCGGCGTTCTGTCGCTGAAATACTCCACAATCGGCTTTCCGACACTGTACCCTATGAACACGAGCGCAGCCAGAAGCACGACCATTATAAGTATGCCTATATAGGAATTGCCTTGCTTGCGAGTGTTAAAAATCGGCTTGTTCTTTTTTACTTTATACCGTCTTGGGGACATAATCCTTCTCCTTAGTTGCTTACAGCGTAAATTATCATCGAAATCACACCGATATATAAAACGTATATCGGAAATCCTGCAAAGGTGGACGGGACTTCGTCCGAGCTGAGCTTGTCGTAATTTATCAAAATGATATATGCGGAAAACGCAAATCCTATTCCTATCTCCACTGCATATATTATTCTTTCGATCAAAGAGCCTCCCATGAGCGTGTTATTAAACAGCACACTCAAAACGGTACAGTTAAACGCCGAGAGGTGGACGTATTTCTTCAGCTTTTTAAACGCATCCTTAGATATCGACCATATCGCGATCAGCGTAAAAACGTATACCGCTCCAAGGGAAAGTATATACACCCCCGGCAAAAATCTCGCCGATACGTCGTTTGACAACATAAGACCCTCGAACGCGTAGGATATAACGCCCGACAGCACGGCAAACTCCGTTATAAATCCACTGAACGAAAGTATATTCCAATGCTTTTTTGAGAGCTCTATAAGGGTGCTTGTGCCAAAGGCGTGCGCAAATATTACATTTTCAAACACTATAGAAACGAGAGACGCAAGGAAAGTCTGCAAAATAAGCGTCATTTAGTGCTCTCCTTTCTTGCGGGCAGCCTTGTTATCCACCTGAAGGCGGCACTTAGCACCGCTAAAAGAATAAAGCCGCCGAAAACCGTCCCTGCCGACGGAATCGATATCGGGAAGAGCTTTGCGCCGAGCAGACCGCCGCTTGTGAGAAATTCACGCACTGTCCCGAATATCAAAAGCGCGACATCGTACCCAAAAACATAAAACGCGGCAAGCTTCAGCATATATCCTCTCTTTAAGCGGTAAAACTTAGCTTCTGTCTTTACTGTTATAAGAGAGTTTGTAATCAAAAGCGGGGCGTATATTCCAAGCGCCGCAAATTGCAGCGGCATAATGCCCTCCATAAGTATCGAAACCGGTACATACACTAAAGACGCAATAAAAGTGTATAATATAATACGAACGGTGTACACGATCCTTCTTGGAACAAAGGAACAGATAGCAACCGTAGCATATGTTACAATGCTGAAAACTATGCAGAGCGCAACGCTTGGCATAAACCCGGTCGCAACTACAACCGCAGGAGCAATTACCGAACCGTTTGACAAAAGAGCGTTGGAGGTCAAAAACGCCTCTCTGCCAGCCATGCTCGTCTGTGATGAGATTTGGGTAGTGTGTTCTGACATTTAGCCGCACCTGCCTTTTGCTGCTTTAATCTTGGTTGTCTTCCGGCTTATCTCCGTCGTTTTCGTCTGATGCCTGACCGCCGTCCTCAGGGGGCAGCCCATTAATTTGAGATATGCCCTCCTTCGCATATGCTTCGCCGGAATTTTCAGAAACTGCTTCTTCGCCTGACGCCGCCAAACCGCGCTTAAATCTTATATACAGCACGAGCTTTTTAAACTTTTGACCGCAGAAAAGCCAAAACCTTGAAACCCCTGCCTGTAAAACAATGTCCAGCCTGTCAAGCTCAGAAGAGAATACGCTTACTATCAGTAAGGAAAATACCGCCGCCGTTTCTATTCCGGAAAGCTTTCTCAGTAAAAACGATATCAATGCAAACAGCACGCCGTAAAACACCTGAGCAACCGGTCTTTTCGGAACAAATCTGTAGTCGCAGGTCATAAAAACCAGAACGAACAAAAACGAACCGGTAACCAAAGCGTAGACCGCCGCAGTCCATCCGGTAGCCGCAAGAGGAAATAAAACAAACAGCAGCACGTTTGCGGCTATGGCGCTGAAAAGCACCGTACCCGGAATGTCCCTGAAAAGATAGAGCGAAACCGCGCATATGGCTATTACCAAAATACAGGTCGTTCCCATAGGTCCTGCGAGTCTTCCCCAAATTATGTCCAAATAGCTCGACGAGCTTATCGAAATATCGGCATAGTGGGTAAAGGAATAGTCAAGCAGCTCCTGAACGTCGGACTCCAGGGAAACATGGCCGAACGGAACAGGTTCGGGATACCTCAAAACGTTATTAGGCCACGAAAGCACTGCAAACGCGTATGCCAGCGCCGCAGGGCTGAATATGAGGTTTTTGTTCCCTCCAAACGCATATTTACATACCGCTATCATAAATATGCTCGAAAATACGATTATCCTATACGGAACGGATGCCGGCATCATAAGAGCCAGCAACAGCGCGGACATTATAGGAGAAGTGTCGCGTATGCTGAAGCGCTTTCCTGTGACGGTACAGCAAATATACTCTGTCAAAAGGCTGATTGCCGCAGATATTGCCGACACTATTATCGCTCTGTAGCCATAATAGTAGAACGACATGACGTTTATCGTAATTAAAAAGACGGTCATTCTTGCAAATCTTTGAATATCGTTTCTTTCAACTTCAGTTTTTATCTTGTTCACCGTCCTTAATGCTTAACAGTTATAATATTATTTTACCGGGAGGCGTGTTTTAAGCGTGAGGCTTCTGCCCGAAAATGTAAACGGATTTGCGCAAAACGATTCCGGCGGCAAGCGTCCGCCGAACAAAAAGATTATAAGAGCTTTTCCAAGCCAGATCTGCGCAGCATGCAAAGTGCGCTCGGGCAGCGCCGTGCGAGAGCTTTGCTCAGCGCTGAAACGGTATCAAGGAAGCATTCTTAAAAGCTCCCTTGTACAAATCAAGGACTATTACTTATGTATACGCATTATAACAAGAGACGCGCCAAAACTGCTTCCTGATATATGCGAGCATTCCGATATGGTTTTTGTCGGCTACGACTACGCCGACGTAATTTCAGAGCACGGAAACACTGTTATACCATCCGACGCGATAAATCTGCTCAGTCTTTCACCCTAAGCTTTGATACGTTTTCGGCTATATCCGCAGCCTTGAACAGGTACGAGCCGGAAACCAGGACATTTGCGCCGGCTCTTAGAACCTTTGGAGCGGTAACGTCAGATATGCCGCCGTCTACCTCTATATCGATTTCCCTGCCGCACGACTCGACCTTTTTGCGAAGCTCTGAGATTTTATTCAAAGTGCTTTCAATAAAGCCCTGTCCTCCGAACCCGGGCTCTACCGTCATGACAAGCACCAAATCCAGCCCGTCCAGGTAAGGATAGACCTCGCTGACAGGCGTTCCCGGCTTTACGGATATCCCCGCCTTAATCCCGCGGGAGTGTATCTTATCTATCGCAGAAACAGGGTTGACGTCTGCCTCAACGTGAAACGTTATTATATCCGCTCCGGCGTCCGCAAAAGCGTCGATATATTTAAACGGATCGGATATCATAAGATGGACGTCCATCGGAAGCTCGGAATATCTTTTCAGCGATTTTAATACCGGTATCCCATAACTGATGTTCGGAACAAAGTGGCCGTCCATGACGTCAAAATGAATCAAATCGCAGCCCGCGCTTTTTGATCGCGCAAGCTCGTCCGCAAGATGACCAAAATCAGCGGACAGAATCGACGCGGAAACGAGTGTTTTCATACTTTTTCTTCTTCCCGTGCGGCATATCTTTACCGCACAATTCCCTTTTATATAATACAATTTAAGGCAGTAAAATATTGCATACCGCCGCTTCATTGTAAAATCATACATTTTAATTATACTCCATATCACGCGCGTATGCAAGTAAAAAGTTGCATGTCAAATTGCAAATCCTTATAAAGTCAAATCGCCGTCAAAGACAAATCAATGACGGCTATATATTAAAACGGAGCCAGCCAAGCCAAACACTCCCCAAGCTTACTTAAACACGCTTTGCTGTCTGCCGTTAATTTATTCTATGCCGGACATGCGTCAAAGGTTACCGTCCTTGCTGCGCATAAAAAGAATTGTCCGCAGCGCGTCACAATCAGACACGCTGCGGACAAGCAGCTGCCGCCAGACCTGCGGCGTTTTTCTACATTTTCCCTATACTCAAATCAAAAGGGAACGATTTTACTCGCTCCCCTGTATATTTAAATGATTTATGCTGAGCGATCCGCCACATATGCGATTTCATTAAATTCACTTTATCTTCGTGTCATCCACACCTTGAAAGCTACTTGCAAAGCCTTTGCCTCTGCCGGCGTGTTATCCACGCTTTATAAGCTTGATTTATGAGATATTCGCCTTATAGCCCCCAGCTAAACTAAAGTCTTCTTTGGACTCACCCTTTCAATTCAGATTTTCATTTTCATCCTGAACAGTTTCATGGGAATCAATCCTTCAGTTTACTGCTGTATTTATGCATATCGTTAAGCTTTGCAACTTATCGCATACATTCACACGGCTTATATCGTTTAAATATTACCCTATTTAATTTGGTACCTCACCTAAAGTCTTTTATTGGTGCTGCATTTCGTTAAGCGTCCTGATACAAACCATTAGGTTTATCATCTTACCTTAACCTAGCATCTTGCTTTAGGCTTCACCTAATCTAATCTGTTTGTTGGACTCACCCTCTCACTGCGGATTTCAAATATCTGGTCTATACAGTTTCATTGGGTTTATATCCTTCCGACTTTATATTCTTTATAATCGAATTTATATTTTTGATTCCTGCGTTTCGTATATTGATAAGCAGCTTTAATAGGAATTGGCTTAAATTAAGCTTTTATTTTTCTACGCCTCAGCTTGATATTTTACCTTATTGCATGTACAAAAGCTATTGCCTTATACATTGCCTTGAGAATCATCTCATGATGTGTCAAGTTTGTTGGCTTACTGCCCAATCACCGAAACCTCATCTATGCACAGAATGCTGGACTCACACCTTTCATATGGATTTTTCTTAAAAAGTTCCGCTGCGTGCGAGTTTCATGATAGATCATCCTTTTAGCTTAATCATAGGTTGTCATTCACGGCTACCCTGTGAAAGCTTAATTCTTCATCGGAACCCTCTCCCTTTTAGTTTTCATTGACTTCTCTATCTCTTCTCTGTGTCTATAATATAGCATAGATTTTGTGCGTTGTCAATACTTTTTAAAAACTTTTTTTAATTTTTTTATTTACTATATTTCTTGCGCCTACCTGTTGACTTTATTTCAGCGATACATTATAATGAAATGTAGAAAATATGCACCATGCGTCAGATATCGACTGTATGAGGGCAGCTTGGAAGGAGAGCCTTTGGCGACAAAGCAATATGGACGATTTAGATTACACACCGGAGCTTTACACCCTCTGTGACGAGGACGGAGTCGAACAAACCTTTGAAATGGTAGACTATTATGAAGAGGGCGACAACAGGTACTACGCGATGATCCCATACTATGAGGATCCCAACGACCTTATTGCCAACAACGGCGAGCTGGTAATCCTCAAGGCGGACGATACAAGCGGAGAGGAAATGCTTGTTACAATCGACGACGACAATGAATACGACAGGATAGGCGCTATCTTCTTAGAAAGGCTTGAAAATTTTTACGACGGCGACGAAGCCGATCCAACGGAGGACGACGGAATTTCAAGCTGAGCCGAAGTGAATATTTGGTCTTCCTGCGGGTACAATAAAAAACAGAATATAAAAGCGGTTTTCTGCCTTGTTCGAGAAAGCATGTTATTATAATCCAACACATATTATAAGGGAATTGCGCTCCGGGTGCGGATTGCAGACCTCCCGCGCTTGACGCGGACGAAGGGAGCGTGAAACATCTGGGACAATACCCACCTGCTTTCGTGCGGGTTTTATGTTCATGTGGCGGCAAGGCGGAGCTTTATTTCATAAGAAAACCATTCACATCCTGATATTATGGATAGTGAATGGTTTTTATTTTTTATACAACGCGGCGTCATTTATTGTCCGGAGACTTTTTTCTGCGGTAATCGAGATAGCTCTCTAAAATAAGGGTTGCGGCGACCGTGTCTATGACTGCCTTGCGCTTTTTTCCCCTGACGTTTGTCTGATTTAATATTCCGATAGCCTGAACGGTGGTTACGCGCTCGTCCCACAAAACTACGTTAAGCCCAGTCTTTTCTTTAAGCATTTCGGCAAGCTCCTCGCATTTTTTCGCGCGCTCTCCCCTGCTTCCGTCCATATTCACCGGCAAGCCGACTACAATAAGCTCTGAGCCAAGCTCTAACGCCTTATCGGCTATTTTTTTTACCCTTGCGTCCGCGTTCCACTCGCAAATCGTCCCCACCGGAGAGGCGATGGACTCGTATTTATCACAGGAGGCAAGACCGGTTCTGGCGTCGCCGTAATCAACGGCAAGGATTTTCACTTAGCACACCTACCTCTCGCAGTTCATCATGTCTATTGCAATTACCGTTATCAGCGCGGCAAGCTCGTCGCCGCCGTCGTATATCTCGAGCGAATAGGTGTCGCCCCAGTGGAACAGCTCCCTGCTTATCGAAGCTACGTTCCTGCCGGAGCTGTCCATGATAGAGTAGTCCCAGCCCAAAAAGTCGCCGCTTACGTCCCATCCCTTATAATCCATACTGTACTTTGGGGTAAACAGGCTAAAACGCCTGCGTATTGCTCCGACCATCGCCCCACCGATATAAATTTCAGCAAGCCCGAACATTGAAAAGAGCTTTTCGCGTATCATGCCGACCTCTTCGCCGTCAGAATGACGGTAAATGTGTATACGATGTCCTATTGTAAAGGCTTCAGCCTTTACAAAGTATTTCGGCATTTCTTTCTCGTCATACACGTCGTAGGTATCCGTCCAGGAAAAAACATGCTGTTTAATCAGTAGCTTCACAGTATTCAATCCCCTCTTAAGCGGTACAGCATAGCCGCGCCTATAATTCCGGCGTCGTTGCCAAGCGATGCTGTAACAATATTGGTGTTGCGGCTTCCGCGCCTTGTGTAAATCTGACCGGCAACAAGCCTTTTAAGCGGCTGCAAAAGCGCGTCGCCCTCGTTGCAGACTCCCCCGCCTATGCACAAAACCTCAGGCTGAAAAATGTTTATTACATTTGCAACTCCTGCGGCAAGATATTTTATATAGCAGCAGACAACCTCACGCGCGGCAGCGTCTCCCATGCGCATGGCTTCAAACGCAAGCTTTGCGGATATCTTGCCCTTTTCCCTTGAAAGCCCGCATATCAGCGACTCCGGATGCGCCTCAGCAGCCTGCTCCGTCATTCTGACAAGCCCCGTCGCGGATGAGAATACCTCAAAACAGCCCCGCCTGCCGCAACTGCACTCGGGGCCGTTTACGTCTATAACCATATGCCCCAGTTCAGCGCCGGCATGGTTGAAGCCGGAGTATATCTTTTTGTTTATGATGACCCCTCCGCCGACTCCCGTGCCGAGCGTTATGCAGACAGCGTCCTTAACTCCCCTTGCACTTCCCGCTACATATTCGCCGTATGCAGCGGCGTTGGCGTCGTTTTCTATATACGCGGGCATGCCAAGCTCGTGCTCAAGTATTTTTACGGCGGGAGTGTTGTAAAGGCTGAGGTTGTTGGCATATTCGATAACGCCAGAGACGGGGTTAACGGCGCCAGGCGAGCCGAGCCCGACCGACTCTATCTCGTCTAATCTTAGACCGGCGCAGACTGCCGCGTCTTTTGCCGCCGCCGCGCAGCCAAGGATTATCTCAATGCCGGAGGCTGTTTTGTCCGTAGTGCGCTTAACCCTCGACAGTATCTCAAAGCTGTCAGAAATAACGGACGCGGCAATGTTCGTCCCGCCAAGGTCGATTCCCAAATGATAGCTCATTGCTACGATCAGCCGAGCAGCTCGTCGAGCTCGTCTATAAGCTTTCCGAACAACTCGAGCGCATCTGAAACCGGCTTTGGCGAATTCATATCTACGCCTGCAAGCTTCAAAAGCGTTATCGGATCAGCTGACGAGCCGCCGGACAGGAACTTCAGATAGTCCTTTACAGCAGGTTCGCCCTCCTTCAGAATGCGCTGGGAAAGAGCGATCGCAGCTGAGAAGCCGGTTGCATACTGGAATACATAGAAGTTGTAATAGAAGTGAGGTATCCTTTCCCACTCAAAATCGATTTCACGGTCGACAACTATATCCTCACCGTAATAATCGGCGTTGAGTTTGTGATAAAGGGCGCAAAGGCTGTCGGCGGTAAGGCTCTCGCCGCGCTCCGCCATCTCGCAGGTCAAAAGCTCAAACTCCGCAAACATAGTCTGACGGTAGAGCGTTGTCCTGAACTGCTCTAAGAAGTAATTGATAAGATACGCCCTTTCCTTCTTCTCGGCAGTCTTGCCGAGAAGATACTGCATAAGAAGCGCCTCGTTGCAGGTGGACGCCACCTCAGCCACAAATATTACGTAATCACTGGTAGCATAGGGCTGATTCTTCTTTGAAAGATAGGAGTGAAGCGCGTGACCCATTTCGTGAACAAGTGTAAATTCACTGTCAAGCGTGTCCTTGTGGTTTAAAAGCACATACGGATGCGGTCTTGCACCGGCGGAATATGCTCCCGAGCGTTTTCCTGTATTCTCGTATACGTCTATCCAACGATTTGCAAAGCCCTCCCTGAGCATGTCGGTATAATTTTTGCCCAAAACCTGCATGGCGTCAAGAATCTCTTTTTTAGCGTCCTCAAAGCTGACCCTGGTGTTTGCCTCGGCCACCATCGGAACGTAGATATCATACATATGAAGCTCGTCTACGCCCAAAAGCTTCTTTCTGAGCTTCATGTACTTATGCAGATAACCCATGTTTGCATGAACGGCATCGATAAGATTGTGATAAACAGAGGTTGGGACTTCGTTTACCGAAAGAGCTGCCTCCAGCGCAGAGGAATACTTTCTCGCCCGCGATTTAAATATTTTCTGCTTTACCTCACCGTAATAAAGCGCCGCAAGCGTGTTTTTGTACTGCTCATAGGTATGATACAGATTTTCAAACGCCTGCTTTCTTATCTGCCTGTCCTGATTTTCAAGGTATGTCACATAGTTTCCGTTTGTAAGAGGGCTTTCGCTTCCGTCTGCCAAGGCAACGGGCGGGAACTTGATGTCCGCGCTTTCAAATGTGCTGTACACATCATCCGCAACGCTTGTCACCTGTCCTGCGGAAGCCAAAATCGCCTCCTCGGGTTCTGAAAGCGTGTGCTCCTTCATAAGGCGTACCTTGTCTATAATGCGCTTATAGGTCAGAAGCTCAGGCTCTTCCCTGTAAAACCTCTCGACGGTCTCGTCCGAAGCCGCGATTATCTCAGGCACTTCAAACGCGCTCGCCTCTCTTACCTTTACATACAGGTTCATAAACCTGCCCTTAAAGTCCTGATACTTAGCGACGGTGGAATCCTGGTCGTTTTTACGCATTGCGTAATTTGCCAGTCTGTCGATTTCCATGGAAAATTTGTCCTCAAACCTGAAAAATTCCAAAAGCGTCGCAGCGCTCGACATCAGCCTGCCTTTATATGACGCCAGCTTATCAACCATGCCGGAAGCCTTTTCAAAGTCGGAAAGCCATGCGTCGTCGCTTTCGTAAAGGTCGGCAAGATTCCATTTGTATTCTTCGGGAATCTCGTCGCGATTTAAAATTTTATTCTGCTCTGCCATAATATTCAGTCCTCCCGTTTGAAAATTATTCTTCTTAGTAAGTTTAGCACAATCGCCGCCAGTTGTAAATACGATTTGAAAAGTATCTTGCAAACCCGTCATAGGCATAAAAAACAGAGAGCGCTTCAAAATCAAAGCGCTCTCCGCCGTTTGCAAAGTAAAACGTATTTATGTGTTCAATTAACCAAGTGAAGGCTCAATCGGGTCTTCAATCTCTACGGAAGACTCTATCACGCCCTTGCAGGCAGCGCAGAAGCCGGTGCCGTTGTCAGTATGAGGATATACGATGAATCTACCATTTACGATAAGCG
>DBFJJS010000008.1:0-67432 GCA_048393055.1 Candidatus Faeciplasma sp.
GGTGAGGGTGCCCGTCTTATCCGAGCATATTACCGACGCGCCTCCGAGCGTCTCTACGGCGGGAAGCTTGCGTATAAGCGCGTTTTTCTTTACCATTCTCTGTACGCCTATCGAAAGGACAATAGTCACTATTGCAGGAAGCCCCTCAGGTATGGCGGATACGGCGAGCGATACCGAGGTCATGAATATCTCAAGCACCGGGATTCCGTTCACAAGACCCACGACGAATATTATCGCGCACGCCGCCAGCGCAACTATGCCGAGGTATTTCCCAAGCTGGGCAAGCTTTTGCTGAAGCGGAGTCTGAGTATCCTCTTCATTATCAAGTAGGTTAGCTATCTTGCCCATCTCGGTGTCCATTCCGGTAGCTGTAACGACTGCCGCGGCAGTGCCGTAGGTGATTGAGCAGCCGGAATAAACCATGTTATGGCGGTCTCCGAGCGGAGCGTTTTCCTCCACCTGCGCAAGATAGTCCTTTTCTGAAGGGACAGATTCGCCGGTAAGCGCAGATTCCTCCGATTTAAGACCCGCACTCTGGATAAGCCTCGCGTCCGCAGGAACAAAGTCTCCCGCCTCAAGCCTGATAATATCCCCGGGTACAAGCTCCGCAGCGTCGATAATCCTCTCCGTGCCGTCCCTTATTACTCTTGCATGAGGGGCAGACATATTCTTTAAGGCATCGAGAGCCTTTTCCGCCTTGCCCTCCTGATATACACCCATAATAGCGTTGAGTATTACAATCAAAACAATGAGCAGCGGCTCAAACAGCTCTCCCCAATTCTGCTCTACGCATACCACGACAAAGGAAACAACCGCCGCAGCAAGCAGAATAAGAATCATTGCATCCTTAAACTGGTCCAAAAACCTCTGCAGCGTCGTTTTCTTCTTTTTCTCCCGGAGCTTATTCTGCCCATACTTCTCCTGCCGCGATTTTGCTTCCTGCGAACTAAGGCCTCTTTGACGGTCAACGGACAAATCGTCTAAAAGCTCGGAAATATTTTTGCTGTAAGCTGTCAATTTGTTTTCCTCCAAATCCTCATATTTCGACTGCCGCACCGCTCGTTTTCAGCGGCGCCGCCTATCAAAAGCATGATATGGTTCTTCATACTATTATAATACATGATACGTTATTAATAATCAACTAAAACATGCTTAAGAAAAAATCGATGCCGTCGGTTTTTCCGCGCTTTATGCGACCGTCGGGCTAAGCAGCCGCGCCGCCGCTTCGCGGCGAAACGTCCCCCGATAAGCCTCGGCTTGCTCGGCAAGCCAAGGCTTTAATAAGCAAGCGCTGCAGGCGCGGGCTTATCGGGGACGAATATGCCGCAGCCCGACAGGGTTGGGCTGCGGCATCGCGGCTGCCCGCACTTTGCTGCAGCTGTGCACAAAATCTGCAAAACGCAAAGGCAGGTATATGCCCGCCTTTGCGGTTACAGTATTATAGATTGTCACAACACACGGGACAAATCCTCAAGCCTGTGCGACAGCTCACTCTCCAGCTTTCGTGCCCCGCGCGAAGATGAATAAAGAGAACCGCACGCACCCGTCACAAATTCATAATACTCGCGGTACGCCGTCATTACGTCCGCGGCAAGCTCGCCGCATCTCCCTTTTTTCAGCCTGTTAAATGATGAACAGATTTCTTCATCGAGCTTGCTCAGCCTGACGATGGTTTCTGTGTTCGCTCCCCTCGCCAGCATTACCGCAAGACCGATATCGCCGTTAAATAAACCATTGTAAGAGGCGTTATACCAGCATAAATGAATATCGTTGGAAACGGCGTCTAAAAGCTCCTTTGATTCGATTATTTTATCGTAAAATCCATTAAGCTCACCGCTTAATGTGCATAATGTGCAGCCGGAAAAAGCAAATAAAATAAACGCGCTCATAACGGTCAATACTATTTTCTTCATAAAAGCCCTCCTCTTGCGTTGCAAAGTTTTTAAATCGTCAAATACAGATAAAATTATACTCAATATTTTAAGTATAGTCAAGATATTAAGTATGATAATATTTATTTGGTGATAAAAATGATCAGTTATAAGCCGTTTTACAAAACGCTTTATAAGAAGGGAATTACCGAATACAACCTGATTTTTAAGCAGGGATTTTCCGCCAACACACTGTACAGGATGAAAAAGGGCGAGGCAATCAGCACCAAAACAATCGATGCCCTCTGCTACGCTCTCGACTGCGGAGTCAGCGATATAATTGAATTTATAAAGGAATAGCGGCTGCCTTGCTCATCTGTAGCATAAGGCGCCGCCAATTTATTTCATTTGCAATTGCTATTTGCACAAGCTGCTGCTCAGGCATCTCAGCAGTACAACACTTTTTATATTTTAGGGGCTGACGCCCGTCGTGCTGTCC
Organism: Candidatus Faeciplasma sp.; assembly: GCA_048393055.1. GTDB lineage: Bacteria > Bacillota > Clostridia > Oscillospirales > Ruminococcaceae > Faeciplasma. The sequence goes on from DBFJJS010000008.1 coordinate 2,371, forward strand.
TCATCTCATCCTCTCATACCACAAATAAAAATCCCTCCGCCTGGATACGGCGGAGGGATTTTTATTGCCTAGTGGCCGAAATGGTTGGCAATATAGGATCGCGAATATAAGTAAGTGTGCCAGGCTTTGAATACATTAAAAACCGCTCCGAATAATAGAACGAAATATTAGTCCTACTGTTTACTCGGATTATCGTCATCTCCCTTTCGGTATACACTTTTATTTGATACCTCTGATCACCATAATGATTGAAACATTGGTATCCCACTGCTTTTTACCACTTTTATACTGTTCTATTCGAGTATCATACTTTGCATTTGCAAGACGCTTCATTTCTTCAGCCTCTTGAGTTGTAAATTGCTCAGGCATCGTATGCATCACCGATTCTATTGCGTCTAATGCGGCGTACCTATCGGCATTGATCATATCGAGTGCGAACGAGGTTGAAAACCTTGGATTATCCGGAGTCAAATCAACTGTAACAAAGCCTGTACTGACATCAGAAAAACCATACTCAGCCATTGCAGCCGGCATTTGTGCTTCACTCATAGGATATTTGCACACGGCAAAACGATCCATTGAATCGTCATACCGCTCCGCTTTTTCCCAAAACCGCTGCTCATACTCATTAAAAGCAATGCATTTCGGATTGATATTGATTCCTTTTCGAGACGAAAGCACAAGACATACGCTGCCCGGCTTTAATACCCTTATCTGCTCGCCGTAGAACTTTGATGGTTCGATATGCTCAGCTACCGTATGAGATATGGTTACATCAAAAGTGTTATCTTCAAATGGTAGCGCAGTTGCATTGCCTTCCACAAAATTTACTTCCGGTTCATGTTCTGCAGCAAACCTAATAAACTCGCTGTCACGATCAACTGCTGTTATCTCAGCATCAGGATACCAACGATGGAGAGCACCTGCAAACGCACCGGGGCCACAGCCTATCTCAAGTATCTTCAGTTCCTTATTTGCGTCCAGGTTGAACAGGCGTCGGTATTGCTCCGAAAACAAATCATCAAAGCGTAATCTGCGTGAAAAATATAGCGTTTTCGTTCCTTGCACGTACTTTGACCAAATAGTGTTCATTACCTTATTCCTCTTTTCAAGTTTAATTTTAAAGCTAGTAAAGAGTTTATCTAATCTCATTACGTTCTTTGCTGCCAGGAAGGCCGAATGCGTGTTTTATTTGGTAGAAGAAGATGAATTCGATCCGCGCACTGTATTCCCCCTGCCTGCCGGCGTTCGTGCTGTCCTCATCTCATCCTCTCATGCCACAAATAAAAATTCCTCCGCCGGAATATGGCGAAGTTTTTTATTTGTCTAAACCACATGAAAAAGATATTTTAGCGTTTTTCGGCAATGGGAGTTGAACTCTCGTAACTCGCAAAAAGTTGGTAGCGACAGCGAAGCGTTGCGAGGGCGTTTACAACTGAGCAGCTGAGTCGAGCGTGACTTTTTTGCGGAAAGGAGGAGCAGCTGCGTGAGCGCGCTCTGATTTTTATAAAAAATCGGAGCAAGCGATACAAAGCTTGCTCCGACGTGGTGGGAGAGGATGGATTCGGACCATCGAAGCTAAATAGCAACAGATTTACAGTCTGCCCCCTTTGGCCACTCGGGAACTCTCCCATATTTAATTACGTTGCGAGTTGGAGCTGGTGGACGGACTCGAACCCCCGACCTGCTGATTACAAATCAGCTGCTCTACCAACTGAGCTACACCAGCAGCGTTGCAACGAAAGTTATTGTATCACATGGTAATTGAAAAGTCAATAGCTTTTTAAGCTTTTTTCTTTATTAATATCACTCTGCATTTCAAAAACAAAACGGTACAAGGCCTTGCTGCCCTGTACCGTTTATTATTGCTTTAAGCCTCATTTTCTTCCCGACTCCCAAGTCAAGTCGACGCCTTTTGCAAACAGACTGCGTTACCAGCTTGTGTGCCCACTGTAGCTCGATTCGATTATCTCAGCCGAGCTTATAACTGATAGCGAAGACTCGCCTACCATCGCGGCGTATATCCTGCCTTCAGAAGTAATATAAAGGATTCCGTCGCTCAGAATTGAACGGCCTATCTCAAAAGCATCATCAACCTCATGGGATTCTATCTGTCCGACAAGCTCAAAGCTGCTTCCGGCCAACCTGTAAAGCGCATATCTATAGCAGTAATCGTAGCCGTCGAAAAATCCGTAGGGAACTCCAACGTAGCCGTTTTCCGGATCTACATACATTACGCTGTTGTCGCCCAAAGCGAGCGAGGATACATTCTGAGCCGTCATGCCGCTTGATGTCGCTCCCTCAGGGCAGACAACAACTCTTGCCTGCGTTGAAAGCTCACCGTTATCTCCTGTTATAAGCTTGGAAAGCACAAGATTTCCGCCGTCGTCCTTTGCAAGGGTAACGTATCCGTCCCCAAACTCTACCGCGCCGGACATGATATTTATATTATCTTCATAACTTATGAGCTCGGGAGCTGCAGCCGATGTAAAATCTGCAGCGTAAGAGCCAGCGCTGCTTGTAAGGTACACCCGGCTTCCGTCAAAGCTTACATCGCTCATTATCGCAGGAAACTCAATCTTCGATAAAACGCTCATTCCGGAGTCTAGCGCGTAAACGCTTGTTACATACCCCGTATCAGAAGATTTAATCGTCGTGACCAAAATCACGCCGCTGTCCTCATGTATACCGTTTGACAGCGCCACTCCGTCAACAGATACCGAACCGCGGTAGCTTACCGCTCCGCTTGCAAATCCAAGCATCTCGCATACGGTCTGGTCAAAGCCGGAGGAATTTGAATATCCGAAGATATATGCCGCGCTCTCTGTTATTATGACCTTGCCCTCAGAGCCCAAAACAGCCTGCACCGATATCGGTATGGAGGGCTCGCACGCCGCTATGCCGCTTACTACGGTATAATCAGTTGTGGAAACATACCCGGGTATCAAAATATTTTCCGCCTGGATATAGAGCTTTTCGCCGTTTACGGTGTAGCTCGGAACATAGCTGTCAAGATCGTCTACGCCTATAAGCGGAGTATGCCTGTAATTATCGTAATCAGTCGCTACATATACATATCCGCCGTTAAAGGTCACGCCTATAAACTCTCCACTCTGGATAAAGTCTGAGGCAAGGACGATTTTCCCGTCCGAATATATATCATACACCGCAACCTCTGCGGAATGGGTCGTGTTTGTCTCCACACTGTCGGCATATATGCTGCTCATAAGTTCGTCAACAGTCGAACCGCCATCGAAAACAGGTATGGAAACCGGCTCGTCGTTTACAACGGAGTAAACAAGAGCGATTCTGTCTCCAACAGGAATTATCTGCTCTAAGGTCTTTGTCTCAAACATTCCGCACTGAGGCGATATGTTCCCGACGTACTCCATATTTCCGTTGTCCGTAAGTATAACCTTGACATCGTTTTTGTCGCGGACAAAAATTTTGTTTCCCGAAATAATTGTGTTTTCCGGGACCTTCTCCCCTGCCGGCGCAGGAAGCATTACCCCTTCACCGTTTGGCTGAACGCTCTGAGATCCCTGCTCCTCTGGGGAGACACTGCTGTCCGGGACGTTAGGAGTTGTCTCTTCCGGTCCAGATTCATTTCCCGATACCGATGGCTCAGCAGAATCTACATCGTCGCTGACATTATCATTTTCGGAATCGTTATAGGAATGCTCTATCTGTGCCATGGCGGAATCAAGCGTCTTTTTTTCCTCATCGTCTACGTAGTATTTCCTAAAGGTTTTGTGCAGCTCGTCATAATCACTGGCATAGGTGCTGCCCGCAGCAGCATCGTCGGTCGAAGGTATTCCGGAATTGTCAAAATACCTCACAACGCCAAAGACCATTGCTGCGCACGCAGCCAAAGAAACAATAGTTCTGTAGTAAGAAGATACTCGTCTGGTACCGGTCTTTTTGGAGGATGTGGAGCTTACACCGTCCCTCTCATTTCTGTCAGAAGCCGAGCTTAGTGAAATTGCGGCGCGGTTTTTTACCGCGGCAGCATTGGTTTCAAGCATAGCTGCGATATTTTCGGGGCTTAGCCTCTCGGGTATAGACAGGCTTTCAAACATTTCTGAATATATATTTTTCACAGCCGCACGACCTCCTTTCCGGTAATTTTACTTTATATGATATTTTCCGCTAAATGCTTTCTGAAAGAAGCTTTCTCAGCTTAGCCTTGCCTCTTGAAAGGTAAGTCCTTACCGTTGCGGAATTTATGCCTGTTATTTTTGATATTTCATCGCTTGTATAACCGTAAATCGTACTGAGCGAAAAGCACATTTTTTCATTGTATGTCAAGCTCTCAATATGATCGAGAAGTTCTATCCCCTCGTATTTTGACTCGCGCTCCGGTATGTCCAGAAGCTTGTCATCATCGTCCGAATAATCAGAGGTCATTGAGGAAATGTATTCCCGCTGAGTGATGTATTCAGCCTGCCTGCGCTTTATTTTCGCAGTAAGTATACGCACCATCCATCCCTTAAAGGCTTCCTCGTTGCGAAGATTTTTAATGCCCGAGAACGCGTCCAACACGGCATCACTCACGGCGTCTGCAGCGTCGTCGCTGTTGTTAAGATTACACAGGGCGTAATAATAAAGCTCTTTATATATAGCAGAGTAAAGCTCGGCAAAAGCTCTACTGTCGCCTTTCTTAGCTTTCGCCACAAGCTCTGAAAAGCCGGATTTCATTCTCTCACCTCAAGTCGCCGCAAAATCGATACAGCGCCGTCTCAAGGCTACTGTATAATATGTGTCTAAAACAAGCGGTTTTGTTTCACGCTGGCTTAAAAAAACAGCGCCAAATTTTTTAACAATGAGCATAACTTTTTTATCTATGAGAATAAGTTTAACAGGCAATACTAGATCCGCGACCGCATCCTCCGTACGCGACAAAAATACCCTTTAACCGAAAAATTACATCTAAAAAATAAACCAAGATAGAATATATTATATACTAAATTATGCGTGAATACAAGACGCAAAGACAAAAAACTATGTTTGCGTCCGACGCAAAGACAAAAAACTTTGCTTGCACAAAACACCGCCGGCAGGATGTAACCTGCCGGCGGAAATTTCTTGATTTTAAATTTTCAATTACCGTTTCCCGTTGCGCCTGTCTTAACTTCGGAAAGCCTTAAAGCCCTCGCGTGCTTAATAGGCTTCCATTCTACCCTTATAAATATCGCAGCAAATGATATCGGTATATATGTTGCCATGAAAACTGGGAAAGTGAACAGATACGCTATTTTCTTCACAGCCGAACAGTGAATATGCCTCCACTCCGTTATGGTAGTAAATGCTCCAATTGCAAAAAACAGTGCGTATCCCTTTAAAAGCGTCTCAGCAATAGACGTTATAACATCTGCCGCGTCGACAAGATTTGGCAGACTGACTAAAAGCCCGGTAAAGTTAACCATAACTGAAATTACCGAAAGTATAAATGCGGGAGATATTGCCATCAGCATGTCGTAGCAGCAAAATCCCCTTCTGCCAAAAATCCCGCGCGAAAGCTTCGCGCCGTACTTCCCCATGACCTGCAAATATCCCTTCGCCCACCTAAGCCGCTGCCTTACGGACTGCTTAAATCCGGTAGGCTGCTCGTCATAGAGCATGGCGTCCTCGCAGTAGCCTATTTTAACTCCGCCCACTATATTATACGCTGTAAATTCAGCGTCCTCCGTGAGCAAAAAGTGCTTCCATCCGCCGTTTTGCTTTAATATATTATCGGAAAACAAAAATCCGGTACCGTTTACAAAACAGCTTGCGCCGAGAGTGTGTCTTGCCTTATTAAGACTTTGCGAATTCCTTATGAACCACAGGCTGTAGCCTGCGGATATCCAATTGTCTCCAAAGTTTTTTGAGTTGCGATAGCTTGTAACGATTTCGTAGCCCTGTGAAAACGTCTCGTTCATTCTTTCGATAAAATCGTTTTCCAGGATGTTGTCCGCGTCGAACACAAAGTATCCGTCAAAAGCGCCCTCCGGATAGTCCCGCGCGATGCACTCAAGCAAAAAGTCAAGAGCATATCCCTTTCCGACCTTAACTGCGTTTTGCCTTTCATACACAACCGCTCCGGCCGCCGACGCAGCGCCGGCGGTATTATCGGTGCAGTTGTCCGCAATCACAAATATCGTCACCTTATTGGAAGGATAGGTTTGAGCCTTGATGCTGTCAATGAGATTTACTATGACCTCCTCCTCGTTCCTGGCCGCTATCAGCACCGCATAGCTGTGCATAACCGCGGCGGCGGGCCGCCTCCTCCTTGCAAACATGGCGACGATCATATAAATGAATTGATAGAAGTAGCAAATGAAAAACAGAACCGTAATTATGTAATTTATTATCCTCACGGTAAGCACTGAGTATCCCCTCTCTTAATTATCCCGTACATTTGTTTTCTCTATTATGCAGCATAAAAAATTAACAGTCAATATAAAACAAATTAAGAAATGCTTAAATTATCTTTAAACGACAAAAAACCGCCGGTAACCCGGCGGCATTTCCGTCTTATGTTTTTACCTGTTCAAAAGTACCTCGCACGCAGCTACCTTTGCAGCGGTGCAGAATATTTTCATCGCCTGCTCCAGCTCCCCGATCGACGGATAGGTCGGCGCGATTCTAATATTTGAGTCGTCGGGGTCAACGCCGTATGGGAACGCCGCTCCCGCCTGAGTAAGGGTAACTCCCGCATCCTTACAGAGCGTTACTATCCTTTTTGCCGTTCCCTTAAGGCCGTTGTAGGATATGAAATAGCCACCCTTGGGTCTGCTCCAGCTTCCTATTTTAAGCGATTCGAGCTCGCCGTCAAGTATTGAAAGCACAAGGTCAAACTTTGGCTTTATAATAGCGCGGTGCTTCTTCATGTGGGCGAGTATGCCGTCGAAGTCCTTGAAAAATTTCGCATGGCGAAGCTGGTTAAGCTTATCGTAGCCTATGGTCTGGAACGACATCTGCCGCTTCATAAACTCGATGTTTCCCTCGCTTGCACCTATTGCGGCGATTCCTCCGCCCGGGAAGGATATTTTAGACGTCGAAGCGAATATCAGCGGCATATCCTCCTTGCCGGTCTTTTTGCACTCCTCGAGTATGTTGAGGATTTCAGCCCTCTCGTCGGTAAGGTCGTGAACGCAGTACGCGTCGTCCCAGAATATTCTGAAATCGGGGGCTTTCGGGGACAGGCTTGCAAATCTTCTGACAACCTTGTCCGAATATACCACTCCGGTGGGGTTTGCGTATCTCGGAACGCACCATATGCCCTTTATATCCTCATCCTCGCTTACAAGCCTCTCCACCATATCCATGTCGGGTCCGTCCTCAAGCATGGGTACTGTTATCATCTCCATGCCAAACGCCTCGCATATGGCGAAGTGCCTGTCGTATCCGGGTGCGGGGCAGAGCCACTTTACCTTTTTGCGCCTGCACCACGGCTCAGGGCTTCCCTTTACGCCGAGCAGCATAGCCCTTGCAAGCGTATCGTACATAAGCTGGAGGCTGGAGTTGCCGCCTATGATTATCTCGTATCTTCCCACGCCTATCATTGGCATGATAAGCCGCTTAGCCTCATAAATACCGTCCAGAACGCCGTAGTTGCGGCAATCCACGCCGGTCTCGGAAATATGGTCGCCGTCCAGGCAATGGGTGAGCATTTCGTTTGAAAGGTCGAGCTGCTCAGGACCGGGCTTGCCCCTGGACATGTCGAGCTTTAAGCCCTTTTCCCTGTACTGCGCGAGCTTTTCGGACTCAGCGGCAAGCAGGCTTTCAAGCTGCTCTTTAGAATATTCGTTGATAGTCACAGTCATCTGCCTCCGTAATTTAATCGTTTTCTGATATATTATATTACGCTCTTGCTGAAATTGCAAGCTCTTTCGTTCAGTCCTGCAAAATAAACCTTTTTGCACGGCTGTCAAGGCAAAACGGCGGCAACACGCGCAGCTTTTCTCTGAAAAAATGCATATTTAGGGCATTCATGCCGTCATGCTGCCTGCTGCCGCGTTTTTCTATTTACTTTCGGCCCCGGATATGCTAAATTAGTCTTAATGAGCGGATTTTTTCAGATTTATGTCGAACGCTTTAAGAGCAGACGGGAGGTAAAATATGGACAGCATTCAGCAGGACATCCTTACAGAGAACACCCGGGAGATCGAAAAGGAGCTTACGGAAATTGCGGAGGTGTATAGAAGGACGGCGGAACAGCGCTCGTCCGAGCTTATAAAAAGCTACCGCTTAACCCTCAGGATCCTTCTGGCGGTCATAGCCGTGCTTGCTGCCGCGGTCATAGCCGTGGCGATAGGCTGGTATAACGAGCAGGGGACTATAATTCCGAGGGTGCAGACGGTGGACGTTATAAAAGAGGTGGAAGTGCCCAAATACACCGCCATAGACCCCGCAAACGAATACTCGCACGAGCTTTCGGACGACAGCTTCCTGCTGTCTGACTCAAACTACGGTCCGATATGGATGCCGGCTCTTGCGGACGTCCCGAAAAGCGAGTATCAAAGCGAGCTGTTCGTTAAAGACCCGGAAACCGGATACATAAGCTACACTGATCCCGAACAGCAAAGCTTCATGGGCATAGACGTTTCAAAATATCAGGGGGACATCGACTGGGAGGCTGTGAAGGACGCGGGCGTAGATTTCGCCATAATCCGCTGCGGCTACCGCGGGTATGTCACCGGGATGATAAGCGAGGACGTCAACTTCCGCAGGAACGTCGAGGGAGCTTTGGACGCAGGAATAAAGGTGGGCGTGTACTTCTTCTCGCAGGCGCTGACGGTGGAGGAGGCGCTTGAGGAGGCTGAGTTCTGCATCGAGCTCATTGGGGACTACGAGATCGACTATCCCGTCATATACGACTGGGAGGTCGTGATAGACGATGACGGCGACACCCCGAGAACCGCGCACATACAGCCCGACGCCCTTACAAACAACGCGCTTGTTTTTGCCGAAAGAGTGAAAATCGCGGGATTTACGCCGGCTATATATGCAAACAAAAAGACTGCGATATGGAAATACGACCTTTCGCGGCTGGACGGCATAGACATTTGGATAGCGGAGTATTCTGACGCGCCGACGTATTTTTATGACTTTGCGATCTGGCAGTACTCCTCCGACGGACGAGTCCCCGGGATAGACGCGGACGTGGATCTTAACATTTCCTTTAAGGACTACTCCCGCGACGACAGATAAAAACAAAAAGCAGCTTTTAACGGGCATAACCCGCTATAAGCTGCTTGGTTTTTTAATATGAAAGCTCCAGCTCGCCGTCGGAAAGCCTTATTATCGCGGTGCGGTAAAACTCCGCAGCTGCCCGCTCAAGGTACAGCGTGTCCATAGCACCGGCGGTTTCATAGCTTGAGTGCATGGCAAGCTGCGCAAGACCGACGTCCACAGTGCTGACCGAAAGCTGAGAGGTGGAGATATTTCCAAGCGTAGAGCCTCCGGCTATGTCCGAGCGGTTGGCATAGGACTGCACCGGCACGTCTTGGGCGGCGCAGATTTTTCTGAACACGGCGGACGACACCGCGTCGGTGGCGTAACGCTGGTTGCCGTTAAACTTTATGACGACTCCGCCGTTCATATACGGGCAGTTGAGCTTGTCGGCATATTCGGGGTGGTTTGGGTGGACCGCATGGGCATTGTCCGCCGAAACCGCAAAGCTGGACGGCAAAAGCTCGCCCAGATCCCTGCCCAAAGCCGCCACTATCCTTCGCGCCGCGGACGCAAGAAAATCAGAATCCGCCCCCTGCCTGGTGCCGCTGCCTATTTCCTCGTTATCAAAGACGCATAGCATCGAAACGGTTTTGTCGTTCGAGCCGGTCAAAAAGCCCTGAAGCGTCGCGTAAACGCACTGAAGATCGTCGAGCCTCGGAGCGGAGACAAACTCGCCCTCGCTTCCCCAGGACACGCCTCCCATCCTGTTGTACAGGTACAAATCGCTTGCGACAATCTCGCTTTCCTTTACCCCTGCGTACTGTGCGACAAGCCTTTTAAACATCCCCTTCGCGCTTTTGCTTCCGATAAAAGGGAGCATGTCTACCTGAGGGTTATAGCTCATGCCGTCGTTGGCGTTCCTTTGCATGTGTATGGCGACGTTAGGTATCATAAGAATGTCGGAATCTATGTTTACAAGCTGCGTCTTAAGCCTTCCCCCTTTTGACACCACTACCCTGCCGGCCGCGGAAAGAGGCCGATCCAGCCACGTGGAAAGGAGCATTCCGCCGTATCTTTCGGTGTTGAGCTGGATATATCCCCCCGCAGCCTCAAGCTCCGCCTCCGGCTTTATCGCAAACGTCGGCGAGTCGCTGTGCGAGGACATGATATTGAAGCCGCTTATATCCCCCTGCCCGACCTTGAACGCTATCACGGAGGAAAGGTTTCTTGTCACATAATACCTTCCGCCCTTTTTTATATCCCAATGCCCGGACTCGTCGAGCCCTGTAAAGCCTTCGTTTCTAAGCCTTATGCAGACGTTCGATACCGCATGGAACTTTGACGGGCTGGAGTCGATAAAGCTTATAAGGCGCTTCGAGCTTGTTTTATAATCGGCCATACCTACCATGTTCTCGCTGTCGGAGGACTCGTCGCAGCTTCCCGTTGCGCTTCCCATGACGCCGGTAAGCCCGAGAATATACTCGCTCGAGACATTATAAAGCCTGCTCAACTTCTGAAGCGCGTCCGGGCCTGGCTTGGAAACGTCGTTTTCATATCTTGAAAGCGACTTGTCGCTTATTCCCGTCGCCCTGAAAACGTCCGCCTGCGACATGCCCCTTTTCTTTCTCGCCTTTTTCAGGCGCTCGCCCAATGTCGTCAACGCTATCACCCCTTATTGGTTTTTTGTTATTTTTTCTATTGCGCCGAGCGCCGTCCTTATGCACAGGCCGGCAGCCTCGTAAGCCATTTTCTCGTACTCCTCGGCGCCGCCATCCACGCTGTCAGACACCGCCTTTATCAGCAGCGCTGGCGTTTTGCTGCGGTTAGCTGTCAGAAGTATGCCCGCAGCCTCCATTTCGCATATATCCGCGCCATACTTAAGACTGAGCTCCTTCTTTTCCTCCGGGTCGGCTATGAATTTGTCGCCGGACGCGCATATTACCGGAGTCAGGCTTGGCTCTGACTTCAATGCAAGCGCTACAAGCCCTGCGTCGGCTGGAATATAGACGTCCGGATACTCCTCGTGCCTTCCCGCCTCCCAGCCGTCCACGGCGGAGGTGTCGAAATTATAATGCACGACCTTTTCGACTACGCAGCAGCGGCAAAGAGACATCTTTTCGGTAAGCGCACCGCATATGCCGAAATTAACAATAATCTCGGCTTCGTACTTGGATATAAGGAGCTGCGTGGCGGCAGCGGCATACACCTGCCCCGCGCCGCTTCTTATTACATAAAGCTCATGGGGCTCGATGCTGTATTTTCTAAGCTCATATCCCGAATCTGCTATGCTCTGGGAAGGTTCCCCCATTTTATTGAGCATTGCGTCTATTTCTTCATCAACCGCAACAATCATTCCTATTATCATATATCTTTATACCTCAATCCTTATTCAATACCGTCTCCATTACCGTCTTCTGGACAGTCATGCCCATAGCGTTGTAAAACGACCTTGCGCTGTCGTTTCCCTCCCACACGCACAGGGTTATATTATAGCAGCCAATTTTCCCGGCATAGCTTTTGACATGCTCGAAAAGCGCCGTCCCGATATGCTCGCCGCGCTTTTTTTCATCGACGCAGAGGTCGTCTATATAAAGCGACTTTATCGGCGCAAGCCCCTCTGAGCCGGAATAATCCCTGAGCTCACAGAACGCATAGCCGCAAACCGAACCGTCCTGTCCGATATAAACGAAAATCGGTGTTTTCTCATCCTGAATTATTTCGGCGAGCTCTTTTTCGCTGTACTTCTTTGAATTCGGCTTATACAGGTCGGGGCGCAGGTCGTAGTGTATTTTGAAAACCTGCTCCAAAAGCCTTACTATACCGTCGATGTCGCCGAGAACCGCACGTCTTATCATTTAAAACCGCTTTCCTTTCACATAAATTTATCTTCAAGACGATAATAGCACACCTTGGCACGGTTGACAAGCAGACGAAAAAATATAATCATAAAATTACCCGCAGAATTTCATATTTTAGACACAATCACCTATTATAATTATTATTGAGTTATTCTAATTATGAAAGGATGATGCAGGTGTCAAAAATATTAATAGTAGACGACGAAGAGAAGATCAGAGAGGTCGTTAAAGAATATGCCCTGTTTGAAGGCTACGAGGTAGAGGAAGCTGCGGACGGTATGCAGGCGATAGAAAAGGTAAAGGAAGAAAAGAACGGCTTTGACTGCATAATCATGGATATCATGATGCCCCGCCTTGACGGCTATTCCGCCTGCAAGGAGATAAAAAAGCTCTGCTCCACGCCTGTTATCATGCTTTCGGCAAGAGGAGAGGAATACGACAAGCTGTTCGGGTTCGAGGTCGGAATAGACGACTACGTTGTAAAGCCGTTTTCGCCAAAGGAACTAATGGCGAGGGTTAAGGTCGCTATAAAGAGGCATCAGCCCCCTCAAACAGAGGACGTGCTCCGCTACAAGGGGCTGGAGATAAACTTTGCCGCACGCGAGGTGCTTATAGACGGCAAAAAGGTCCAGATGACCCCGAAGGAATACGATATACTCTTTTACCTTGCAAAGAACATGAATATAGCAATGTCCCGTGAAAAGCTGCTTGAGGAGGTCTGGGGCTTTGACTTCTACGGCGACGACAGAACAGTCGACACCCATATAAAAATGCTCAGGAACAGTCTGGGACCGTACCGTGACCTTATAGTCACACTGAGAGGAATGGGATATAAGTTTGACAACATCAAAACATCATGATTCCCTGCTCGCGTCCCTGAAAAAAGCTGCGAGCAGCTTAAAAAGCAAAATCTGCGCCGCAGGCTCAGAAGCTCAAAAGCACAGCCGCTCCGAAAAATCGGAGGCCAGGGCGGAAGCTAAGGCTGAGCGTGCTCCGACGCTTCGCTCAACAATATGGCTTTATTTCTCCATGTTCACGGCGGCGATACTTATTCTTATATGGCTGTTCCAGGTCGTTACGCTTGACCAGTACTATGAATTTTCGATAAAGAGGAAAATAGTTAAGGCAAGCATCAGGATATCGGTCGCATTCGATCCGGACAATCCGTCGGATGTGAGCCAGCTTGTCGAGGATCTGGCGTTTGAAAACGGACTTACCATAGCCGTGACCGACTGGAACGGAAATATTGTCACCGTGTCGGACTTCATGGGCGGGTATTCCGTAATAACCAGCAGCCAGAGCTATCTTCTGTTCGGCTATCGCAACGAGCTTTTAAAAAGCGCCGACAGGACAATGTTCAAGGTCTTTGAAAACACCCGCTTCGGAACTACCGAGATGCTGTATGGAACGGTACTGAGCTCTCCGCAGATAGACAGTCAGGGATATTTGATATTTATAAACACGTCTCTTGAGCCAATAAGCGGAACGGTAGATATCATAAAAGAGCAGTTTATATTTATAACGCTTTTTACATTCTTTATAGCTCTGTTTATCACAATGCTCCTTTCAAAAAGGCTGTCAGAGCCGTTTACACATATAACTGCCTCTGCAAACAGGCTGGCGACGGGCGATTACTCCACCCGCTTCAGCAAGGGCTCATACCATGAGATAAACGAGCTTGCTGATACGTTAAACTACGCAGCAGAAGAAATTTCAAAGGTTGACAAGCTAAGAAACGAGCTTGTAGCGAACGTATCCCACGATCTTCGAACCCCGCTTACCATGATACGGGCGTATGCAGAAATGATAAGGGATATATCCGGCGACAATCCCGAAAAAAGAAACGAGCACTTAAAGGTAATTATAGACGAGTCCGACCGTCTTTCAGAGCTTGTAAACGACCTTTTGGAGCTTTCAAAGCTTCAAAGCGGCGGCATGGAGCTTCACAAGACAAGCTTCTCCTGCCACCGGTTCCTGAAGGACGTAATGGAAAAATACAAGCTCCTTTCAGAGCAGAAGGGCTTTGAGTTCATACTCGAAACTGACGAGGACGTGACCCTTTATGCCGACGTTTCAAAGCTGAAGCAGGTAATGTACAACTTTATCAATAACGCGGTAAACTATTCCGGAGACTCGCGCAGGATAATAGTGCGGCAGATAAACCTTCCTAACGCCGTGAGGATAGAGGTAAGAGACTTCGGGGTAGGGATTGAAAAGGAAAAGCTCCCGCTTATATTTGACAGGTACTACCGCGACGAAAGGACAAAACGGGACGTAGTCGGAAACGGATTAGGACTTTCAATAGTTAAAGAGCTGCTGGAGCTGCACAAATTCAGGTTTGGAGTTTCAAGCGAAGTTGGCAGCGGTTCAACCTTCTGGTTTGAAATAAAGCGCCGTGAGGAAAAAGAAAATGAAAACAAGAACAAAAATCCTAAAAACCATACTTCATAGCGGACCGATGTCCCGCGCAGAGCTGGCAAAGCAGATAGGCGCGTCAACGTCCGGGGTTACCGCCGCGTCAACAATGCTCTGCGAGCAGGGCATACTTGTGGAAATAGGATATCAGCAAAGCACCGGAAAGGGCAGAAAGCATGTGCTCTTAGATGTCAACACATCTTATAAGTTTGCGTTTGGAGTTGGCATATACAAAGGTGTGATAAGCGTAGGGCTTACAACCGTAAAAGGAGATTGTCTCGGGAAGCGTTCGTATACGATGTCGGATACGGACACTCGAGATGATTTATTCCAGACAGTTAACGAACTTATAAATCAAATAGCGCGGGACTGCTGCATAGGTCCTGAATCCATACTCGGCGTTGGAGTTTCTATTGACAGCGGCTCCCTCTCAAAAATAGGAGACGACTTTTCTCCGCTTTCTGTAAACGGGCTTCCCGTTGTATATGAGCTGGCGGACGTGTACATCCAATATTCAAACCGCTACACAACAGTAAACCCAGAACAGCTGTATATGTTCGGCTGTGCCAAGGTAATAAGGGATATCTTTATTTCAGAGATTGAATAATCAATAAGTATAAAATCGGAGAAATAATACTTAATGTATTGTCTCTCCGATTTTTATTATATGCATCCGTATATACGAAGCTGCGGTCTCGGGTAAATTTCACCCGAGACCGCAGCTATCAGACAAAGCCTGTGAGTCTATCAAAAATCAGGATATTAATCCTCGCCGAGCTTTAGCGCCTTGTTGATATTTATCGACTTGATAAGTCTGGCTATCACAATCAGACCTACCAGAAGCATTACAAGCACTATGCAGTAAAGCTTTATATAGTCTCCTCTGTCCGAAATAACTACGAACGGCGGGACTTGATCGGTAACATTGTAAAGCACCCGGAACAGCGGCACGAACAGATCTGAAGCGACTCCTCCTATGATAATCGAGAGGAATATCGACACGCCCGAAACAAGTATCTGCTCATATACTATCATGGCGATTATCTCCCTGAACGACATTCCCATAGCCCTGAGTATGCCGAACTGCAGCGTCCTGCCCTTTATGGAGAGTATCCAGTAAATGATAAAGCCTATGAAGCAGAGCGCCATGATGGTTATGAACCCAAGCGTCAGTGCGCCGTTTACGCCCTGAAGCGTAGCGTCAGTCTTTGAAGAGGTTATAAGCTGAGACGCAACGTCGAGCCTTGTCGCAACTATTCCGTTTTCCTCTATCGAATTGTAAAAGTCCTCGACGGTAGCGCCGTCCTCAAGCTTCATCCACACCTCGTACGGCTCAAGCGTCGTCTGGACGCTTACATAGTCGAAGTTCATTATAACAAAATCGCGGTACTCGCCCTGTGAGTTCTTTTCATACGGGTTAAGACTCGGCCAGTAATCTACCACAGCCACAACCGTGGCCTCGAACCACTCATTCTGACCCCACTTAACCTGTATTACATCTCCGAGATTAAGCCCGGTCTTTTCCTGATACGACGCGGATACTATAACGCCGTCCTGACATTCGCTCAGAGCGTTGATATAGTTGTTGATATGTGTGGGAAGAAGTCCGTTTCTGAACCAGCAGACCTGCGCAAACTTGTCGGGCACAATCGTCATTATCTGAGCGCCGACTTGAGTGGAATCGTTATACTGAAGCTGCACCGCGTCCCGCTTGAACACGGGAGTCGCAACCTCCACTCCGGCAAGGTCCTCATAGACTGTAAAATCAGGCTCGAAGTACTGCGCCTGTATTACCTCGTTGCCCTCCTCGTCCGTCTCAGGGACTCGCGCGTAGCGCCAAAGCTCCTCCATGACGACGTCTGCGCCGAGGTTATACCTTATCCGCTCTTCGGTGTTGCGGTTTATCGCCCTTGCAGTGTTGGCTGAGAATATTCCAAGGGCGACCGTCAGGATAAGGAATATCATTATAAACCTTTCCCTGCCGGTAGACGACCTGCTGATATTGTTAAGAGATATATACGCAGCGGGAGACCATCTCTTCCTTCCAATAAGGTATATCAGCCTTATGAAATACGGATAGATCCTGACGCATATAAGACCCACACCCAAAATAAACAGCGTTGAAGCGGCAAACATCAGCGGGTTCATGGTGGCGGAGGTGTCCGTCACGCCCTGGGAAATGAGTATCTGCTCCTGCCTGTTGTGCCACCAAAGCCATACGACGGGAAGTATCGCCATGATAAAGTCGAGATACGCCCTCTGCCATAGAGGCTTGCGCTGCTTGTGCGCTTTGCTCTGCTTGTGCCCTACGATTGAAATCCTCGACGCCGGAATGACAGGCACGAGCGTAGCTATGAAGAACACCGCTACGGCGATTATCGCGTAAACAAACGCCGCTACCGACAGCTTAGCGTTAAGCGACGGTCGGTTTACAAACTCCAAAAAACCGTTTGACACGCCGAGTATTCCGCAAAGCCCGAGTCCCACAAACGGTCCTATTATCGCGGAGCCCGCGCCCAAAATCAGCGTCTCATACGCATATATCCTGATTATCTGCCATGACGAAGCTCCTCTTGACTTGAGCATGGCGATTTCGTTCTTTTCAGATTCGATATTTAGCTGGGATACCATGAACAGATAGAATATCAGCATTATGATTACGGGGATATCCAGCATAAACAGGATATACCTCAGCGATGAAGCCTTTTCGGCATAGGAATTCAAAATCTCCTGCGCGGGGACTGTAAATGTGCAGTTCTCCTCCGCATACGCCTCTGCCTGGCTTTCAAAGCTGTTTTGAACATGCTCTATGACGTTCATGTCCATGTTCTGATAGTCGATTATAAAGCGGCAGTCTACCTGATTGAGGTTCACGACGCCGGTCATAATGATGTCGTCTATCAGGGTGTTGAAGTCGGCAAAGAATGTGTTGTCGTAATTGTCCATTCCCTCCGACCAGTATGTGTCAGTCTCACTGGCAACGTCGAACGTTCCTACTACCTTGATCTTTACCGTGTCGCCGGGGTTGAGTATGTTGGTCACCTCGTAGACCTGGTCCAGAACTAGCTGGGAAACCTGCAGCGCAATCTCGGTGGATATGACCTCATATACGCCGTCCTCATCCTTTCCGGGATTGAACATTCTTCCGTTGGTGATGGTAATATGGTCGACGATGTCTGTCATACCGCCAAGCTTAAGCATTGAAAGCTCGCTGGACTCGATATTGGTAACGTACAAATAAGGGTCAGAGGTGTAGCATTTGTAAGTCAAAAACGGCACGAACAAATTGTTAAACCTGTTCGCGGCTGTCGCATATACGTTGCTTACGGTATCTCTCTGAGCGGCGGCGTTTGTGCCGCTGACAATTGTTTTTGATACGGAATACACTCCAGGATATTCGTTGTTCTCCTCCTGATACGCCTGCATATCCTTGAGCAGCATTCTCTGCAGCGAGGCATGCATATATATCGGGATCGTACTTGTCATGGCGGTAGCCATTACAAAACCTATAAGGAGACAAATTACCATCCATTTGGTATTGCGCATCTTTCTGAACAGTAAAGTGAGCATTATTTTCCCTCCTGAATGTGCTTAGATTATCCCAAGCCTATCTTATGATAATCTCGTCGCCCACTTCAAGTCCGGAGGTAATCTCAACAGATGAACCGCTCCTGAGGCCCAGCGTTACAGGCGTCTGTACTCTTTCATTATCTTTAAACAGGTAAACTACGTCCTGCCCGTTTACTTCTTTAACAAGGTTTGCCGAAATCACTATTACATTCTCGCGGCTGTCGAGTACCAAAACCGCGTCGGCAATATTTCCTACCGCCGACGACTGCGGGATATCGTCCTTAAACGCAACCCGTATATTGTCTGACCTGTCGGTAACAATAGGTTCGCCCGCCTCGTCTACAAGCATGGCGCCCGCTTCCGCGTCCCACTGCTCGCCCGACTTGTTCGCAACTATCTCTCCGTCGTAATACTCGCCGTCGTAGCGGATGGTTATCGGTCTGCCGATAAGGAACTCGCCCACCTCGCTGGTGGGGCTGATATCTATGTACAGATCGGTAATGTCGATAATCGTCACGATTATCTCGCCCGCGTTTACCCAGTCGCCGGGAGAAAGCGTTTTAACATAGGAAACCGTTCCGCCCACCTCTGCGTATATCCTCGAGGCCTCCTTTTCGGCATAGAGCTTGTCAAGCTCGTTCTGCATAAGCTGGATATCCAAAAGCTCCTTGGCCTTTACCGTCTCCGACTCGTTTTCCTCGAGCGCGATTTCATACTCTAGCTCCTCGCGGTATACCTCAAGCTCTTTTATTTCTATCTCCTGATCAAGGTCATAGGTCTCTATCTCCGCAAGGAGCTGACCCGCCTCGACGGTGTCGCCGGCAGAGACGTACACATCCTTGATGTTTCCGCCGTACTCGGTAAACCTTGCGTTCGATTCGGTGCCGGAGGTAATTGTTCCTGCCGCAACGACCTGCTTTACAAGGTCCTTGAGAGTAGCCGTCGTCGTGGTATATGAAACCTCGCTCGCCTTTACGACCGGCGGATCATATACCTCCTCCTCGTCAGGAAGGAAGTAGCAGCCGCTGAGACTGAAAGCAAAAATCACAGCCGTCATCGTCAGTATTATGACTCTTCTTATCTTCATAATAAACCGTTCCTTTCTTTAGCGTGCTGATTCGTTAACATTAATCATACCAAAAAAACATTATAAATACAAGGGTTTACACCGCAAAATGCACAATTTGCGGTGTAATATTTTTTAGAATATTTTATTGCTATTTTATGAACTTTATCACATTTATATATTCCCCAGCTCATCCCTCGCAAGGACAGCGGTACAATTGTAAAATACAACCCACTCTGCGTCTGAAATGTACTCATATGACAGCTTGCCGTCGCTGTCGAGCGCATATTCTCCAGACCAAACCGAAGCGTAAAGCCAAAATGCATCGTCCCTGACGATATTTGCAGGAGCGGGAAGCACATTGCACTCGCTTATCGCGAGCGGCTTGCTGTCCGACAGCTCATACAGTCTGAGCATCGGGTTTATATAGCTCTGGTTGTCCCACGCCTCGTGGCTGAAGTCGTATATGTCGATGGAGATTATATCGCATCTATCGTCGCCCACATACCACTCCGAGTCATATGCGCTCCACACCCAGATAATATTGTCGAGCTGATGATATTCGGTGAGCCTTGTATAAATAAGCTCATAGAGCCACAAATAGCTTTCGCGGTCGCAGTTCCACCAGAAATCGTTGTTGCCCGCCTGCGGAAGCGGTCTGAAAAGCACCGGCACATCCGCTTCCTTAAGCCTTAGAAGCTGAGCCGCTATCTTATCTATGCCGTCTATAAGCTGGACCGCGCCGCCTGTAATTTCTTCCGCCGCAAACGCCTGCGACAGCTCGTCCCCGCTCATTTGCGAGATATCCTCCTGCGTCACGGCGTCCGCAAGCAAAAATTCCGACTTGTCTGCGTAGCAGGAACCGTTTTGCATCCAATTCCATACATATCCGACTATGCCGCCGTCCGACGCATACTCCAAAGCAAGCTCGATATCGCCCGTGTCAACGTCCGCCGAGTACCCCATAAGCTCCCCGAAGCGTATTGACGGGTATCTTCCCGTAACTGAAGCAACCGCATCTATTTCGGCGTTTGTGCCCTGGGTGCACTGCTGACCGCTCAGGACCGCCTCTCCGTATATCTCGCAGAGGTATTTGTAAAGCTGCCGGGTCTGCTGTGAAGCGTCATTGGTGCAAAGCTCTCCCAAAACGCTGTAATCGTGGTCATACACAGCGGCTGAGCTTTCAAGAAGCACAAAATCCACGTCGCACTCGCCTGTCAAACCCTCAACGCTCACTACCGCGCTATTCGGCGTGAGGTATATGTTTTCATATTTTATTGCCTCAAATTCTCCGCTGCCTGAAATGTACAGCCTGCCCCTTGCCAGCCCGTCAACATAAAGTATGCCTTCAACGGGCGTGTCGGAAGCCGCACATATCGTAATGGAATAATGCTGCGGAGAAGATATCTCCAACTCTATGCTCAGACCGCTGTCCGGCAATGACAGTCCGCTGACGTATCCGCTGCCGGAGTAGCCGTTCCTGTGAGAAGCAGCCGCGGCATAGCCGCTGAGAGTTCCCTCCTCCGCTTCGTAAAGCTCATAGCACTCCTCGGGCTCGTATTCCACCTCACCGATATCTGTCTCCGGATAAGACGGAAGCGGCTGCTCTGCAGATTCGTTTGAAGCGGCGGTATCTGCCGTCGTCTCAGGAGGCTGAGTGGCGGTGGTAAACGCAGTACCCGTATCCACGCCCGGAGGCGGGGCGTCAAGGCTTGTCGCGCCGCAGCCCGAGAGCCAAAGCAGACCAAGAGCAATAAAAGCAGAAAAAAACCGTTTCATCTCAATTTACTCAAAACCGGTCTTATCCTTATGGCAAGGAAAGACGCAGCGGCAATTTTAAGTCCGTCAAACGCGATAAACGGCAGCACACACGCCGAAAGCGCGGGGACAATCCCTACTCCTGCAGCTATACAGTACCACGCGGTGCCGACAGCGTATAGCACAAAGGTTCCGGCAAGCATGCTTACCGGAATTGCAAATACACGCTTAAATTTCGAGCAAGCAAGTCCTATAATAAACGCGCATGGCAGATATCCTATTATATATCCTCCTGTAACGCCTGCAACAACGTTAAAGCCGCCTATAAATCCTGAAAATACAGGCACGCCTACTGCCCCAAGCAGTATGTACACCGCTACTGCCGCCGCAGACCTCGCTGCCCCGAGCAGAGCCGAAATAAGATATATTGCAAATGTCGCAAGAGTTATCGGTATGGGTCCTATCGGGATTTTCCATGGCGCAAGCACGCATATAATTGCGGCGGCCGCAG
The DNA here is from genome assembly GCA_048393055.1 of Candidatus Faeciplasma sp. Lineage (GTDB taxonomy): Bacteria > Bacillota > Clostridia > Oscillospirales > Ruminococcaceae > Faeciplasma. Next base: position 23,708 of record DBFJJS010000008.1, read on the forward strand.
CTGTAAGCGTTATCGCCTTTATACCAGCCGCTTTCTCCATGCGAAGGGAGGTGGTTGAATCCTTCATCTTGTACTCTCCTTTTTTGTTTTGCTTTGTACAATTGCTTGGTTAACTATAGCACGGTTCGAGTATTTTTTCAACCCGATAGTATTTACATATAAATACTTTATGTTATGAATTAATTTATTATACATTTTGTATTTAATCTACACCGTGATTATCCTTAAATCCCATGCACAAAATACTTGTTTACCATACTATTTGTTATAGACTTTTCATGTTTTACTTGTAGTAATTAATGCATAGTAATTAATTTTACGGCTAATTTTAATATAGTAAATAGTCAAAGCCTTTCGTGCAAAGTGTCCTTAGCGCGGAAGGCTATCCTATTTCTAAAACGCGGCTTATCCGACAAGACCGGATCTTTCAAGTCCCTCAGTAAAGTACTTTTGAAGGAATATGTACATTACAAGCATTGGGGTTATTGACAAAAGACATCCCGCCTCAAGCCAAACAATCTTTCGTCGCGTACCCACCTGCGCATTGTTGAACAGCTGCTGGTCAAGCGTTGTTGACAACCTTCGCAGGGCAATTGCAACGGTTTTGTTGTTGACAAAGTACGTAGAGCTTATGTAGTAATCGTTCCAGTACCATACGATTGAGAACAGGAACACCGTCAGAAACGCCGAGGATGCGTTCGGAACCATTATCTTTATAAAGGTCTTAAATGGACCGCAGCCATCGAGATATGCGGCGTCTTCCAGCTCCTTGGGGAGGCCCTTAAAGAACTGCCTGAATATAAGCACAAACAGTCCCGATTTAATGCCGTTTACGAATATTGCAGGTGCATACATTACTATCGGGTTATCTATAAGAGATATGTAATGCTCACCGCTCACCTGACCTGTCATTATCGGAATTCCAAGGAACGTAGTCGCTCCCGCAGATGCAGCAAGCTCTACCAGTCCAAAGCACTTGAAGAACGCCCACTGAAGATATAGCGGTATTACCGTGATCTGTGGCGGTACGATGATCTGCATTATAACTATTGCAAACAGTATTCCTTTGCCCTTGAAATCAAATCTTGCAAAACCGTATCCCGTGATAGCGCAGACCACTACTGACAGAAGCGAGCAGACAATATTCAAAAGAAGAGTGTTTAAAAACGTTGGACCAAAGTCCATTGCATACCACACGTCTACAATATTGCTGAAGGTAAACGACTTTGGAAGCCATATAACCGACGGGTCAGTCATCTGTACCGAAGGTCTAAACGCTGTGGACAGCATATAGATGAGCGGATACAGGATGATAAAGCACATTCCGAAAAGTATGAGGAATCTGAATATCGGCCACACTTTTTCTATAAGTCTGCGTCTGCGCAAATATCTCAAGTGTTCAGGAGCCAGCTGACGTGCATCAAGGGTTCCAGCCTTCTTCGCCGCCTTGTAAGCCTTCGATTTTTCCTTAAGATGCTTTGCACGTTCACGCGCAAAAATTCTTTCTTCTTTAGCAGTTGCCATTCATATTCCCCCCTTTACACTTCGTAGTAAACGAACTTGTTTACGATCGGCAGAACTATGCACAGCGCAAGAATTACAATTAAGAAGTACGACCATGCCATAGCCGCAGAATAACCATGCGCCCAGTCAGACGCTTGCGCAAGCACTAACTCCATAACGCCGTTATTCGGGTCAATAAAGGAATCGATGATAGTATAGATGATATTCGCTACTATCATAGGGCTGATGTACGGAAGGGTAATCTTCCAGAAGAACTCCCAAGACGTCGCCCCCTCTATTTGAGCAGCTTCCTTAGCCGATACCGGAATATTCTGCAGCGCTGCCAGGAAGATGATTATCTGAATACCCGAGTTCCACACAAGGTTAAATATATCGCTTGTTACCATGGTTATCAGCTCGGTCAGGCTGTCGCTTATATTGTACACGCCTAAAAACCTCAGCAGCTCTCCAGCCATATCTGTCTCAAACATAGTTGAAAACTGATCCGCGCCGCCCGAGTAACCCGAGGTGTCCATATCGCCGTTAATGATACTGATAACAGGTCCTGTCGCAATGATAACCGGCAGGAAGAATACAGCACGGGCAAACGTTCTTCCCTTAAATTTCTGATTCAGAATAATGGCGATAAATATAGAAAATATAATTATGATAGGCGTTTTCCAAAGCGTATCCCTAAGTACTGCGATCAGTGCCTCGGTATAATCGGTATCTCTTGTAAACGTATCGATGTAGTTTTGGATTCCTATAAATGTCGTCTGCATTTCGCCAAGAGTTACCTGAGTCTCGTTGAGCGAATACCAAAATGACGTGATAAGAGGGCTAATGAAGAAGTAGAGAGTGCCTATGATCCATATTCCCAAAAAGCCATATCCGTAAAGAGCTTTACGCCTTTCATAAGGAATCTTCAGACCTTTTGCCCTTGCTTCCTTTGGAGCCTTAGGCGCCTTTGGAGCTTTAGCCGGCTTTGGGGTCTTTTCCTTCACGGCTTTTACTGCTGCTTCAGCCATATTATCTCAAACCTCCTTCATCAACATAATCAGAATAATTGTATATCTTGCCGTCCGCAGTAATCACACCGGTATCAAGGTCTACCGTCGTCACAACTCCGTTTTCATATGTGGTAGTGATTACAGAGCCGTCAACTTCATAGCCGGTCATTACAGAGTCCGATACCAGCGAAAGAACTTCCTTTGCAATCTGATACTCGCCTATGCACTCATCGACCCAGCCCTCGTACGTTGCGTAGTAAAGGTTGTCATAATCTGTATTTGACACCTCTGTAGCGCTGCTGTATATGAAATCGTACTGGATGTTAGAGCCTGCGGCTATCGCCTTAAGGAACTGCTCCTTTGAATCAGGGGAGCCGTTTATAGCCTCGGTGGAGTATGGTATATAGCCGTGCAGCACCATTTGGACAAACGGGATATCCTGATCAACAATCTTGAACTGGCTCGACTCAAGCGTAAGGTTCTTTACGGTGTCGACATATGGAAGGAGATATGCATTCGGAGCGTCAGCAATTATCTTTCCTGCGCTTTCCTTAAGGGACGCGTACATATCCATTATGTACTGGGCTGTAGTAGCACGGTTGGTGTGATTTCTTGTAGAGAAGTCCGACCACAGCTTTGAAGAGAAGGAACCAAGTCCTGCACCTGCGCCCTCATACTTCGAAAGATTCTTTGTAACCTTTTCGGAAAGGTCTGCTATCGACTTTGGTGCGAGCAGTGCGGGAGCCACGCCCGGCTCGGGAGTACCATAGACGATATTATAGTTATATGGTCTTGCATAAGACCTAGAAATTCTATATGCAGTATCGAATAGCGTCCAGAAGCCATTGCCGTTTGACGTAAATGTATAGCTATCAAGCGAATTGTAAAAGTCGACGTTGTTTTCAGCAAAGAACTCGATCATATCTTCGTAATCGCCTCTGCCTCCAAGACAGCCTGCTATTGAATCACCTGTGTCTATCTTTCCCGACATGGAATCGTTCGACCAGTCGTTATAGTTGACAACAAAATCAGTAACTCCAAGCTCCATAAGCTCCGAAACTATCTCTACAGCCTCTTCAAATGTGGTAAACGCAGTCTTAACGTCTATCGGGATGCCGAGGATTGATTTGGACTTAAGAGTTCCTCCGTAGAAGTCAATGAACAGCGGAGCATAATCGCTCTGCGCGACCTTTGTCAGACCCTTCTCCTCGATAAGATAATTCCTATAAACGTCCGCTATCTCAGTATAGGAAACTACCTCGTTATCCGAGGTTATCGGGTAATACCTTACAGCAAGACGCTCAACCGGTATCGAGCCGTCCCCGCGTTCAAATACCAAAATGTTTGACTGACCCGCCATGTTGTACGTATCCGTAGAGCGAAGCATAAATGAGAAATAACAGTAGTTATAGCCGGCATTATCGTTCTTATTATAAGCAACGCCTGCGTTGGCTGATGCAAACGTGTCGCCGTCTGTCGCAATCATTACAAGACCGTCGTTTCCCTTTACCATCGCCATTACAGGAAGGTAAGCCTGCTCTGTAACGTCCGCCATAAGCTCCCTTACATTGGCGACATCGTCACCGTAAAGAGTAGCCTTGTAATTTGAATAGTTAGTCTTGCCGTTGTTAAGGTTTATAATCGCGCCGGAGCCGTCCGGTATCAGCATGTAACCTGTAGCACTGCTGTCGGCAGCGCTCATGTAAGGACCTATGGCAATGTCCGTCAGTATGGTGACATCCGTCTCCGATTCCTCTGCGGTCACTCCCTCTACATAGCCGGATTTTTCATTGATCTCGTCTGTTACGATGTATACCTCAAGATACTCGTCCGTTATAACGTAATACACAGGAATCTCGGCGTCGACGGTTCTGAAGTCGTATGTTACCTTCACCCCGTTGTCTACAAGCTCAAATGTCGTATCTCCGTCTTCTGTGGATTCCCTGTAGGAGTAGAGGTAGCTTTGAGACGTGGTAAGGTCAGTCGCGTTGCCGTATTTAACCGCAATGTTTGAAAGCCTTGTCTTAAGCGAAGCTGGAGTGCTTGTAGCATCATCCAAAAGCGCGTTTACACAGTTGGTCCAGTGCACGGCTCCGGATTCCTTGACGTAAAGCCCTATTCTCTCATACTGCTCGTCAAGGTATAGGATGAAGCTGTCGTTCTCCGCTGCTACGGTACAACGGGCGATCTCTTCCTCGTCGGTAAGAAATACTATTTCCTCTTCATCGTCCTCGTCTTCTTCCTCTTCTGCCGGTTCTTCTACAGGCTCTGTATCTTCTGCCGGCTCTTCCTCGCTGCCGCCCGTTTCTCCCTCGGTTAAGCCGCCCTCAGTAGCTTCTTCGCCAGCCGTCTCCTCGCCGGCGGTCTCGCCGTCAGAGACGCCGTCCGCTGCCGAATCTGCATCAGGATCGTCTGTTGTCTGTGTCTGCGAGTCAGTCGTCACAGCGCTGTCATCGGTATTTTCGTCTGCCGCTGTTGGAAAAACAGCTATTGATGCAAGCATCGCCGCAACGAGCAGACAAGCGATCAACCTGAAAAATTTATTCTTCATAATAACTCACTTTCTGCCCATCAGCTTCTCACTCTATACATGATCTCGGTATAGATTGTGAAGAAGAAGAGCCATACCTGCTGGAAGAGTGACATAAGCAGTACGAGCAGGAACAAAATCAGCAGCATACCGATTACGGTCAAAATTATGCAGGCTATTGTTTTACCGAATGAATACTGGTGGCATGCCTTAATCCCGAATACCATCAGGATTACAGACCACCAAAGACCTATCTGCGATATGGCAGTGACCCAGATGGATTCGTCGAGAGTTACAAAGTAAGACACTATAGTGGAAAGTATGCTTCCTACAATGTACGGGACAAGCGCATACGCAGAATATATTGCAATTCGCTTCATATTGCCCTCGCCGTCAAGCAGGGTGCAGAAGGACCAGTTAGACACCACCCACGTAAGATAGTATACAACGCTCTGCACAAGTATCGGAACTACGTTAAATACGTCCGAGTACGCCCTCATGTTATATGCAAAGCCGCCGAATCTGGCGTTGAAAACCTGAGCTATGAACAGGAACAGCACTATTACTGCCGATATCTTCAGGGAACCCTGTTTTTTCCACCTCATGTCCTCATAGCCCTCGATAGGATGGAAAATTACATGCTTAAGCCACTGCACCGGAGTCATATCATAAATCATTTTTTATTGCCCCCCTTCGCAATGCTTTCAAGCTTTGGCATAAGGTTTTGCCAGAGCCGCCTTATTTTTTTGCCAAGCCAGCCCAAGAATGTCGAAATAAGCTTTTTAGGAATCTTTCCGCGCTTCTTGAGCATTCCGATTACAATCAATGCTATAATAACGATTATAACTATTACTGCAATGAGAGTAAAGTTGTCTCTGAGCATCTCCTTGCGCTTCGATTCAAATGCCCTATCGTAATCCTCGTCCTGATATGCGAGCTTGAAATACTCGATTGCCTGGTCGTAGTCGTCTCTATTAAGATAAGCTCTGCCGAGGGCAATGTAAGCCATATTGTAGTTTCCGTCCCTCTTGATGACTTCTTCCCAGTAACCTACTGCCTCTTCATAGAGACCTCTGTTGAACAGCTCGACCGCCTCATGGACGTATGCGCCGAACAGCGTCTCCTCAAAGACCGTTATATCGTTGGTTCTGCCGTCGAGAATGAAGATGTAATTGTCAAGACACTCGATAGCGTTAGGATTGTCAAATCCCCCGTTCTGCGCCTCTTGATCACTTCCGAAGATGAACAAAAGGTTGCACTCCCTGTCATACTGGAATACGCGTCCCGAGGTATAGTCGAGAATATTTATAAGTCCGTTTGTACCTATGGTTATGTCTGTAAGTCTGGTTACATAAGTAGTACCCGAATAAGTAACTTCCTCCTGATCGCCGAACGTCAGATCTGCCGCGTTGGTCGTCAGCTCAAGAATGTTTTCACCGGCGGGGTTAAGTTTTTTAACTGCGTCTGTCGAAATATTTGCAACCTCTGTTACAGTATAGATAAAGCCCTCGTCATCAATGTCAAAGTTAGCGTACTCTACCGGAGTAGCTCTTGTAAGTGACGCCGCCTGAGATTCGGACGCAAATCTTCTCCAAATCTTATTTCTTATAACCTCTGCGGTAACCTCAACTCTGTTGGCGCCGTAAAATCCTATAAAGGAGCCGGAGGGTGAAAACATTATAGCTCCTTTGTTTACCGCGGGGCAAATTACGTAAACGTTTTTGGATGAGTCTACAAGCACCTTAGTGCAGTAAAATGATACTGAATCGTAAAGCTCGGTGTCAGGTCTTGTATACTCGGTGATGATTTTACCGTCAAAGCCTGCCTTTATGACCCTCTGGTTATCCCTGTCCGCGATATACATGATATCGTCCTCATCGACAAATATACCATACGGAGACTTGAGACCGGTTACCTCTCTTGTCGCAGTGCTTCCGTCAGAAGCAGTGTACTCCTCGGTAAGGCTGCTGCCGGTGAACGTCTTGTAGCACGCGATAAGGTTGAAGTTTACGTCTGTTCTTATTATTCTGTTGTTTCCTGTGTCAACGATAAAGAATTCGTTGTTGGGCGAAAGGAAGAAATCCTTTGCGTCACTGAGCGTTGCAGGCTCATCCTCGCTGATAAACAGCGGGCTTTCCGGGTCCGACAGCTGATCAAGCCCCATGTCTGCTCCGGTTATGGTATCTCTTACGATATAACCATTCTGGGATGGAACAGCCTTTCCCCATGCGTCATAGCTGTACGATATGTACGGATCTTTGGCACAGACAGAAACGGTCATTACCGACAGCACTGTCAGGGCCGCTAAAAGTACACAGAGCGCTTTTTTAATATGTATACTCGTCACCGCTTATCACCTTTATCCTTTTCTTAGTAATTCATGTTGGTCGTGTGTTAATCCTTCATACCGGAGTTGGCCATCGTCTCCATAACATTACTCTGAGCGATAAGGAAGATGACGAGCGGAGGAATCATAAGCACTACCGCCGACGCGTAAATAATGCCTTGACGAGCAATACCTGAGGCCGCAATCTGCGACATAATCGTAGGAAGCGTCTTAAGATTCTCCTGGTAAACAAGCGCGCCGCCCTGTACGTTCCATGCGCTCTGGAATACGAATATGATAAGCGTTGCAATAGCAGGCTTCTGGTTAGGTATTACTACCTGCCAACATGTTCTGAATACTCCAGCACCGTCAACCTTTGCAGCGTCAATTATTGAGTCGTTGATGGTAGACATGCTCTGGCGCATAAGATACAGGCCCATAGGCGTCGCTACGCTGGGCAATATCAGTGCCCAATAGGTATTAATCATTCCCATTTTAGCCATAACTACGAACTGCATGATACCTGTAGCGGTAGAAGTGAACAAAAGGGATGTTACGATAAGCTGGTTGAAGAACCTGTAGCCAGGGAAACGGCACTTTGAAAGGCAGTACGCGCAGCAGCAGCATACAAATACATGCATTATCGTAATTACGACGGTGATGAATACCGAGTTGAATATGTATCTTGAGAACGGAACCCAGAGGTTGCCCGCAACCTTAAACAGATTTGAAAAGTTTTCTGTCGTAGGGCTGATAACATAGAGTTTCGGCGGGAATACAAACAACTCACTTATCGGCTTGAATGACTGAATGATTGAATAGTAAAGCGGGAAGAGCATAAATATGCCCAAAAGCGCCAGCAGGATAAATATTGCGATATCTCCGCCAATAGAGCTGTTGATATGCTTGCCCTTCGACTTCTTAACGTGCACGGTATTAATATTTACCCTTTTTCTTCTCAGCCTCTTAAGCTTTTTTTCCTGTATGGCCGCCTGCTTTTCGGCGGTCAAACGTTTATCAGATGCCATTATATCTCCCCCTCCTTTATCAATCAGTGTATCTGCTGAGCAGCTTACGTATCAGATGATTTGTAACAAGCATCGCTACGAACAGTACCATACATATCGCCGAGGCGTAGCCCATCTCATAACGAATCGAACCGTAGTCCTGAGCGTGATTCATAATCGTATGCACCGCGTAGTTTGTAGACGGAAGTCCGCAGAGTGTAGCTCCTACGCTTCCCACCGTAAACGCTCCCGAAATTGCAAGCACCGCAGCAAACAGAAGGGACGGTCCCATAGCTGGGATTGTGATAGTGAACAACTCCTGGAATCTGTTTTGTATTCCCTCGATGGCTCCCGCCTCGTAGAGGGAGTCATCGATATTCTGGAATCCGGCTCGCAGCGCCAGGAAGCCGGCGCCCATCGACGTCCATAACTGTACAATAATAACTATCGTCATCATATACGTCGTATCCGTCAGCCACTGCTTCGCCGTATTGATTATTCCCAAGTCCATCAACACCGAGTTCAGGTATCCGTAGGAGTCGCCCGAGAACACAAGCTGCCAGATTACAAACGCAGACGGCGTCATTGACGGAGCGTAGAACACAAACGTAAAGAACACCTTGAAGAACGGGTTCATCTCATTGATAAGCCAAGCAAGTATAAAGCTTAACACATATGAGAACGGACCGGTGAATATTGCAAAGATAAGAGTATTTCTTATTGCAATTAAGAACACGTCGTCATTTACAAACAGCGAATAGAAATTCTGTAGTCCTATAAATCTCGGAAACTGTACAAGGTTAAAATTAGTAAGTCCGAGAGGGAAGGACATCACAACCGGCACGATTGTAAATATCGTGAACAGCACAAAGAACGGCAACATCATCAAGTAGCATGCCCAGTTTCTCTTCATCAGGTGCCATGTATATGCGCGCTTGCTTATGGTATTAATGGGCTTTGCTACAGCGACCTTTTCCTTTTTAGCCATATGCCTCGCTCCCCTCCTTAGTTATCGTCTTCTGTGGGAATCTCGATTCCGAGCTCCTCATACTTTCTTATGATCTCGTCGTTTGTATCCTTGTTGAACCACAGGAATGTATCCCTTGGGTTCTTGTTAAGGTTGACGGTCTCTCTGAAAGCGTTAGTTATGTTACGTGTTACGATATAAGTTGCCGGAATAATGTCGATTTCAACCGTTGCGTTCATCTGCTCCAGTATCAAATCCGCCTCCGAGCGCGACCAGGCGAGCTGTCTTATAGCTTCCATGTTCGCTGTGTCGAAACGTCCCAGCGGACCTAGGAGTGCTTCGATAGAACGTCCGTACTCAGACTGGATTTCAGCCGATGTAAACCACTTGAGCAGCTCCCAAGCATCAGCCCTCTGCTGCTCGTTAAGCTTGGTGAATACTATTCCGCCCGCCGACGATGATGTTACGGCATGATTTATACTGCCATCCTCATTTCTATAGCCAGGAACAAGGGCAAAGTCCCAAAGTCCCCTGATTTCGGGAGCAGCCATGTACAGCTGGTTGTAGAAGGTATATCCGGTTATGATAATCGGATATTCGCCCGTTCGGAATCTTGAGAACGCGTCAAATGTCTGCTCAAAGCTATAGGTTGTATAGAACTTTGTCCATACCTCGAACGCATCTACTGCCAAGGGATCCTCAAATATAGTAGCTGTTTTGGTTTCGTTATAGTAGTTAAGTCCGCGCTGCACCATAAACGTACCGAATACGTCGAACGAAAGACCTACTCCCATATAGCTTCTCTGAAGAGTCGGCAGCATGTCGATAAGCTGATCCCAGTCCTCGGGAACTTCGGTAAATCCAAATGACCGCAATACGTCGGTTCGGTAGAACATCATCGGGAAGGTCTGAGATATCGGCAATCCGTAAACTCCGTCCTGATATGTATAAAGCGTCATAATGTTCGGAGCAAACCTCTCGATTACTTCTTCGTAATCATCGTACTGAGAAAGGTCGACGATGCAGTCTCGCGCCGCAAGCTGGATAGGCAGGTCGCCTCCGATAAAGAGCGCGACATCTGGTCCCTTGCCGGCAAGCGTCGCCTCAAGTATACCTCCCTGTACAAGGTTTACTGAAACTTCAATTCCGGTTTCAGGTACAAAGTAGGAGTCTACGAGCTCCTTTACTATCTGCGCCTGATCGCGCCCTAATGATACCCATACGTTGAGAGCGTCCTCGTTCTCATCGGAAAGTATGTTATAGTCTGCAAAGAACGAGCCTAAGAATGCCTGGAAGTCATAAGAAAGAGACTTGAAAAAGTTCTCCTTTACGCTTGAAAATTCCTGTTCGGCAGAAACTATCTCAATGAGGTCTACCTCAAGGTACTGGCTGCGGTAGTCAGTCATCCACTGAGACAGAGAAGCGATATCGTCCTTGAGCTGTCCGAGCATAGACGGTATATCGTCCGGTCTGTCTATGCACTTATCCAGAAGCTGAGCCATAGTCTCAAGAGAGACCGCTTCCGTACCTGTGGTTCCCGCCAATGTCTCGATTTCATCCTTTATATCGCGAAGCTGCTGAGCATATATCTCAAAGTCGGGAAGGATAGACGGGATCTGCTTATCTATCATATAGGTGTTATATTCGTCCGGAGTGGGCGATGTAATCTGAAGTATCTGCCTGTAATAGCTGTTGAGGTAGAATACCAGATCATCCAGACGGCGCATAATATCGCCTATCTCACCGGGAACTGCCTCCAAGCTTATCTCATGCTCACCAGCTTCAAGCCAAAAGTAAATTGTATTCCCGTTTTCATCCGTCGGAGTTACGCACTGCCAGTTCTCAGAGTAATGGAACTTTAAGGTTTCCGCCTCTGCGCAGGGAACCGCTCCGTCTATGTAAAGCCTTCTGTTGGAGTAAAGACCTCTCATCTGATTCTGTTTGCCGCGAACTCCTATCTTGACCCATCCGGCCTGGTCCATAGTGAATTTCCACGTGATGGTCTGACCCGAGGTCTTCCAGTTTTCAAGACCTATGGTGTTGTAGTACATCTTAACCGGGTCGGAAGGAGACGTTATGTATGTTGAGCGGTCGTATGTGGCATAAAGGGTTATGTCCGACTTATAATCGGCCGCTTCACCTTCAAGAAGAATATTGACGCCGGTCGTCTGCGACGCTACAGACTCATCTGTAGTAACCGTGTCAAGCTCGGAAAGAGACTTGGGCTCTTCCTGATTATAAACCCTTATCTGAGCTATGGCAAACCTTGCCTTCTGAGACTCTATTCTCAAAACGTGCTCGCCCTCTGTGAAATAGAAGATCAGCGGATCGTTGAAGAGTCCGTCGGTGTCCTTAAAGGACGCGGTCTGCCATGTAAGGTACTCGGTAAGAGTAGGTCTTATCTGGTTGCCGTGCTCGTCTGTTTTGAATGTCTTTTTACCGTTTTCGTCAATAACGGTAGAGTTCTCGTCGTCTACCCAGACCTTGTTCAAAACAATTCTGCTTGCGGTAGCATAGGGAACCTCCCCGTCGATGCTGAAGGAAAGCTCAACGTCGTTGGCTACACTTGCCAAAACGTAGTACGTCAACTCTACGTTATATATGCCGGCCTCGTCGATGGTTATCGGGAATTCGATATAACCGGTTTCGTTTGGCCACACGACCGCCTCGACGCCGTCGATAGTATCGATGTATGCGCCGGTATCCTCGCTGGCGAAACTGTAGTCCGCTCCGCTGACGATATACTCCCTATCCGGCCTCGGATCATTGACATGATTGTCATAATAGGTGCTGTAAGTATTAGCACGGTTCAGCTCGTCAATGACCTGAGCAGAGGTTTCCACTATGTTATTGCCGGATTGGGAATCCTCGCCCTCAGAGTTACCGGAATCCGTCGCTATGTCCATACCGGTGTCGGCAGGCGCATCGCTTTGGTTTTCCTCGGCGTAAACAGCGGTCAAGGTCGGCAGCAGTATCGCAATAGCCATAACAAACGACGCTACTCGCCTAAGAAGTTTGTTCTTCACTGTGTTATCCACCTTTCATCAAGTTTAGTTGCGATGTATGTCTCCACTTAAGGTTAATAAAAATATTGGAAATTACTCAGCCTTTCTGATATATATTCTCTCCTGCTCCTTATCAAGATCGGCCTTTACCCTTGATCCGCCCTTTATGCCAAGTGCATCAAGATAATCCTTGGGCAGCTGAAGCCTGCCTGTTCTGTCCAAAACGACAAGCTCTTCGGATACATATCCATCCTCAGTCTCATCGGCGGCAGCCATAGCGTCCTCCGGAGCTTCGTATTCCTCTCCGAGCGCCTTGGATTCACGCATTATTTCAGCGTGCGTCTTCTTTATTATCTCGCTTGAGGTCCTGCCGTCGCGTATCGCTATTACGCGGTTTATCTTTTTTGCAAGCCTTAAGTCGTGAGTAACTATTACAATCGTTATGCCCTTGGTCTTGTTCAGGTTTTCAAATACTCCAAGTATCTGATCGGAAGTCTTTGTATCTACTGAGCCGGTCGGCTCGTCTGCAAGGAGGATGCTCGGGTCGTTGGCAAGCGATATCGCTATTGCGACACGCTGCTGCTCGCCTCCCGACATCTGATCAAGCCTTGAATTAATCCTGTGAGACAGTCCCACCGCGTCTAAAAGCTCCAGCGCCTTCTTGCGTCTCTCCTTCTGCCCCTGCAGAAGCATCGGCAGTTCTACGTTCTGCACGGCGGTAAGATAAGGAATTAAGTTCCTTGCGTTGTTCTGCCAAACAAACCCTACCATATTGCGCTTATAAAGCATGTAGTCCTCTTCGGTAAACTTAAGAAGATTCCTGCCATTCACGATAAGCGAACCGGCCGAAGGCTTATCAAGACCGCCAAGCATATTCAAAAGCGTCGATTTTCCAGAACCAGACGAACCCACTATCGCGACAAGCTCGCCCTTTTTAATTTGCAGATCAAGCCCCTGAAGCGCCACCACTTCAATCTGATCGGTCTTATATATCTTTACAAGATTTTCACATTCGATGGCATACTCAGAATTAAGAGCCTCAGGCACAAGTATTTCCTGCTGATGCTCAAGCTCTTTCCTTTTTTTCTTACTCAACGATCTCACCGTCCTCTAACGTATACACCCTGTCCGCAATCTCCAGAAGGCTGGGGTCATGTGTGGTCATTACTATGGTCATATGTTCTTCCATTACAAGCTGTTTGAACAGCTCTACAATGTGATGGCTGGTGGCTGAGTCGAGCTCTGCAGTCGGCTCGTCGGCAAAGATTATCCGAGGCTCATGCGCAAGCGCCCTCGCTATCGCAACACGCTGCTGCTCACCTCCCGAAAGCTCCCCAGGACGGTGGTGCATCCTCTTGGCAAGTCCTACTGCCTCAAGGCATTTCTGAACCCTTTCACTTCTTTTGTCGTACGGAAATTTTGAAAGCCTGAGCCCGAAATCCACATTCTCGTACGCCGTCATCGAGGACATAAGTGCGACCGACTGAAATACAAACGCCATTTTATACCGCCTGAGCTCGTCGCGCTTGAGGTCGCTGAGCTTTGTAATATCAGTCCCGTCAAAAAAAACTTCTCCGCTCGTCGGACGATCAAGAGCACCCAAAAGGTTGATAAGCGTAGTCTTGCCGGAGCCCGAACGACCCTTAAGTATTGTCAAAACACCTTCGTTTACAGTAATATTTATGTCCTTAAGGGCGTGAATTACGCTTCCGTCGCCGATTTTAAAGTCTCTGCACAGACCGTGCGTCGCAAGAATCGTTTCCATAGTTCCTCCACATTTTTGTTCCAAGCTAAATTTAACAAAAGCAAAGCGCTTCATACACAACATCTGCCGCCGAATCAAACAGCACATACAAGATACAATCCGTGATATGTGCAAGTTGCACAAAGCAGGCACAATACCCCCCATAAACAGGGATAAGCAAATATTTTTTCGGACAATTTGCACAAATCGGATAGTCCCAAAAAATATTTGCTTGCTTTAAAAAATATCAAGACTTTGATGCAGCGCAATCTTTTTTAAGCGTTTTTATTATAGCAAAACTACGTCCTCATGTCAATATATATGACTGGATTTCTCTTTACGGCATATTTTTTATAGATTGTTTACAATCATAACGATTTCGGCGTGTTTTCAACAGCCCACTCAGCATACCCCACATAGCATTTTCAACAAATTTGTGCATTTTGTATGTGATTTTGTTTGGATTAAAGTGTTTCAAATCTTTTATGTAAATATTCAGAGTAAATCTGTTTGCCCGTTTTGGCTATGTAAATTATGCATATGAGCAGCTTTCGAAAAAAAATGCCCCACCCGTCTGCATCGGGTGGGGCAACTGATTTGTGATCTACCAATCAGTTAATTATCCTTCTTGTTTCAGGAGGAAATTATCTTCTCTTAGAAACTACTACTGCAGCAGCAGCGATAGCCATAGGAATAACTGCGAGAACAATACCGGTAGAAGGGTTGGTATCCCCTGTGGTATCCTCAACAGGATCGGTTACCTCGATATCGGAAGGAGTATCGGGCTCAGTCTCAACATCGCCGGGCTCGATAGGATCATCAACATTGATAGTGTCATCACCGTCGTCTACCTCGGGCATTGTGAGCTCGATGTAAACATCGGTAGCCTGGTGGCAGTAGTTGATGGGATTGCCCATGTAGTACTGTCTGCCGTCCCAGTTGGTCTCAAACTGAGTAAGTGTCTGACGCTCTGTGAACCAAATGCCGCCGTTGAATACGCCGTAAGAGGTGTCATAGAGGTAATCCATAGGAAGGTCAAACTCGAGCTGAGTTACCTGACCGTTAACGATGCAGGTAGAAGCAATGTCAACGTTGCTGGGATTAGCCCATGTGCCGTAGTTGGGCCAAGGATTAGCGTTGCCCACAGACTCTGAAGAATCGTAAGAACCGGTAGGCTGGTCAGCAGTTCTCAAGGTGTAAAGAGCAACACCGTTGGTGGGTTCCTTAAGAACAACTATTACCTTAGCAGACTCAGCGCCAAGGATAGCAGCTCTGTTCTGGATGGTGTGGTCCCAAGTCCAAGCATCATTCCAAGTAACCTGGTTGTTTTCTCCGTAAACTGAGTTAAGGAAGCTAACGTCACTTGTTGCAGTGAGCTGGTTCTCGCTCTTAGCAACAGTCATGAAAGCTACAGGAGTCTGAGAACCGGTGATAAGGGTATCATCGCCGCCCTCACCATTGTAATCCTTGATGCCGTTGCTGCCGGCATCCCAAAGCTGAACATACATGTCGTAGTTGTCAGTCTTGAAGCCTGCCTGCCACCAATCCTGACCGGTAGCCATAGAGTGGTCGTTGTTGTCAGAGTAGGTCATTTCAGCGATAAGTCTGATAGAGGTGATATCGCCAACCATCTGAGACTGAGCAATGGTTGCCCACTGATCGCCGTTGTAGTAGTAGTAAGGACGGGTGAAAGCACCGAAGTTTACATACTGAGTGAAGTATCTAACATCCTTAGCTCCTACATCGTAAGTGGTATCATAAGCATCTACGCTCTTGAGCTGAGTTCTAACGCCGTTAACCTCAATATACCAGTTAATGTTAGGTGCCTTATTGTCAGGATTCTGATTTAACCAGCTTGTATCAGTAAGGCTGGTAGGAAGCTTTACTTCAATGTAGCTATCCTGATCAGCATAACCGAAGAGGTTATAGATGTTGGTGTCGAAGGTCCAAGTGATTGTCTTACCATTGTTGTAAGTTGAAGTCTTTGCGAGATCAAGTCTATAGGTCTCAGCAAAAACGCTAACTGCCATTGCAGAGATGGCAATTACGACTGCCAAAACGACAGCCATGAGTTTCTTCATCTTCATGAAAAATTTCCTCCTTTTAGATTTTCATCGCTACTGCCGCATTTTGCGAAATTACCCCGCAAGTGCCACAGATAGAGATCAATATTAATTCTCGGAAGCACCGAGACGACAGCATTATATCATCCGCCCGCATTTTTGTCAAGCAAAATTTAACATGGCGGCGGTTTGATGTCGACACGGCTTTTAACTTTCCGCTGTCTAATAAGTGTCTGCGGCGATAGAATTTGTTTCAGCAAAATTTTAAAAATATTTAATTTGTTAAAGCTGCACATTTTGTCTTCAATTTTAAGCCTTTTGTCCGACAATATTCACAGCTTGTACTGCTTTCTATCACCGAAGCAACACTATTATATGTTTTTTAGTTCGAAAAATTTTTTAAAAATTATTTTCTTAGCTGAGAGATTATATACCACGGGCCTAACCTTTGCTTTGAGTTATGCAGTAAGTTCTATTAATTTAAAGGTTAAGAGCAATAGTTAGCTCACGAGCTAACTATTCTCACCGGACCTATCATCTTCCTTTTGTCTCAATGTCGCGACTGACCATATTTACAAACTCCTCTGCGCTCATTGCTGTGGTCTCGACGCTGTCACGCCTTCTCACCGACACAGTGCCCTCCTGCTGCTCCTTATCGCCAAGGACAAGCATATAAGGGATCTTAGCCATCTGTGCTTCCCTTATCTTATAGCCGGTCTTTTCCGCGCGCTTATCAGTCTCGCAGCGCACTCCGCGCTCTTTGAGCATGGAGGCGATCTTATCGGTATAGTCGTTGTTGCGGTCTGTTATGGGCAGGAGCTTAACCTGGACGGGAGCAAGCCATGTGGGGAATTTCCCGGCGTAATGCTCGATAAGTATTCCGATAAACCTTTCTATAGATCCGAATACAACGCGGTGTATCATTATCGGGCGGTGCTTTGCGCCGTCAGCGCCGGTGTATTCCGCTTCAAAGCGCATCGGAAGCTGGAAGTCGAGCTGTATCGTTCCGCACTGCCACGTTCTGCCGATGGAATCCTCGAGGTGGAAATCTATTTTAGGACCGTAAAACGCTCCGTCGCCCTCGTTTATGACGTATGGCATGTTCATTTCGTCCAAAGCGGCCTTAAGACCGTCTGTCGCCGCCTCCCAGTCCTTTTCGTCGCCGATGTGGTCCTCCGGCATTGTGGACAGCTCCACATGGTACTTGAATCCGAACAGGCTGTAGACCTCGTCTATAAGCCTTACTACCCCCTTTATCTCGGAGGTTATCTGCTCGTTTGTCATGAATATATGGGCGTCGTCCTGAGTAAAGCAGCGCACGCGCATAAGACCGTGAAGCTCGCCGCTCTTTTCGTGGCGGTGGACAAGTCCCAGCTCGCCTATGCGCATCGGAAGATCCCTGTATGAGCGCGGCTCAGACTTGTAAACAAGCATTCCGCCCGGGCAGTTCATCGGCTTTATCGCAAAATCCTCGCCGTCGATGACGGTTGTATACATATTCTGCTTGTAGTGATCCCAATGGCCGGACGTCTCCCAAAGATGGCGATCAAGAAGGATAGGCGTTGAGACCTCCACATATCCCTCGCGGGTGTGTATCTGACGCCAGTAATCTATAAGCGTATTCTTTAAAATCATACCGTTGGGCAGGAAGAACGGAAATCCCGGTCCCTCCTCCGACATCATAAACAGGCCCATTTCCTTGCCTATCCTGCGGTGATCGCGCTTTTTAGCCTCCTCAAGCCTTGCAAGGTACTCGTCAAGGTCTGTCTTGTTTGTAAACGCCGTGCCGTAAATACGGGTGAGCATCTTGTTCTTTTCCGAGCCCCTCCAATAAGCCCCCGCGACGGAGGTCAGCTTAAACGCCTTTACCGCAGATGTGTAAGTGACGTGAGGGCCTGCGCATAGGTCGACGTATTCGCCCTGCTTAAAGAAGCTGAGCTCCTCGTCCTCGGGAAGATCCTCGATAAGCTCCACCTTATAAGGCTCGTTTTTGTCCTGCATAAGCTTTATCGCTTCCTCGCGCGGGAGCGTAAAGCGCTCGAGCCGGAGGTTCTCCTTGACGATCTTCTTCATTTCCGCTTCAAGAGCTGCGATATCGTCGCTTGTAAATCCGCCTTCCCTGTCGAAATCATAGTAGAAGCCGTCCTTAATAGACGGGCCTATGGCAAGCTTGGTATCGGGGAAAAGCCTCTTTACAGCCTGCGCGAGTATGTGCGAAGCGGTGTGGCGCAAAGCGCCTCTGCCGATTTCCTCGTCAAAGGAATGCTCCTCAACGCTGCCGTCATGCATGATTACTTTCATGATAAATACCTCTCTTATATTATTTTTATCGAATGCACAAAATACAGAATATATTTTAACCGGTTTATCCGGCAAAAATAAAAGCACCCCCGAAATAATTCAAGGGTGCATAATACACGGTCCCACCTTGGTGTTTAGCTTTTGCATTTACAGGCTGCCTGTCGGCGGTAAATGCGGCCCTTATCGCAGGCATACGGCGCGCTCCTCACGCGCTGCTCAGGGACGGTGTCCGGAAATTTTCGGCTCGCGCCGCGCCGCTCCCAGCTATACGGCGCTCTCTTTCAGACGTTCTGCCGACCGGCTTTCCCATCACAGCATTCAATATTTAATCATTATATAGCACAGTTGCTCGCGTTTGTCAAGAACAAAAGCACCGGAAAGCCCGATGCCCTTGTCCTTAAGTGAGAAGAAATAATGAAAAAAGGGTGTTGTTTAAGTATTTGCCGCCTCGGAATAGTAATCCAAGCGCAACGCCGTTAAAACCTTTCGTCCTCCATATAGCGGTAGCCGACTATATAGCCGCCGTCGCGCTCTATCGGCTCTTTAAGTATTATAAGCAGTGAACCGGCGTCCCTGTACGCCTTTGCTCCAACAATGTCCTCGTCGTTTGTCACCGCTCCGTCCGACTCCTCCTCAAACGGATACTCCCGATGCGCTATCTCTCCGATAAGCTGGGCGTTCTCGGTAAGAGCAAGCTCCATCTGGCTTGCGGTCAGACCTGCGTCGGGCGCAAGATAAAGCACCCTGTACCCGGTCCTGTCAGAGGTGTAAACGATATCGCCGCATTTTACCGCCGAACGGGGTTCGTCCTGAACAGTTTTACCGCTCATATCCATAACGTATGTATAGCCGACGAGAATATCTCCGTCAAGCTATGTAGGCTCGTCGAGAATCAAAAGCACCGAGTCAAAATTTTTATAATACACCGCCGCCCCGTCGATATATGTGGCGGCAAAATCCACATCATCAGAGCCTGCCCAGTCCTCGGTGTAAACCGAAGTCCCGAGATACTGTCTGTCCTCTGTCAGCTCAAGAACGTATTCATACGGCGTTATTTCCGAGCCGCTTTCAATAATATGGTACTGCGCGCCCGGCTTGTTTCCGTAATAAACCTCACCGCCTATGCGTATCGCCGGCGGCATGCTGTCTATCAAAACGCCGTCCCATGCGTCTGCATCGTACTCCTGGATGCCGTTTGTTTCGGAAGTCTCCTGCTCACCGTCCGCCGAGTCAGCGGTTTCAGTCCGCTCCGTTTGCTGCGTCTGTTCCGTCTGCCCGTTTTCCACCTGCTGCGGGCTTATATCGTCCCCGGCAGCGCAGGAGCTGAGCAGCAGCGCCGACGCAAGAACAGCGGAAAGAATCAGTGCGGGAAGCTTTTTTGTTCTCACTTTGTACATGTTAAGACCCTCTTTCAAGGAGTTTCATACAGCCTGTCAAGGCTGATATGCCGCGAGCTCATCGGAATAGGAGTACACAAACGCGGCGTTATAGCCGTCGGCAGTCCTTCGGGGAAATTTCCGTGCGGCTACAATCTCCGAACCGTCCCCGTTCATGTATATAAGCGTCCCCTCAGACAGGACGTTTGAGGCTATGTCGGCGTCGGTATAGTCCTCAAAATCAAGCTTGGCCACAGCGTAATGAACCTCGCCCACAAAGGTAAAATCCGATATCATGTCCCCAAGAAGCGCCTTCGCCTTCTCTGGTGTGTCTGCGATTATCGGAGGGGTTTCCGACGGGGTGTATACCTTGCCGTTGCAGATTACGATGGGAGACTGCTGGTCGATAAGAATATCCTCTGTGCTGCGCTTTGCAGGGACGCGCAGGTATATCTCCTGCTCGGGCGGTGCAATGTCAACCGTTTTAACCAGCTCCTTATATGATTCTACATTCCGGACCGATTCGCTGCGGGCTTCGGTCTGAGCTTCCTCCGTGCTGTAGTAGTCGTCCCGGAAGAGCTTGTAGCCGATTATTAAGCTGTCTTCATTTTCATACGCCTGCGGTAAAACAACCGTTACCGAACCGTCCTCCGGGGAATAGTAGACAATCGAGCCTATCATCAGCCTGCCGCCGTTAGTTGCTATTGCGTCAGAGGGACATCTGTCAAAGGGATATTCCTCATAGTACTCCACCTCGCCCAGCAGCTCGAGACCGCCGGTAATTTTGGATATCCCATCTTCGAGATCGCCCGTGAAGGACATCGTGTAGGTAGCCGAGCCGTCTGCGTTGGCGGAGTAGTATTCGCCGGTTTCAAGCCTTAGAATAGTAGGAAGAGAGTATAGTACTATCTCGTATTGAGCGTCGTAAGGATATGGCTCAGGATCTGCGCCTGTCTCTTCGCTCTCGCTTATATGCTCACCGCCCGCTGAGTCAGTGGTTTCAGTCTGCTCCGTTTGCTGCGCCTGTTCCGTCTGCTCGTTTTCCACCCGCTGCGGGCTTATATCGTCCCCGGCAGCGCAGGAGCTGAGCAGCAGCGCCGACGCAAGAACAGCGGAAAGAATCAATGCGGATAGCTTTTTTGTTAGTGCTTCATTCATGTTAAACCTCACGATTATTAACGTCATTCTCTTTCGCATATCAGCCCCGACATGCTTCCGAAGGGAAATTCTGCGCTTGTATTTGCCCGCGATGTTGGCTCAATGTTTGCTTTTATGTATTTAATATACCCTATGTTAAAACTTATGTCAATAAATTTTTACAAAAAGAACTAAGTTTTTTATAATTTTTAGTCAAATTCTGCACATATGCCTGTTTATGCAGACGATGTCTGTGTTTTTGCCCCTGATTTCCCTGTAATATTCCTGTCTGAAATAAATAGGTCTGAAAATGTAAGGCAATCTACTTGACATGTGTACAATTCTATTATAAAATATTATCGTATGTGGTATTGTATTATACGAAGATTATTTAATGATTTGTTCAAAGATTGCGTACATATACTTTAAAATGTTATGCACAGAGATTAATCATAAACATCAGAGTTATAATTTTTGTATTCTGCATATAAAATGTGCGATTTATGCAAAATCTTAAGAAAGGAGATGCAGATAATGCCGTTTACATTTAATTTTTACACCTTACTTATAGCTGCGGCTGCATTTGTAGTCGGCGCTGCAATAGGCGGGGTTATTCTTTTCAAGCTTGGCGTTGAACATAGAAAGAAAATTGCTGAAGCGCAAATAGGCTCAGCTGAACAGGAAGCCGAAAGAATTGTCGACGAAGCGAAAAAGCAAGCAGAGTCGCTCAAAAAGGAAAAACTTATAGAAGCCAAGGATGAGATCTACAGAAACAGAACGGAAGCAGAGCGGGAAATTAAGGAACGCCGCTCGGAGGTTTCCCGTCAGGAAAGGCGGGTGCAGCAAAAGGAAGAATCATTAGATAAAAAACTGGACGCTCTCGACAAAAAGGAAGAAGCGGTACAATCAAGGCTGAAGCAGGCTGACGAAAAGCTTAAGGAGGCTGAAAAGATCAAAACAAGCCAGCTTGACATGCTGGAGCGCATATCTCAACTCACCGTAGAACAGGCAAAGGAGCATTTGCTGAACTCTCTGGAGGACGAGCTCGTTCACGACAAGGCGGTAAAGATAGCCGCGTACGAGCAGCAGACCAAGGAAGAGTGCGAAGCCAAGGCAAGGCAGCTTATTTCGCTGGCGATATCCCGCTGTGCTGCGGATCAGGTTTCGGAATCGGCGGTTTCGGTAGTCCCGCTGCCTAACGACGAAATGAAGGGCAGGATCATAGGACGCGAGGGAAGGAACATACGCGCGCTCGAACAGCTCACCGGCGTTGACCTTATAATAGACGACACGCCGGAAGCTATTACGCTTTCCTGCTTCGACCCAGTAAGGCGCGAGGTCGCAAGAATAGCGCTTGAAAAGCTGATACAGGACGGCAGAATCCATCCGACAAGAATCGAAGAAATGGTGGACAAGGCAAGGCGCGAGGTAGAGCAGGTCATCAAATCGGAGGGCGAGAGGGCTGTGCTTGAAGCCAACATCCACGGTCTCAACCACGAGCTTGTAAAGCTTATAGGAAGGCTTCACTACAGAACAAGCTACCGTCAGAACGTGCTCAACCACTCAATAGAGGTTTCACACCTCGCCGGAATGATGGCAAGCGAGCTGGGAGTCGACCCTGCTCTTGCAAGAAGAGCCGGACTTCTTCACGATATCGGCAAGGCGCTCAGCCACGAAATCGAAGGCTCGCACGTTCAGATAGGCGTGGACGTTTGCAGGAAGTACAAGGAATCCGCCGAGGTTATACACGCTATTGAAGCTCATCACGGCGACGTCGAGCCGCACACCGTTATTGCGGTGCTTGTTCAGGCTGCGGACGCTATCTCGGCCGCAAGACCCGCCGCAAGAAGCGAAAACTTTGAAAACTACATCAAGCGTCTCCAGAAGCTCGAGGATATCTGCTCGTCTTATGACGGCGTAGAAAAGTCCTTCGCTATCCAGGCGGGACGCGAGGTGAGAATAATGGTCTCCCCCGAAAAGGTCAGCGACGAAAAGATGGTAGTCGTCGCGAGGGAGATAGCAAAGAAAATCGAGAATGAAATGGACTACCCAGGTCAGATAAAGGTAAACATTATCAGGGAATCAAGAGCTGTGGAATACGCAAAGTAGCCATATGCCTTTGGTATTTTAAAAAGTCAGGGACGGCGCATGCCGTCCCTTTTTCATGGGCAGGTTTTCCCCGCAGTTCCGGTCGAAGGCATGACATAGTCAGATAATTCTGATAGTTTTAAATACTTATTGTTTTATATAAAGATAACATTACTATTCGTAATTATAATTGTGCTGTAAAAATCCCGAACCATGCGCCAAGGTTCGGGATTTTAAGCTTAGTTCGTTATTTGAGCTTGGGCGTGTCCCTTTTTCTTAGGAGATAGATGTCGAGCTTTTCCTTCATGCTCTCGGGCATTTCGCGCTCTACCGGCACCATCGCGGCGTTTGCCATGCGCGAGGTGAACGCCGTGATAAACTCGATGTCGCGGACCATGCTGTCCGCACTCAGGATCGCAGATGTATCATAGCTGTTATGTATCGTTCCGGCAGAGTTAGGCGCGATCCTCGCAAAGCTAACCGCCGGTATGCCTCTGTCCGCAAAGGGCGTGGAGTCGCTGGAGTAAACGTCCTGGCTTGCCTTTACGCCAAAGCCGGTTTCCTTTGACATGTACTCTATGTATCCCACAAGCTTTTCCTCCGACGTGCAGCAGGCGATGAATTTGCCCATGGCAGAGCCTATCATGTCGAGGTTGATGTTGAGCTTTATGCGCTCAAGCTCGCTCTCGTGCGTAGCACAGTACGCCTTTGAGCCGAGCAGGCCTCTTTCCTCGCTTCCGCACCATATGAATCTGAGCGTATAGCGGTGCGGGTTCTTTGAAAAGTACTCGGCCATCGCCATAAGCCCTGCGCTTCCCGACATATTGTCGTACGCGCCCTTGGAAAGCGAGGTGGAATCGTAGTGAGCGGTAAGGGCTATCACGTCCTCGATGCTTCCCTTCAGCTCAAGAACCACGTTTTGCGACTGACCGGTATATTCGTCCTGCTCTATGCGTATCTCGGCGTTTTTCACGCCGTTTTTAATAAGCCTTACCGCATCCTTGACGTTGATATTTACGCAGAGAAGCTTTTTATCCTCCCCTACCGCCGCCTGGCGAAGCTCTCTTGCGTCTATGTCGCGGTCGGAATAATTGACATGACCGTCGTATGTTATTATTCCTGCCGCTCCGTTTGACACAACGTCATGATACATCCAGCGTCCCAGATATCCGTCGATAAGGACGATTTTATCCCTGCACAGGCTCAGGCTGTATTTGTCGCTGCCGGTGAGATAGTAAAGCGGAGCGCTCACGCTGCCGCTTCCGCAAAGCATATAGCCCTTGCACGGAACGGCTTCGCCGTCTACGGTAAGGCTTTCGCAGGCGATTTTGCCCATCGGCACCTCAAACGGCTCTATGACCGCTTCGCAGCCCAGTCCCGCGCAATAATCCTTTAAATACTGCGCACATTTAAGCTCAGCGTCGGTGCCGCCCATCCTCACATATGATGTGTCCCTGAAAACGCGCATTATGCTCTTTTTATTCATATCAAAGATCCTTTCATAAAATGATGCTAAGCAAATTATATCACTGTGCTCACGGCTTCGCAAGTGATGCACATAAATACAAAAGCGGCCGCCCTGAATTCCGGCAGCCGCTTCATGCTTTAAAATATTTAATTTACAGGGCTTACAGTCCGTCCGTATACGCAACTGCCAAAACCTGAAGGTCGCACTTGGGGTTATCATCCTTGGCGGATATCTCTATTCTGTACTCGCCGACGGTCGGGCTGATATACAGCTCGCCGATGGTCGCGCTCATCCAGCCGCCCTCCGAGTATTCGTTGAACTCCTTAGTCGCAACAAGCTCGCCGTCGAAATACACCTCGCAAACAAGAATGCCGTACGTGTTGCTGCCGGCGTTGGGATAGATGACATACGCGTTTTTGCCGGTAAACTCAAATACGATGGGCTCGTTGTCCTCGCTGTACATCTTGGTCCAGCCGTTGGGGAAGTGATCTCCCGTGCTTCCGGTCCTCCACGAGCCCTCCGTCTCGTCGGTATGCTCGTAGCTGTTCTTTGTAAGAAGGTGGGCGTTGGCATAGTTTCCGTCGAACATCGGCTCGGGCAGCTTAACATCCGACTCAGAGCTGGGAAGCCTGTCAACCTCGTCGAAGAAATAGTTTATAAATTCAGCTATGACCTCGCCGCCGTGAGCGTTGGGATGAGTGTAGTCGTCAGAAAACTCCGCCCATGTCATGGCGCCGTTGTCCATAAGATAGGTAATGCCGTCCGCATAGCTTATCATGGGCAGGTCATAGTACTCGCCTATCTCTTTTTTCCAGTCCTGAGACGACCAGCCCTCCTCCATCCTTGCAAAGAGAAGGATAACGGCAGGCTGGGTATCGTATTCAAGGCATCTTCTTATGATGCTCTCAAATCCGTCCTTGTCGCTTGTTTCGCCGCCGTCGTTTACCGCAAATTCGATAAACACGATGTCAGGCTCGTTGGACAAAACATCGTCTTCGCATCTCAATGCTCCGAGCATTGAACCGGTGCCCCTGAAGCCGGCATTGAAGTAGTGGACGTTCTCGCCGTCCCCCTTGCCGAAGGTTTCCTTAAAGTAGTTATAGGTGCGGACGGCGTACCGCTCCTCAGACTGCAGAATATCGCCCTCGGTAATTGATCCGCCGAGATACACTATGTTTACGTCCTCGCCGTTTTCTGCCTTTTCTATGGCTTTTTTCAGCCTATAGGTGTTTCCGAGCTGGGTAAGCGAGGTTATCTTCGCGTTGTTTAAGTAGTCCTCATACGACTGAGGGGAGTCGATCCACTCAAGCTCCATACTCTTTTCCCTCTCTCCTGCGCCGCAGCCGGTGAAAAATCCCATCATGATGACTGCGGACAAAATAATCGAAATAATTCTTTTCATAGCTATTTTCCTTTTATGTGTTCCATTTAAAAAACCGGCTGCTCTGCCGAAACAAAGCAGCCGCTTTTATCAAAATACAATGTCATTTAGTGGAGAATGGTCTTTTCAGTTTCCTTATCAAAGATATGGATCCTGTTCGCGTCAAGAGCGCAGGTAATAACATCCTGAGGTCTTGCTGTAGAGCGGTTGGAAACACGGGCTGTGAGGTTGATTCCCTCGCAGCTGAGATACAGATACGTCTCGGCGCCCATCATTTCGGCAACGTTTACGGTAGCTTCTATGATACCAGTCTTAGCGGAGGAAATGAACATCTCCTCGTCGTGGATGCACTCAGGACGGATGCCCGCGATAATCTCCTTGTTGAGATACGGCAGGAGTACCTCCTCGTTTACCTTGGACTCGGGAAGCTCTACATAGAACTTTCTACCCCTTCTCTCCTTGGTGTCCTCCGAACCAAATTCAATATTATACTTGCCGTCGATCTTTACGAGCTTAGCATCGATAAAGTTCATCTGAGGCGAACCGATAAAGCCCGCTACAAACAAATTGCAGGGATAGGAGTAAAGTGTCTGCGGAGTATCTACCTGCTGAATGAATCCATCCTTCATAACTACTATCCTGTCCGCCATGGTCATAGCTTCAGTCTGGTCGTGAGTTACGTAGATAAAGGTTGTTCCGAGTCTCTTGTGCAAAAGAGCTATTTCAGTTCTCATCTGAGCACGGAGCTTAGCGTCCAGGTTTGAAAGAGGCTCGTCAAGTAAGAATACCTGAGGCTCACGAACAAGCGCACGTCCTAACGCGACACGCTGCCTCTGGCCGCCTGACAAAGCCTTAGGCTTTCTGTCCAGCAGGTGCTGGATGTCGAGTATTCTCGCAGCCTCCTCAACCTTGCGCGCAATCTGATCCTTCGGAGTCTTCCTAAGTTTGAGGCCAAACGCCATATTCTCAAAAACGGTCATGTGAGGATACAGAGCGTAGTTCTGGAACACCATCGCGATATCCCTGTCCTTAGGAGCGATATCGTTTACAAGCCTGTTGCCTATGTACAGCTCGCCGTCCGTAATCTCCTCAAGTCCTGCTATCATACGCAGCGTAGTTGATTTTCCGCATCCTGAAGGACCGACTAATATGATAAATTCCTTGTCCTTTACTTCCAGGCAAAAGTCAGATACGGCTACTACTCCGCCCGGGTATTTCTTGTAAATATGCTTTAGTGATAAACTTGACATTGAAAGGCCTCCTTGCCGAAATATAGTGCTAACTTAAACTGTAGCTTTGTCATGGTATTATTATAGCCGTTTGGAAAAAGCATCACAAGTGTTTTTTTTACTAAACTTCTTCGCACTCCTTTATTTAATTTGACGGATTATTGATTAAAACTATTCTATTCATTTAAAACAAGCCTCGACACCTCGTCCTTAGTCAGCTCCCGCGACTCTCCCCTGACTAAGGACTTGTCCAGCCACACTCCGCCGATTTTTACCCGCTCAAGACCAGTCACTTCGTTTCCGAGAGCCTCAAACATCCTCTTGATTTGATGGTACATCCCCTCGTGAAGCGTGACAAGACATTTTAAGCCGCCGTCCAGCCGCTTTATGCCCGCCGGCAGGCATTTTGTGCCGTCCTCCAGAACGACGCCCTCCTCAAAGACCTTTTCCGCATCCCGGCATAGCTCGTGCCCGAGGCATGCGACATAAAGCTTCTGCACATGGCTTTTCGGGGACAGCATCCTGTGCGCGAGCGCTCCGTCGTCCGTTATCAAAACAAAGCCCTCGGTATCCTTGTCCAGCCTTCCGGCAGGGAAAAGCCCCTGCCGTCTTAAATCCTCCGGCAGAAGCTCCAAAACCGTCTGGGATAGCCCGTCTCTCGTCGCGCAGACGACTCCGGCGGGCTTGTTGAGCATTATGTAAACATGCTCCTTATAGCATATTTTCTCGCCGTTTACAGTCACAACGGCGGTTTGCGGATCGATCTTTGCGGAAGGCGACCTGGCCGCCGCGCCATCGACCGTCACCGCGCCGCTTTTGCACAGCCTTACTGCCTCGCTACGCGAAATTCCCGGGATCTGTCCCGAAATAAACCGGTCCAGCCTTATCATATGCCCACATCCTTTTTACGTCCGTATCCTATTGCCGTGCTATGCGTCCGCCTTTACAAGCCCCTGCATAAATCCTCCGAGCTCGGTACAGCACACGTCTCCCGCAATCAGCCTTCCGTCGCATATTATAAGGTTTGCGACTATATTCGGTCTGGAATCGCCGTAGTTATATATTTCGTATGTATAGATCTCGGCATACTTTCCGCGGTACTTGTCGAGATCGAAGCCCTGCTGGATCTGAAGCTCGTTGTATTCGGTGTAAACGTCGCTCCACTCCTCGGGAATAACAACGCTGCGGCAATCGATAGGCTCTACCGACGTCTCCCAGCCGAGACCGTGCAGGAACTCAAGCTGCTCCTGCTGCGACGACAGCATTATTCCTTGCGGGGCGAACAGGCGGTTGAAGATAAACACCACTCCGAAAACCGCAACCAGCACGCAGAGTACATACGCAAGTATTTTAGCCGTCTTTTTTAGCTTGATGGTTTTAACAAACATAATAATCACCCATACCTTGTATAAAATTTCCGGCAGCTGTGCGCTCCCGCTCTATATAAGTTTCTGGTGAAATATATGCTTGTGCTTTTAAAATTAGTACAAACTCTTATCAGTGCGCGAACTGGCTGTTGTAAAGCTCACTGTAGAAGCCTCCCCTGGCCATAAGCTCGTCGTGCGTTCCCTGCTCGACAATGTTCCCGTCCCGCATGACAAGTATCAGGTCAGAACTCATAATGGTGGAAAGCCTGTGCGCCACTACAAAGCTTGTCTTGCCCTGCATGAGCTTTTCAAACGCCCGCTGCACCCTTATTTCCGTCTTGGTGTCTATTGAAGATGTCGCTTCGTCCAGAATCAGCATGGGAGGCTTTGCGAGCATTACCCTTGTTATGCACAAAAGCTGCTTCTGACCCGCCGAGATGCTTCCGCCGTCCTCGCCGATGACAGTGTCATAGCCCTGGGGCAGCCTTTTTATAAAGCTGTGGGCGTGAGTGGCTTTTGCCGCCTCTATCATCTCCTCATCCGAGGCGTCCGGGCGGCCCATCTTGATATTTTCCCGTATCGTGCCGGTTTTCAGCCAGGTCTCCTGAAGCACCATTCCGTATCCGGAGCGCAGACTGTGGCGGGTGACTTCCCTTATGTCCATTCCCTCTACCCTTATGCTTCCGGAATTTACGTCGTAAAACCGCATGAGAAGGTTTATAAGCGTTGTCTTGCCGCAGCCGGTAGGACCTACTATCGCTATCCTCTGTCCGGGTCTGACCTTAAGGTTGAAGTTTTCTATAAGCTTCCTGCCGGGTACATATGAAAAGCAGACGCTGTCAAGCTCTACGTTGCCCTTAACGCCGCTCAGCGCAGCCGCGCCCTCGTCGGACGGCTGCTCCTCGGTCTCGATAAACTCGAATATCCTCGCAGCGCAGGCAAGTGCGTTCTGAAGCTCCGTTACAACTCCGCTTATCTCGTTAAACGGCTTTGTGTACTGGTTGGCATAGTTTAAAATGCAGGTAAGCCCTCCTACCGTCACCGTTCCCGAAACCACCGACAAAGCCCCGCTGAGCCCTACGGCAGCATACACAATGGCGTTTACAAACCTCGTAGACGGGTTTACGAGCGAGGACAAAAATATCGCCTTTACGGATACCTTTGTCAGCTCGTCGTTGACAGCGCTGAAGCGGTCGTGGCTCCTTTGGGTGTAGTTATACGCCTTGACCACCTTCTGGGAGCCTATCATTTCGTCTATAAGCGCGGTCTGCCTGCCTCTGACCTCCGACTGCTTTTTAAACAGCTCGTAGGTTGATTTTGACACAAACCTCGCCACAAACAGCGACAGCGGCGTCAGCACCACCGCGATAATGGTTATCTTCCAGCTTATCGAAAACATGAAGCAAAGGGTGGCAACAATCGTCACAACGCCGGTGAAGAACTGCGAGAATCCCAGAAGAAGCCCGTCCGCAAGCTGGTCCACATCCGCTATTACGCGGCTGACCAAATCACCGTGGGCGTGGGAATCTATATAGCTAAGAGGCAAAGCCTCTATCTTTTTGAACGCGCGCTCCCTTATATCCCTTACCGCTTCATAGGTGATGCGGTTGTTGACGATATTCATCACCCACTGCATCAGGGCTGCGATACCGGCTATAATCCCCGCCTGAACAAGGTATTTTACCACCGCCGGCATATCCACGCCGCCCTCGACTATATTGTCTATGGCGTTTCCGAATATTATCGGCACGTACAAAGTCAAAATCACGTATGCGGCTGCAAGGATTATTGATATTATCATTAAAGCGCTGTATCTTCTCAGCATGAAAATCAGCTTTTTTACCGCGCCGTTCATGACCTGACACCCCCTGAGCCGCTCTTTATCTGGGACGCATACAGCTCGCTGTACTCGGGGCAGCTTTCCAAAAGCTCCTCGTGAGTCCCTATTCCTACCGC
Organism: Candidatus Faeciplasma sp.; assembly: GCA_048393055.1. GTDB lineage: Bacteria > Bacillota > Clostridia > Oscillospirales > Ruminococcaceae > Faeciplasma. The sequence continues at coordinate 54,166 of DBFJJS010000008.1, forward strand.
CCTGCCGTCCTCGAGCACAACTATCCTGTCAGAATGCATAACAGACGACACCCTCTGCGAGACCGTAAGCACGGTCGGATTAAACGGCAAAGACGCGATGGACTTTCTCAAGGCCGCGTCGGTGGCGTAGTCAAGCGCGGAGGAGCTGTCGTCCAAAATGAGAATACTCGGCTTTTTCACAAGCGCCCTGGCTATGCACAGCCTCTGCATCTGACCGCCGGAGAGGTTCTTTCCACCCTGCTCGATCACATAGTCAAGACCCTCCGGCTTTGCAGCCACGACGTTCGCGGCCTGAGCCGCTTCTATCGCGCGGCTTATCTCGTCGTCGGTGGCGTCTTCCTTTCCCCAGCGGATATTGTCGCGTATCGTGCCGTGGAACAAAACCGACTTCTGCATTACTATTCCTATTTTATCCCTGAGCGCCACGGCGTCATAATCCTCAACGTCCACACCCTCTACAAGCACGCTTCCGCAGGTTCTGTCGTAAAGCCTTGGTATAAGGCTGACAAGCGTCGTTTTGCCGCAGCCGGTGGAGCCGATTATGCCTATCGTCTCGCCGCGCCTTACCTTGAGGTTTATTCCCTCCAGAGAGTCGGCGGAGGCGTCGGCGTACTTAAAGCTGACGTCGCTAAGCTCGATTTCATATTCGCTTTGCGGGTTCCCTTCCGTAACGCTTCCGTTTGCCATAGAGGGCTGCAGCTTCAAAACAGCCTCTATCCTGTTGGCGCAGGCTACGCTTTTGGTTATGCTTATTATAAGGTTGGCAAGCTTTATAAGCTCGACGAGTATCTGCGACATATAGTTGTACAGCGCTATTACCTCGCCCTGTGTAAGCGCACCCTGGTCTACTCTTAAAGCGCCGGAATATATCAAAAATATTATTCCTATATTTACGATAACATATGTCAGCGGGTTCATGACAGACGATATCCTGCCGACAAAATTCTGCATCTTTGCAAGCGCGTTATTCTTTTCGATAAAGTCCGCAGTCTCGCTCTCCTCCATGCAAAAAGCCCTTATAACCCTTGCCCCGGCGAGGTTTTCCTTGGTCTTCAGCAGCACGCCGTCAAGCCTGCGCTGCACCTTGGTATAAAGCGGAATGCTTATAAGCATTATCCCGAATATAACGACCGAAAGCGCGGGTATTACCGCCAAAAATATCATGGCGGGCTTCGCGTCTATAGTAAACGCCATTATGGTAGCGCCGAAAACAATAAGCGGCGAACGCATCAAAAGCCTGAGCGTAAGATTTACTCCGGTCTGCACCTGATTCAAGTCGTTTGTAAGCCTTGTTATCAGCGTAGATGTGCCAAGCCTGTCAAGCTCGGTAAAGGACAGCGACTGGATATGGTCAAAAAGCGCCTGCCTCACCGCAGAGGAAAAGCCCACCGCGCCCTTTGCGGCAAAATACTGGGCCGTAAGCGTGCTTGCAAGCCCGACAGCCCCCAAAACAACCAGCAGTCCGCACATCAGCGCGATGTATCCCTTGTCCCCTGCCGGTATTCCGACGTCTATTATCCTCGCCACTACCATCGGGACCATCAGCTCGAACGCGACCTCAATTATTTTAAAAAACGGCGCGCAGATTGCCTCGACAGTATAACCCTTAAAGTACTTCAAAAGGCTTTTCAAGAAAAACTTCCTCTCAAATCAGCCGGCGCCGCCCGAAAGCCAAGCTGCGCCGCCCGCAATTATTCAACACTTATGATGTAATAGTAAACCGGCTGACCGCCGCTTATCAGGTTTATATCCAGCCTCTGGCCGAATTTCTCCTCCACCCTCGCGCGAAGCGACTCCGCGTCCGCGTCACTCACATCGGCGCCGTATATAATGGTAATGAACTCGCTGTCCGAGCTTACGAGCCGCTTGGTTAGCTTGTAGGCGGCCTTTTCAACATCGCTCTCGACACTCGACAGCCTGCCGTTTTCCAAAGCAAGTATTTCGCCCTCTTTTATCTTTTCTCCGTCAAACTCGCTGTCGCGCGCCGCAAACGTGACCTGACCAGTCTTTACCCGCTCAAACGCCTTTGTCATGCCGGTGCGGTTCGCATTGAAGTCCGCGGACTCGTCATACGCCAAAAGCGCGGATATTCCCTGGGGGATAGTCCTTGTCTGAAGGACGCACACCCTCCTGTCGGCAAGCTTTGCGGCCTGCTCCGCAGCCATGATAATATTTTTATTGTTTGGCAGCACAAACACCGTCCTCGCGGGGCACGCCTTGATAGCGGCGAGAATATCCTCGGTAGAGGGATTCATCGTCTGCCCGCCCTGAACTATGCAGTCCGCTCCCGCGTCCTTAAACATCGCCTCTATGCCGTCTCCCACGGCGACCGCCACAAAGCCGAACTCCTTTTCCGGCTCCGCGACTGCGTATACCTTGTTTGAGCTTGACACGACCGACTTCGACTGCCTGCTCTCCATCTGCTTTGCCTCGTGCTGAAGGCGCATGTTCTCTATCTTAGGCAGGTTCATCTGACCGAACTCAAGTCCCTTTTCAATTGCAAGACCAGGATTGTTCGTGTGCACATGGACCTTAATTATCTCATCGTCCTCCACCACTACGACGCAGTCGCCTATTGATTCAAGATATGCCCTGAGCGTTATCGCGTCCGGGCAGCCCGGGTCTTTTTTAACTATATACTCGGTACAGTATGTAAAATGTATTTCCTCGTCAAATTCACCCACTACCGACGCAAACGTCTCAACGGTAACAGGCTGGGACGGCTTTTTCGCTTCCTCGGACAGATCCTTAACCGCCTGTCCACCGCTGAACACCTGACCCATGGCTCTCATGATAATGCAAAGGCCTTTTCCTCCAGCATCCACCACTCCGGCTTTTTTAAGAGTGGACAAAAGCTCAGGAGTCGTCTCAAGGACTGTCTCCGCCTCGCAGCACACCTCATCCCAAAACTCTGGTATATCCTCCGCGGTTTCGCATACAGCCCTGGCTTTTGCCGCGGCAAGCCGCGCAACCGTCAGTATAGTGCCCTCGGTGGGCTTCATCACCGCCTTATACGCCCGTTCCACACCGATTTCCATAGCGCGCGCGATATCGCAGGCGTTCGCCTCGGTCTTTCCGGCGAGCGCCTTGTCAAATCCCTTAAACAAAAGCGAGGTGATAACTCCCGAGTTCCCCCTTGCTCCTCTGAGAAGGGCGGAAGCCATTACCTTTGAAACCTCCGCGACGGTTGCGCTGTCCTTCATGAGGACAAGCTCCTTTTTCGCGTTTGAAAGGGTCATGGACATATTTGTGCCGGTGTCGCCGTCCGGCACGGGAAAAACGTTGAGTTCGTCTACTTCTTTTTTATTATTCGATATGCTGTTGGCAGCACTTATAAACGCGTCCCTGAGTATACATCCGGAAATCATTTCCTGTCTTTCTCCTTTATTACGATTCCATACCGTCCACATAGACGTTTAATTTTTTTACATCGACGCCGGTCTCGCTCTCGACGACGTATCTTACCTTATTTGCGATGCTGTCTACTATAGCGCCGACGTTGACGCCGTACGTCACAAAAATATGCAGGTCTATTATCATATAATTCGCGTTCTTGGGAATATGAACTTTTACGCCGTTGTCTATCGAGGTGCTTCCGAGAATATTCGTCTTTACTCCTTGCTTGGCTCCGACAGGGTTCATCCTTACAACGCCGAAGCAGCCCGTAACCGCATGGCCTATCAGCGACATGAGGTAGGAATTTGTTATGTTGATTGTGCCAAGGTGATTGTCGATTTTTATCATAAGCCTTCTCCTCTCCCGCAGGTCATCCTGCGCCGCCGTCTTATTCTGAGGACAAATTGCGTCTATTTTGTATATCATAACATACCCCCGCACCGATTTCAAGACTTGCGCCCCGTTTTGCCGCTTTTAAGCATGCATTATTTCTCTCTTACCGTCAGCGACACGCTTACTCTTACGCTTGACGAGCTTAACAACTCGTTATAACCGCCGAAATATGCTTCAAGATAGTCCGGACGGTATTTTTTCAGCAGCCTTATTATCTCGAACGCGTCGCACGGATACTCCATTACGGCGCTGTACCCCAGCCCGCAGCGCTCAAATATCTCCTTTTTAGCTCCGTCCGCTATAAGAGCTGGGTCGCAGCCGTCCGGATTATCCCTTATTTTTAAAGTCCCGTTTATTTTTACGTCTATCTTGGGGCTGCCGTCCTCCGATATATCCACGCTCCGCTTAACGCTGTCTATCTTTACCTCTGCAGAAGCGTGCGAAGAACCCGCCATAAGCTCAAGGGCAAGCAGGTCCGCCCTATCCGTGAGCATGCATATGCCGCTTGCCTCCTCAGGTTCAAGATATCTTACCGGCGTGCCTCCTGAAATCAGGACGCTTTTAAATACTCCTATCGCCTTATCGTATATTTTAGAGTCCTCCAGTCCCTCTATATCGGCGGCGCCGGACGCACGTGCGCTTATAACCGGCATTATAAATCCCGAGCAGTCGTCCTTAAGGCGGTTGCTGATGTCTATAAGGCGCGAATGCGCGCTGACGCTGTATTTCGACGCGGCGGAAATCATCTGATTCAAAAGCTCCGCCGCCGCTGTACCGTGCTCAAGTTCCGCGCTCACTACATCCGACGCCCTCCCGTCGGTAAACACCACGTTTACGCCCATATATATGTCGTAGTTATTCCAAAAGTACGACAGCACCCCCGAGATATCCCTGCCAAAGAAGCTGTCCCCCAGAACTATCAGCTCGGTGTCACCGGTAAGGACCTCCTTGCCGGTCTGAAGCTCGAGGTTTTTCTGCGCTTCATAAATGCTCCTGCCGTACATTACCATTGTAATGACATTCTGGTCGGTAGCGTCAACAGGTCCTCCGCTGCCTGACGGCTGAGCCGCAAACACCTGATAGCTGACAGTGTATACTCCATCGTCATCAACGTCTATTCCCACCGCATGAACTACAAGCCGCAGGTTTACGTCGGCAAGCTGCGTACAGCCGCTGCACATGAGAATGCATACTATTATTGCGATAAGATATCCGCACGCCTTACGCAAGCATCATCCCTCCGTTTCATTACGGCGAACGCCAGCGCCGGAAGTATTATTCCAAGAACAATAACACCTGAAAGCTTTACAACGTTGACAGCACCTGCGGCGGCGTCCAGCTTAAACACGTACATTGCCCATGCGCCCGTTGCGGCAGCCGCACCAGCAAGAAGCTCCCGCCATATGCCTATTTTATTCTGCTTTTTGCTTTTGGACATAGCGATGCTCTCAGACAGCGCTATAAAAATATAGCAGCTTATTACTACTATGCAGTTTAAGCTCCAGACAAACATGTTTACAGCATCAAAGTGACGTATAAAGTCAGTTCTGGCATATGCGCCGAGAGCAAGTATTGGGTATCCTATAACGCGCACAAAATCACCAAGAACCCCTAAAACCAAGATCAAAAGAACTGCCAAAATCGAAAGCTTCGTGATTAAAAAAGCCGCAACTGTTTTGCCTGCTCCTCCTCTCGCATACGGCGCGAGCACCGCAAGCATCGGTATCCACCAGCTTGAACATAGGTCCTCGTACACCATTCTCCACATGCTATCCAAATCACCGCGGTCCGGCACTGTCAGATTAAGTGCGTCAAACTCGCCCTCACTCACCAACGACATTGACAAAAACAGTATTATAAACGCCGCAAAAACGACGGTGCCGGCTCTTGCCAGCGCCTCTATCCCGAGTCTGGAGCAGTACGCGGCTGCAAAGGCTATGACAAACGTCACGACAATCGGCGACGCCACACGGGGAAACTCCGAATCCATAAAAGCAGCGAACCGAGATATGGAGCCGCAAGCGATAAACAGAAAGAAAAGCACATACCCCGCCCTTATCAGTCTCGCCGCCCACGCGCGCCTGCCAAGCACATCTATTACGCTTTTGCCGCTCTTCATAAGAAAAATCAGGGGCAGCGCGGCTGCCAGCTCTATGATAAACGAAATAATCTGTGCTGGGAGCATCCACAGACCTACACCTAAATCGCCGTGAAAATATATCATCGTATGAAGAATCCTTGCTAAAATAAGAAGTATATACATCTGCCATGGACTTATTTTTGGATATTTAAACGGCATTTTTTCCTCCCGAGCCGTTAAGCTCCTCAAGATTTGCGGTCCGCTTCTGCATCCTCTTAAATCCTACGCGGGTTATAACGTCTCTCATTGCGGAGGGAGTAAACGGGGTTATCGGAGCGGTATACGGAACCCCGTAAGAACCGCACGCGCCCGCGTTTACAAGCGTAAGCGCAATCAGCACTGCCATCCCGAAAAATCCCGCCAGTCCTCCCGCTGCGACTCCGGCAAGCCTTAAAATTGTTGTTTGCGGATTAAGGCTCGGGACTACAAACGAGCTGGTGGCTGTTATCCCTATTATAATCAAAAGAGGCGCGGAAATAAGACCGCTAGTCACAGCAGCTTCGCCTATAACAAGCCCTCCGACTATCGACACTGCCCCGCCTATAGCTTTGGGCAAACGAAGTCCAGCCTCTCTGAGTATCTCAAACATTATTATCACCATAAGCATCTCTGAAACAAGCGGCAATGGCGTGCTTTCCTCCGAGGCAATGAGACTTAAAAGAAGCGGTCTTGACAGTACCTCTGAATGAAATATTGCCGCCGCAACATATATTCCCGGCAAAAAAGCCGCAATAAAAAATGCGATATACCGTATCCACCTTTGGCACATGGCAAAGTACGGCTTCTCCTCGTAGTCGTCAACCGTCTGAAAGTTCTCAATAAACAGCGCAGGCACGATTACCGCATACGGAACACCATCTATCAGTACTCCCAGCCTTCCCTCGTTGACCTTTGCAGCGAGCACATCCGGTCGCTCTGTGGTGGACGCCTCCGAGAAAAACGCACCTTTGCTCTTAGCTATAAACGGTATTACGCTTCCGCTGGTCAAAATAAGGTCGAGCTTTATTTTTTTTAGCTTTTCTTTTACCTGCGAGCGCATTTTCTCCGGCGTCTTACCTTCTATATACACAAGGCACAGCTCTATGTCTCCCAAGCGTCCCGCCCTTAAAAACTCAAAGCGCAGAAGAGGACTTTTTACCCTCCGCCTAATAAGCGACATGCTCGTCCTTATATTGTCGCTGAACGCCTCGTGCGCGCCCTTTATATTTGATTCGCTTTCAGGCTCCGACACCGCTCTGGTTTGAAATCCCTGAGCGCTGATGGCCACAGCCCTGCCGACTCCGTCCACCAAAATAACGGCAAAGCCCGAGCACAGCCGCTGAGCTATTTCTCCAAAACTGAGCAGCTCCTTTTTTTCAGTGGAGAAAAGCCCCTTTTGCGATATGAAGTCGTATATCTCCCGGCTGCCTGCGCGCTTTTTAAGGCGAAGCAAATCCGGCTCGACACGCATAAGGGGGTCAAAAAGCATTTCTGAAAGCTTATCGTTCGACACCATTCCCTCCAGCGTCGCGACCGCGCACTCTGTGTTAAAGATCCTCGTTTTTACTATATTCAAATCACTCGACCCGCCGAAAATACTTTTTATCTCGGCAAGACTCCGCTCAAGCCTAGGATAGATACTTTGCTGATTGTTCATGGGTATATTCTTCCTCTGAAGTTTTTTATTATTTTTCTCCGCATGAGCCGCGATTATACTTTATGGACTTATTTTAATGCGCAGGGTAATAATTAGCTTAAAAGAACGCAAAATAACATTATCTATCCAATCGGAGGACGCAAATTCATGCTCATTGTTTTTATTCGCGGGCTTATTGTATATGCGCTTGTAATCTTTGCCACGAGGGCGATGGGAAAGCGACAGCTCGGCGAGCTGTCGCCGTCCGAGCTGGTTATAACCATTTTAATATCCAATATAGCCACTTTATCAATGGAAAACCCCTCGCTTCCAATACTCACCGGCATAGTCCCGATACTTACCCTTGTGTGTCTGGATATTCTCGCATCGTATGCGGCGCTCAAATCGAGAAAAATACGGCATATACTGACCGGCAGACCAAAAATCATAATTTCCGAGGGCAAAATAGATCAGAAAATGCTCTCTGAGCTCAGGCTATCCATAGACGATGTGTGCGCGGCTATGAGGAACAGCGGCATATTCGACATAACTCAGGTTGAATATGCAGTGGTTGAAACCACAGGGCAGATAAGCGTGCTTGAGAAGAAGGAGTATAGACCTCTGAGCCTGTCGGACGTAGGACAAGCCATAGGGGACAAGAATGTCGGGGAATCACACGAAGATAAAAACGGCTTTGACGTACCGCAGCTCGCAATATCGGACGGAATTATAGTTGCGGAAAAATATGTGTCCCGAGAACAGCTGCTGTCCGAGCTTAAAAAGAAAAAGTTAAGCCCAAAGGACGTGCTTTTATGCCTGGCATACCCTGACAAGACATTAAAAATAATTAAAAAGGAGTATAAATAATGAAGCGGATAATAATAAGCATCTGCATAATTGCTGCAATAATAGCGATAGGCGTATCGGCAATATCCTATATTGACGCGCAGAACACAAAGCTTTACGGAAAAATCGAAATGGTTATAAACTCCTACCGTTCTGCATCTGAGGATACCCCCGGAAAAATATCTGAGCTTGAGGACTGCTTTTCGAAGTACGCCAAAACCCTCAGCTGTTTTGTCGGCGAGGACATGCTAAACAGCATGGCGGTAAGCGTGTCTAGGCTTATGCCAATGTATGAATCGGGGTCTGACGAGCTGTACGCCGAATGCGAGACAATTAAAGAGTACGCCTCGGCAATATACCGCAACGAGCTGCCCGTGTGGTATAGAATTCTTTGATTTTTAGCGGTTTAAATCTTGCAAATAAAAAAATATTATGATATAATTTTATATATTTAAAGTATACGTATTTGTGTTTTGACGTTTATAGCTTTAATTTGAGGTGACAGTATATGAGATGTCCGTTTTGCGGTTATGAGGACACAAAGGTAATAGACTCAAGACCGAGCGAGGGCAAAAAGCGCCGCAGGCGTGAATGCAGCCAATGCGGAAAGAGATTTACTACCTATGAAATCGTGGAAAAGCCCGTTCTGATGGTTCTAAAAAAGGACGGAAGCTTCGAGCCGTTTGACCGTGAAAAGCTCATCCTGGGCATATCGACGGCCACTAAAAAGCGTGCGGTAAGCCTTGAAACGATAGAAAAGATAGTAGATGATATCGAAAACAAGACCGCTAACGAAATGCGTACGGAAATATCCACCTCCGAAATAGGGGACGATGTTTTGAGCGCGCTGAAGGAAATAGATTTGGTGGCATACGTGCGGTTTGCGTCGGTTTATAAGGATTTTAACGACCTTGAGAGCTTTATAAATATCATAACCGAACTTAATAAATAGGTTTTCCCCTGGAGCAGGCTTTTGCGTTTTCATGCTCATGGGAACGCAATAAAGCAATATCCCCGTCCACATTCAGGACGGGGATATTGCTTTTTAAATAGCTCGTCATTTCTCCAATTTGCTTATTACATTTTGTATATAATTTACCGATTTTATCAGGTCGTCATAATCTTTAAATCCGCTGCGGTAAAGCTCCAGCATTATAGAGCCCTCGAACCCGACGCTTATAAGACTTCTTATAAACCTTTCAGTGTCTATTTCACCCTCTCCGGGAATAAGACAGTCTCCCTTTTTGCCGTGATCTGAAAAGTGGACGTGCTTAATATTTTCTCCCAGAGCGGCAACGAAGTCGTAAGGGTCGTAGCCCTTTCTCACCGCCTGCTTAGTGTCAAGAACAAATCCGGCGTCTGCGCCCAAAGCTTTTTTCATACTCAAAAGCTGGCTGAGATCACCTGTAGTGCACCTGCACACATTTTCCTGAAGCAGCTTTACTCCAAAGCTTTTTGCAACCTCGTCGAGCCTTGCGTAGCCCTCTATGACCACGCTGTCGGCGCATGGGGTCTTGTTGCCGTGAAAAACAAGATACTTCGCGCCGAGTATGTTCATCGCCTCAAAATACCGCTTGTGATACTCAAGGTAGTCCCTTATTCTGCGTTCGTAGCCGGTGTAGAGCATGTATGTGTCTATCCCGCAGGTGAACGGGTGCATCGACACGCAGCGCGAGCCGTTCGCCCTCAGTATGTCCGCAAGCCCTTTTATGTACTCCGGCTCAAGCTCGGAATGAGTGTTTACAAATATTTCAAGATTTTTTACTCCTCTTTCGCAGAGCGCCTTAAGCGTTATCTCGGGAAGCTCCGGATAGCAGCATGAGGTTGAAACGCCGGCTGTTATACTGCCCATACTTTACCTCCGTTCAATAAAAAACGGCACAGATATTCTCCGCGCCGCTTTAAAGCTGCTTATTTCTTTGAATGAACAGCAGCCTTTTTCCTGTCTATCGCGCCCTGCCACATTGTCCAGAGGGTAGGGGCTATGCAGTTTGAGGAATAAGTTCCTGCCACAAGTCCTATAACCAGCGGGAACGCGAAGCTCAAAATAGAGTCTACGCCCGCGACAAGCGCGACTACGCACACTGAAGCCATCGCAATAACGGTTGTAGCCGTAGTGTGAATGGTTCTTCCCAAAGACTGTGTGACGCTCATATTTACATATTCGTCAAGCGTCTTTTCGTCGCCGTACATGCGCCTGTTTTCACGTATCCTGTCGTAAATGATGATGGTAGCGTTTATGGAGTAGCCGAGAATAGTCAGAAGCACCGCCATAAAGTTGGAGTCAATATCGAACCTGCATATTACAAAGCATGCGTACACAAAGCACATGTCGTGTATAAGCGCGACAACTGAGCAAAGGCCCGCTACCCATCCGCCTATCTTTCTGAAGCGCCAGCCAATGTAGAGTATCATTACAACAAGCGAGAAAACAACCGCCACAATGCACTTGCCCATGAAGCCCGCGCCGGTAGTGGCGTTGACGTCCTGCGAGTTGTAAAGGGTTATTTCATTTTCTGAAAACTGCCCTGCGAGCACGTCGGTAAGCTCGGCCTGCCTTTCGGCGGAAAATCCCGTGGACGACGGGAAGGAAAGCGAAACGGTATTCGCACCGTCCGCAATGCTTTCTCCGAATGTGACGTTGCAGCTCTCGCCGGAAAATTCCTCAGCGGCGGCTGTGATTTCCGATTCGTCAATAGTGCCGGTGTAGGAATAGGTGATGATTGTTCCGCCTCTGAACTCGATCGCCACGTTCATCCCGAGGACAAAGCTCAAAACTACCGCTATAATTATTACTGCTAACGAGAAAATGTAAAAATACTTTCTCTTTCCTACTACATCAAAGGTCTTATTCCTCATTGACAACACCTCCGTATAGCTTGGGATTCCTTAAAGCCTTGAACTTTGAAAGCGAAGCGAGCATAAGCCTTGAGCCAAATACTCCGAACACGAAGTTGAGGATCACTCCTACGAGCAGCGTGTAGCCGAAGGAATAGATCGTGCCCTCGATGGTAGTCGGGAACATGAAGTACAAAAAGCTCATAAGTTTAGCAAGCAGGCTGTCCGGAGGTCCAAACGCGCCCATCAGTATAACGGCTACAAATACAACGGTGATATTTCCGTCGAAGATAGCCGTCCACGCCCTAGAGTAGCCGAGCTCCAAGGCAGAGTTAAGGGTTTTCCCCGCCCTGAGCTCTTCCTTGATTCTCTCAAAGGTTACAACGTTAGCGTCAACTCCCATTCCGACCGCAAGAATTATACCCGCGATGCCGGGGATGGTAAGAGTAAAGCTCGGAATATTTCCGAAGAAACCTGTAATGCACGCTATCGTTCCGACAACCTGACCGAACAGTGCAATAGCGGCTACTGCGCCGGGCAGTCTGTAAAAGATTATCATGTATATGGCAACAAGTGCAAACGCAATTATTCCTGCAAGTATCATCGCGTTTCTTGCGCCAAGGCCCATAGAGGCGGAAATCGTGCGGAAGTTGGACGCCTCAAGCGCAAAGGGAAGCGCGCCTGCGCTTATTCTATCGGCAAGCTCCTTAGCGGATTCATATGTGAAGTTACCGGTAATAGACGCCTGACCATCGGTTATGGCCGTTTCAACCGTCGGAGTGGAAATACATGTATTATCCATCCAGATAGATATTACGTCTCCCGTCCCGGCAAGCGTCTCAGTAGCCTCCGCAAACGCGGCCGACCCCTCGTCGCTGAACTCAAGGGCGACACCGTACATATACTGCCCGTTTTCCTCATAGGAGAATGCTCTGGCGGAAACGACGTCGTCTCCCGAGAGAATGATATTCTCAGCGGTAACGCCGGTGGGTAGTCCGTATTCATCGACCTCATAGCCCTCGCGGAAGGTAAGCTCGGACATCTCGCCAAGCTCCTGAACCGCAGCCTCGGGGTCGAAGTCCTCCTCGCCCGCCTGCCACGGAAATCTTACGATAATGTTGCTATTTGCGTAATCAACGTAAAGCTCATAGTCTGTAATGCCGAGGTTTACAAGTCTCATATCAAGGGCGGCCTGGGCGGCGCCCATCTGTTCCTCAGTGGCCTCCACACCCTCGGCAGGCGAAAACGTAACGTCGACGCCTCCGCTGATATCAATTCCCCAACGAATATCGTCAACAGACTTGATAATAGTGGTTTCAATGTCGCCATAGGTAGTGCTGATGCCTGTAAAGTTTAGCGTGGCAAAGACAGCTATAAGCACAACAACAATAAAGAAAACAGGTTTTTTTATGCGTCGCACTTTATTGCCTCCTTAATTTTAATTACATCTTGATGTGACATTCACTTAAACAGTATAGACAAATCCCACCTAAAAGTCAATAGCAAATGTCCAAAAATAAGGGTAAATACCGCCCTCAAATTCCCTCTGATTATAAAGATGCGAGCTGAAAAAGCGTCCCGGTCCGCCTTCAGAAACGCTGTACGCATGAATCTTTAATTTACCTCTCCACCATCCTGAAATAACTTAAACTAATATCAGATGATAAACTCTATAAACGCTATAATACCTGATTCCCTTTGGTTTTTATAAATGCACCAATATGCGTTCTGAATGGAAATTGACGTGAAAAAAGAGCCAAGCTGTTGCCTGACTCCTTATGGCTGCCTCTGTCGGGCTCGAACCGACGACCCCCTGATTAACAGTCAGGTGCTCTACCGACTGAGCTAAGAGGCAATATGACGAAAGAGAGCAGCAGGAACAAGCAAGCTGTCCTTCAAAATGCTCTCCTTCGTATTTGTGTCGGCGACACCAATTTTCCCGGGCAGTCACCCGCCAAGTATCGTAGGCGATGATGAGCTTAACTTCTGTGTTCGGCATGGGAACAGGTGGGACCTCATCACAATCGTCACCGACTATT
>DBFJJS010000009.1:0-29066 GCA_048393055.1 Candidatus Faeciplasma sp.
ACCCCCCTTCAGATGTCTCGCAGCTAAGCCGCCAGGCTTGCTCCCTTCGAGCCTCTCTCCTTCGGGTCGGTCTCTTTCGCACTGCCCTCTCTGTGGACAGCTCGCTTATAATACCACACCGTAAATCAATTGTCAAGGGGGTTTTCGATTCTTTTTTAAAATATTCGCAGATTTTATCGGGATATGACGAAACGGCCTGTTCACCATAAAAAACAGGTAAGGCACCGCACGAAACGCTCTCCCACATGGCTATAAAATTTTACGCAGACATAAGCTAATCCACTAGGCTTAGCTTGGCAAGATTTGTGTCAGTAGAAAAATTCTCTGCATTATATAAAATTAATATGCAGTCATAGTCGGACGGGTTGATATAATCGTTTGGATTCGTTATATATCTAAGATCTATGACGTCAATGCTCGAATAATGCTCGGCCAAAAACGGTACGAAGCAGTTGGCATATGAGTCTTTTATGACAAGCATCCTTGCTCCCGATGCGTCGGAGTTTATATTCACAAGCGGAGTATTCTGTCCCAAAAAGCTCAGATACTTGTCCTTTACAGAGAGATACTCGCTCAGATACGGGCTTCCGCGATACTCCTCCCCGCCGTAGCTGTTGAGCGTCACAGTCTGGTTGTTGCTGATATAAAAGTCTATGCTATCCGGCTCAATGCTGTCATAAAGCGTCTTTGAATGCAAAGATCCAAGGAAGCTGTGGCTCGCATGCATTATATCAAACCTGTCAAGGCTTGCCGGCACAAATCCGAGCCTTCGCGCGACCTCTGTATATGCGGCATATGCGCCCTGCGAGGTCCAGTGGTGGTCGGTGCGATAATAAATATATTCATCCTTAAGATTTCTCAAGGTATCGTAAACATCTACGCTGACAACATCACCTTCTAAGCACTCATACACGTAGCTTATAAGCTCGCGCTGGTCAAGCATTCCGCTGTAATCCGGGATCTCATCAGAATATATTTCGGCGGCGGTCGGCACGATCGTCAGATATACGGGCGCGCCGCAGCTTTTTGAAAACTCAGATATGGCTGCGACAGAGCGGTCTACGGCGTCGTAATCAGCTTCATCGTGGATCTGTATCATCCTGCCGTCCGAAATATATACGCCATTTACCAGTCTCCTGCCCTGCAAAAGCTCCAGCCTCGTATGAAGCGATATCCAATTCGTCCGAAGTGGAAAGTGGTCGTCCATATAGCTGGACAGCTCGTCGGTGAATTCCCCAGAAAAATATCTTTCGGCAGACAGACTCGGAAGCTCAGCAAGATAGCGGTTTTCTTCCTCGGAATAATCTTTCTTGGGAAGCAGTATGGACGCACACAGCATCAGCACTATAAACCCAAAAAATACTGCAGCGTTAATTATTTCGCAGATCTTTTTCATAGCATCCTCTAAAAATTAAAGTACAAGAACGGATTGTATGTCGAATTGACAAGATACGAAGTGCATGCTATAAGCAGCGCACCTGTCACGAGCGGCTTTAAAACAGTTATCACCCTTGAATTGTCTCCGCCCAGCCTGCCAAGATAGTCTCTTGCCGCGCCGAAGGCAAAGAACATACATATCGCAAGACCTATAGCGGACTCCGACAGCAACGCCAGCGTGTTTGAATCCGCAAAGCTTCCCCCGCCGCCGAACAAGGCGGCGGCATAGCTCAGCGCAGAAGCTACGGAATCTGTTTCAAACAGCACCCACCCAAGGCAGACAGCAAGCATGGTATACAGCCACGACAGCGCCGGCGGCAGCCTTTGAAGCAACTTTGAAAATCCCAGATGCTCGATAACTATAAGCACCCCGAACCACAGCCCCCAAAGAATGAAGTTAAAGCTCGCACCGTGCCAAAGCCCTGTTAAAAACCACACTATCAGCAGATTCCTTACGGTCTTTGCGGTGCCGGTCCTGCTTCCTCCAAGTGGAAAATATACATAATCCCTGAACCATGAGCCGAGAGTTATATGCCAGCGCCTCCAAAATTCAGACACGCTCTTTGACAGGTAGGGATAATTGAAGTTTTGAGGAAAATGGAATCCAAGCATCTTTCCCATGCCAACCGCCATATCCGAGTAGCCGGAAAAGTCAAAATAAATCTGAAAAGCAAACGCTATAATTCCTAGCCACGCCGTAAGCGCGGGAAGGGTCGAGTAATCGCTGGTCTTTATCTGAACCCATATTTCCCCAATATTATTTGCCAAAAGAACCTTTTTCGACAGTCCGCATATAAAAAGGCTCACCCCTTCGGAAAGTTCCGAAACTCCGACGCTCCTGTTATCAAGCTCCTTTGCTATTTCACCGTATTTAACTATAGGTCCCGCCACTATCTGCGGAAAGCATGTGACATACGCGCCGAAATTTATAAGGCTTCTTTGAAGTTCTATTTTTCCGCGGTACAGGTCGATAATATACGACATGCTCTGGAACGTGAAAAACGATATTCCTATCGGAAGCGGGAGATTGGGGTCGGGAATGTCGGTTTTCAGCACGGCGTTCAGTGTGTTTATAAGGAACGAGCTGTACTTGAACACAAAAAGCAGCCCCAAATTAAGCGCAACAGCCGCTATAAGGCAGGCAAAGCGCTTTTTGCCGTCGCCTGTCATACTCATAAGCATTCCGCCGAAATAGTCTATCAGGATAGTCGCTATCATTACCCAGACGTACACCGGCTCGCCCCAGGCGTAAAAAATCACACCGGAAATAAAAAGTACGAGGTTTTTAAATCTCTTCGGGGACAGGTAGTAGACAAGCATTACTATCGGAAGATAGTAAAATAAAAATTCCACTCTTGCAAAAACCATTTTAAAATGTTTCCCTTACGTTTTTATTAGCGTTTGCCGCTTCAAGGCATGATAAAATCAATTGCTTTCCTCACTTAGTATCCTTTTGGCAAGCCTTCTGTACTCCTCATAGGCTATGAGCCTGTTCGCGGCGTCCAAAAGCGAGCTCGGACTCAGCCGCAGGGGAAGATTAAGCTCGAGGATAAGCCTTTTGCGCAGTCTCGAAGAATTTTTCCCGCCGATAAACCCGTCCTCATACAGATCAAGGCGTGTTATTTTCCTCTCCTTTGCGCCGGTGTGAGCGCCGTCAGCCAATGGAGCAAGTGCGGCTGTGATAATATCGTCCGGCACCCCCTCGACGCCGAGCTTTCCCTCCGCCGAGGTTTCCCTCTTTCGCTTCTCCTTGCCGTAAATATCGGGAATATAGGCGTTTTTCACAGTCCCGTCCGGGACAATCCCCCTGATATAACCTCTTATCCTGAAACCGGCCATGTCGCTGTCGGTAAGTATTGTTATGCCGCCGTTTTTGGCGTAAAACCTTATCATTTTGACCGTTTCAGTGTCTTTAAACACACCAAACCCGTTTGTAACTATCACCGGGCAGTCTACGATATTTTTAAGCCTCGCCTTATCGTATTTTCCCTCTACTACTATAGCGCCGTTAAAATGAAGCATCTACATACCTCCGGGCTTCTCGGACAGCATTTTGGCTATCGCGGTTTCTAACAGCACCCTTGGGTCTGTTCTCTTTGATTTCATATCTATATCGCAGTCTGACAGAACCGAAATAAAGCGCCGTATTTTCTCCATCGACATGCCGCGGCAGTCTCTGAACGCGTTTTCCACGGCAAAGCTCCTGCCCTTATAGCTGAAGTCGCTTATAACGTCCTGCGCGCTTTTACCGGAAAGTATCGCTGCCTTTGCGCGGTATAAATCCATCACAGAGCCTGCTATTACCGACAAAAGCGGTATTGCCTCCGCCTGCTTTGAATACAGCGCGTCCAAAAGCTCGAACGTCTCCGAACGCCTGCCGCTCAGTATCGCGCGGGAAAGCTTGTACGCGTCCGTCTCCGTCTGTCCCGAAACAAGCTCGTTTATCATATTTACCGTTATTTCGCCGCTCACGGCGTACGCCGCGAGCTTGTCGCACTCGTTGTTTATGACAAGCCGGCTGCACCCGCAAAGCTGCGCCAGATGCTGAGCCGCGTCCGGGCTTATATAGCAGCCCGCCGTGCCAAGGCGAGTCTGAATATGCTTTACAAGCTCGGCGGGCCTTTTGAAGCCAAACTCCGTTACCGCTCCGCCGCATTTTGAAATATGGTCGGCAAGCTTTTTGTTCTTTGGCGAAAGCTGCTTCTTTCCCTGAGCAAGGTCTATGCCGGTGGCGTAAAAAATAACGGAAGTCGTTTCGGGGTCTATGCCCGATATTGTCTTTTCAAGCTGTTTAAGCTCGTCCGCCCTCAGGCTTTCTGCGTTGAGATCGTTCACCATGATGACAACCCTGTCCGAAAACACCGGCAGCGACTCGCACCAGCCGGCAAGCTCCCGCGACGAAAATTCCGCGCCCGCCATAAAATGAAGGTTAAAATCCCTCGCGTTTTCCGGCACGAGCCTGTCCGAAAGCTTTTTTGCGACAAGCTCCACCACAGCCGCGTCCCTTCCCCAGAGCATATAGCAGGGGAATACCGTGCGCGCCCGTATAGACTTTACTAAATCCGATTCAGACAAAAACGGCATATAATCCCCCTCCTTTAATCACAGTCATTATAATACTTTTTCTTTGTTCTGGCAAGGCTGCGCAAACCGCAACGCAAAAATAATTGAGTTGCATTTGCAGTTTTGCCGTGTTAAAATTAAAATATAACCATATACGTTGGGATTTATATTTTTATAAATATAAAAAATTAACTTTGCAAGGGAGGAAAACAAATGAGATACGTCTGCTCGATCTGCGGATACGTCTACGACGACGCCAAGGAAAAGATACCGTTTTCGCAGCTTCCCGATTCGTGGAAATGCCCCGTTTGCGGCGCTCCGAAGGCGGTGTTCGTACCTGAGGAAAAGAAGGAAGGCAGCAAAAAGCCTGAACCTGCCAAGGCTTCGGGCATAGGCAGACCGTCCCCGGAACAATGGGACGGCGACATGAAAAAGCTGCCCGCATCCGTCCTGTCCGCGATATGCTCAAACCTGGCAAGGGGCTGTGAAAAGCAGTACAAAAATGAGGAATCCGCACTTTTTAAAGAGCTCGCCGACTATTTTGCGGCTCGTGCCGAAATCCCCGACGGCGCAGACGCAGACAAGCTTGAAGCTGCCCTTAAAAACGACCTTGAATCTGGATACCCGTCTGTTCGTCAGGCCGCCGAGGACGCTCACGACCGCGGGACTCAAAGGGTATGCGTGTGGGGAGAAAAGGTTACAAAGGTTCTGCGCTCGCTTGTTGAGCGCTACAGGCGCGACGGATCTGAGTTTTTAAAGAACACTAAAATCTGGGTGTGCTCCGTTTGCGGCTTTGTATACGTAGGCGAAGAGCCTCCGGCGCTCTGTCCGGTATGCAAGGTGCCGTCGTGGAAATTTGATATGATTTAAAGGAGGTACTCGCATGAAAAAGCACGTTGCTGTAAGAACTCTCAGGCTGTGTACAAAGGACTGCCTGTGCCTGTATGTCTGTCCCACAGGCGCTACGGATACCGAAAACAGCATAATCGACGTCAATAAATGCATAGGCTGCGGAGAATGCTCCAGAGCATGTCCGAGCGGCGCGATTTCCATGGTTCCGACCGAGTATCCCCCTCAGCAGAAAAAGCATAATGATGTGCTTTTGACGTCATATGCCCTCGCGGCAAGCAAGGCAAGGCAGGAGGAACTCGCCCTCGGGCTTTCAAACGGCGCTTCCGATGACGAAACCCGGCGTTTTATGACGGCGGTTGCAAAGTCGGCAAGGCTTGTAAACGAGGACCTTTTGCGCGAGTCGGGCTACATGCTTCCGCAAAGCGAAAATTCCCACGCCCTTCTGCGCGAATTGGTCGAAAACCCGCCGTCGGACGATTTCCCGGCAGACGCGGCAAAAAAGCTGCTTGAGCTGCTTCCTAATAACGACCTGTAACATTAAAGCCCTGTAATACGTAAATTCAAAGCGAAAGCTCCGCGCTGCCAATGGCTGCACGGAGTTTCTTATTTTCCTTCTATTTACAGTTTATTTGAAGAACAGCGGGAGCTTTTCGAGATAGATTATATCCTTTCTGTCCGCGGCGTCGCCTTCCGCCAAAACAGCACACTGCCCGACTATATTGCCGCCCGCATATTCAACGAGCTTCCTCACTGCGTCAAGCGACTGTCCGGTAGAAATAACGTCGTCGGCAATTAGGACTCTTTTTCCGCAAAGATACTCAGCCTCCGTTTTATCTAGCCACAGCTTCTGGCTCTCCTCGGTGGTTATGGACTTTACGTCTACCGAAACCGGCTCTTTCATATAAAGCTTATGCGACTTCCTTGCGACGATATATCGCATTCCGTTTCCCATCTGGCGCGCCATTTCGTACGCAAGCGGTATGCCCTTGGACTCTGCCGTGACTATTACGTCGCACTCGGGAATCCTTTTTAAAAGCTCCCCTGCGCACGCAACGGTAAGCTCGACGTCCGAAAACATCACAAACGCCGCGATATCCAGGCTGTCGTTTACTCCGCATATTGGAAGCTGCCTTGTAAGCCCCGCGACCTTAAGAGTGTAAAATCCGTCCATAAAGCCTCCTCCTTCTTATCACGGCCAGTTGAGCTTTGTTCCGCCGATAAGGTGGAAATGCAGGTGGAAAACGGTCTGACCCGCGTCTGCGCCGCAGTTTGAAACCACCCTGAAGCCGCTCTTGTCAAGACCCATCTGCCCGGCGACCTTGGCTATTGCCTCGTAAATCTTCGCAACGACCGCCGAATTTTCGGCAGTAATGTCGCCAGCCCCGCTTATATGCTCCTTTGGTATAAAGAGTATGTGTACGGGAGCTACTGGAGCTATATCCTCAAACGCATAGACATATTCGTCCTCGTACACCTTTTTTGACGGCACCTCGCCGCTTATGATTTTGCAAAACAGACAATCTGCCATATTCATCTTCCTTTCCTTAATTTGTCCACTGCTTACCTGCCGGCTTTTTCATCCAAAAGCTCTTTTACAGTATCGTCAACCTGCGAAAGAGCATAATCAAGCTTTGAAATGTCCTTAACGCCAGCCATTGCGCTGTCGGGACGTCCTCCGCCCTTTCCGCCGGCAAGAGCGGCTATCCTTCCTACAAGCTTTCCCGCCAAAACTCCTTTATCTATGGCGTCCTTTCCGCAGGCGGCAGCTAAATTCGCGCTGTCGTTGTTTATGCCGGCAATAACCGCTACGGCGTCGGAAAGCTTATTTTTAATAGCCTCAGCCATCTTTTTGATTTCATCGGGTTTTACGTCCTTTACCCTTGAAATAATAAGCTTAACTCCGAAGAACTCCCTTCCGCCGGCAAGAAGCGCGGAGGATTTCAGCTCGGCTACGGTTTCGGACAGCTCCTTCTTTTCCTTTTCGTAGGTTTTAAGCTCCTCTGATACCGTCCTGCACCTTGACACAAGCTCGGACGGATTTGCAAGCTTTAAAGCTCTTGACGCGTCGTTTATCGTATCCAGACACCTGTGGCAGTAGTCAAGGACGCCCCAGCCGGTAACGGCCTCTATACGCCTTACTCCTGCCGCTACCGAGGATTCGCTTATTATCTTGAAAAGTCCCGCCTTAGAGGTGTTGTCAAGGTGAGTGCCTCCGCAGAATTCGATAGATGCGTCGCCCATCTTTACTACCCTTACCACATCGCCGTACTTTTCTCCGAAGAGCGCCATAGCCCCCAGCTTTTTAGCTTCGTCAATAGGCATTTCCCTGGTGACGACGTCTATTCCGGCAAGTATATACTCGTTTACGAGCTGCTCTGTAAGATGTATCTCTTCTGAGGTCATGGCTGAAAAGTGCGAAAAATCAAACCTGAGCCTGTCGGCGGTAACAAGCTGTCCCGCCTGATGGACATGGTCGCCCAAAACCTTTCTCAGAGCTGCCTGCAAAAGATGAGCGCAGGAGTGGTTTCGCATAACGGCAAGCCTATAGTTTCTGTCTACCTCGAAGTGCGCAGGCTGACCGACCTGTATCGCTCCCTCTGAAACCTTTACCTTGTGAGCAACCTTGCCCGCCACTGCCTTTTGAACGTCGAGCACCTCGCAGCGTCCAGTCTTAGTGTATATTACGCCCTTATCTGCGATCTGTCCGCCGCTCTCCGCGTAAAACGGGGTCTTTTTGGATACGATATACACCACGTCGCCTGCGCCCGCCGCGTCTATAAGCTCGTCGTCGGTGGCGATGTAGTCTATATCCGCCTCGCAGGCAAGACTGTCGTAGCCCACAAACTCCGTCGAGTATTCGCGGCTTATCTTATGGAATACCGTTTCGTCTGCGCCCATGTACTTAGAGCCGCCTCTTGCCGCGCGCGCCGTTTCCTTTTGAACCTCGAGTGCCTTTCTATAGCCCTCCTCGTCGCAGCCAAAGCCTTTTTCCTCAAGAATTTCCCTTGTCAGGTCTATCGGGAAACCGTAGGTGTCAGAAAGGGTGAAGCACTTCTTGCCGTCGAGCACCTTTAGATTGGACACCGACAAATCGTCTATAAAATTATTTAATATGACCATGCCGCGGTCTATGGTGTCGTTAAAGTTCTTTTCCTCGTTTGTAAGAAGCTTTACTATATAATCGTATTTTTCTTCAAGCTCTCCATATTCGCACTTCGAGCAGTCCACAACCGTCCTTACAAGATCCTTAAGGAACAAACCGTTGATCCCGAGCAGCTTTCCATGACGCACAGCCCTTCTTAAGAGCCTGCGCATTACATATCCCCTGCCCTCGTTTGAGGGAAGCACTCCGTCGGAGGCCATGAACGTAACGGTGCGGACGTGGTCCGTTATAACCCTTATGGATACGTCCTTTTTATACTCCTTGCCGTACTCGCAGCCGGCTATCCGGCAGACATGGTCTCTTATGGCCTTGATGGTATCGACGTCGAATATCGAATCGACACCCTGCATCATCGCCGCAAGCCTTTCAAGACCCATGCCGGTATCTATGTTCTTCTGAGCAAGAGGAGTGTATGTGCCGTCTTCATGGCGCTCATACTGGGTGAACACCAGATTCCAGAACTCCATATACCTGTCGCAGTCGCAGCCGACCCCACAGTCGGGCTTGCCGCAACCATACTCAGGACCTCTGTCATAATATATCTCGGAGCATGGACCGCACGGGCCGTCGATTCCGGCTTCCCAGAAGTTATCCTCCCTGCCCATCCTGAATATCCTGTCCATCGGGACGCCGGCTTCCTCGTGCCATATCCTTTCGGCCTCGTCGTCGTCCTGATACACTGTGACATACAGCCTGTCCTTAGGTATTTCGAGCACCTCGGTAACATATTCCCACGCCCAGCATATTGCTTCCTTCTTGAAATAATCGCCGAAGGAGAAATTGCCGAGCATTTCAAAGAACGTGCCGTGGCGAGCCGTCTTTCCAACGTTTTCGATATCGTTTGTCCTTATACACTTCTGGCAGGTAGTCATTCTTGTGCGCGGCGGCACCTCCTGCTTGGTAAAGTACGGCTTCAGGGGCGCCATTCCGGCGTTGATTAAAAGCAGGCTGTTGTCGTTTTGAGGGACTAAGGGAAAGCTCTTGTGCCTTAAGCAGCCCTTTGATTCAAAGAAAGTCAAAAAGCTCTCCCTAAGCTCGTTAAGTCCTGTCCATTTCATTTTTGTTACCATTCCTTTCGCGGCAAACGCCGCATAAAAATCATTTCGGATAAACGGCTCATACATAAAAATATACCTCGCCCCATACACATGGGGCGAGGTAATCGCTGTACCACCCAATTTTATCTTTTAAAAAGACCTCTTGAGGCTATAACGCGCCAATCCGCCGCGGTTTTCCGCGAGGCTCGGGGGTAGCACCTGCGCTCTGCCCGCGAGCTTTCACCAGCCGCCCGCTCTCTGAAGAGACTTATCGCAGTCATTCCCGTCGTTGCCGTTCAAAAGTTAATTATATGCAACCAAAATACAGTTGTCAACACCTTATCTCGCTTTGAAAACATACTTGCAGAAGTTGTAGGTAACGCTTGCAATCGCGGGGTCGCCGTGGTCAGAACCGGGTATCTCATAGTAAATGTGCTCGACTCCGTTTTTGTCTAAAAGCTCGTGATAGCTCTTGGGGAATGTTCCGACCGTATGGTCGTTGTCTCCCGCGCCTATCATCAAAAGATATGGCATCTCGTCGGTAAACACAAGCTCATCGTTCTGGAACTGTCCGGGATGCACCATCGCCCAGTCCTGACCGGGAACAAGTCCGGGAGCAGGGCAGGCTGCACCGACATATCCGAACTTATCGGGGTAAGTAAATCCTATTGCAAGGGCCTCCCTTCCGCCCATCGAGAAGCCGAATATAGCGGTGTTGTCCTTGCCATCCTTGACGGAGTAATTTTCAGACATGTAATCCATCAGGCAGAGAATATCCTCGACAAAGGCGTCGTAGCCTTCTACAGTGTCAGCCATCGCCATTCCATCGGGCCTCAGCCTTTCAGTGCTTGTATACATCATGGGGTATACTACGATCATTTCCTCGGCGAGACCCTCGGCAATCATGTTGTCAATGATGTCGTTTGTCTGCCAGCTGTTTACCATGGTCGTCTCATCGCACCAGATTCCGTGGAGGACATAAAGCACGGGGTATTCCTTGCTCTCGTCGTAGCCGTAGGGAAGCTGGATCCAGACATTTTTATTCTGCTTTGCAACATCAGAGTAATAGGTTGTCTTTATAATGTTATTAGCATTGCCGTTGCTCGCCGGATCCTGGTATCCGTTGTCAGGTATATATGTATCGATATCGTTTCTGACAGTCTCCATAAATTCCTCAGCCAGTTCAAAAGAATCAATCTCTTCAGGCACTGCGGGGTTAGTCTCGACCGGAGTCTCCGTAGCAGTGGCAACGGTGGTGACCGCAGGCTTGGCGTCGGTCAGGTAGTTTCCGCTGACGTAATACTCGCCGTCCTCAAATTCTATCCTGTACCAGCCGTTTGCGCACTGTCCGGTTACGTTTACCTCTTCGCCCTCGTCAAGGTGTCCTACCCTGTCGTAGCTTGTACCCGGTCCTTCTCTTACGTTTACGCTTGAACGAGCGTACATTGTAGCGCTCATTTCTTCAACTTCAATAGGCGCTTCAGTCTCAGTGGCTGGTGTCGTCTCGGGAACGGTTGTCGTTACGGGAGGCTCTGTTACAGCTTCTGTGGTGGTAGCTTCGGTCGTAGTTGCCTCCGTAGTAGTCGCCTCTGTAGTCGTATCAGGAGCTGACGTTTCCTCTGGAGCGGTAGTATCCTCCGCCTCATCGTCCGGCGCCACGGTGGTCGTGTCAGGAGTGTCGGTAGCTTCAGGCTCGTCCTCTACCTCGCCTCCGCATGCACAAAGCGAGAAAGCCATGCACAAGCACAGCAGCAGTGAAATAAATCTTTTCATAGCAAATATCTCCGTTAAAAAATAAAACTATAATTCAAAGAGCCGCCCGCTCATAAAGCAAGCGGCTCTTAAATTACCCAACAATTACTCGACAGTGAATATATACTTGCAGAAGTTAAACGTTCCGCTCTTTATTGCGGGATCTCCGTGATCCGAACCGGGAATCTCGTACCACACGTGGTCAACGCCGTTTTCCTCGAGCAGCTCGTGATACTCAAGCGGGAAAGTTCCGACGGTGTGGTCGTTGTCTCCGGCGCAAATCAATATAAGCCACGGCATTATATCATCCTCAAACACAAGCTCATCTTCCTGGAACTGTCCGGGATGCTCCATCGCCCAATCCTGAGCAGGCACAAGACCCGGAGCAGGAGCGATAGCTCCGACGTATCCGAAGAG
The DNA here is from genome assembly GCA_048393055.1 of Candidatus Faeciplasma sp. Lineage (GTDB taxonomy): Bacteria > Bacillota > Clostridia > Oscillospirales > Ruminococcaceae > Faeciplasma. The sequence goes on from DBFJJS010000009.1 coordinate 11,722, forward strand.
GTCGGGATAGGTAAAGCCTATGGCAAGCGCCTCTCTTCCACCCATTGAAAATCCGAGTACGGCGGTATTCTTCTTGCCCTCCGCGACGGAATAATTCTCAGCCATAAATGGCATAAGATCCGTTACAAGGTCGTTTAAAAAGTTATCATACGCCGCGACATTCTCAAGGTCGATAGCAGTGCACTCGTCCTGAGTCTTGCTTGCATACATATACGGGAACACGATTATCATATCCTTAGCTATGCCTTCGTCCATCATATTGCCAATGATGATGTGGGTGCTATTGCTGTCCATCATGGTGTTCTCGTCGCAGAAGATGCCGTGCAGAACGTAAAGCACGGGGTACTCCTCATCCTCCGAATAGCCTGCGGGAAGAACGATGTTTACCGGTCTGTCCTTTTCACAGGTGGTGGAGTAATAGGTCGTCTTGATAATTTCGCCGTATTCAACGCCTGTCCTTATAGCGGTATATGAAAACGGAACATCAACCTCGATCTCAACATTGTCCATAAACTCCGTAGCCTCCTCGACGTTAGGGACAACAGGCTCTATCACCTTTTCCTCCTCAGCGCCGCAGCTGCACAAAAGGAGCAGCGCTGCGAGCATTGCAGCAATAATCTTCATAGGTTTAATCATTTTTTATTACCATGCCTTTCATAAACAACGTAAAAAGCCTCATGTTCAAATCATATCACCAGCGAGACGCAATGTCAACCTATCGGAATAATTTGCTCATTTTTCGTCAGTATTTCAGCGCGGCATACGGCATTTCAGAAGAACCACAGATTATTTTTCGTTAATTGAAACATCTCCTGAAACGCTTTCAATATCTACCCTCACGACGCCGTCTCCAGCGCTTATGCCGTCGCCGTCAATCCTGTCGCCGTATACGCTGACATGAGAGCTTACGGTATCCCGGCTTACGGTAAGGCCGGTTCCCACAGGCAGGAATATATCCGCCCCGCCGCTTATAGTGTTTATGTCTATGCTGTCCGGCGCGTTATCAAACTCAGCCCTGAGATTTCCAGAAACCGATTCGTACTTCAAATTTTGAATGCTGCCCGAAAGCTTCACCCCTCCCGAAACCGTCTCGGCATCAAGCTCCGAAATATTTGCGCCAGAAAGGTTAAAGTCTCCCGATACCGTCTCAAGCTTAACCTCCACGGCAGATACGCCGTCAAGCACCGCCTCGCCGCTTACGTTTTCCACGGTGATTTTTTCTGCCCCTACGCCGTTTGTATTAAGGTCCCCCGCCGTAAGGCTTATCTTAAGTTCGTCGAGCGCAAGCTCCTTCGGTATCGTTACGGTAAGGTCCTTTTCGCCTACCGAGTTAAAAAAGTAAAACCCGCTTTTTCTGTACTTTATTGTCAGGCATCCGTCCTCTATTTTGTATCTGAGCATCGAATCGCTGTCAAGCCCGGAGTCTTCCTCTACGATCATCTCGTCCTCGCCTATATCCAGCGTTATATTTCCCGCCGGCCAGTCTATATCTATGTGTCGTATATCCGCAGCGTCTGCTCCCGAAAGCGTAAAGCCTCCCACAAGGTACTTATCCGCATCTTCATATCTGTATCCAGACAATCCAAACCCTCCAATACCAATGTTTATGCCGTTAAAAACGTTTATCCCGCTGAACCCGCCGAAAATCGCTGCAATAAGTGTTGCGGCAAGCACAACTATAACAACAGACCAGATTACTATTCGCGCAACAGATTTATTTTTTGAATTGCTCACCGTTATCATCTCCTTTTGACGCATCCTTATAGTCGTATATGGCATCCATCAGGCTGCCGGCAGCCCCTCCGATCAGGAAAATTACCCATGTGATATGCCATGCGCCGGAATAAAAGCTTATAACGATATAAAGTATGACGATAACTGTCCACATAAGGCTGGAAACGCTGTCCCTGAGCTTTTTTCGCTGCCTTTGTTCGTCCGCTATTGGAGCATCATCCTCTTTTTTACTCTCTGAAAAAGCAGCTTCCCCGGACGACGGCTTTATTGACGCGCGGTAGATGATAAGACCGGTTGCGACCGCTATCATGACAAACATTATGCAAATCGACACGTTGCTAAACGGAATCATTATAACCGGAACCACACTCATTATATACAGCGCCACCGCCACACTCAAAAGCAGCGCCCTTCTTTGGCGGTACTTTCGCTCCTCCTCGCGCGCCCTAACTGCTCTCTCGTCGCTTGCATATGCGTAAATAAGCTCCTGCGCGTTTCCTATTGACGCTATTGCGGCGGAATACGCCGACTCGTCATCCATGCCCTGAGCCTTGAGTTCGTGATATTTTTCTATCGTGTTGCCTATTATCTCGCTTTTTACCTCACGCGTCTGAAACGTATCCGGCGCGCTGCCGAAAATATCATTTACATAGCTTTCAATTCTGTGTTCCATTTTCGCCCTCCGCACTGCTGTTATTAAGTGATAGAATCGCGTCTATGATCTTTTTCGCGTCCTCCCATTCGGCAAGCATACGGTAATACGCCGCTCTGCCTTCCGCCGTAATCCTGTAGTACTTCCTTCGTGCTCCTACTCCCCCTTCTCCCCAGTAGGTGGTGATATAGCCGAGGTCGATAAGCCTTTTGAACGCCACATACAGGGTCGCCTCGTTCAGCTCGTACCTGCCGGAGGATTTTCTCAGTATTGACTTGTTAATTTCATAGCCGTAGCTGTCCTTATCCATGATATTTGCAAGTATAGCCGCATCAACCCTGCCGCGTATCAGTTCCGATACCATCGACATCACACTACCTCCTTTTCTGCTGATATAATATCATAAGATACATTGTCTGTCAAGGTATCTTAACAGAAAAAATACGTCCGAATATTTTCGGACGTATTTTGCTGTTTTTACATTTGCATAATTTATACCGCTGCCGCGTCAAACAAGGCTTTCGGTATCCTGCTCGGACTCGTGAGCCTGCGCCGCCACATGCTCGATGTACGGCTCGTTTTTAACGACAGTTACATTATTATAGACAGCCATGCCTGTTCCGGCTGGCAGAAGCTTACCGATAATAACGTTCTCCTTAAGGCCGAGAAGATGGTCGCTCTTGCCCTTGATCGCCGCGTCTGTAAGAGCACGGGTGGTCTCCTGGAAGGAAGCTGCGGAAAGGAAGCTCTCCGAGCTTGAGGACGCCTTGGTAATGCCCTGAATTACAGGGCTCGTGGTTATGAGCCTTGCGGACTCGTCTCCCGCGTCTATTTCCTGCTGGATCTGCGCATTGATTTCCTCTATCTCGTGCTTATCTACAAGCGTTCCGGGAAGCAGATAGCTTGATCCTGGATCTTCTATCTTTACCTTTCTGAGCATCTGACGGGTGATTACCTCGATATGCTTGTCGTTTACGTCAACACCCTGAAGCCTGTAAACCTTCTGAACCTCAGTAATAATGTAATTTCTTACAGCCTCGCTGCCCAAAATCGCAAGCACATCCGCGGGATTCTTAGAACCTGCGGTAAGCTCGTCGCCTGCCTTGACCTCGTCTCCGTCCTTGACTTTTATTCTGTAGTCCCACGGAATCTGATACTGCTCGGACTCGCCTGTCTCAGTATTGGTTACTATAATTACCCTGCTCTTCTTGATGTCCTCGATGCTGACGACGCCGCTTATCCTTGTGAGAATTGCCGCGCCCTTCGGCTTGCGGGACTCAAACAGCTCTTCGACTCTGGGAAGACCCTGTGTGATATCCTCTGCCGACGCAACGCCTCCAGTATGGAAGGTTCTCATAGTGAGCTGCGTACCCGGCTCGCCTATCGACTGTGCGGCAATTATTCCCACCGCTTCACCGACTGACACGATCTTCGAGTGAGCCAGGTCCATTCCGTAGCACTTGGCGCACACACCCCTCTTGGACTTGCAGCCAAGTACAGACCTTATCGCTATTCTGTCCCTGCCCTGTCGCTCAAGCTCCTCGGTTACAAGCTTTGCATCCGCAGCGGTCATAAGCTTATCGCGTGAAACTATTATTTCCCCTGTCGAAGCGCTCACAAGGTCGTCTACCAGGAATCTGCCGACAAGTCTTTCGGCAAACGGCTCTATCATCTCATTGCCGTTCTTTATCTCGAATACGTCTATGCCCTCGTGAGTTCCGCAGTCCTCCTCGGTTACGATTACGTCCTGCGATACGTCTACAAGACGCCTTGTGAGGTATCCCGAGTCGGCGGTTCTGAGAGCGGTATCGGTAAGTCCCTTGCGCGCGCCTCTTGAGGAAATGAAGTACTCGAGTATATTGAGTCCCTCACGATAGTTTGCCCTTATGGGCATTTCAATCGTCGCTCCGGAGGTGTTCGCAATAAGTCCTCTCATTCCGGCGAGCTGTCTTATCTGAGCTATCGAACCACGCGCTCCCGAATCGGACATCATATATATCGGGTTATACTTATCGAGGTTGTTCTGAAGCGCCACGGTAACGTCGTCCGTAGCCTTTGACCATATCTCGATAAACTTCTTTGATTTTTCCGCTCTCGAAATAAGTCCTCTCTTATACTGGATATCCACCTTGTCTACAAGCCTGTCTGCATTGGCAAGAATCTCCTTCTTTGCGGGGGGTATCTCCGCGTCGCAGACCGCAACCGTAATAGCAGCCTTGGTGGAATATTTAAAGCCGAGCGACTTTATACAGTCGAGAACCTCGCTGGTCTTGGTTGTGCCGTGCTTATGGATGCATCTTTCAATAATGTCCGTAAGCTGCTTTTTCTTGACAAGGAAGCTTATCTCAAGGTCGAACTGCTTTTCGGGATCAGTTCTGTCAACGTATCCGAGGTCCTGAGGGATATTTTCATTAAATATGAGCCTTCCCACTGTCGCGTCTATTATCTTTGAGGCCTGGGTATCGCCAATGTTACGGGTCACCCTTACCTTGATCTTCGCCTGAAGTGTGACTATTCCCGCCTGATAGGCCATCATAGCCTCGTTTACGTCTCTGAATATCTTGCCCTCGCCCTTTTCCCCGTCCTTTTCAAGGGTCAGGTAATACGAGCCGAGGACCATGTCCTGAGTCGGAACAGCTACCGGCTTACCGTCGGCCGGCTTTAACAGGTTGTTGGCGGCAAGCATCAGAAATCTTGCTTCTGCCTGCGCCTCCACAGACAGCGGAACGTGAACTGACATCTGATCGCCGTCAAAGTCGGCGTTATATGCAGTACATACCAGCGGGTGAAGCTTGAGCGCCCTTCCCTCTACCAGCACCGGCTCGAACGCCTGGATTCCCAGACGGTGAAGCGTAGGCGCACGGTTTAAAAGCACAGGATGACCCTGGATTACATTTTCAAGAGCGTCCCAAACCTCGTCCTTACCTCTGTCTACCATCTTTCTTGCGGATCTTATGTTGATTTGCGGGTTTGTATCGACAAGCCTCTTCATTACAAAGGGCTTGAACAGCTCGAGCGCCATCTCCTTCGGCAGACCGCACTGGTACATCTTGAGCTCCGGTCCTACGACGATAACCGAACGTCCTGAATAATCTACTCTCTTTCCGAGAAGGTTCTGGCGGAAACGCCCCTGCTTGCCCTTGAGCATGTCGGAAAGCGACTTGAAGGCCCTGTTGTTAGGTCCTGTTACCGGGCGTCCGTGACGTCCGTTGTCTATGAGGGCATCAACCGCCTCCTGAAGCATTCTCTTCTCGTTTCTTACGATAATGTCGGGGGCTTCAAGCTCAAGCATCCTCTTGAGACGGTTGTTCCTGTTTATAACACGTCTGTAAAGATCATTAAGGTCGGAGGTAGCGTATCTTCCGCCGTCCAATGGAACCATAGGTCTTAAATCCGGAGGTATTACCGGAACGACGTCGAGTATCATCCACTCCGGACGGTTTCCGGACAGCCTGAATGCCTCCACTATCTCAAGTCTCTTTAAAAGCTTTATTCTCTTCTGACCCTGAGGCAGGTCCTTAAGCTCCGCCTTGAGCTCGTTGGCAAGCGCCTCCACGTCTATTTCCTCAAGAAGAGTTTTTATCGACTCTGCGCCCATACCCGCCTTGAATTTATCCTCAAAGCGCTCACGGGCGTCCTGATACTCCTTTTCGGAAAGTATCTGCTTTTTCTCAAGGCTGGTGTCTCCCGGGTCGGTTACGATGTACTTTGTGAAATAAAGCACCTCTTCCAGCCTCTTTTGAGATATTTCAAGCATCTGACCTATTCTTGAGGGCGTGCCCTTGAAGTACCAGATGTGAGACACCGGTGCGGCAAGCTCAATATGACCCATTCTTTCGCGCCTTACCTTGGCCCTTGTTACTTCTACGCCGCAGCGCTCGCATACCTTTCCCTTGAAGCGTATTTTCTTATATTTTCCGCAGTGGCACTCCCAGTCCTTGGTCGGACCGAATATCCTTTCGCAGAAAAGGCCGTCCCTTTCGGGCTTCTGCGTGCGGTAGTTTATAGTTTCAGGCTTCTCGACGACGCCGTGTGACCAGCTTCTGATCTGGTCGGGAGACGCAAGACCGATTTTTATTGAATCAAAAACATTAAAGTCCAAAGCTCAAACCCTCTTTACAATTTATTTTGGTGTTTTCGTTTCGTCAGACAAGATCCTCCGGCTCATTCTCATCCTTAACGGAGAAGCCGGTTATCTCGTCGTTGTCAGGATCGAAACCTGCGTCGTCATAATCGTCGTCGACAACCTCGTCGGACGTATAATCGTCGTCAAAGACCTCTCCGGTAGTCTCGGTCATGCCGTAATCGGACTCAGAAACAGGCTGCGGGATTATATCGTTATCGTCGTCAAAGTTTTGCTTGAGATCTATTTCCTCACCTTCGCTGTCAAGTACCCTTACGTCGAGAGCCAGCGACTGAAGCTCCTTGACAAGAACCCTGAAGGACTCCGGTATACCTGCCTTAGGTACGTTCTGCCCCTTGACTATTGCCTCGTACGTTTTAACTCTTCCTACGGTATCGTCAGACTTGACAGTGAGTATTTCCTGAAGAGTATACGCCGCACCGTAAGCCTCAAGCGCCCAAACTTCCATCTCTCCGAAGCGCTGTCCGCCGAACTGGGCCTTGCCTCCGAGAGGCTGCTGCGTTACAAGCGAATACGGTCCTACCGAGCGGGCGTGGATCTTATCATCTACAAGATGGTGGAGCTTGAGGTAGTACATAATTCCTACCGTTACCCTGTTGTCAAACGGCTCGCCGGTGCGTCCGTCGTAAAGCGTCGTCTTGCCGTCCTCATCCATTCCGGCAAGCTTAAAGCACTCCCTTATATCCTCCTCGTGAGCGCCGTCGAATACAGGGGTCATAACCTTCCAGCCAAGCTTCTTGGCAGCCATTCCGAGATGAACCTCGAGAACCTGTCCTATATTCATACGCGAAGGAACGCCCAGCGGGTTGAGCACTATGTCAAGAGGAGTGCCGTCCTCCAAAAACGGCATATCCTCCTGAGAAAGTATCCTTGAAACAACGCCCTTGTTTCCATGGCGGCCCGCCATCTTGTCTCCTACGGATATCTTTCTCTTCTGAGCTATATAGCAGCGAACGAGCATATTTACTCCGGGTGAAAGCTCGTCGCAGTTTTCAGGTGTAAATACCTTTACGTCTATGATTATGCCGGACTCACCGTGCGGGACGCGGAGAGAATTATCCCTTACCTCTCTTGCCTTCTCGCCGAATATCGCCCGCAAGAGCCTTTCCTCTGCGGTAAGCTCGGTTTCGCCCTTCGGCGTCACCTTTCCTACCAGTATATCTCCGCTTCTTACCTCCGCGCCTATTCTTATGATTCCGTTTTCGTCGAGGTCCTTAAGAGCGTCCTCTCCAACTCCGGGTATATCCTTGGTTATCTCCTCAGGTCCAAGCTTGGTGTCGCGGCACTCGATCTCATATTCCTCAATATGAACGGAGGTGTAAACGTCGTTTCTTACAAGCTTTTCGTTGAGCAGAACAGCGTCCTCGTAGTTATAGCCCTCCCACGTCATGAAGCCGATAAGGGCGTTCTTCCCGAGAGATATCTCTCCGTTGCATGTGGCAGGTCCGTCGGCTATTACCTGGTTCTTGTCTACCCTCTCGCCTTTGGATACTATCGGGCGCTGGTTTGTGCAGGTTCCAGCATTCGAGCGCTTGAATTTTGTAAGAGGATAAACCCTATGCTCTCCAGAATCCTCTTTTACAACTATCTCGGATGCGTCTACCCTTTCGACAACTCCTGGATTATCGCATACTACCGCTACTCCGGAGTCAACGCACGCCTTATATTCCATTCCCGTGCCTACTATCGGGTTTTCGGTCACGAGCAGAGGAACAGCCTGGCGCTGCATGTTAGCGCCCATAAGCGCACGGTTCGCGTCGTCGTTTTCAAGGAAGGGTATCATTGCTGTAGCAACAGATACAACCATCTTTGGAGATACGTCCATAAAGTCGATATTCTCACGGTCGATCTCCATGATCTGATCGCGGTATCTTCCGTTTACCTTGGCGCGGGCAAACTTGTTGTCGGGGGTCAGAGGCTCGTTCGCCTGAGCGACCATGTAATTGTCCTCGACGTCCGCAGTCATATATACGACCTCGTCTGTTACTACGCCTGTTGCCTTGTCCACCTTTCTATACGGTGCTTCGATAAAGCCGTATTCATTTATCTTCGCATATGAAGCAAGATATGATATAAGTCCGATGTTCGGTCCTTCAGGAGTCTCGATAGGGCACATCCTTCCGTAATGGGAGTAATGCACGTCTCTTACCTCAAAGCCCGCGCGGTCACGGGAAAGACCGCCGGGACCAAGCGCCGAAAGCCTTCTCTTATGCGTAAGCTCCGCAAGAGGGTTGGTCTGATCCATGAACTGCGAAAGCGGGGACGAACCGAAGAATTCCTTTATCGCGGCGGTTATGGGTCTTATGTTTATCAGCGCGGTGGGGGTCACTACTTCAATATCCTGGGACTGGATATTCATCCTTTCGCGTATAACCCTTTCCATTCTGGAAAAACCTATTCTGAACTGGTTCTGCAATAGCTCGCCTACGCAGCGTATTCTTCTGTTGCCGAGATGGTCGATGTCGTCAATGTTTCCTACTCCCTCACAAAGATTCAGGAAATAACTTATCGTAGCCATTATGTCCTCAAGAACGATATGCTTTGGTATGAGCTCGTCAACCCTTGCAGCTACCTTTTCGGCTGTCTCATCATCGTTTGAACATGACTCAAGTATTTCCCTGAGTACCTTAAACGACACCTTTTCATTTATTCCCAGCGGCTTGGCGTCAAAGTTGATATACCTTGAAATGTCAACCATTCCGTTGCCTATTACCTTGACCTCCACATTGTCTATCTTATGTGTTACCTCACCCGTAGGAGCGGTTATTGTTTCTCTCTTCTCAACAAGAATGTAAACTTCAGTTACTCCGCACGCCTCTATCTCGGAAGCACGGTCAAAGCTCAGCATCTCTCCGGCTTCGGCTATAATCTCTCCAGTGAGCGGGTTTACAACGGGACGTGCAAGTACGTGACCGGTTATCCTGGACGCCACTCCGAGCTTTTTATTGTACTTGTAGCGTCCGAACCTGCAAAGGTCGTACCTTCTCGGGTCAAAGAACAGGTTGTTTATATGCGTAATGGCGCTGTCCACCGTCGGAGGCTCTCCGGGGCGCAGCTTCTTATAAACCTCGATAAGTCCCTCGTCGGTAGTGGTAGTGGAATCCTTTTGCAATATAGTCGCGGCAAGCCTCGGGTCGTTATTGAAATACTCGTCGATCTCGGCATTCGTTCCCACGCCCAAAGCGCGGATAAAAGTCGTTATCGGGATCTTCCTGTTCTTGTCTATGCGAACGTACACGACGTCGTTTGAATCCATCTCGTACTCAAGCCACGCGCCTCTGTTTGGAATGACGGTAGCCTTAAAAAGATCCTTGCCCACCTTGTCCTTTTCAACCGCATAGTACACACCCGGAGAACGCACGAGCTGAGATACTATTACTCGCTCCGCGCCGTTGATTACGAACGTGCCGGACGGGGTCATAAGCGGGAAATCGCCCATGTAAACCTCACTGTCCTTTATCTCGCCAGTTTCAAGGTTGTGAAGTCTTGCTGTTACTCTGAGCGGGGCAGCATACGTTGTATCGCGCTCCTTGCACTCCGCGATGGAGTACTTCGGCTCGGCGTCGAGCCTATAGTCGATAAAACTCAGCTCCAGCGTCTCATTGTAGTCCTTTATCGAGGTGACGTCCTTAAATACTTCTCTTAAGCCCTCCTCCAAAAACCACTTATATGATGATTTCTGGATGTCGATAAGGTTGGGAATTTCAAGAACCTCGTTTATCTTCGCAAAGCTCTTGCGAACCACGTTTTTGCCAAGCTGCACGTCCTTGACATTGACCATTGGCTTATCACTCCTCATTGTATTATTCCGAAATAACTGCAAAAAAGCGCGCCGCCCTCCGCAGAAATAACCCGTTTCCCGCAGACAACTGTTTAAAATCACTATAAATTCGCTTATTGTTATAAAAACTTCGTTAAATAAATATAACAAAAAACCTGTGTTTTTAAAAATGGCGTCTTCTTTGCCATTATGATGCAAATTAAAAGTTTACACCAATTCAATCAATATGTCAAGCAAAATGTCTTGGTAAATTCATTTTCGTCATATTGCATAATTATCGTATCGCCTTAGTATATAATATGGCAAATATGAGTCATAGAACGGGTTTATACGCAATCCGATGCAATATTTTATCGTGCTAAATTGTTTTAAGAATGAAATACATATCCGAAAGGGGCACCAGTTATGAAGCATAGATCCCTACTCGCAGTTTTTACTCTTGCAATAGCCGCCGTGATGGCTTTTTCGGCCTGCGGCGCAAGCTCGACAGACTCAGGCTTCGGTTCCATTGAGGAAAACAGCTCGATGGGCTGGGATTCAGGCGCCGCCGACACAATAATATCAAGCGATGCGGAGACGGCGGTTGACATTCCCGAAGCGCCGGGCGCTGCGCTGCCAAATGTCTCTGCGGACGCCGACAGTATAGAAGCGTCCCAGAGGAAGATAATTAAAAACAAAGAGCTGAGCGTTGAAACGCTGGAGTTCGACAGCTTTATCAGCGAGCTTAGCGGTCTTGTAACACAGTACGGCGGATATATTCAGGACTCCACCCAAAACGGCAGCTCTTACTACAACGACAGCCTGCGCACAGCAAGATATACCATAAGAGTTCCTGCGGAAAAGTTCGACGAATTTACAAGCCTGATAGGCGACATGGCGACGGTAACGTATTCATATGAATATATCGACGATGTTACAGCTCAGTACGTTGATATAGAAGCAAGGCTTGACGCGCTTGAAGCGGAGCAGGAAAGCTTTTTAAGGCTTATGGACCAGGCGCAGACAATTGAGGAAATACTTCAGATCCAGAGCTATCTTACCGATGTAAATTATCAGATAGAGTCCTACACCGCCCAGATAAACACTTACGACAGCCTGATTTCCTACAGCACGCTTCGTCTTAACGTCAATGAGGTGGAAAGGATAACTCAAACCACCGCAAAACCAGGCGTTATGGAGAGAATAAAATCAAATCTTTCCGATAATCTTTATAATATCGGCGAGGATTTCAAGGACCTGTTCGTAAACGTAGTCAGCTCGCTTCCTTATATTGCGATGTTTGTGGTCGTCATAGGCGTTATCGCTCTGGTAGCTGTGCTGATAGTAAAGAAGGTAAACCGTGCTCAGGCGACGGTGTCATCTCCAAAAAAGCCTGAGAGCGATAGTGGACACAATGATGTAAATCCGGCGGACGACAGTAAAAAATAGTCAAAGCGTTTCATATGCGTAATGCATACAGGTTCTAATCCAACGCAAAATTATTGAAATTACAGTGCATAAGCACAACGCCTCACAGGTTTAAAAACCTGTGAGGTTTTTACTGAATCATAAAAAATTTAAACTATTTAAACATATTAAATATAATTTTATAATCTCCTTATCGCATATCTCGTCTTTTTATTCCTCAATACTTGTAATTTTTCAAACGGCATGCTATATTAAACTATATTAAAAATGTAAACGTATCTGTTTATACCTATGCAGTAATTAACATATGGGCACAGATCCGGTGTGTTAACCTGCGGCAGGCAAGGTATGCGTGTAGTACAATGCTTTTTCACGCGGAAGTATATAATGTTTCGGCTGTTTTGATTGCTTTAACGGCTGGCATTGCATGCCTTTTGTTTTTCATACAAGGACCTTCCGCACGATTATAGTTATTATGGAGGAACGGTGACGTCCGATTCTCTTTTAATAAATATTCTAATTGCAAAGGAGCGAAAAAATGAAGATCAGAAAATGTATTTCCGCCTTGCTGGCAATCGCATTTGCCATTACAGTATTTCCGGCTGCCGTTTTCGCCGTCGGAGCGACTGAAACCGTTACTATAGACAACGGCATAGGCATAACTGCGGAAACTACTGACAGCGATATCGCTGCAAGCTGGGGAGAAGGCGTGGCTACTGTCACGGCAAACTCCGACGGCACGTATACCGTCCGGCTTCTAAAAAACATCATTCTTCGGGATGGCGCGGTTACTCCGATAACATTCGGAAACTACAGCGACGGAGCAGAACAGCCGATGATGATACTCGACCTGAACGGCTGCACGGTAACGGGAAAAACAATAATTATAAGCAATTACGGTAACCTTACGATTACAGACTCCGTCGGCGGAGGAAGAGTGACCTACAATAACCCGAGCGGTTATCTGGTCGCGGTTCAAAACGCCGGATACAACATGATAATTAACAGCGGCGAATTTGAGTGCATAGGAGCGGGCTCTGTTTCGTACAGCTCTGCAATAAGCTCCACCGCCACCTCAAATACCGTTATAAACGGCGGAACGTTTATATGCGAAAATTCCGGCGCAATAGCAGCATACGGCAGCATTACCGTAAACGGCGGCACCTTTAACGCGCATACGGCGTTGTCGCAAAGCAGCACTCAAGCGACGCTTCCGCCGTCAGCAGCATTGCCTTTCCGAGCGGCTCGACCGCTGTTGTAAACGCCGACTCCATGGCGTTTGTCGTTTTAACGGGGGGAAGCACTCCCGAGGGCGTAATTACCGTTAGCGCGGGGGCGTTTAACGCACCGCAGGTCGTAGGAAAAACAGGAAGCGGAGACGTTACCGACAATGTATTCATTTCTGGCGGAACGTTTACAGCCGACCCAACCGAATTTGTATCGGAAAATTCTCCTTTAGCAAAGATAACGAAATCTGGAGTAGCTACATACGCAATAGGCGGCGATATTTCAGGCGCAGCAACGGGAACGGTACCCGGCGACACGGTTGAAGTTCTTTCAGGAAGCATTGCGCTTCAAGGACTTGCCCACGGAGTAACTGTAACCAACTCCGGAACAGGAAATGTCAGCGCAAACGGAACGCCTGTCGGCTCCACCTCCATTGAAGTTCATAATCTCACCCACTATGAAGCGGTGCTGCCTACGCATCTTACAACTGGAAACATAGAATACTGGTACTGCGGCGACTGCGGCAAGTACTTTAGCGACGCCGGAATTACCGAAATACCACAGAAGCAGACGATAACCGATAAAACTCCTGAACATGCAGCCGACGGCACAGGATATCACTACGATTCCAACGGGCACTGGTTAACATGCGCCTGCGGTTCGCAGTTTGATTATGCAGCCCATAATCTTGTATTCGTCGTAGACGTATACGCGACCGACAGCTTCAACGGCTACGGCCACTATGAGTGCACGGATTGCGATTATGAGTCCGGCAGGGTGACAACATACCCCGCACAGACAGAACCCGATACTCCCTCTGACCCCGACGACACGGTAATAGTTGATGAGGAAGAAATCGAAATAGAAGACCCGATAGAGGGAGGCTTCGCTCAAACCGAGCTGGTAGTGCTGAGGTAACCGGTGCTTTAATTTATATATATACGCACTAAAGCGGAGGGTATATCCCCTCCGCTTTTTATTTCCGCGATATGCTAATTCAAAGAGCTTTCGTCAAAAAGTACGCAGTATTAAAAAATTTTTGACGCCATTCTGAGGTATAAGCGAAAATTTTGTTGCAATGCGCAGAAAAATGTGATATACTGAAGCCGCACTTATTTTAACAATATCGCGGAAAGGAGCTTGGCAATAATGGCGGCTTTAGGCATAATGTCAGCAAGCAAGCAAGCAAGCGTAGCCTGATTCGTTTTAATTGTCAAGCAGAAAATTGTACAAATTTTAAAGGCGTACTTTGTCTATTTGTACGATAGGCATAGTATGCCTTTTTGTGTTACTCATCAAGACAAAATAAATTGAAAGGACTGACAAGAGATATGAGAAAAACAAAAAAGCTATTTGCATGGCTGGTGGCCGGCGTAATGGCTGTTTCTTTGTTGCCTGGAACAGCACTGGCAGCAGAAGATACCCAAAACAGTGGAAATGTTATGGGCATTTGTACCTGCGAGGTTCTTTGTACTGACGACAACGTAAACACTGAATGCCCTGTCTGCGGAACAGAAGGAGCAAACCTGGAATTGTGCAAAGGCTTGGGCGGGGATAAAGACATAGAGCAGAACAATATTTCAACCATGTTGCCCGACAGCGGTAGCGTAGTAGCAAAGGTCGGAATCAATGAATTTTCGTCCCTTGCAGACGCCGTGAACGCTATTACAACTGCAGACAATAAAACTGGGACAGTGGAGATCATTGAAGATATTGAACTGAGTGAGCATATTATAATTCCCAATGGGGTAAATATTACATTTGTAGACGACGGCGTCCCGCATACGATTACCATGGCGTCCAGTTCGGATGATCAACGCAGTACGGCGGCTTTTGTGGTCGAAAAGGGAGGCTCTCTCACCATTGACGGCGCGAACCTTACTTTCACACGGCAAGCATATAGCGGAAGTATAACCGGTATGATTTCTTGCCATGGTCAGCTTATTCTGGAAAGCGGCACTTTTGATTTTAATGGCCAGAATCTCGTCTGGGGCACAAATACGAACAGTGCAAGCGCAATCATTCATGTGTGGGGCTCTGACGCAGTGTTCATTATGAACGGCGGTATAATCCAAAACGCTTCCTTAAGCACGAATACAGGAGGCGTTCAAGTTAGCAGCAACGCAAGGTTTATTTTGAATAACGGAATAATCCAGAATATAACAGGAGGAGGCAGCGCCAGAAGTGGAGCAGTGCTTGTTTATGCTCCTGATACCAGTTATTATTTAGGAAAAGGAACTGCCTATTTTGAGATGAACGGCGGTACGATACAAAATAATACCGGATACCGCGGTGCGGGAGTGCATGTTGTCGGACAGTCTTATAATTATCGCGCCACAGTGATCATGAACGGCGGCACAATCCAGGAAAACAGCTGTAGCAGCGTCACGTCACAGTTGGCGGGCGGTGCCGGCATTTATATTGAGGGCAACGCCGAGGTCACCATGTATGGTGGAAATATTTTAGGTAATACGTCCATCGGCGGCGTAGGCGGCGGCGTATGTACAATAGACGGCTACACCACTAACTTTCCAGATCCAAGCGCTCCCGGCGCTTGGCCAATAGAAACGTACAGTCAGTACTATCCCGCCGCGTTCACAATGCTCGGAGGAACTATCAGCGGAAATAAAGCGACAGCAAGCGGTGAGACGGGAACTGTTCAGGGAGACGGAGGCTGTGGTGGCGGCGTCTACTGCGCTTCCAACGAAGTGACTCTCAGGGGCGGACGCATTGAAGGTAATCAGGCAGACAGCCAGGGCGGCGGCGTTTATATTGGCTCTATTCCATATGAGCTTACAATCTACAACGCAGTAGTGAAAGGAAATACCGCCAGCATACTTGGCGGCGGTATATGGGCATGTCCTACTGGAGATACCGAGGTATTTGTCACTAACGGTGTGGGTGTCTTCGGAAACAGCTCCTACGGCGCGGGCGATGACGTAGCGTCTGTCAAATCCCCAGAAGGCGGATATGTACTAACGCTTTCCAACCGTATTTTAGGCGGCGGACAGGTACAGTGGTACGCAGACGGAGGTCTTGCTGATGATGGCAGCGTATTGGGAAATCCTGACGATTCGCCACGTTATGATCCGGAAGGAGACGCTCAGCCTTTCGTCCAGATTGAAAACAGTTCAGAGCCGTATGCCTTAAAGGCTGTTGTTTCTGAAGCGGCGCAGGCGCTTGCTGAAAGCAATGCTGAACTTTTTATCTGTAACAACAGCGCTGCCAGAGGCGGAGGTATAGGCACAAACGGCAGCATTGTTATGGGAGAAAGAGACAATGAATATACCCTAAGAGCTACAAAGGACTGGGCAGACGCAGATGAAAGCTTGAAGACTAACGTTACCGTTTATTTAAAGGTAGGGAATACCGTTCTTGACGCTGTGACACTAAGCGCAGAAAACGGTTGGACTGCTGACTTTACCCAGCTCCAAGATCCTGCAACACTTTCTGATGGGCTTTTTTATGGAGTTGTTGAAAATCCGATACCAGAGCATTTTGAGCCTGCTTATTCCGAAGCAATAATCGATGCCACAGCTCATTTGATTACTATTACAGTCACAAATTCTCGCCAGGCAACCGGCGGACTTACAGTCTCCAAGACTGTATCAGGCAGCGCAGCAGATGAAACAAAGGAATTTGATTTTACTATTACGCTGGATGATACGTCTATTTCAGGCGTGTATGGTGATATGGAATTCGAAAACGGAATAGCAAAATTTACTCTAAAACACGGTGAAATGATAACGGCTTCCGATCTTCCGGCGGGCGTCGGCTACACAGTGACCGAAAGTGGCAATCAAGGTTACACGACAACTTCCACCGGAGAGAGTGGAATCATTATGTCCGGACAGAACTCAGAAGTTATATTTTATAATCATCGTGACAACAGTATAGAAACTGATCCTGACCGACCAACAGAACCGACACCTCCCCCTCTAATTCCCTCCGACCCTGATGACGTTATAATTGTTGATGAAGAGGAAATAGAAATCGAGGATTCGGAAGAAAGTGTAATCAGCGTTACGGAAGCCGAAAATATTTTATACGACGGCATGAGCGGTACTGGAACCGCAGTAGTTATAGCGGTTATATTGACTGCTTCCGCAACGGTTGCCGCAATTATGCTAAAAAAGAAAGTAAATAAATAATTTGAACGCATTTTATAAAAAATCACCCTGAACATAAAAGTTCAGGGTGATTTTATGTTATCGGACATTGTTATATATATTTAACCTTATGGATAGCCGCAAGACAACCAAAAACGCGAGAAAATTTCTCACCCCCACAAGCTATTGTAAGGAGCCTTAAGCCTGGAAGCGATAAGTGAGATAAATTCGGCGTTGGTAGGCTTACCCTTCTTGTCGCTCACAGTGTGACCGAACAGTTCGTTTATAAAT
>DBFJJS010000010.1:0-452520 GCA_048393055.1 Candidatus Faeciplasma sp.
CCTCCGCCCCTTTCCCCAAGGAAAGGGGAACGCGCTCAAAAGGTATAGAACAGAATAAAATTGACCGCTACCAGCCCCGCCGCACTCGTTGTTCGCTAAATTGCTTAATTTCGCGAACATTAGGGTAGGATAAACCCTATAATATAATTATTGAAAACGAAAACGTTTGATTATTATACTGTTGGACATTCCTGCATAGAATTAAGAAGTACAAAATAAGGAAGATGAACTAATGAAGAGAATAAAAATATCTGATATTGCTGTTGTACTTATACTCATACTGTCGCTTGCAAATATAGATTCTGTAAAAGAAGGCATAGTGACTTCTGTAAAGTCATGTGTATTTACAATTGTTCCGTCACTGTTTGTCACATGTGTATTATCGACTATTATAGTTGATACCGGTATGATAGAACGGCTTGTTGCCTCTAAAAAAACCAGCAGTAGTATATTTTCAGCGTTTATACTCGGAAACATAGGTGGATACCCAATAGGAGCAAAAGTCTTGAGAAACCTGGTCGATCAAAAGAGAATATCATCATATGACGCCGAAAACGCCATATGCTTTTGCTATGCTTCAGGACCTGCTTTTTGCCTTGGAATAGTAAGCTCAGTTGTGTTTAGCAGCAAGGTATTGGGAATAATATCCTTCATTTCAACCTTTCTAGCTAACTTAAGCATATATCTGTTTTATGTGCTCAAAAAAAAATTCAAGGCAAGCGCTTATTGTAATAATGAAAATTTCTCTTTTACGGACATTGTTACCTCTGCGGTTCAATCCTCATCGTACGCAATGCTTTCAATATGCTCGGCTATTGTGTTTTTTTCCGCGCTGATTGCTGTGGCGTCATGTTACTTTCCAAAGATTACTGCCATACCAGCAATCAAGTCTATACTTGAGATATCAAATATTGCGTCTTTTAAATATAACGGATTGGTATCCTTTGCTACAATATCAGTTTTGCTTTCATTCGGCGGGCTATGCGTTCATATGCAGGTTAAAAGCCTTGTCGGCTCAAGCTTCGGTCTAAAAAAATTCTATATTACACGTCCTATTCAGCTTGCCCTTACTGCTGCGTATTCATCGCTGCTGTATTTAATAACGCAAAGCTATCTTCCGGCTTTGCAAACCGGCGAGCAAACTAAAATAGCTGTTTCGCAGTCTGATAGTATAGTGCCGTTTGTATGTGTCATTTTTATGATTGTGATTTCAATTACCTACAGAAAAAAACATGTTGTAAAATAAAAAGCAGACAGAATTTGTCTGTCTGCTGAAAAGATATTTTATTTGCTGCTTTCCAAGTATTTTAAAACAAGCTCTTTCATGATTCCAGGATTTGCCTTGCCCTTTGACGCCTTCATGCACTGCCCCACAAGGTAGCCGAGCGCGTTTGTTTTGCCGCTGTTGTAGTCCGCAACTGACTTTGCATTTTCGGATATTATCTTCTTAGCGAGCTCTTCAAGCGCCGAAACGTCAGAAACCTGCGCGAGTGATTTTTCTTCGATCACCTTATCGACTTCCGAATCATTTTCCATTATATCATCAAACACTATTTTGCCTGACGCTGTAGAAATCTTTCCGCTTGAAATGTAATCTACTATTTTTACGAGCTTCTCAGGAGTAACATTTATCTTATCTATAGACATGCCGTCGTTCATAAGCTTTGATATTTCTCCTAAGATCCAATTTGCAATCAGCTTTGGCGAGATGCAGCCTTCTGCTATGCACTGCTCAAAGTATTTTGACTTTTCCTGAACGTCTACTATCATAGCGGCGTCGCTGTGAGACAAGCCGTACTGGCTGATATATCTCATTATCTTCTGGTTAGGAAGCTCAGGCAAAGTATCTTTTAAATATTTGACCTTTTCTTCCGGAACAACAATTGTGAGCAGGTCAGGCTCTGGGAAATACCTGTAGTCCTGAGCGTCCTCCTTTGAGCGCATCGACACGCTTTCGCCTTTCGCGTCGTTCCAGCGCCTTGTCTCCTGTGTTATTGTACCGCCGGACTCAAGTATTGAAATCTGCCTGTTTGCCTCATATTCAATGCCTCTTACTACCGCTGAAAAGCTGTTTACGTTCTTCATTTCGCATCGAGTTCCGAACGATTCTCCAGGCTTATGAACAGACACGTTTACGTCGCACCTTATTGAACCCTCCTGCATTTTGCAGTCTGAAATGTCGAGGTATTTAAGTATCGACCTGATTGTCTCCAGGTACGCCTTTGCTTCTTCGGAACTGCGCATATCCGGTCTTGAGACTATCTCAATAAGCGGTACGCCGCAGCGGTTAAAGTCAACTATAGAGCCGTCAAACTTATCAGAGTGAAGAAGCTTTCCTGCGTCCTCCTCGATATGTATGCGCTCAATCCCTATTCGTTTTACGTTTTTACCGACCAATACGTCGAGGTAGCCGTCGTAACATAAGGGAATGTCTGCCTGAGAAATCTGATATGATTTCGGAAGGTCGGGATAAAAGTAATTTTTCCTGTCCTGCTTGCATATACGGTTAATACCACAATTAAGGGCATGTCCCATTTTTATAGCGTAATCCACAACCTTCTCATTTAGCGTAGGAAGTGTTCCCGGCATTCCCATGCATATCGGACAAACCTGAGTATTCACCTCAAGTCCAAAGGAATTTTTACAGCTGCAATATATTTTAGTTTCAGTGTTCAGCTCGGCGTGAACCTCCAAGCCTATTACAATCTCGTATCCATTAATCAAAGCGTTCATTTTACACCTACCGTTTCAAATCGTTAAAGCACTGCTGCCTTAAATCCGCCGAAGCAAAGCTCATGAGCATAAGCGGTGTTTAATATGGTACTTTCGTCAAATCTTCTGCCAATGATCTGCATACCATACGGCAACCCGGCTTCGGAATATCCGCACGGAACGCTTACAGCGGGCAGCCCTGCGATATTTACGGTGACTGTACAGATATCAGCAGAATACATGGCGAGAGGATCGTTGATTTTATCGCCAAACTTAAACGCTTCAAAGGGAGATGTAGGAGTAATTATAACGTCGATGTCCTTATAGACGCTGTCAAATTCAGCTTTAATCCTATTTTGCATAAGCTTTGCCTTTTTGTAATATGCATCGAAGTATCCTGAGCTTAACACAAACGTTCCGAGTATAATTCTGCGTTTTACCTCGCGTCCAAAGCCCTCGCTTCTCGTTCTTTCGTACATGTCGATAAGGCTTTCCGGGTTTTCACAGCGATATCCGTATTTTACGCCGTCAAACCTTGCAAGATTTGAAGAAGCCTCGGCGCACGCTATGATGTAATAAGCGGATAGAGCGTAACCAGTGGACGGAAGCGAGATTTCTTTAATAACCGCTCCGTTTTTTACAAGCGCGTCGACAGACTTCATAACGGAATTCTTAACCTCAGTCTTGATTCCGTCTGAGAAATACTCCCTCGGTATTCCTATTCTAAGTCCCTTTACATCAGGCGTGAGGTTATCATATATGGGGGCATAGTCTCTGCGAGAGCTTGTTGCGTCCATTTTATCATAACCACATATGGCGTCCTGAAGCAACGCAACGTCCTTTACGCACCTGCCAAGTGGTCCTATCTGATCAAGCGACGACGCAAATGCAACAAGTCCGTATCTTGAGACGCTTCCGTATGTAGGCTTCAAGCCGACCACACCGCACAGCGACGCAGGCTGTCTTATTGAGCCGCCTGTATCGGAGCCGAGCGCAACAGCGGCTTCGCAAGCAGCCACAGCCGCAGCCGAGCCTCCGGAAGAGCCTCCCGGCACTCGGCTCAGGTCAAACGGATTCCTGGTTTTTTTATAGAATGAATTTTCTGTAGACGAACCCATAGCAAACTCGTCCATATTAAGCTTACCGGTAATTACAGCGCCGTTATCCTTAAGCTTATCTACAACCGTAGCATTAAACACCGGCACATAGTTTTCCAGCATTTTTGACGCACACGTTGTTCTGATTCCCTTAGTCGATATATTGTCCTTAACGCCTACCGGTATTCCTGCAAGTCTGGGAAGCTCCTCCCCGCTTGATCGTCTTTCGTCTATTATCCTTGCTCTCTTGATTGCGTTTTCTTTGTCGATGGTAAGATATGCGTCTATCTTAGGCTCGGCCTCTTCTATTCTTTCAAATTGCGACTCTACAATCTCGCAGGAGGATATTTCACCTTTTTTAAGCATTTCTGAAAGCTCATACGCCTTATATTCATATAGCTTCATTCGTTATACCTCTCAATCTACAACCTTTGGAACGACAACGCAGCCGGCAAGTACCTTTGGTGCATTTGAAAGCATTTCGTCCCGTGAAAGCTTATTTTCAGATAGCTTGTCCTCGCGAAGGATCATTGCATCATCAGGATTAAGGGTTAACTCCTCGCTTATATCAGGCATAGAATCAACCATATTTATGATATCGGTCATTTCACTCTCATACCTTGAAAGCTCACTGTCATCTATTTTAAGACGCGCAAGCTTTGCAACATGCTTAATGTCGATTTTAAAGTTGTCCATACAAACTGCCCTTTCTTTTACTTAAGCATTTCGCTAAGTTGATTTTCGTCTATTACTTTTACGCCGAGCTCCTGCGCTTTCGTCAGCTTAGAGCCTGCGTCCTCCCCTGCTAAAAGATAATCGGTTTTTTTCGATACCGATGATTTAACCACTCCGCCGTGAGATTCGATAAGCGCCTTCGCATCATCGCGCGAATATGTCGGCAAAGTCCCCGTTATTACGAAGCTAAGACCTGCAAGCTTATCTGAAGCACGCGACGATGTATAATCAGTGTTTACGCCAAGCTCTTTTAAAGCCTCAATGGTTTTTTTCATATGAGGCTCGGAAAGCGTTTTATGAACTATTTCAGCAGTATGCTCCCCAAATCCATCGATAGCCTCTATATCCTCAATGCTTGCCGAAATGATGTTATCTATATTTCCGAATTGCTCGCATAAAAGCTTGCATGATGCTGCGCCTACATTCCTGATCCCAAGACCGCATAAGAGCCTGTCCAGCGTGTTCGACTTTGACTTTTCAATGGACGATATCAGCTTTGCAGCCGATTTTTCCTTAAAGCCATCCAGCATCATAATATCTCCGGCGGTTAGCCTGTATATGTCCGGTATGCTTTTGACAAGCCCTTTGTCATACAACGCTTCAGCTACAGCAGGACCAAAGCCGTCAATATTCATGGCGGGCTTTGAAGCAAAGTATATTATAGACCTCAGAACTTGTGCGGGGCATTCTATATTAGGACATCTGAGCGCGCTTTCGCCGTCTTCCCTAACGGCCTCTGCACCGCAAACAGGACAAAAATCTGGGAGCTTAAATACGGCAGGATTGTTTTCTGATTTTTTAGAAACGCCCAGAACCTCTGGTATAATGTCCCCTGCCTTTCTAACAATTATTTCATCACCTATTGCAATATTTCTTTTATCAATAAAATCTTGATTATGAAGCGTTGCTCTTGAAACGCTTGTTCCGGCCAAAATAACCGGTTCAAATACAGCCACTGGAGTTATAGCTCCCGTTCTGCCTACATTTACTTCAATATCAATCAGCTTCGTCGTTTTTTCTTCCGGAGGAAACTTATATGCTACAGCCCACTTAGGAACTTTTGAAGTATATCCGATTTGTTCTCTTAAGGCTAAATCGTCAAGCTTTATTACTACTCCGTCAATGTCATATGGCAAATTATAGCGCCTTTGCCCTATATCTTCGATTATAGCTTTTATCTCTTCAAAGCTGCACGCCTGTCTGTATTCCGGTATAACCCTGAATCCTAACGATTTAAGCATATCAAGAGACTGTTTGTGAGAGCGGATTTTAATATCCGTACCGCTTATTTGCTGGAGGTTGAATACAAATATATCAAGCTTTCTCTTGGCGGCGATCTTTGAATCCTTTTGCCGAAGAGATCCCGCCGCAGCATTTCTTGGATTTTTAAACGGCTGCTCAGAGTTAAGCTCCATTTCCTCGGAAATCTTATAAAAAACCGACTTCGGCATATAGACCTCTCCCCTAACTTCCAACAGCTCGGGAGCGTTTTCTATTTTAAGAGGAATAGACTTTATTGTCTTTATATTTTGGGTGACATCCTCGCCAACAAATCCGTCGCCTCTTGTAGAGCCTACGGCAAGCACGCCGTTTATATATTCAAGAGATACTGATAAACCGTCAATTTTCGGCTCGACCGTAAATACCGGATTATCAACCTCGATTTTTATCCTGTTGACAAACTCTTCAACCTGTGAAAAATCAAAAACATCCTGCAGACTCCCCATCTGTACCTTGTGAGTCACTTTATTAAACCCGGATACAGGCTCGCCGCCTACCCTTTGAGTAGGTGAGTAAGGCGTTATAAGCTCTGGAAACTGCTTCTCAAGCGATTTCAGCTCTTGCATAAGAGCGTCATACTCATAATCCTCGATTTCCGGATTGTCCTCAATATAATACTTCTTGTTGTGATAGTTTATCAGGTCAGTAAGTTCATTGATTCTTTTAGAAGCAAGCTCCTTATCCATAAAATCACTGCCTTTCTTAATCTATGAAATGCCGACATATCCCGACGGAATGCTGCCGACAATTATCGTCTGTGCTATTACATAGTCCTGAGAATAACTGAATTCATCCTTTTTGGGAGGAAGATACACTTCAGAGTTTACAGTTATTCTAGCAATTATCTCATGCTTTACCGTGTTAATTCCTACCGACTCAAACGATGATATAATATCTATTGTCGGAACAGACACCTGAGATATCTTAACACTTATGTTCGGACCTTGACCGCTGGTGTTTAGATCGCCGAACAAGCTTCCTATAGGTATTTTAATCTTGCTGGATTTAAGCTTGTTAAGCTTTGTATTAAGATTGTTTGCCAGTCTGACCTTAAGTTGGTTTATTCCTGCCGAATCGTACTCTACGGCAGACACAGAACCGCTGTCGTTGTAACTCAGTACTACAATATCCGAATACGCAACGTTATCTTCGCTGAATGTGTCAGTTACCGCCTCATTAATAGCGGAAGCAACAGCCGCAGAACCATACTGCTTTGCCATATCCATTATTACTGGCTTGAGCGAAGCGTTGATTATAATCATAACGACAACCACGGCAATCACAAGGAATATGATTGCCGCGTGATCCTTGATAAAATTAAAATTTTTACTTTTTATTTTAGTATTTCTGTACCTGCGCAAAATATCCCCTCCCGGCCTCGGTAAATATATATGCTGCCGAAGCCGGAAAGTGAATATTAATTAATCTATATTATTTTGTCTTCATTGCCTCTTTTACGGTCTTTACAATGTTCTCAGAACAAAGGCCAAATTCCTTCAAAAGCTGAACGGCAGGTCCAGAGTAACCAAACACGTCGTTTACGCCTATCTTAACTACTCTTACAGGGCAGTTAGCCGATACAACGTCGCATACCGCAGAGCCGAGACCGCCGATAACGCTGTGCTCCTCAGCAGTAACGATGAGACCTGTCTCCTTTGCGGCTTTAATGATTATTTCTTCATCTATAGGCTTAATAGTATGGATGTTTATAACCCTTGCGCTGATGCCTTCAGTCTTCAGCGTCTCGGCAGCGGTAATAGCCTCGTATACCATGAGTCCGGTTGCAATAATTGTGACGTCCGAGCCTTCTACAAGCTCTATTCCCTTGCCGAGCTCAAATTTGTAGGTCTCCTTGTTATTGAACACGGGAGTTGCAAGCCTTCCGAATCTCATATAAACAGGACCGTTAAAGTTAATTGCAGTCTCTATGGCAGCTCTTGCCTCAACATCGTCGGCAGGATTGATAATTGTCATTCCAGGAATTGTGCGCATAAGCGCAATGTCCTCATTGCACTGGTGCGTAGCTCCGTCCTCGCCTACGGAAATTCCGGCATGTGTAGCGCCTATCTTAACGTTAAGATGAGGATATCCTATAGAATTTCTTACAATTTCAAAAGCTCTGCCAGCGGCAAACATTGCAAATGATGAAGCAAAAGGTATCTTTCCTGTAGCTGCAAGACCGGCTGCCACTCCCATCATATTTGCTTCTGCTATGCCGCAGTCAATGTGTCTGTCAGGAAACTTCTTCTTAAAAATACCCGTCTTTGTTGCAGCCGCGAGGTCTGCGTCCAAAACATAAAGGTTCTCATACTTATCTCCAAGCTCCGCTAAAGCCTCGCCGTAGCTTTCTCTGGTTGCCTTTTTAATCAAATCTGCCATTTTATTAACCCTCCAATTCTGCAAGCTGCGCCTTAAGCTCTGCCATAGCCTGTTCATACTGCTCGGCGTTAGGAGCCGTACCGTGCCATGACACCTGATTCTCCATGAATGAAACGCCCTTGCCCTTTACACTCTTCATAACAATTGCTACAGGCTGATTTACAACCGTGTCAGCTTCGTTGAAGGCGGTCTCTATGCTGTCAAAATCATGGGCGTCCATGGTGATAACATGCCAGCCGAACGCTGTAAACTTATCGGTAATGGGGTAAGGAGAGCAAACGTCAGAAATCTTACCGTCTATTTGAAGACCGTTATTATCCACAATAGCAACAAGGTTATCAAGCTTATGATGAGCCGCGAACATTGCAGCCTCCCAAACCTGTCCTTCCTCGATCTCGCCGTCGCCGAGAATAGAATAAACTCTGTAGGTGTCATTAGTGAGCTTTGCGGAAAGAGCCATGCCGCATGCGGCAGATATGCCCTGTCCCAAAGAGCCGGAAGACATGTCGACTCCGGGGATATGCTTCATATCGGGATGTCCCTGGAGCATAGAACCAATGTGCCTTAGACCTTTAAGCTCTTCAACATCAAAAAATCCCCTGTTGGCAAGGACGGAATAGAGAGCGGGAGCGGTGTGACCCTTTGAAAGGACAAACCTATCCCTGTCAGCAAGCTTTGGATTATCAGGGTATATATTCATCTTTGCAAAGTACAGATAAGTCAGTACATCCGCAATCGACAGAGATCCTCCCGGATGACCGCTTTTAGCATTATACACCCCCTCGATAATTCCCATTCTTACTTTGCAAGCAGTTATTTTCAGCTGCTTTTTAAGTAATTCGTCCATAGTGATACCTCCATTTATATTTTTGATAGCGTCTCTATTGCTTCTGCTATTGCGTCCTCGTTGCATGTAGATCTCAAAACATATTGCGCTGTTTTTTTGACTTCAGGCTGCGAGTCGGCAGGACAGAAGCTTATATCAGATGCCTTTAGCATCTCAATATCATTATCATAATCTCCGGCTGATATGACAGTCTTTCCGGATATGCCTACTGTTTTTAGCATTTCTCTGACCGCCGTTCCCTTGGAAATATCCTCGGGAAGTATTTCAAGAAAGTATGGGCATGACCTGACAAACCTTATGCCCATTTTATTAAATTTTTTAACGTATATACACAGTTCATTTATAACTTCTTCGGAATCTGCAAGCAAGAGCTTACACCATGGCTCGGCAATATCGTCGCCGGAGTTTTTCTTTATATAGCTTACCTGAAGTATCTCATGATGCCACTTTTCGGCTTCGTTAAGGTTAAGGTAATACTGCGCTTCAAAAGTAAATATCTCAGGCGCAATTCCGGGATAACGCGAAAATATATCCTTTAATATATCCCTTGCAGCGTCCGGAAGATACTTGCCGTATATGATTTTATCCTGACGGTGGTCATAAACAATGCAGCCGTTATATAAAATCAAAGGAAGATCCGGCTTTAATATATCAAGGTATCTGAGCGTCGTATGTATTGGTCTGCCGGTTGCAATACCGAATATTCCGCCGTCAGACTGATATTTTTCAATCGCTTTCAAATTCTTTTCCGAGACGGTTTTGTCGCTTTTCAAAAGCGTTCCGTCCATGTCTGTGATAAATACGGTGCTGTCAAATCTCATAGTTTTCTAAAGCCCTCAAGAAGTTTTTTGAAATATTCAGGAAGCTCGCTCTCAAATTCAAGATATTTTCCTGTTATCGGATGAATAAACCCTATTTTTTTTGCATGAAGGCATTGACCATTACATGATTTATATGGTTTGCCATAGACGTCGTCGCCTAGGATAGGATGCCCGATATACGCAAGGTGCACTCTTATTTGATGCGTTCTTCCAGTTTCAAGCTTAAATCTGACATACGAGCACGATGCAAACTCTTCTATAACTGTGTAATGTGTGACGGCGCGCTTTGAATTTTCAAGGGTAACACACATCTTTTTTCTGTCGCGTTTATCTCTTCCTATGGGATGGTCGATTGTGCCGTAAGCATCCTTAAATCTTCCTACGCATATCGCTTCGTACTCTCGTGTAAAGCTATGTGCTTTTATCTGTTCCGCAAGCCCAATATGAGCCTTATCCGTTTTTGCTACTATAAGCAGTCCGCTCGTGTTTTTGTCAATTCTATGAACAATTCCCGGTCTGATGACGCCGTTGATGCCTGACAGCTGATCCTTATATCTGTAAAGCAATGCGTTTACAAGAGTACTGTCATAATTTCCCACCGCCGGATGCACTACCATCCCCTGTGGCTTGTTTACAACAAGCAAGTATTCGTCCTCATAAACGACATTTATCGGAATATCCTGCGGCTTGACATCCAAGTCCACCGGATCGGGTATTTCAACCTCCACAATACACCCTGAAGAAACCTTATAGCTTTTACTTACGTTCTTGCCGTTTACTTTTACGTTTCCCGAATCGATAAGCTTTGCGACTGCTGAGCGTGTCAAATCAATTTCCGATTGCTCGGTAAGCCACTTATCAATCCTGAGTCCAATGTCTGACGACTCCGCAATTAGCTCATACCGAAGCATTGCTGTCACCGTCCGGCTGTGCATCGGCTGATGATAAATCGGTGGCTTGTGATTTCTTGATCTTTTTTTGCTTACTTGACTTTATTTCAAGCACAAGATACACAACGCATAGACTTATTCCGCCGACGACTACGCATATATCAGCAAAATTAAATATCGGGAAGTTGATAAAATCGAGCTTGATATAATCAATAACTCCGCTGAATTCAGTATCTATAAGCATACGTACCCTGTCTATCAGGTTTCCGATTCCTCCCGCCAGTATCAAAGCAAGGCTGAACATTTCAAATTTATTCATGGTCTTTCGCTTCAAAATCATGTACACTAAAATTACCAGCATGATAATTGAAGTGAACACGATAAGAAACACCGTCTGCCCGCCTAAAATACTCCAGCCTGCACCGTCATTTCTTATATGTGTAATGCTAAAGACGTCAAAGTCGCCTATTGAAAAAGTGTAGTACGACCTGATTATGCCTGAACATTCTTCAAAGTTGGCTACAACAAGATATTTAATTAACTGATCTGCGCCTGTTAGTAGCAGAGCTGCAATCAGTGATATTATCAGCAAACAAACCGCCCCTTTAACAAAACAAACCGCCCTTTTAACAGCAAAGCTCGATTGCCGCAGTTTTTAATACGGCAATCGAACAGCTAATTATTCGGCATTGTCAGATTCGGCTATGACTGTATTTGCACAGCGGCTGCAAAGAGTAGGATGCTTTGAGCAGCTTCCGACAGTATCCGAATAAATCCAGCAACGCTCGCACTTTTGACCCGACGCCTTCTTAATCGTAAAACCAAGACCTGTAGTATCGCCGATAAACTCAGCTTCTCCGCTGTTTTCAATATCGACTTTTGAAACTATAAGCACAGTCGGAAGAATATCCTTTACGGACATGAGCATATTGTAATCAGAGCTGTTTCCGGCGTAAATCACAAGGTCAGCTTCTAGCGAAGAGCCTATTACCTTATCGGCACGCTTTAGCTCAAGCGCTTTCTTCGCGTCTATTCTAACGTTATAAATATACGACCACTTTTCTACAAACTCATCGTCAAACTCAAGTCCGGATTTTTCAGGCATATCGTTTAAGAATATACTTTCGGCATTTTCGTCCTTAGAATGGTTCATATAAGACCAAATTTCATCCGCGGTAAAGGAAAGTATAGGAGCTACAAGCCTTGAAATAGCCGACAGAATCCTGTACATTGCAGTTTGAGCAGACCTTCTGAGCTCGCTTTTCGAAGTTTCGCAGTATAACCTATCCTTTAATATATCCAAGTAGAAATTAGACATATCTACAACGCAGAAATTGTGAATAGCATGGAACACAATGTGAAAATCGAACGCGTTGTACGCATCATTCACTTTATCGATAAGATTGTCAAGCTTCATCATAGCCCATTTATCAAGCTCAACCATGTTTTCATACGGAACAGCGTCTGTATCGATATTAAATCCGCCGAGATTTCCAAGGATATACCTTGCGGTGTTTCTTATCTTTTTATACGCCTCCGAAAGCTGCGCAAGAATGGGCTTAGATATTCTGATATCCGAGTGGTAATCGCTCGACGCAACCCATAATCTTAAAATGTCCGCTCCATTTTTATCATAAATCTCTTTTGGCTCAATGCCGTTTCCAAGAGATTTGTGCATGGTCTTGCCCTCGCCGTCAACAACCCAGCCGTGAGTACATACAGCCTTATAAGGTGCCCTGCCGTTGATTACGACAGATGTAAGCAACGACGACTGGAACCATCCGCGGTACTGGTCCGCTCCTTCAAGGTACAAATCTGCCGGAGAGTGAAGATCAGGTCTTTGATCCAACACAGCAGTATGCGTTACGCCTGAATCAAACCACACGTCCATTATATCGGTCTCTTTTTCAAATTCCGTACAGCCGCACTCGCACTTTACAGTCTTAGGAAGAAAATCGCTCGGCTCATACCTCCACCACGCATCAGAGCCTTCGCGCCGGAATAAATCCGAAATTGCTTTTATAGTATCATTGTTGATAATAGGCTTATGGCAGTCCTTGCAGTAAACAATCGGTATAGGAACTCCCCATGTGCGCTGACGCGAGATACACCAATCAGAACGATCCCTGACCATTCCCTTAATTCTGTCCTCGCCCCATGCGGGTATCCACTGCACATCCTCTATAGCCTTGATAGTTTCGTCCTTATAATCTTCAACTGAACAGAACCACTGCTCGGTAGCTCTGAATAGAATTGGCGACTTGCATCTCCAGCAATGCGGATACTGGTGCTTGATTTTGCTTGAAGCAAACATCGCGCCTGTTTTGATAAGATGCTCTGCAATAACCTTGTTGGCCTGATCAGTTGTGAGACCTGCAAACATTCCTGCTTCAGAGGTCAAAACACCTTTTCCATCAACTGCTACTACTATTCCAATCTCGTCATATTTTTTAGCTACTTCAAAGTCATCTACACCATATCCAGGGGCTGTATGGACACAGCCTGTACCACTGTCAAGCGTTACATGATCGCCTACGATAACAAGCGATGCACGATCCATAAACGGATGCTGAGCCTTGCAGTATTCAAGCTCCTTACCGGTAAACGAGCCTACCGTATCATATTCCGTGATACCGGCTGCGGCAAGCGTAGGCTCTATAAGCTCCTTCGCCATAATATAATTTTCGCCGTTCGCCCTTACTACTGTATATTCATAGTCAGGACCCAGGCATATGGCAAGATTGCCGGGAAGAGTCCAAGTAGTTGTTGTCCAGATTACGAAATATGTCTTGTTAAGATTCAAGCCAAGCGCGCTGAAAATTCCCTTGTCGTCTATGACCTTAAACTTAACATATATTGACTGGCAAGGATCATCCTGATACTCGATTTCCGCCTCGGCCAATGCTGTCTGACATTCCGGACACCAGTATACAGGTTTAAGTCCCTTGTATATATAGCCCTTTTTAGCCATTTCGCCAAAGACTTCAATCTGCCTTGCTTCAAAATCAGGTTTAAGAGTAAGATAAGGGTTGTCAAAGTCTCCCAGTACGCCAAGGCGCTTAAACTGCTGCTTCTGACTCTCAACATAGGTAAGCGCAAACTCACGGCAATGCCTTCTGAGCTCCAATGGAGGTATAGCGCCGTTTTCAACACCTATCGCCTTCATTGCCTTAAGCTCTATCGGAAGACCGTGTGTGTCCCATCCTGGAACATAGTTAGCGCAATATCCACTCATGTTTTTCTGCTTGACGATTATATCCTTTAAAATCTTGTTAAGAGCAGTGCCAAGATGAATATCTCCGTTTGCATACGGTGGTCCGTCATGAAGTATGTATGATGGTCTGCCCTCATTCTTTGCGAGGATTTTTTTATAAAGTTCGTCACTATCCCACTTTTCAATAATTGAAGGTTCTTTTGTTGGAAGATTTCCTCTCATAGGATACTCTGTTTCAGGCAGATTCAGAGTCTTGTTGTAGTCCATATATTAATACCTCTTGTTGTTGATGATTTATTTCCTGTTATTTTGATTAAGACCGAATTTAAGCTCGGCTGTAGAGTAATCCTGTTTCTTATACCCTCCCTCAGGGAATCCAAAAGAAGGGATGCTGCGCGCCTTTTCATTTGACGGCTTCTTTGCCGGCTCTTCAGCAGGCTTTTGCTCCGCTGGCTTGGTCTCAGTTTGAGCTGCCGGCTTTACCTGCCCTGCGACAATCTTTTTTATTTCTTCGTCAGTAAGCTCCGGCAGCGATGAGGCTATCTTAATCTGCTCCTGGAGGATAAGTATAAGCTTCTTTTTAAAGTCGCTGACTTCTACCTTAAGCTTGTTAAGCTTGTCGCTTTGAAGCTCAGCCTGGGTTTTTGAAGCTGCAACGACCGCATTGAGTTTATCGTTTTCTTCCTTGATTGCAACCGCTATCTTTTCCACTTCGGATTTCTTCAGAGCATCGCAATCGTTTGTGATTTCAGCCAAAAGCGAATTACACTTCGATTGTGCGTCGCTGATGATTTTTTCAGCCTCCTGCTTAGCATCTGCAATAATCCTGTTCCCCTGCTTCTGAGCTACCAAAAGAGCATCTCTTATTGCATCCTCGTCGTTTCTGTACTCATTTATCTTCTCGACAAGCTTAATAATCTTAGCCTCGTTTTCTTCCTTTTCCTTGACAGCCGAAGCATAAGCAACAGCTACTTCTTTAAGGTACTCTTCTACTTCCTCCGGCTTGTAACCAAAAGTGCCTTTTTCAAACCTTTTTGAAGCAATTTCCTTTGGATTCATGCTCATCCTCCTTGATATTATTTATACTTATTTATCGTAATAAAAATTCTGTCCTTCTTCGATAGTCCGCCTACACCGGATAAAACAAATTTCCCTATCCCACGGACCGAAAAAATATCTCCCTCAGACATCTTTTCGCTCGGCTCGTAAGTCATAACATGGTTTAATACCACACCGTTTGACTTTATGAGCTTCTGAGTCTTCTCCCTCGAGTGATTTATCGCAGACGACAGTACAGAATCAAGCCTTAAAGATTGAACCGTGGCGTTTATGACGTCAAACTCCTGAGCCGGAATATCGTCAGGTGAAAAATCATAGCTTATACTAACGCCAAACCTGCCCACCTTTGACATTTCCGCTACCATCGGCAAAATCGCATTTAGAATAAAAACAACGGTTCTTCCGTTTCCGACAAGTATGTCGCCTATCATTTCCCGCTTAATGTCTAACGACATAAGTGCACCAAGAAAGTCGCGGTGAGACGGCTTGTCCGCATGGCGATAGTTAAAGACAACTGGGGTGAATGGCTGATGCTCACCGTATCCGCGAAAAATTATAACCCTTCTGACAGCATCGTCATATCCACCTGAAAGATAATAATTATCAAAGCCTTCCTTTGAAAGCATCGCTGTACAAACTACAAGCTGCCGCTCATCCAAAAAGCAGGAAGCTCTGAATCTGCCCGAGGTTTCCGACTGCTTTGCAAGGTCGATTATATGCCTTGTTAAAATCCTTTCTTCATCATTTATGGAAGAAAGGATTTTTATATTGCTCATGAGAAGCTGTATCCGCTGCTTTCCAATTCACTCATAAGATCAACTCCGCTAAAGCCAACGTTCTTGGGCATGATTACAAACGTCTTTTGAGCAGTCATTTTAATTGTAGCTCCGTTTGCGTATGCAACTCCGGAAAGAAAATCCATTATTCTTTTGGCATCTTCCGCTTTCACAAGCTCAAGATTAAGCAAAACCGTCTTCTGGCGGTTAAGGTCATCCCCTATTGCCTTAACTTCTGAAAAATCAGTGGGTCTTGAAAGAACGATTTGAACAGTTGCAGTGGTATTAAACTTCACTTCACGGTTTCTTCTTTCCTCAGCAACATCCACCGTTTCAGAGGAATCGTCTAAAATCGGTTGATAATCATCCTCTTCTTCACCAATAAAGATGTTTTTAATAGACTCAAATAAGTTGCCCATATTGCCCTCCGTACATAGTGATATATTTATGAAATTATAATCTGTCCATACTATTATATTATCTTATATTTAAGTGCTAATGTCAAGACAGATTGCAAAAAAACTGCTTTAATTACACTCAAAGAATATAAAATTAATAATTTTACGTCAGCCAAATTTCTTATTAGCTTAGACGGTCAATGGGTCTAAAAGCACGCTGTCATACAGTTCAAGATATTCATTAGATGCGTTGTATCTCGAAAGCACAAAATCATCGCCCTCATAGATAACGTCTAGCTTCTTAAATATGATTTTTTCTCCCTCTAAAACGTACACTCCCCTGTCCTCGCCCTGGAAACGTATAGCGCTTCGTGGAGCTCTTATGCCGGTATATTCTCCGAACAATATCTCTGCGTCCAAAACTCGCGAGCCAGCTATATCTGCGTCCATTTCATCGCAGCTAATAATCATTATCGCCTCATTTCCATTGCCGGTAAGCGTTATGCTCTCAACGGTTGCAGTGTATGTCCTTTCAAAGGATGAGAATACAAGGTCAAAAGTTTGATTTACAAAATATCTGTCTGGCGTATTGATTACGCCCACCATTTTCCATGTGTAATCGTTAAATACTTTTCCTATCACATTTGAGTCCATTACTCCTTCCTTTTTAGGCGAAGCAATGATCTCGTTTATTTTTTCAACAGTTATATCCTCAATATTATCGATGCTTATATCAGATTCATAGCCATCTACAACAGATGTAAAATACCCGGACTCCACCGCCGATACCTCTGATATTGGGTTTACAAGAGCTTTTTCATACCTTGTAAGTTCGGAATTTATCTGTTCTATCCTCTGGGAATAATCGCTCTCTATATTTGAGGAAACATTGTATATACACATCAGCTTTAGCATATCAAGACTATCGCTGTACATGTTGTCAAAATCCCCTGATACTATTTCAGATAAAATCGATTTATATGATTCTGATATCTGAGAGGAAATAAACTCAGGCTGAGCGTAATCAGTAGTTCCTCTGTTCTGAGCGCTTTCCAACGCTTTTAGTTCCTCGCTGAGTCTATCTATCTTATATCTATAATATATCTGGTCATAGGAGTCATATATTGTTGCAATCTGAGAATTTTTTGACAACCTGCTTCCGTCGTCAATGCAGTAATTTAAAATACCATCACCTGCGTACTGAGAATATACAAGACTTTCATTTCTTACTATAACTCCAGTAAAATCAATACTGCTCCGTGCAGTAAACATTACCGCATCTTCTGTTTTATTTTCATTTGAGAAAAAAACGTATATTTGAGAAACCGCAACTGAAATAATACATGTAAAAATCAAAAGATATATTAGCGTGTCTCTTATTTTTCTGTACCTTGCGGATTTTTCGGCGCGCTTTTCACGCACGCTTTCTTCATTTGGTGTATTTGAAGAAGGAGTATTGACATTTATTTTGTCCGTATCAATTCACCGCCTTTAATATACCTGACTCCCTTACGGCTTTTGCAGCCGCATTTACCACTTTCTCATACGACCCAAGTAAGTCCGGATAAATCCAATTTATTCTTTTATCGCGTCTAAACCATGTTAGCTGCCGCTTTGCATAATGCCTTGTATCGGATTTAATCTTGTCTATGCAGTCCTCTAACGTACATTCTCCGTCAAAATACCTTTTCAGCTCTTTGTAGCCTATTGCCTGAAAGGAAGTTTTCAGACTGCCGCTTGACAGCACATGCCTTGCCTCGCCTACAAGACCGGCTTCAACCATTTTATCTACGCGAAGGTTTATTCTGTCGTAAAGATTGCTTCTGTCACTATAGCTGATCCCTATCATGCATAAATCATATGGGCTCTCTGTTTTAGATCGCCGGATTGCCTCTGACATAGTTATTCCAGAAACTCTATATACTTCTATCGCACGAATTATACGAGTCAAATTATTAGGATGAAGCTTAGAAGCGGTATCGGGATCAAACTTGCGAAGAATATCTAAAAGGTACTCTCCACCATGCTCTGACGCCGCTTTTGAGAGCTCTACTCTGATTTCGGACGAGGCGCAAATACCGTCAAAATTTATATTATCAATTAATGATGAGATATATAGCCCTGTGCCGCCGCATAACATAGGAAGCTTGTCCCTTGAGACTATATCGTCTATACACTTTCTTGCAAGCTTTACATAGTCAGCAACAGAAAATACGGCGTCCGGTTCTAAAAAGTCTATGAGGTGATGCTTTATGCCGCGTTGCTCCTCTATAGTTGGCTTCGCTGTTGCAATTTGCATCTGTTTATATATCTGCATCGAATCAGCTGACACAATCTCGCCGTTAAACATCTTTGCAAGTGAAACGGCTAACGATGTTTTCCCAGATGCGGTAGGACCACAGACGACAATTAAAGGGATCTTTTTCATGTCATTGTATCCTTCTAAACATCTTTTCTATTTCACGTTTTGTAAGTTTTACAAGAATTGGTCTGCCATGAGGGCAATATCTCAAGTCCTCCTGAGTTATTATCTTGAGAAGTGTGTCCATTTCAAGCTTTTGAATATCGCTGTTAGCTTTTATTGCAGCCTTGCATGCTATCGAGTGATACAAATCGTCAAAAATATCCTCACCGTTGCTTTGAGATCCGCTTAAAAGGCTGTCTGCCAGCTTTGTCACTATATCAAGCGGATCCATATTGTCTGCAATTGACGGTATTCCGTATACCGAAATATAGGGAGCATCAAGTATTTTAATGCCTATGCCAAGTCTTTTACAGACATCAAGGTTGTTGGAAATAGCATCATATATTTCATATGAAACAGTTGTATTAAAAGGATTTATAAGCAATTGCATGTCAAGCGGATCGGTATTTTTCTTTATTTTCTCATAAAGATACCTTTCATGAGCGGCATGCTTATCAATAAGCAGAACATCATTTCCGCACTGTGCGATAATGTATGTCTTGAACGCTTCACCAATAACCTGTATCGGAGGTATATCCTCCGATTCTTTTTCAGATTCAGCGATTTTTTCTTGTTTCTGAATAGACCTGCTGTTTATAAACCTGAATCCGCTGAATTCATTAGGATTATCCTTAGAGCTGTCAGACATTGCTGCGGCTGCAGGCATATCAGAAATAGATATTTTATCAGACTGATGAGTTTCCGCCGTATCTTTTTTATCCGGATTTTCTGTGCTTCCATTTGATGAAGTAATATTTGATATAACGCTTTTTATAACTTCATCGGTTGGAACAAAGAAATATGACCTGCCGCCATTTTCCGTTTTAACGTTGTCCTTTTTACTCAGCGGCTCTCTCTTATCATCTTCTTTTGCAGACGGGCTGTTAAGAGTAAGCTGTTCGGCGTCGAATGTGGACTTGAATTCTTTATATACCTGATACTTTCCTAAACTGTCTGTACTGCTTTCTAGATTGCTCATACCTTTCTCTGGCTTTAGTTTTATTTCTGCCGGCTCGTCAGAAAGCATAAGTGAGTTTTTAACGGCAAAATACACAGCGCTGTATACTGCCCTTTCGTCTTGAAAACGTATTTCCAGCTTTGACGGGTGAGAGTTAATGTCGACAAGATCTGTTCCGAGATTTAAGTTGAGAACGCATCCAGGAAATTTACCAACCATAAGCCTTCCCTTATACGCTTCTTCAAGTGCAAAAAGGCAGGTAGAGCTTTTTATATATCTGGAGTTTACGAAAAAGTTCTGATATGTCCTGTTTGCCTTTGACGAAAGCGGCTTGGTTACATATCCGTGAACGCCAATTCCATTATAATCGTAATCTACAGGTATACAACTTTCGTAAAAATCCCTGCCTAAAATCGTATATATACATGAGAGCAGCTTGCCGTCTCCCGATGTTACAAACTCAACTTTATTATCCCTTATAAATTTTATTGAGACCTCCGGGTGTGACAGAGCAAGTTTTTGAAGTGTTGAAGCAATAGCGTTGCCCTCAGTCACATCTTTTTTCATATACTTCTGACGCGCAGGGACGTTAAAGAACAGGTCTCTAATAATGAAAGTTGTTCCATCCGGACAGCCTATCGGTTCCGAACGTTTTTCCTCTCCGCCTTCAATAATATATAAATATCCAAGGTTTTCTCCTTTGGGTTTTGTCATGACCTCAACTTTTGATACTGCACATATTGACGCTAAAGCCTCTCCTCTGAAGCCAAGTGTCATAATACTTTCAAGGTCATCCTTACTGCTTATTTTACTGGTAGCGTGACGAACAAACGCAAGAGGAACGTCTTCCTTTGACATTCCGCAACCATTATCAGTAATACGCATGTATACGCGTCCGCCGTTTTTAATTTCTACAACTACTTTATTTGCTCCGGCATCTATAGCGTTCTCCACCATTTCCTTCACTACGGAAGACGGTCTGTCGATAACCTCTCCGGCAGCAATAAGCTCATATACTGCTTTATCCAAAATGTGTATCTTGCCCATGTCACTTACTCCACGTCAAATGTCCTTAATCACGTTCTTTACAAATTCTCTTAGCTCTTGATCTGAAAGTTCATCAATATTCGTCTTTCTGAGCATATCAAGAGCGTTTTTATCGCCTATGGCGGAAAACGAAAGCTGTCCGTCGCTTTCGTCTGAGCGCTGTGAACTCTTTTCCGCCTTTTCTTCGAGCTCTCCAAGAAGCTGCCTTGCTCTTTTTAAAATAGACTCGGGAAGACCGGCGAGCTTTGCCACTTCGATTCCATACGACTGATCTACGCCGCCGCGGACTATCTTTCTCAAAAACCTTATTCCATCGGAGCCGTTATTTACTGCTATGCTGTAATTTTTCACGCCCTTGCAGCTGCCTTCAAGCTCTATAAGCTCATGATAGTGCGTTGCAAAAAGTGTTTTGCAACCAATCTTTTTAGGATTAGCAATATACTCCGCAACGCTTCTTGCAATGCTTATGCCGTCAAATGTGGAAGTGCCTCTTCCGACTTCATCCAAAATCACAAGGCTGTTCACCGTTGCATTTTTAATGATGTCGGCAACCTCACTCATTTCAACCATAAATGTAGACTGTCCCGCCGTTAAATCATCAGATGCGCCGACACGGGTAAAAATCTGGTCTACCACAGATATCTTAGCGTAATCCGCCGGAACAAACGAGCCCACCTGAGCCATCAGAGTTATAAGCGCAACCTGTCTCATATATGTTGATTTTCCGGACATATTTGGTCCGGTGAGTATTATCATTTTATTGTCGGTAAGGTCTAAATACGTATCGTTGGGAACAAACATATCATCCTTAAGCATTAGCTCTACGACTGGATGTCTGCCGTTTTTAATATTTATTATGCCGTCGATTGCGATTTCGGGCTTTGTATAATTGTTGCTTATCGCAACAATTGCAAAAGAAGCCAAAACATCTATATGTGATATCGCTACGGCTGTTCTTTGAACCTCGGATAGCTTTTGAGAAACATAGTCCCTCAGCTCGTTGAAAATTTCCGATTCAAGCGCAGAAATCTTTTCCGAAGCGTTAAGTATGGTATTTTCTGCGTCTTTAAGCTCCTCGGTAATAAATCTTTCTGCGTTCGCAAGCGTTTGCTTTCTTATGTAGTCCTCTGGAACCATATCGTAAAACGATCTGGTAACCTCTATATAGTATCCGAAAACACGGTTATATCCGATTTTTAAGTTTTTAATTCCTGTCCTTTCACGTTCCCTGGCAAGAATGTCGTTGATAATTTCCTTTCCTCCGCCGGCGATATTTCTAAGCCTGTCCAGTTCGTCGTTAAATCCGTCCTTAATAACTCCGCCGTCCTTTATATTTTGCGGAAGCTCGTCCGCTATGGCGTTTTCTATCAGGTTTGCTATATCGTCCAGAGTTGAAACATCATTGTTGTATGACGATACCAACTCGGACTTTACCTCAGACAACAGCTTCTTTATCTCGGGAAGCTTTCTGGCGGTATTAGCAAGAGCCTTCAAATCGTTAGGTGTTGCCGTCCTGTACATAACCCTTGTCATAAGCCTCTCAAGGTCGTAAACGCCCTCCAGCTCATCCCTTAAACAGCCCAAAAGCGCAGTATCACTGCAAAATGCTTCTACAGCATCCAGCCGCCTTATAATTTTGTACGGACTGACAAGCGGTTGTTCGATGTAGGATTTAAGCATTCTTTTTCCCATCGACGTTTTAGTTTTATCTAAAACCCAAAGAAGCGAACCCTTTTTTTCACCGCTTCTTATTGTCTTTACAATTTCAAGATTATTTCTGGCTGTGTATCCAAGAGCCATAACCTGATCGCCGCTGTGCCGCTCTATAGAAATAAACCTTTGTACGCTTGCTCTCTGAGTCTGCTCAATAAAGCCAAACAACGCTGAGGCAGCCTTAGCCTCAGCATCTGAATCGGAAAGGCCGAGCTTAATAAAGGAATCATTTGAAAACTGGCTTAAGACTTTGTCCTTCATGACAGAAAAATCAAACATTCCGTCGTCAAGCTTTCTAAGCGTGGCATGAAGCTTTTCCTGTATAAACTGCTGGGCCTGCTCTAGCTTTGAAAACTTGTTCTGACACAGCACCTCTACAGGAGAATACCTTGAAAGTCTGTTGATAATAAACGACTGCACGTCTTTCTCATCTGATTTATACAAATGCGCTTCTCCCGTTGATATATCGGCAAAGCAGATAGCGGAAGTTCCTGCTTCAACATATATGCTCGCAAGCCAGTTGTTTTTGCTGTCGTCAAGCATGTCGCTTTCGATAAGCGTTCCCGGAGTAACTATGCGCACAACGTCTCTTTTGACAATCCCTTTTGCGGTTGCAGGGTCCTCAAGCTGCTCGCATATTACGACACTGTGTCCTTTATCTATCAACCTTTTTATGTACACATCCGCGGAGTGGAACGGCACTCCGCACATCGGAGCTTTTGTTTCAAGACCGCAGTCTTTTGACGTCAGAGTGAGTTCAAGCTCTTTTGCAACTATTATAGCATCGTCAAAAAACATTTCGTAAAAATCGCCTAGCCTAAAAAACAAAATGCTGTCCATATACTGGCGTTTTATATCCATATACTGTTTCATTCCCTTTGAAAGAGAAGACCAGTCGATGTCTTTATATGTCAATAGCATTTAAACTCACTCCGAATCAAAAATCAAGTCAAAAAATATGAGTTTTAGTGGCAGCCGCCGCAGGTAGAACAACTTCCAGAGCAGTGATGCTCGGCTTCGCAGGTTGCAGGGTCTTCGCCGTTGGCGCTAAGAGTAATGATGGTATTTATTTGATCAAGCATACGGTCCATTTCAACCTTGGCGTCATTATATGCGCTCATGGATTTATTTGTCATAATCTGACCGTAAAGCGTTCTAACCTTGGTATTAAGCTCGTTTATCTTGTCGTTATCCTTTTCGGACTTTGACATTTCCTGATTGAGCTGCATTCTACCCAGGTTAAAATCACCGATCATCTTCTGAAGCTCTTCGTCCTTGTCGTTAGCGTTCTTTGCTGCAAGATATTTAGCGTATCTTTCGTCAGCTTGAATAGCTTTGCCAAGTTCTCGTGTAAGTGCAATAACATCCATTTTTATTTCTCCTTAATAATAACTTTAAATTGATGTGTAATTGTATAAACAATTAAAATTATTATACCACAAAAGCATATGAAAAACAAGACATTGCACCATACATTTCGTTACATGCGTTTTGAAGCATTAATGTCATAAACAGCACAAAAGCACAGGCAAAATTTTTCATCCATGCTTTCGAAAATTGAAGAAATAACAATTGTGTCATAATATTAGTAGATTTATCTTTTAATTAATCTGTATATTGAAAAAGTATCTTAATATTTTTGTAGATATAAAGCATTTTTATACAAAAAATAAATTGATATTTATAATCTGCTTGAATATATTCGTTGACTTGCCTTATATGTACATAAAAATATACAAAAAGAAACGGTATTGCAATAAGCAACACCGTTTCCATCTTTAAATCAAAACTAATTAGCGCTTCTTAGCGAAAGCAACAGCAGCGCCTGCTACAACCATAGGAATAACAGCAAGTGCAATACCTGTAGTCGGGTTGCTGTCCTCAGGAGTCTCAACGGGATCGTCAACAACGATATCGCCGGGCTCATCAGGCTCAGTCTCAACGTCGCCAGGTTCAGCAAAAACTGCAACTGTAAGCATTGACATAGCCATTACTAATGCCAAAAGCATAGCCAAAATCTTCTTCATAATAAAAACCTCCTTAATAATTCAGCACAAAAGCTTTATCCTTATTATACATTGTTGTAATCAACTTTACTATAGATATTTTCACCAATATTTTATTAGTATTATACACCATTTTTATTATTGTGTAATAAAACAAAATATATTGCATTAATAATGTAAAACTTATGTGAACAATTAAATAACAAGCTATTAACGTCTATGCCTTACTTATATATGCTGTACCCCTTCATAGAATAATAATTTTCAGTCATTATTTCGAGATACGATTTTGAAGGCGCAGTATTTTCCTGATTAGCATCAGTTGTCGCCTCTTCCTTTTCATCAGACACGCTTTCCTCCACATCGTCGATGCTGTCTTTCTGGACATCAACAGACTCAATCTGCATAACAAGAGTAGTGAGGGTATCGCTCGGAACTTCTATCGAGTAAGTCTTCAAATAGCCCATATCCTGCATATACTCGTTGAGCTCCTGCTCTTTTGTCTCGTCGTCTGTATGCTTGGTTGAGCGATAAATCCTTCCCGACTTGATCTTATAATCATCGATGGAAAGCTTTAATGTTTCGGAATTGTCGGTACTATTGGAAATAACAAGTACAAGCTCGTCTTCATCGGGAGACACGAATGCCGTTACCAGGGAATTTGACGCGTTCAGCTCAGTATCAACCCTTTGATAACCATTCTTGATAAATTTGGAGAAGTGCATCATAATATAATGATTGCCCCTTGGCTTTACGTATGCATTACTCTCCCAGCCACCTATTTCAATAAGGCAATTGCCGTCGTCCTCCGGCCACACGCCGTTCCAATACAGATATGCATTCACATTTTCGTAATTCAGCTCGTTTATAAGCACCTCGGCATGACCGAAATAATCGTTATTGTACCATTCTGTCTGCCACAGAGTATAGTCGTCTCCAAACAGCTCATATACTTCGCTGAATGACTGCGGAGTATTTGGGCTTCCGTAAAGATGGTGAGGTATCATGCTGAAGCTATCCGGGTCTACTTCCATAAGAGGATCAAGGTATTCCTTCATCAAGCTCGCGGTATCAGCCATTACTTCGGCGCCCGTTATTTCGGGTGCATCATCGCCAAAAGCCTCCTGAAAAGCCTCATATATTGCCAAATGTGCCTTCCAATATGCGCAGTGATATTCATTTTCCTCCGGACCGAAGTAGAAGCCTGCCTCAGCCCTTGCGTTGCCCTGCTCGTCTATATGAAGTCCCTGAAGTTCCGTCTCATTGGATATCGAAAAATAATCTACAGGTATTCCGGCGTCAAGGAAGTACTGGATTGACTGCACGCAGAAATCCGCAAGTTCGTCATACATGTACTCGCCGTTTTCATCCTTTGCAAGAGTGTAGTAGGTGTGTCCTTCATCGTCAAGCTCGGTAAAAGCTACAAAGTCCAGATTCCTATCGTACTGACCCCAGCTTGTCACCATTACTATCGGATCTATGCTGCGTTCAACGGCGGCGTCATAATACGCCTTATAGCTTTTGTAGGTTGTGTCCTCATATCCTCCGCCGTATCCGATTACCTTATTCAGGTCTCTGAATCTGAGAATGTTGAACTCACAGTCCTCAAATATCCAATCATATGCTTCCTCGGCATAAACATTATTTGTCAGCCAGTCTCCGTACCATGTGTATGACGCACCCCAGCCGTCAAAGGTCTGATACCTTGTATCAAGGTCGATATTTATCCCGGGATCGCCTTTAACGGTCCATTTCACAACTATTGAGTAAACCGTATTCCCCGAGCCGTCTACGCCAAAGTTCATAACATTGTCAAGCCTTAGGTTGCTGCCGTCGTCGCCATGCTTAGTAGAGGTGTATGCGTTAATCAAATCTTCTGCGGAGAAAACGGCTATTTTTTTACCGTCTGATGATTGCTTTTGCGTAGAGACAGAGTATGTAGCCGGGGTATAATTGTCCCCGCCTGCCACAGGATAGCTTTGAAGCATAACAGACATATTGGCGCTGCCGGTGT
Source organism: Candidatus Faeciplasma sp. (assembly GCA_048393055.1). Classification (GTDB taxonomy): domain Bacteria; phylum Bacillota; class Clostridia; order Oscillospirales; family Ruminococcaceae; genus Faeciplasma. The sequence continues at coordinate 26,412 of DBFJJS010000010.1, forward strand.
ATGTAATCTCTATCGTTGCGTCCTCATTCTGAATGGCAGACATGAAGCTGTTTGCCTTTGCCGGTTCAGCATACTGAAGCATAAACGAAGGATACCATCCGTCAAGAACCTGTTCGCCTTCAAAGAGCGTATAGCTCATTTTCGTATCAGCAAATAATGATACGCTGCATGACAAAACAAGGATAATTATAGATAATATAACGGATGCTGATTTAAGTATTTTTCTCATATAACCCTCCCAAGTATATGTAATACTATTATTTTATCTAATATTGTTTTGAATATCAATGTAACGTCCCTACAAAAATACTAATAAAAAATTATGCAAATTGTCCCTTGACTATACCTAATCAAGGGACAAGATATACGATTATAATAATTAATTCTCTTTTTTATAGCCATAAGGATTGTTTTTTTGCCAATTCCACGAATCGCGGCACATCTCATCTATGCCGTATTTAGCCTTCCAATGCAGCTCCTTTTGTGCAAGAGACGGATCGGAGTAGGACTCGTCTATATCTCCTGCTCTTCTCGGGCAGATAACATACGGAAGCTTCTTGCCGCACGCCTTTTCATATGCTTTTAAGACGTCCAAAACGGAATATCCTTTTCCTGTTCCGAGATTATATATCAGAACGCCGCCGTCTACTCCGTCAATTTTTTCAAGCGCTTTAACATGTCCTGCGGCGAGATCGCAAACATGAATATAATCTCTCACGCCTGTGCCGTCGTGGGTCTTGTAATCGTTTCCGAATACATTTAGGTGATCAAGCCTTCCGACAGCAACCTGAGCTATATAAGGCACAAGGTTATTAGGAATTCCCTGCGGGTCCTCTCCTATCATGCCTGAGCTGTGAGCGCCGATAGGGTTAAAGTATCTAAGAAGAACTACGTTCCATGAGCTGTCGGCAGTGTGAACATCAGTTAAAATCTGCTCTATCATGCTTTTTGTCCATCCATACGGATTTGTACATACTCCTTTAGGGCAGTCTTCTGATATCGGAACTGATTTTGGAGTGCCGTAAACTGTGGCTGACGAGCTGAAAATTATGTTTTTTACATTGTGAGACTTCATGGCTTCCAAAAGAGTTAATGTTCCACCGATGTTATTTTTATAGTATTCTATAGGCTTTGCGACAGACTCTCCGACGGCCTTTAATCCCGCGAAGTGTATCAGGGAAGTTATGTCCGGATTTTCATCGAATATTTTGTCCATCGCGGCCCTGTCAAGCATATCCGCCTTATAAAATTTCGCACTTTTACCAGCTAGCTTTTCGACTCTCCTGATAGCCTCTTCACTGGAATTTGACAAATTGTCAAACACAACGACGTCGTAGCCCTTCTCCAAAAGCTCCAAAACAGTATGAGAACCGATGTATCCGGCTCCTCCGGAAACAAGAATAGACATAATAAATCACCTTATCCTTTTTAAAACATTTTTTGTTAGTTTGAAATCACAAACGTTGTCACACTTTCGGGAAGCAGAACATAGCTGAACTCATCTCCTTCAAACATTACGTTTCCTGTCCTTTTAAGATTCATATCAACGTTAGTTGTATACGCTTCAATATACTTTATCTCTTCGCAGTCGTTAAGCTTAAAGCTTTGGCCATAAGTGTTGAGTGAATTATTTACAGCTACAATAACAACGCTTTCATCGCCTTTGTATGCAGATATGCTTATCCCTTCAGCCGGATTTTCAGTCGCGCCTATCCTGACAAAGCCCGGACGGACAAATTTGGAAAAATGCGCCATGCAATAGCCTCTTTTGCTTATTGTTCCGTCCTCCTTCATAGGACCGTAAAACCGCCTTATGTACCACCAGACATACGCCTGCATGTTTCCTTCGGTCATAGCGTCGGAAATATTGACTGCAACCTCTATGGCTTCCGGCCATGTATCGGCGTCCGACGAGCTGTTGGGCACATATACCTCAGTCATCCAAAGCTCCTTTCCCTCGCCTTTTTCCTCAAACAAGGGATAGCTCATGTCCTTTTTCTGAGTTCCGTAAAAGTGTGTTCCGAAGATATCCACTTTGGACAGCGCTTCCTCGGAATTAAGTATTGCATCATAGAAATCCTTTCTGTATTGGAAGGATTCCGGAGTCATAATCCTGCAATCAATGGCGTCGGAATAATTTATAATAAAATCCATTATCTCCTCGGTAGTCCACCAGGTCCATCCGTCCGCGTAATCCGGTTCATTTTGAATAGATATCGCATACAGCTCCACGCCGTTGTCCCGCATATATGTGACAAAATCGTTGAGATGCTGAGCGTATTCCGCATATTTATCGCGTCTTAATCTCTTGGCGTTTTCATTTCCGTTGTGGTTAAACGTCTCGCACAGCTCTGCCGGCGGGTCCCACGGTGAAGCAAACACCAAAAGTCCCTCGTCCAACGCAACCTTTGCCGTTTCAAGTTCCTTTGGCCAGTTGTCCTTATTCGGATCAACATGAATTCTCAAGATAGAAAATCCGAGCTGGTCCTCCCCGTTTCCAAAAGCCGTTTCACGCTGCTCTTCAGTAAGATCATCTATCCATGTGGGATAGTTGATTCCGCCAAAACCCCTTATTACCTGATATTCCTGTGAGCCTACAACCTCGACGTCATCCGAATCTTCGGTATTGCTCAAATCAGGGACAAAAAGCTTGTCGTTATGTTTTGAACACCCGGCAAACGGCAAAAGCATTAATGCTGAAAGAATTACACACAATACTTTTTTCATAATATCCCTCCCGAATTTTCTTTTACGGTTATATTTTATTACATTATGACTTCAAATGCAACGGTTTAAATCTATTTTTAGTTTTATGCGCAAAATATCCCTGCCGGAATACCTACCGACAGGGATATTATACGCATATTAAGATTCTACCGTGACCTTAGCGTCAGATTGCGACAATATAGTTCCGTCGCTGTCAACAACGGTCAGAATATAAACTCCATCCTGAGAAGGAGCACTCATGCTTGATGCGTCGCCGGTTGCCCTTGACTGAGTCGGGTCGCTTTCGTCAAACGCCGATAATCCAGAGGGAGCAAGCCAAATGACCAAATCGGGATCGTTTGCGAGATTGCTGAACGCAACATCGCCTCCTGGTTCAACCGTTACATTGTCCTCAAGAAGGAGGTTTGCAATAAGTACCTCGGTGGTAATGTTAAAGGTCTGAACCTCTCCGTCAGCCTCAGGCGTAGCTACTATCTCCCACTCACCCGCGTCGGTTATGGCATATCCGTTTTTAACCTGCTCGCCGTTTACGGTTACGGTGTAACCGTCCTTAATTTCAAGCTCAAGCGGAGAAAGCTTGCTTACATTGTAGTTTCTGCCGTCTGAAACGCTTACCGCAGAGGTGTTTTCACCGGCGTAAACGGTAAATTCACTCTCACCGGATACCGTTCCGTCCGCATAAACTATATAAAGCTTGTATTCGCCCGGTTCTTCGGGAATCTGAATGGTTTTTTCGTTTCCGGAAGCGGTCGTCATAGTGCTGCACTCAGTAAACTCCGTAGTTCCGGCTGGAGCAAGCCATACTACGTCGTCCTCGTCTAAAAGCCCCCTTCTGTTAAGGTACTCGCCGCACATAATCGAAACGTTCGCAGCAAGCTCATAGTAATCATCCGGCATAACGTCCTTCGATACCATGTGTACGTATTCGTCCTCAAGTCCGGAGTACAAAACTACGTCGTAGCCCTCAACAGGCCAAATGTAATCCTCATTTACATACTGCTCGAGAGTACAGTTTGGAGCAGTTGTCTCGGAACGGTCGGTATTTGAGAAACCATTTGTAACAATGCAGTCATGCTTTCTCATCCAGTCGTTAAGCTCATAGACGTTTCGTATAGTATTTGTTACAACATTGTGATCAAACAGAATATATGCGCTGCCCTCATCCGGATGGAATCCATTTACCATTCTCGAACCGTCGGCGGCAGTAGGTTCACGGAAGCAATTGATATAGTTGTAGCTCATTTCCGTTACATCTGTCCAGTCCTCATTGCCCTGCTGACCAAGAGTGTAGATTCCTCCTGCATCCTGAAGAACAGAACATATCTCCTCAACCCTGTTGTAGTTTACATGGTTGAACCTTGAGGTGGTAGTCGGCTGTCCGGGAAGCTGGGACTCATCGGTACCGTCAAAATTGCACCATCCCCAGCCGATGCTCATGCCGCTGTATGAGCATTTATAAATGAAATTATGCTCAACGGTGAGGTTATATGTGAAGAACGATGTTATTGGGGAGTTTCCGGGGAAGAAGTAACAGTTCTCCAACAGATAGTTGTTTGTAATAGTAATGTTCTTTGGAACCGCTTCTGTTCCGTATGGAAACTTTTCCTTATCAGGACCTGCGCTCGTCTCACTTACCCGCTGTTCCTCGGTGTCGTTCTCATAAATGTGCTGCAGGTGTCCGATAACTATTCCGCCGCCTCCCGTATAACCAATGAAGTTACCTGTAATCTCGCAGTCGTAAACATCGTTTTCAAGATGAATTCCGAGATATCCGGTAGACTCAAATCCGCCGTTAATAAAATCTACGTTGTGAGCGGTAGACACATGAACCGCCGCGGGAGCGACGTCAAACGCCCTGTAAAGGTCGTTGTGCCAGAATATATCGGAGAACTTTGTATAAATAGTGCAGCCCTGCGTGGTAGCGTTTCCGTAAGAACCGTCTACCTCGTAAAGATTCCAATCGGAATACGCAAACGTGAGACCATCGAAGATAAGATACTGAGCGTAAGTGTCAAGGGGCTCTGAGCCGCTTATCTCCACCAGCTTTTCAAGCTCCGGGATAACTACCTGCGCCTCGTTTATATCCTCGCCCTCTCTGGGGATATAGTAAAGCATTCTTCCTGCCTGATCAAAATAGAATTGACCTTCGCTGTCAAGCCATTCAAAGACGTTTACCACATCATTTGATCCTGAGGGATTATAGTTTGTGTTCCAGCCCAGGTTCTGCGCAATAGCAGCGTAAGGCATCTGGAAGTTTACTCTTGTATCTCCCTCCTCGGTAAGCTCAAGATCTTGTGCACAAACAGTCGCTTTTACCCACGTTGAACCTGATTCAAGCTCAATGTTCTGAGGGTTTCTTGTATCAGCCGGAAGACCGAAGGATTCGTCAAAAACATTTCCTGTTCTTATTGTAGCGTCTCCGCTTGATATCCAAGCCCAATCAGCCTGACCAGCAGTTATTGAATAGAAACCTATAGCTTTGAGAGGAGTTGCCGTCCTTCTTGTCATAGCTGCGCGCTTGCCGTTGACATAAATGGCTCTAAGCTTTGCGTCGCGCTCCAGCGGGGCTTTGTAGGCTACGAGTCCATCCTCCAGCCAATCTACGTCGTCCGCAACAACCCATTCCTCTTCAAACAGCTTTCCTCCGCTTATTATCGGGTCTGCACCCTCCGCCGCTCTGTAAATAATGTTGCATTTTGTCGTCCCTGAATCGTCTTCGTTAAATACTAAAGTTTCGTCGAGTTCATAGAAGCCGTCGGCAATTTCGACTATAATGTCGCCGCGGTTCTTATTTAAATCCCTCACGTATTCTTTAGCTTTTCCGATTGTCTGGAACGGAGAGGCCTCGCTTCCGTCGCCGTTTTCGTCGTTGCCGTCGGGAGAAACATAAACGGTATATGCAATCTCGTGAGGTTCACCATTATCCTCATCATCACCGCAGCCAGTAAATACCGACAAAACAGTTGCGACAATGGATACAACGACGAACAGTGATATAAGTCTTTTAAACTTTAACATTTTACACCTACCCTGATTTAATACTGTAATAAATATTCTTTTTCTCCAAATAAATTTGATAAATAGGAACAGCACAACTCTTCGTATAAATCTTATTTATTATATCATAAAAAGTGCATGGCTTCAACACCAAATATCAAGGTGTTTATAAGACAGCTGCATAACTATGCGATAGCTCCGGCTTGGGCCTTTTTCATCTTTGTAGTTTTTCTTTGCGCCATAACAAGGCCGTAGTACACGCCTTTGTGGCGCATAAGCTCGTTATGCGTGCCCATTTCAGCAAGACGTCCCTTATCCAAAACAATAATCTGGTCGGCGTTTGAAAGCGTTGACAGACGGTGCGCTATGGCTATAGTCGTCCTTCCCTTACACAGTTCGTTCAAGCCTTCTTGAATCTGCTTTTCGGTTTCGGTATCAAGCGACGCCGTTGCCTCGTCGAGGATTATTATCTTGGGATTATGCAAAATAGCGCGTGCAATTGCTATTCTCTGCCTTTCTCCTCCGGAAAGCGTATGCCCCTTGTTTCCTACTCGTGTATTATATCCGTCAGGAAGCTTTGTTATAAATTCGTGCGCGCGAGCAACCTTAGCTGCCTGCACTATTTCATCAAAAGTAGCGTCAGGCTTGGCATACGATATATTATCGAGTACGCTTCCCTCAAACAGGTATGTCTCCTGCAAAACTACGCCGACCTGAGACCTAAGGCTCTGCTGAGAAATTCTTCGTATATCTACTCCGTCAATCTTTACGCTTCCCTGAGTTACGTCATAAAGTCTGAGAATAAGGTTTATCATAGTTGACTTTCCAACACCTGAGTGCCCTACGATGCCCACCATCTTGCCCTTTTCGATTTTGCAGCTTACATCCTTAAGAACAGGGTTATATACCTTGTAGCCAAAGTAAACATGGTCAAACTCAATGTCGCCCTTAATATCAAGGTCGATTGAATCCTTTGTATCTCTTACGTCAGTCTGCTCCTCAAGAATTTCAAACACCTTTGAGGCGCTTACCGATGCATCTGCAAATGTCCTTGGAAGCTGCATCAGCCATCTCAGGGGAGTGTAGAGCATTGTTACGTACGATGTAAACTGTGTAAGCTCGCCAAGGGTCATAGAACCCCAGCCCGGTACAAAATCCAACACCATTTTAGCTCCGAAGAACAAAATAAGGTAGTTCCCAGATGTGAGAAGGAAATCCGTAACAGGCCAAATCAGATTCCATACTACTTCTGCTTTTGATGCAGCGGTCGCCCACTTTCCGGATGCATCCTTGTATTTTTCAATTTCGTCATTTTCTGTTCCGCATGATTTTACGACTTTTATGCCGTTTAAGGCGTCGTGCAGCAGCCTTGAATGTGCGTTAGAGCAGCGCCATGAGCGCGAAAAATGCATATGTATGACATTATACATGCGCTTTACTATTATCATTACAAACGGAATCGGAAGAATAGCTAAAAGCGCAAGCTTCCAGTTCATCACGCACACTATTACCATTACAATTATCAATGACAATATCCGCACTATAGCCTGCTTGCCATTATCTGTAATAAAGCTCTGAAGCTTATTTGCATCGTTTGAAACACGTGAAATAAGTTCTCCTGCGGTCTTTTTTGATATTGAAGTCATAGACAGGTCAAGCGTTTTGTTAAATACATCCTGCCTAAGATCCTGACCGAGATTCAGCGCGACATAGTAGCTGCACTTCATATTAAAGAAATCAAATATCACACTTACTATGACAGTTCCCAAAAGTGCCAGACACAAAAGCCCGAAGCCTTCCCAGTTTATTGATACAGAGCCTGCGGCAGTTTCAGCCGGTCTAACGTAATCGTCTATAAGAATGCGGTTGATATAAGGGGAAACCACCCCGATAAGCTCACCGAGAACAGTGCAGATTATAGCTGCAGCAAACGCCTTTTTATACGGTACAACGCGCTTTATAAGCTTGGAAAACACCTTCAGCTTTGACGCACAGTACGGGCACTCGGCGTATCCGTCCAAGGGCATGTGACATTTCGGACACTTTGGCTCGTCAATATCGCTTTTGTCTACCAGTACGCCCGTAGTAAGGCAGTGATTTATGATTTTACAAAGCTCAGCAAAGGCTATAAACCAGTCCTGTGTAAAAGCGCATATGCATTTTTGAGTGACGTCGTTGCGCCTGCCGACCATCATCGAGCATCCTACGAGCTGCTCGCATGAATATTCATCATAGTCATCAAATGAATATGTCTGAACCAGTTTATCGTTAACAAATACAAGAATTTGTTTTTCCCTTGTAACGCAGAGGTTTCCCTTTACGCTTTTTGCGCTTCCGTATAAGTTAAAGGGAAGAGCAAAAATAAATTCGTCAAGCCCTCTTCCGCTTGGAGCGCTAAGAAGCAAATTCATATTCAGGGACTCCTTTCTTTAAAGTGTATGAGGCTTAGATGTAAATTTCAAGTATGGCGAGGCTCTTTTTATCGAGCTTGGCAATATCAGAACAGAAATACTTGTTGCCGTCGACGTCGTATGCGTAAAGATATTTATCGGTAAGCATTCTGAAGTTTGAATACCAGTCTCTTATACATATCGTTTTTCGTCCGGCTGTCGTCTCGATATCAACAAATATAAAGCCTCTTGAATTATCTTTAATGGAATACACCTTTGTTATTTCCGGCATATAATACTTGTACTCAAGATAATCGTTTACAAGCTCTCTCTGCTCAGGCGACAGCTCGCTGATATCCTTTATTACACCTATTTCCTTAAATTCTCTGTCCTCGTTGTCATATGCGACGCTTATGTACGTTGTTTTTGAATAGAAAGGCAAAAGCCTTGTCAAACGGACGTTAAAATATTCGTTTCCATCGTACTTAAGAGAAATAAAGCCGGCGTCGTCTCTGTAAAAATCAAGCTTTGAGCAGTCAAGGATTGTAAGCTTGTCTATTTCAAAAATTTCCTCGGCAAGTTCCTTTTTATCCATATGTAACCCCTTTCAGCCGTAAACATAAGGCTGCTATTCTTCTATAAATTTTAAAGCGTCCGCCTGAAGCTTATACAAGTCATAGTACTTTCCTTTTTGCCGTATAAGCTGGTCGTGAGTGCCAAGCTCCTTGAGTTCACCGTTTTCAATAACACAAAGCATATCTGCATCCCTAAGCGTTGACAGGCGGTGAGCAATCGATATTATGGTTCTTCCCTCTTTGAGCGCGTCAATGGCGACCTGGATCTTTCTTTCGGTCCTTGTGTCCATTGATGCGGTCGCCTCGTCAAGAATAAGTATATCCGGGCTTTGTATTATTGCCCTTGCTATGGATATACGCTGCCTTTCGCCTCCCGAAAGCGAAACCCCTCCGGAGCCTATTTTTGTATTGTAGCCGTCAGGCAGCTTTGTAATAAACTCGTGGGCGTTTGCAGACTTAGCTGCCTCGATAACCTCGTCTATTGTGGCGTCAGGTCTTGCGTACCTTATGTTATCGGCGATTGTTCCTATAAACAGATATGTTTCCTGGGACACTATACCTATGCAGCGGCGCAGATCTTTAGTTGAAATATCCTTTATCGGGACGCCGTCAATAAGTATCTCGCCACTGGTAACGTCGTACAGCCTGGCCATTAAATTAATAATAGTCGATTTTCCGGCGCCGGTCTTTCCCACAATGCCAAACATCTGACCTGATTTTACCCTGAACGAAAGATTTTTAAGTATCTGATGTCCTGCTTCGTATTCAAAGAATACGTTTTTAAATTCAATATCTCCTTTCATGCTTTCCATATGAACAGGGTTTTCACTTTCAACAACGGTAGGTCTTGCGTCGAGTATTTCAAACATTCTCGACGCAGCATCTATACATCTTGCCCATCTGTCGCCTATCCACATAAAGAAATCTATGGGCTCGTAAATCATTCCCGTATACGAAAGAAGCGCGTTTAAAGTTCCGAACGTAAACACCTGACCCGCAAACTCGTAGCGGATTATTACAAGGAAGCATCCAAGACAAAACAGCCCTGTGCTTATAAGACGGTAAAATCCCCATACAAACGGTAAGGTGGAAGTTAAGCGGTTATTTATTCGCGTGTTGACGTTATATACGTCGCTGTTTTTCTTGCCGTACCGGGCGATTTCTTTTTTCTCCTTCGCAAACGATTTTACAACGCGCTGACCGTTCATAACATCTGATAATACGGAGTTGAGGCTTCTCATTGCAACGTCAAGCTTGCGGTAAAGCTTGCGCTCAGAGCGGTACAAATAATCGTCGAACGCCATTACGGCCACAATAAGTATTATCACAGCAACAGCAAGAAGAGGACTAAGCGTAAACATTATCGCCGCAACACCCACAAGCTTGATAATATTCGCGCAGCCGTATGGCACGATGTCGACAAAGAAATTGTAAACATTATTGCTGTCGCGGTCCACCCTTGACATAAGCGAACCCGTCTGCTTACTGGTAAAGAACTGAAGCGAAAGGCGGTTCATCGCAGTATATATCTTTGTTCGAAGGGTATGAGTGACATACGGCACAACTTTGGCGGTAATAATTCCCGACGCAAGTCCCGCAAGCTTGCTTAAGATGTTTGTAAGCACCATCAGCATTATTACAAGCAGAACGTTTCCGAAAAACCTTCCCTCTGGATTTAATACGTCGTCGTACAGCATTTTAGAGCCAAACCACGGAGAAACTATCGCCAGAATATTTGAAATAAGTATTGTAAGAGCTATAAGGAATATCTGAAGCTTGAACTCCTTAAACATTCCCATGAGTCTTGTAAAAATAGACCTTTTGTCTATGCACCTTGGACACACCGGCCTGTTTGGGTTAGGATACGGCTGGTGACATATCGGGCAAACAGTTTGAACGCTGTCCAAAAGCGAGTCGTCTATTTCCTCTCCCCTGCGGGTTTGATTAAGTCTCTCGCAAAAGCGCTCAAATTTTTCGCTGTAGCCTATGGAAAAGCGCGCAAGCTGTATATTTGGTCTGTCATGCTCATACGTCTGACCAAACCAGTCGAATTTCAATCCGTACAGGTTTTCGTTCTCAGCGTCCGACGATTCTTCATCGTTTTGCTTAACCTCGTCCGTCTCGCCGTCTTTGAACATCGCTATAATAAGCCTTGCGGTATTTTGATTTCTGTCCACAAACATGTTCTTGATTTTTGAAAGTTCATATTCCTGAAAATCCGCGACCGTGTAGCCTATCATCTCGCGAATCGGAACAGACTTGAAAAATCCCTTTACAAAAGGAAGGCTTCTCGCCTTTTCCTCAAGTCTTTCTCGCCCGGAAAGCTCCTTGTAATCCTCATATCCGCTTATCACATACAGTTCGCTGTCTGTAAAGGTAATAAATACGTCTATATACTTCCCCTCGCCGTCGAGATCCGCCTTTACGCAATAAAGAAGGCGGTCTACATTGACTCCGCGCTTTTTAAGCTCATCAGCAACCAGATCAGGAAGCGCGTCAAAATATTTCATACTAAATACCGTTTCCCCGCTAAGCAAGGTCCCTTTCTTTAAGCTTTTTGTTAGCAATGCAGGCAGTAAAAACGCCTGTTTCAGCAGTGCATTACCCATTATAAGCATAAAAATGCCCCTGACACATTTACATCAGGGGCAGTAAGCTCAAAGGTTCACACCGCGAGATATCCGCATGCCGCTAATGCTGTACAAATATAACAAAAGATTTACCGCAACCACACGCATTTATCTCACCCTTTCACATATTCTTAAACGCTTTGATTATATACCCCACTTTTTTTGTTGTCAATACTTTATCAAGAATTTTTTAGCTGCTATTAAATTATTTATGTTATTGTTTTGCATATATATTTTACCATGCTAAAGTCTTAAAGATTGACTTGACTTATTTTAAATGCTATAATACATAAAACATATTGTAGGATGTGATATCATGGAGCAATTATTGGAGCTGTTAAAAACAAATGCGCGTCTTTCAAACAGGGAGCTTGCAGCAATGATTGGAAGCACAGAGGAAGACGTCAAGATTAAAATAGATGAGCTTGAACGTTCAGGCATAATCAAGGGATATACCGCAATTATAGACGAGGAACAGCTTGGAGAAGGAAGCATAGCCGCATATATTGAACTGTCGGTTACGCCGAAGGCTCAGGTAGGTTATGACGATATTGCCTGCCTTATAGCGTCGTATCCCGAAGTAGAGAGCCTTTCGCTTATGTCAGGCGGTTACGATCTCGCAGTAACGTTAAGATGCAAAAACATCAAGGACGCCTCGCTGTTTGTCGCGCAAAGGCTTGCCACTATTGACGGCGTAATCGCGACATCAACGCATTTCTTCCTGCAAAAGTATAAGGAAAACGGCATATTGCTTGTGGATGCTGTGCCGGACGAAAGAGGCATGGAATAATACTATGATGGATTACAGCAAGCTTCTTAATAAAACGGCTCAGGAAATAAAGCCGTCGGGTATAAGAAAGTATTTTGACATTGCGGCAACTCTTGACAATGTTATATCTTTGGGGATAGGAGAGCCTGACTTTTACACCCCATGGCCTATAAGGAAAACAGCGATAACGGCTCTTGAAAGAGGCAGGACGTTTTATACCGCAAACGCCGGTCTGATAAAGCTTAGAGAAGCAATATCCGATTATACATATCAAAGGACAGACGTAAAATATAACCCGTCGAGCGAGATAATAGTAACTGTAGGCGGCTCTGAAGCTATTGACCTTACTATCAGAGCACTTATAGAAGAAGGCGACGAGGTTATAATACCAGAGCCGTCGTTTGTATGCTACAAGCCTATTGTAACGCTATCCGGAGGAAAGCCGGTAATTATAAATACGACTGCAGAACATAGCTTTAAGCTGACAGCACAGTCCTTAAAAGAAGCTATCACTCCTAAGACAAAGCTAATAATACTCCCTTATCCCAATAATCCCACCGGGGCTATCATGACAAGGGAGGACCTTGAGCCTATTGCAAGGCTGCTTGAAGGAACTAATATCGCAGTGCTGACTGATGAAATATATTCCGAGCTTACATACGGAAGAAAGCACTTTTCAATCATTTCTCTGGACGGTATGAAAGAGCGGACCGTATTTGTAAACGGATTTTCAAAAGCATTTTCCATGACCGGCTGGCGTCTTGGTTATATGTGCGCGCCAAATGAAATCATCAGGCATGCTCTTAAAATTCACCAGTACGGCATAATGTCATCTCCTACGGTGAGCCAGTATGCGGCAATCGAAGCGCTCACATCATGCGACGATGACGTGAAAAGAATGGTCTTGGAATATGATACGAGAAGAAGGTATCTTGTTAATGCGTTTAACGAGCTGGGGCTCGACTGCTTTACTCCGGAGGGCGCTTTTTACGTTTTCCCGTGCATAAAATCGACTGGTCTTACAAGCGACGAATTCTGTGAAAAGCTTCTTTTCCACAAAAGGGTTGCGGTTATACCTGGAACTGCGTTCGGAGAATGTGGCGAAGGCTATGTGAGGGTTTCCTATGCATACTCCCTTAATCACCTTATGGAAGCCGTCAAGCGCATACGCGAGTTTATAGAGGAACAAGGCAAGCTTTGACCGGTTGCGGCGTAAAACTATGAACAATACAGTCTTTGAAAAAGCATATGCAAAAATAAACCTGACACTTGACGTGACAGGTCTTTTGCCTAATGGATACCACAGGCTTGAAACTATCATGCAGACGATATCGCTTCACGACGATGTGACGGTAACAAAAACAGGCGGCGGAATATCCATAACCTGTGATAAGTCTAACGTGCCGATCGGTCGCTCAAACATCTGTCATAAAGCGGCAAATCTTTTTTTTGAATCGGCAGGAATACACGATTCCGGAGTTAAAATAGAAATAAAAAAAAGGATACCTCAAATGGCGGGGCTGGGAGGCGGTTCGGCGGATGCGGCTGCCGTTTTTCGTGCGCTAAGCATATTGTTTTCGCATCCGCTTTCAAAAGACAGGTTATATGACGCCGCGGCGAAAACCGGAGCGGACGTTGGCTTTCTTATGAACGGCGGAACGGCGCTGTGTCAAGGCATAGGTGAAAAGCTTACGCCGCTTGAAATGAAAACAAAATATTATGTGCTTCTTGCCAAACCGTATTTTGGAATATCTACGCCTGAAGCGTATAAGGCGTTCGACAGAAAAAAAATCATAAGCGCATTTTCGTCAGAAAAAATGACTGCCGCCATCAGGCGCGGCGACGACATATGCGCGTATTTGTCAAACGATCTCGAAAAAGCGGTTGAAAACAGCGATATAATAAAAATAAAAGAGCTCCTTATTAAGACTGGTGCTAAAGGAGCGTTAATGAGCGGAAGCGGTTCATGTGTTTATGGTTTGTTTTTAGATATGGACAGCTGCGAATCGGCTAAAGACCAGATTATAAAATACAAGGACAGATTTGAATTTATACAGACATGCCAAACAATATAAGCTGCAAGGAACAGTATAAGCGCTGCCGCCTTTGTCCAAGAAACTGCAGCGCGGACAGAAGCAGATATACCGGCTACTGCGGGCAAAGCGACAAAATCAAAATAGCAAGAGCAGGCCTTCACATGTGGGAAGAGCCGTGTTTATGCGGCAAAGGAGGATCGGGAGCGATTTTCTTTTCCGGCTGCTCTTTAAAGTGCTGCTTCTGCCAAAACTACGAAATATCGCATGAGAACAAGGGCTTTAACATAACAGAGCGCGAACTTGCGGACATTTTTCTTAAGCTTCAGGATGATGGAGCATGCAATATAGACCTCGTCAGCCCAACGCAGTTCGTTCCGGGTATAATATCCTCTCTTAACCTTGTAAAGGACAAGCTTAATATCCCTGTAGTATACAACTGCGGAGGCTATGAAAGCCTTGAAACGCTGGATATGCTCGACGGATATGTAGACATTTATCTTCCTGATTTAAAATACTTTTCGCCGGAATTCTCAAAAAAGTACTCCGACTGCACCGATTACTTTGAACGCGCCATGCCTGCCATAATAAAAATGCAGAAGCAGGTCGGCAAACCAAGGTATGATGAAAACTCAGTTATGACAAAGGGCGTAATAGTCAGGCATCTTGCTCTTCCGACGCTTAGGCACGACTCTGCTGCCGTATTAAAGGCGTTGAGAGAAAATTTTGAGCCTGACGACATAGTGCTTAGCCTTATGAGCCAATATGTGCCTGTCTACAAAGCAAGCGAGCACTGCGAGATAAACCGCAAAATCTCAACATTTGAATACAACTATCTTATTGACACCGCATGCAGCCTCGGGTTTAACGGCTACTCGCAGCAGCGAGACGCTTCAAGCGAGGCATATATACCCGAGTTCTATGACAGCAGGCAAAAAATAAACCTTAAATAAAAAGCAAAAAGCCGTGAGGTAATGTAAACCCACGGCTCAAGTCATTTTTATTTCACTTTAAAGACGCCGCATCAAGCAGAGCGTCGGAAAGCTCGACAAGGGACGCCATGTCCAGCTGCTCAGGTCTTGCGGTCTCGCTTAAGCCGCAGCTTTTAACGGCGTTTAAAACGGCTGTTTTATCTATTCCCAAAGAGCCGCTCACGCAATTTAAAAGCGTCTTTCTCCTCTGCGAGAACATTCCCCTTACAAGCTTAAAGAAGAAATCCTCGTCGTGCGGCGAAGGGGTTTCTTTTTTTATATCAAATCTTACAACGCAGCTGTCTACGTTTGGCTGCGGCATAAAGCTTCCGCGGGAGACATCGAAAAGAATCCTGGCATCGGAAAAATAGCTCACCGCAACCGTTACGGCTCCCGATTCTCTTGTTCCGATCGGAGCACAAAGCCTTACTCCCGCTTCCTTTTGAACCATTGCCGTAATTGACTCTATCGGAAGCCTTGAGCAAAGCAGTGACATCAGTATCGGAGACGTTATGTAATATGGCAGGTTTGCACACACCGCGACCTTCATCCCCGGGAATTCGGTTTTGATAAGCTCATGCAGATCGATTTCCATTATATCAGCGTTTATTACCTTGACGTTTTTATATTCGGCAAGCGTTTCTGAAAGTATGGGAATCAGCCTTTTATCTATTTCTATTGCCACTACCCTGTCCGCCCTTTTAGCAAGCTCGTTTGTTAAAACACCTATTCCCGGTCCTATCTCGATTACGCCAAACCCTTTTCGGGCATTTCCCATCTCGGCTATTTTAGGACACACCGTAGGATTTATTAAAAAATTCTGACCGAGTTTTTTTGAAAAAGAAAAACCGTACTTATTAAGCATATTCTTTATTACTCGAATATCTGATAAATTTTCCATCAAATCTCCTTGCCTGAAATAAATCATCCCTTTATTTTTCATGACTTAGTATATCAAACATATTTATTGAGGTCAATACGAGCTATCGAGCATATTTTTATAAAAGCTGCTAAGAATATCAGCAGGGAGATGTGATTAAAATGAATACAGCTGCAAAAATAGCATTAAATGAAAATATTCCGCCTAAAAAAATGATGAAAACATTGTCTTTTGACGAGCAAAACGATGTTCTTCAGGCAAAACACAGAATTAAAAAGCAAGTAGAAAACACCTCGGATGAAGTAATCCAGGTTAAATAAAAAAGACCTGTTTAAAGGCAAAACGAGCTTTAAACAGGTCTTAAATTATAAGCTATAGTTTAATAGTTCAACGTCTACTATCACTTAATCATTGAAGCTACTTCGTCGGCAAAGTTATCAGCCTTCTTAGCTATGCCCTCGCCTCTCTCGTAACGAACGTAATCGGCAATCTTAATAGTGCCGCCAAGCTCCTTAGCGCACTTTTCTACATACTGGCCTACGGTATAGTCGCCGTCCTTTACGAACTCCTGATCAACAAGGCAATTTTCAGAATAGTACTTGCCAATCTTGCCCTCAACGATCTTTGAAAGCACTGCTGCAGGCTTGTTTGCCATCTTGGGATCTTCGCGCATCTGGGCTTCCATGATGGTCTTTTCATTTTCAAGAACCTCAGCAGGTACCTTTGTCCTGTCAAGGTAAGCAGGATTCATAGCGGCAATCTGCAAAGCACAGTCCTTGCCGCAGGCATAAGCCTTCTCTCCAAGGTCGGTATCAAGCTTTACAAGAACGCCGATCCTGCCTTCACCGTGAACATAGGAAACAAGAGTTCCCTCCATCCTTGTAAATCTGCGGATCTGGATATTCTCTCTGATCTGAAGGAATACCTCCTGTAGCTCCTCCTCTACGGTCTTGTCTGATCCTGAAGCCTTGCAAGCCTTAAGCGCTTCTACATCAGCAGGGTTGCACTCAATTATAGTCTTGGCAACAAGGTTTACAAAATTCTTAAACTGATCGGTATTTGCAACAAAGTCAGTCTCGGAATTAACTTCGACAACAGCGCCGACATTTCCTTCTACTATAGAAGCAACAAGACCCTCTGCGGCGACTCTGCCGGCCTTTTTAGCCTGAGTAGCAAGCCCTTTTTCTCTAAGAATGACGATTGCCTTTTCAACATCGCCGTCAGCCTCAACCAGAGCCTTCTTGCAATCCATCATACCTACGCCGGTTCTCTCACGCAAAGAAGCAACGTCCTTAGCCGTAATGTTAGCCATAATATAAAACATCCTTTCGTATTTCTTTTATCTTAAGTTAGGGCTACCCTTAAATTTTATATAATTATGCTTCCGCTGCCTCTGATTCAACAGACACAGTTTCCTCCTCGGAATAAGCGTCTTCTGCTGCAGATGATTCCTCGGCAGCCGTTTCGCCCTGTCTGCCTTCGATAATAGCGTCAGCCATTGCAGCTGAAATCAGCTTAACAGCCCTTATTGCGTCATCATTTCCCGGAATAACGTAGTCAACTTCATCAGGATCACAGTTTGTATCAACGATAGCTACTATCGGGATACCGAGCTTCTTAGCCTCAGACACTGCAATCTTCTCCCTCTTGGGGTCAACAATAAAGAGTGCAGCGGGAAGAGTGTGCATATTCTTTATACCGCCGAGATATTTTTCAAGCTTTTCAATCTCGAGCTGAAGCTTTACGACTTCCTTCTTCGGAAGGAGGTCAAACGTGCCGTCCTCAGCCATCTTGTGGAGCTGCTCAAGTCTTGATATTCTTGTCTGGATAGTCTTAAAGTTCGTCATCATGCCGCCAAGCCATCTTGCGTTTACATAATGAGCGTTTGCCCTTGTAGCCTCTTCCTTAATGGAATCTCCTGCCTGCTTCTTTGTACCCACAAAAAGAACCTCGCCGCCGTTGGCGGAAATGTCCCTTATAAACATATAAGCTTCGTCAAGCTTCTTAACGGTCTTCTGAAGGTCGATGATATAAATTCCGTTTCTCTCTGTGAAAATGTACGGAGCCATTTTCGGGTTCCATCTTCTTGTCTGGTGACCAAAGTGTACGCCAGCCTCAAGAAGCTGCTTCATTGATACTACTGCCATTGTAGTAACCTCCTATGGTTTTTAATATACTAACCCTCCGCACAAGTTTACTTGCCTTCACCCAAAGTCCGGGAACCACAGCAAAACCTATGCGTGCGAATTGCGGTAATATTATACCATCAACATTACGGCATTGCAAGTACTTTTTTTAAAATTTTAGAGCTCTTTCTTTTTTATTGCGCCGGAAAAAAATCCGCTGCGGTCTTCTTTATCGTCTATTATTTCGCTGCGTGATACTAAAACTGTGTCCTTGCCTATCAGGTCTATATCCTCATATTTTATTATGATATCGCTGTCTCTGCCAAAAAGTCCAAAAAATTTTGGTCTGCCATACACGATCATTGCTTCTACGGATGAATCCTCCATATTTATTTCAATGTCGTCGATGCGTCCTAACATCATGCCGGACTGGGTATCCACAACCTCTTTTGCTTTCAGATCCGATAGTGTACACTTCATAAAAACTCACCTCAGTCAATAATATGACTGAGGCGGTTGGATTATTAACCTTGCTGGCAGCAGCTTGTAATATCCTCAAGGCTCTTTGGGAAGAATTCACTTGATGGGAAGCTGATCTTCTCAAACAGTTCGCAAGGACTTTCAGTGCTCGATACGCACTCTTTATTAGGAACTGAATAGTCATAGGCAGGAACCATAACAGGCACAGTCCTTGCAAGCGAGACTATTGAGAATACTCCCAGAGTCACATAAATTATTTTTCTTGCCGGTGAAACTACAGTCTGGTCACAGGTTGCGTCTGTGCAGCAGTTCATTGCAGGTATGCTTACAAGCCTTATGTTTAAAACGATAGGGTCTGCAACTGCCAAAGTAGCCTTCGGCGGATTGTTGTAGCTGCATCCGTTAAGCGATACAGCCCCGTTGTCGCTGGACGTGAAATACTTTGTTCCTCCGTCGCTTCCGTAAAGTATAACCTTTTTAGTGAACGTCGCCGTACCATGAACGGTACTTGTGGGAGCTGAGGCAGACGGAGAAAGCTCAATTTCAATGTCAAATGTGTAAGTAATATCAACCGAATAAAAACCTTTGTTAAAGGGAATCGGCTCTACCGAGAAGAAAACGCTCGTAACCTCTGCGCATCTTGCTTTTGCATATGTCGCTTCATTGACAAGCAGGGTTGATTCATAATCCGGAAACGTAACTTCAAGGTCTTCCAAGCAGTCTCTGTCAGAGCAGCTGTCAAATATGCGCTGCGCTTCTATTGTCACAGCTTCTTTAAAGCCACATGGATTTGTACCGAAATCAGCCATATAGATCCTCCTGAATAAGTATTAAAGTTATAAAACTTCTCTACATATTATTCGTGCATGACTGATTTAGTTACATATGACTTAAAATAAAGTCATCTGAGCAGTAAGAGGCATATCATTAAAAGCATTTGCGCTTATAAGAGCATCAATTACAGATTTAGATACACCTGATTGGTTTTGAAACTCCTCTACCGAGATGAAATCACCATTTTGCGCACAATTATATATTGCGTTTGCGGCATTTGTTCCGACTCCGCTCATTGACACAAACGGAAGCCTTATTTTGCCGTCTTCAATCCGGTATATCGTAGCGTGCGATTTACGGATATCTATCGGCAAGAATTCATATCCGCGGCAAAGCATTTCATTTATCAGAAGCAGCGTGTCAAGAACGCCGTCTTCTTTGTCAGAACGGTCATTTCCCTTTTGCTTATACTCGTCTATTTTATACCTTGCGGCAAGCTTTCCTCTGACAGCCGTTTCAGCGTCAAAATCCTCTCCTCGTACGGTAAACAGCGCAGCGTAAAATTCCAGAGGACGGTGCACCTTATACCACGCAAGCCTTATAGCCGCGATAACATACGCGGCAGCGTGAGCCTTCGGGAACATATATTTAATTTTCATACAGCTGTCGATATACCATTCCGGCACGTCATGCTCGCGCATTGTCTGTTTCATTTCATCCGTAAGCAGCTTCGGAGCGTTGCCCTTTCTTACTATCTCCATTATCTTAAACGAAAGGCTCGGGTCTACGCCGTGGTATATAAGATATGTCATAATACTGTCACGCGTTCCTATAACCTGATCGATGGTACAGGTGCCGTTTTTTATAAGCTCAGACGCATTGCCGAGCCAAACGTCCGTACCGTGAGACAATCCTGATATCTGAAGAAGGTCTGAAAATTTAGTCGGCTTGCACTCTATGAGCATTCCCCTTACAAAGGGCGTGCCCATTTCAGGTATACCGAGAGTGCCGGTCTTACTATCTATTTCCTCCTCGGTAACGCCAAGAGCTTTAGGAGAGGTAAACAACGAATACACCTCTGGGTCGCTCATAGGCGTCTTTGTGATATCAGTTCCTGTCATATCCTCAAGGTACTTATATAGGGTAGGAACATCGTGACCAAGCTCGTCAAGCTTTAAAATAGTGTCGTGCAGGGAATTAAAGTCAAAGTGAGTAGTTACAATGTCTGAATCAGCTTTTTCGGCAGGATGCTGTACGGGAGTAAAGTCATAAACCTCATATTCGCTCGGAATTACAACCATTCCGCCAGGATGCTGTCCGGTCGTGCGCTTGATGCCGGTGCATCCCTTTGTAAGCCGCGCTATTTCGGCGGAATTGACCTTTTTGTTTCTCTCCTCTAAATATTTCATGACATAGCCGTATGCAGTCTTATCAGCAACGGTAGAAATTGTTCCCGCCTTAAATACATTGTCAGAGCCGAATAGCTCCTCCGTGTATTTATGCGCGCTCGACTGATAATCGCCGGAAAAGTTAAGGTCTATATCCGGCGATTTATCACCGTTAAAGCCAAGGAAGGTTTCAAAGGGTATATCATGTCCGTCGCGGTGAAGCTCCTCTCCGCAGTTGGGACATTTCATCGGCGGAAGATCAAATCCCGAGCCGTACTCACCGTTTGTAAAGAACTTTGTATACTTGCACTTTCCGCAAACGTAGTGCGGCACAAGCGGGTTTACCTCCGATATTCCGGACATCGACGCTACAAATGAAGAGCCGACAGAGCCACGGGAGCCAACCTGATAGCCGTGTTCTACAGAGTTGGCGACAAGCCTTTTCGCTATTACATAAAGCACGGCAAAACCATGCTTTATGATTGAATTAAGCTCCTTTTCAAGACGCTCTGACACAATTTGCGGCACCGGATCGCCGTATATTTCCTTAGCTCGCCTCCAGCAAATTTCGGTAAGCTCCTCCTCGGCACCGTCAATGTGCGGAGTAAATGTTCCTTTCGGAAATGCTCTCAGCTCAGGATCAGTCATATCCGCTATAAGGTTTGAATTTGTGACGACCACCTCATACGCCTTATCCTTGCCGAGATACGAAAACTCATCAAGCATTTCGTCGGTTGTTTTCAGATAAAGCGGAGCTTGAGTATCCGCGTCCTCATACATGACGGATGTAAGTATGCTTCTGAATATTCCGTCGCTCTTATTAAGAAAATGCACGTCGCCTGTAGCCACAACCGGTATACCAAGCTCCTCGCCGAGCTTGACTACCGTTCTGTTAAACTCTTTTAGTTGCTCCACGCTCGATACACTTCCGTCCCTTAGCATAAACATATTGTTGCCAAGCGGCTGTATCTCAAGATAATCATAAAATCTTGCTATATCGCAAAGCTCGTCCCACGGTCTGCCTTGGAAAATCGCCCTGAACAGCTCCCCTGCTTCACAAGCAGATCCAACAATCAGACCCTCGCGATGTTTTATAAGCTCCGACTTTGGAATCCTCGGATTTTTATGATAATATTTAAGATTTGAATAGGAAACCAGCTTATATAGGTTTTTAAGCCCCGTCTTGTTCTTTGCGATTATTATCTGATGAAACGACGGCAGCTTTGATATATCCGCCTTAGGAAGCGCCGAGTTTATCCTATCCACAGTAAGCTCGGGGTTATCCTCTAAAAGCCGCCTTGACAGTTTAACAAATATTCCAGCGTTTATCGCAGCGTCGTCGCAGGCGCGGTGATGATTAAAATCTCCAAGCCCCAGATGCTTTGCAACATTATCAAGAGTAAACTTTGCAAGAGACGGCAGCATATTTCTCGACATTGCGACGGTATCTATATATGTAAAATCAAATTCTATACCACAGCGTTTTACGGCTGCTTTTATAAACGAAGTATCAAATGACGCGTTATGCGCGACAAGCACAGGGTCTTTGCCGCAAAACTCCATGAACTTTTCCATTGCCTCGCGCTCGCCGCAGGCATCCTTGACCATGCTGTCGGTTATACCTGTAAGCTCGATAATCCTTGCCGGTATGGGTCTTCCCGGATTGACAAAGATATTCATCGTATCGACCACTTCAAGGTTTTTAACCCTGACGGCGCCTATTTCTATAATTTTCTCGTTTGCCGCAGACAAGCCGGTAGTTTCAAGATCAAATACTATAAATTCATCCGTCAGACTTCTTTTATCGCTTCCGAAAACAATGCTGGTTTCGTCGTTGACCTGATATGCCTCGATACCATATATGACCTTAAAGTCTCCGCCGTTTTTCTTTATCTTGTCTACCTCGTACATAGCGTCCGGAAAGCCCTGGCATACTCCGTGATCGGTTATAGCTATAGCTTTCATGCCCCAGTTGTAGGCCTGCCTTACTATTTCGTTAGACGGCGTGATACCGTCCATTGTAGACATATTGGTGTGGCAGTGAAGCTCCACCCTTTTTTCCGGTGCATCATCGACCTTTGGTATTCGTTTTACAAGACTAATGTCTTTCGGCTTGAGATTTATCTCGTTGTCGTAGCTGTCGAAAACTACATCTCCATTCACAACAAGCGTCTTTCCCGCCTTTATGCATTCCAAAATTGCTTCCGCTTTTTTTACTAGTTCTATTATTTTAAGAGATATTGAACTGGTGTAATCCGTGATGATAACGGCCAGTATCATGCGCTTGCCGTCCTTTGTTGTCCTTGAATCGACGCTGACTACGTCGCCCACCACGACTACCCTTGAGCCGGCTTCGGTTATATCCTCGAGTTTAGTAACCTCCGATACGCCGCCGATCTGCTTTCCCATCACAACAACAGCCTCCGGCATTATATCATCAACCGGCAGGCTTATAATGTATTCATCAGCGCTTGTGCCTTGTGCATGAGATTCTACAGATGGCGCTGAAGGAATGCTAACAGCAATTTTTTCAAGTGACGAGTCCCTCAATTTGTCATGCTCGTCACTGTCTACAGTTACATTGCCTGCAAACTCGACCGAAACAACTATGCCGAACCATTTGTAAATTATTTTTGGAATGATACTTTCAACGCCCGCGTTTTTTAAATGGTTTATCCCCCCGTTTTTTAGGTCGATTTTCAGAACTTTTCCATCTATTTCATATTCGGCGTCCTCAAAAAAGCCGTTTACAGGAGCGCGTCTTTTCAGCTCATCAATAACGGCGGGAATTGCGTAGGCATTAAACAGCTTTGGATCATATTTTGGATTTATATAAACATTATTTATGCCCAAAACGGATTTCAGCTCTGATGCAAATGCCTTCAAATCCCCCACAGGGACAATCTTTTTGGGCTTTAGCTCTACCGCCATCGAATTGTTGTCCTTTGAAAAGCCGAATCTGAGAATATCACTGTCCAAAACAGAATCAGGAATGGAACTGTACAGATTATCAGAGCCGAAAAACTCGGCTACCGTTTTAAATGCCATTGTACGTCCGCCTCCCCTGTTAAAGCTTATCTATTTCACGGAGAAGCGCGTCGAACGAATCCTTCTCCGAATACTTTCCTATAATTTTGTCCTTTTTAAATATGACCGCACAGCCGTCTCCGCCTGCAAGACCTATATCTGCTTCCCGCGCCTCGCCTGGACCGTTTACAACGCATCCCATAACCGCGACGGTAATATCCTTATCGACGCCTGCAAGCGCATCCTCAACGCGGCGTGCAAGTGAAATAAGGTCGATTTTTGTCCTTCCGCAGGTTGGACAGGACACAAGCCTTACACCGGACCTTTTTCCGACAGCCTTTAAAATATTTATTCCCGCTTCAACCTCTTTTACGGGATCATCCGTCAGCGAAACCCTGATGGTTTCCCCGATTCCGTCACACAAAAGCGAGCCTATACCTATGCTCGACTTAATAAGCCCAATGTTATATGTACCAGCCTCGGTCACTCCGAGGTGAAGCGGATAATCCGTCATGCTTCGCATAAGGCGGTACGCCGCTATGTTTGTCGGCACGTCAGACGATTTAATCGACACCACTATATCGTCAAAGTCGCATTTTTGAAGCAGCTCGATATGCCTCATTGCGCTTTCGCAAAGCGCCTGCGGAGTAGGTGAGCCGTATTTTGCAAGAATGTCTTTTTCAAGAGAGCCGGAGTTCACGCCTATGCGAATCGGTATTCCCTTAGAACGGCAGCAGTCCGCAACCGCCTTCACATTTTTATCGTCTCCGATATTTCCGGGGTTGATCCTTATCTTATCTGCGCCCCTCTCGGCAGACGCAATTGCAAGCTTGTAATCATAATGGATATCCGCGACAAGAGGCATGTTTACAGCGTTCTTTATCGCCGGTATCAGCCTGAGTGCGTTTTCGTCAGGCACGGACACTCTTATTATCTCGCAGCCGGCATGCTCCAGCTCTTTCGCCTGCCTCACGTTTTTTTCAACATCGTCAGACGGAGCGTTGAGCATTGACTGAACATAAATATGCTTTCCATCAAGCGTGTAATTTTTTATTTTAACCTGCTTTATATTATTGCCCATAGCTATCTAATACCGTCAAAACAGCTTTAATACGTCGCTCACCGTCACCACTACCATAAGCAAAAGAAGCGCCGCCATTCCGATAAGGTGCACCATTCCCTCGTGCTCAGGCTTGATAGGCTTGCGCCTTATTCCTTCTATTATCAGAAATACTGCTCTTGAGCCGTCCAGCGCAGGTATCGGCAAAAGATTGAATATTCCGACGTTGATCGTTATAAAGGAAACGAAGTATCCAAGATCTGAAAGCATCTCAGTAAACGCTACGCCCTGTTCCGTGGTGCTTACAACGTCGCCTATTGCGTCCACTATTCCGACCGGTCCTGATAAATCGTTTATTGAATATTTGCCCTGCACAAGATCTGCAAGCGACAGCCAAATCATCCTTGCTACCGATACAAATTTACGCGACGCATAGCTCAGCGTGGACAGCGGAGTAACCTCTTCACCAACAACTATAAAATCAATAATAAGAGACCTTGTTCCGTCCTCCGCAACGGCAGAATCAAATCTGACCTCAGGCAAAGTAACTATCTCGCCGTCTCTTCTTACAGTCATTTCAAACACCATATCCTCATCGGTCTGGAACTGGTAGGATACGTCGGTATCTGTATATACTCTCATTCCGTTTACTTTGATAATCTCATCTCCAACCTGAAGCCCGCTCATATGAGACGGCGCGTCCTCGGAATAGAACTGTGCAACTTTTGTTGTAACTATTGCGTCTGAGCACGCAGTAATTATTATGAGTATAATGAACCCCAAAACAAGGTTCATAAACGCTCCCGCAAGGACAACGAGCAGTCTTTGCCAAACCTTTCTGTTGCGAAAAGCCCTCGGATCAGCGCTGTCAGTATCCTCTCCCTCCATCGATACAAAGCCGCCGATGGGAAGAGCGCGCCATGAATATTTAGTCTCGTTCTTGCCCCATGATATTATCTTTGGTCCCATGCCGATGGCAAATTCATTGACCTTTATATGACACAGCTTTGCGACAACAAAGTGTCCGAGTTCATGTATCATTATAATAATTCCAAAGATAAGTAAAGCTATAAGAATATATACAACAACCACAGCATTATTCCTTTCTTATACTACGATATACGTATTCTCTTGCGCTGTCGGCAGCAGAAAGTATGTCATTAAGTGAATTTACATCGCGCTGTCTCACATTGTCAAGCGAGCTGAGCACAATTCTACCGATATCTAAAAAGCTTATCCTGCCAGATATAAAGTTAGCTACGGCAGCTTCGTTAGCCGCGTTTACAACGGCAGACGCAGTCGTATCGGGACAATTAGCCGCCCTGACGCATGCTTTCAGGCAGTCGAAGGTATCGTAATCGGGCTTTGAAAAGCTCAGTGTGCCGCACTCCGTAAGAGACAAGCTTTTTACTCCCGACTCAACCCTGTTCGGATACAAAAGGGCATATTGTATTGGTACACGCATATCCGGCACGCCCAGCTGAGCAATTACCGAGCCATCCTTAAATTCTACAGCCGAGTGCAGGACGCTCTGCCTGTGCACGACTATTTCAATATCCTTTGGCGAAACGTCAAAAAGCCACATAGCCTCGATAAGCTCCAGACCCTTGTTCATAAGTGTCGCGCTGTCCACTGTGATCTTCGCGCCCATCCTCCAGGTTGGATGATTCATCGCATCAGACAAGGATACGCCAGCAAGTTCCTCCCGCGTTTTTCCGTAAAACGGTCCGCCGGAGGCTGTAAGTATGATCTTTCTAAGCTCTGAGCGCTTGCTTCCCTGAAGCGACTGAAATATAGCGGAATGCTCGCTGTCAACAGGGTAAATATTAACACCGCGGCTTCTTGCCGAATCCATCACAAGCCTGCCGCCGGTGACAAGAGTCTCCTTGTTGGCCAGCGCTATATCCTTGCCGTGCTCAATAGCCGCAAGCGTGGGACTAAGCCCCACCATTCCAACTACTGAGTTTAAAACGATATCGGCTTTCTTTAAGGACGCAGCCTCGCAAAGTCCGTCCATGCCACTGAGCACGCTTATATTTTTGCCTTTCAGGCGCTCCTTAAGATAATCTGCCCTATTTGCGTCATATATGCATACGACTTTAGGATTAAACTGCTCCGCCTGCGACGCTAAAAGCTCTGCGTTTGAATTTGCCGCCAAAGCGCAGACGTCAAGCCCGTGCCGCCTGATAACGTCAAGAGCCTGCGTGCCAATAGAGCCGGTAGAACCTAAAACCGAAACCGTTTTCACCATTACCGTCCTCTCAAAACACTTAAAACACGCCAAACCATGTCAGGCAGACAGCCATAAACGGCGCTACAAATACCACGCTGTCAAATCTATCAAAAGCTCCGCCGTGTCCGGGCATGATCTTTCCGAAGTCCTTTACCTCGCAATGGCGCTTTATCAGCGACGCGAAAAGATCACCGATAACGCTTAAAACAGAGCATGCGATTCCGAGCACAGCTAAAATCAGGTAGTTTGGATGCGCATTATCGTTATAAAGCGAAACAATATAACCTATAAGCATAAATAAAAGTGCGTCGGCAGCAATGCCGCCCAAAAGACCCTCTACTGTTTTTTTAGGGCTTATATTAGGGCAAAGCTTGTGTTTGCCGAAAAATGTTCCCGCAAAATACGCTCCTGTGTCGGCAAGCCACGCGCCGCACAGTATCAAAATAACATTCTCAAGACCGAATTCACCACCCGAGTGCTCAATAACCGATATCGAAGCCATGGCCACAGACACTAAAAGCGATACAAAGCACACGGCGCAAAACGAAGCTATGTCAAGCATATTTGTATCCTTTGCGCTGTTATGCTCAATCAAAAGTATGGCAACTGACAAAACAATATATGCAAGTACGACAAGAATATATATTTCGAGATTATCGTTTAAGCTTAAAAATCTCGGCATCACGGCAAGAGCCGCAGCCTCGGCTATGCTTATAACAAGCAGCGCGGTATTCCTTTTCTGCTTAAAGACATCAAAAAGCTCATAAACCATTATTGAGCCTATAAGCGCAAAGGCAATATTAAAAACCACCGTCTTATGCAAAGCCAGCACCGCAGCAAGAAGCACAATCGCTGCCGCCGCGGAAATTATTCGTGTTTTCATCTCTATGTCCTTAGTTGTTTATGTTTTCCTCTATTCTTCCGAAACGCCTGTCGCGCGCGGAAAAATCCTTTAAAGCGCTCATGAGATCTCTGCGTCCGAAATCGGGCCAAAGCGTGTCGCAAAAGTACAGCTCAGCATACGCCGCCTTCCACAGAAGGAAATTGGATATCCTAAGCTCTCCGCCGGTTCTTATCAAAAGATCCACATCGGGAAGCCATCCGGTATCCAAAAGCGAATCAAACATCTCCTCTGTGACACAGCATTCAGATATAAAACCGCCGCGCGAAAGCTCGCATAGCTTGCCGGCAGCGCGGCAAAGCTCGTCTTTTCCGCCGTAATTTACAGCTATAACGACTGTAAGCCCCGTCCTGTCAGCGGACGCTTTTTCGGCACGTTCCATTTTTTCCTGAAGACTATTTGGCAGCCTTGACCTGTCGCCGATGAACCTAAGCCGGACGTTTTCCTCTTCATATTCCGACAAAGCGTCAAACTGCTCTTCAAAAAGACTCATAAGCCCGTTCACTTCTTCTGCGGGACGATTCCAGTTTTCCGTAGAAAATGCGTAAAACGTAGCATATTTAACGCCAAGCCTCATCAGTTCCCTTATAACATTTTTGAGCGCCTTAACTCCCTGCCTGTGTCCGTATGACCTTGGCATGAGCCGTTTTTTAGCCCACCTGCCGTTCCCATCCATTATAAATGCAATATGCGTTGGGATTTTCAAGTTCGTCTCGGGCATAATTTCATCTCCGCACAAAAATAACAGCTTATATTGCACAATGCTTTAAACAGCCTCACGCAATGTGAAGCTGTTTAAACTTCAAGTACTATATTGAAAGTATTTCCTTTTCCTTTACAGAAACCTCACTGTCGATAAGGTCTGTATATTTGTCGGTCAGCTTCTGAATATCTTTGTCGAACACCTTTACATCGTCCTCAGTGAGCTCCCCGTCTTTTTTCATGCTCTTTACTTTATCGTTTGCGTCTCTTCTTATCGACCTTACCGCAACCTTTGCGTCCTCGCCGAGCTTCTTTATCTCCTTGCAAAGCTCTTTACGCCTTTCCTCCGTGAGCTGCGGGAATGTAAGCCTTATCACGCTTCCGTCGTTTGCAGGGTTTATTCCAAGGTCGCTCGCCTGTATCGCCTTTTCTATAGCCTTAAGCGAGGTCTTATCCCACGGCTGAATGACGAGTACTCTTGCATCCTGAACCGAAATTGCCGCCATTTGATTTATCGGGGTAGGCGTTCCGTAGTAATCAACCGATATCCTGTCAAGAACAGCGGGGTTTGCCCTTCCCGCCCTGATTGCAGAAAAATCAGATTCGAGAACCTTAAGCGTTTTTTCCATTTTATCCTTAGCAATATTCAATACTTCTTTCACAGCTATAACCTGCCTTTCAACAATTCAAATTTTTATTTTACAAGCGTCCCAACGCTTTTTCCCATACAGACATCGTAGATATTATCAGGTCTTGAAAGGTTAAAGACAATTATCGGAATACCGTTGTCCTTGCAGAGGGACGCCGATGTGCTGTCCATAACATCAAGATGCTTTACGATAACATCGTCGATAGATATTGTATCATACTTTACAGCGTCAGGATATTTGTGAGGGTCTTTGTCATATACACCATCTACCATAGTAGCCTTAAGCATAACGTCCGCTTCGATTTCGGCCGCTCTTAAGGATGCCGCCGTGTCTGTTGAGAAGAACGGGCTTCCCGTTCCGCATCCGAAGATAACAATCCGTCCCTTTTCAAGATGCCTTACAGCCCTGTTTCTGATGTAAGGCTCAGCTATCTGCTGCATTACAATCGCCGTCTGAACCCTTACCTCCGCTCCCAAAGCCTCAAGAGAATCGGCTACGGCAAGCGCATTCATAGAAGTAGCAAGCATTCCGATGTGATCGGCCCTTGTTCTGTCCATGGCTCCGCTTGATCTTCCACGCCAGAAATTCCCTCCGCCCACTACAATTGCAACCTGCACTCCCGCATCATAGCATTTCTTTATGCTTCGGCAGATATTGTTGATGGTATCAAAATCCATGCCGATTTTTTTGTCTCCGGCAAGGGCTTCTCCGCTGAGCTTCAAAAGAACTCTTTTATAAACAGGCTCCATAACAAATTTCCTCCATATAATATCCGCGCTTATACGCATATTTATTTTAACCTAAAGGACTGAAATTGTAAATAGCTTTGATTAAAAAATCCCTGACAAAGATAGTATCCATGTCAGGGTATGTAAACTATTCAAAGCCGTACGGCCTGTGCATCAGGCTGTCGATTGCCGACTCCGGCGGCATGGCTTCAAAAAGGACCTTGTTGATTTCTTCAGTTATAGGCATGCTTACGCCATGCTTTTTAGCAAGCTGTAGCGCAGCCGCCGCGCAGGCGTAGCCCTCCACAGTTCCAACCATCTGCACCGCTTTTTCAGGGGTATAGCCCTGTCCTATCAGTTTTCCAGCTCTGAAATTACGCGAATGAAGGCTCGTGCATGTGACGATAAGGTCACCAAGACCAGCCAGACCTCTGAATGTATCCGGCTTTCCGCCCATTGCAACACCGAGCCTGGTTATTTCGCTTAAGCCCCTCGTCATAAGAGCGGCTCTTGTGTTATCGCCAAGACCGAGACCGTCGATAACTCCGCAGCAGAGCGCGATAACATTTTTTACGGCTCCGCCTATTTCACAACCTATCACGTCGTTGTTAAGATACAGCCTTAAAATATTATCTGAAAACGTCTTTTGAATAAGCTTTGCGGCCTCTATGTTTTCCGACGCCACAACAACGGCAGTGGGGATTCCTCTGCCGACCTCCTCAGCGTGGGAGGGACCTGTCAAAACTGCAATTGTGTTTTCTGGGAAAGTCTCTGTGAGTATCTCGCTCATGCGCTTGAGCGTCCCGTCCTCAAGTCCCTTTGAGGTGCTTACTACGATAGATTTTCTGTCTACATATGGCTTTGCCTGCATACACACCGAGCGGACAAATTTAGACGGTATGCCAACAAGCACAATATCCTTGCCGCTTGCGCAGGAAATATCCTCTGTAAGATGAATAGATTTAGGTATATACACGCCAGGAAGCTTTGCCCTTAACTCGCCGGTACGGCGTATAGTATCTATTTCATCTTTAAAAGCGCTCCAAACCGTAACGTCATGTCCAAGGCTCTCACATGTGCAGGCGAGAGCGAGACCCCATCCGCCAGAACCAAGCACAGCAATCTTAAGCATAGTACACCTCACTTACTCTTTTTAAAGCTGAATCTATTTTCCGTATGTGTGATAAGTCTCTTTATATTCGGCATATGCCTTAACAGACATAAAACGCCTATTACTCCCGCGACGACGGTGTGTAAATATGTGCCCGTACCTCCGCCCGCAGCCAGACCGAAAATCAGCATAAAGACCGGATAACCGACGCAGCATGCTATCGAGCCTATTGAAACATATCTTGTTATAACAACGCCCAAAACAAAAACCGCAAGCTCGCACAGGAATATGGCGGGACTTATAGCAAGCATGGACGTTCCGGCGACCAGAATACCCTTGCCGCCCTTAAATTTATAATATATCGGAAACACATGTCCCAAAACGGCAAACAGCGACGCTACCAGGCAGGCCGTAACCGGGTCATGCTCTTCCTGAGAAAAAAGGCCCGTAGAAAACAGCGCCAGCCTTGTGCCGTACACTACCAAAAAACCTTTTAAAAGATCGAGCACAAGAGTAACGGCGGCGCAAACCGGACCAAAACATCTATATACGTTTGTAAGCCCCGCATTGTGGCTCCCGTATTCCCTGATATCCTTTCTTTTAATTACATACACCGTCAGCAAGGCGGAATTAAGGCTGCCTATCAGATATGAAATCAAAGCAACCAAAGCCAATGCAATTACATAATTCGTAGTTATCAATCCTTTGTCACTTGGTGTCGGTATTATCCCTTTCTCTTACTATAATGCGAATTGGAGTTCCGGTAAGTCCTCCGAATGCAGAGCGTATCTGATTTTCAAGATATCTCTTGTAAGAAAAGTGGAACAGCTCAGCCGAATTTACAAATGTCACAAATGTCGGCGGGTTTGTTGATGGCTGAGTCATGTAATATATTTTAAGGCGTTTACCCTTGTCCGACGGCGGCTGAACCCTCGACGTGGCATATGCGAGAATCTCATTTAGCCTGCCGGTCGAAATTCTAAGCGAATTACTGCTGTGGACTGCATTTATCAGCTCAAACAGCTTGTTTACCCTCTGACCGGTTTTTGCGGAAATAAAGATAAAAGGCACATAGTCCATAAACCCTAAGTTCTTTTTAAGCTCGTCGGTAAACTTATTCATGGTATCGTTGTCTTTTTCTATGGCGTCCCACTTGTTTACCGCAACAATACAGCCCTTGCCCTGCTCATGAGCATAACCCGCAACTTTTGAGTCCTGCTCCGTAAACCCGACTAAGGCATCGATAATTATAACCGCGACGTCAGCCTCGTCTACCGCCATATACGACCTTAAAACACTGTATCGCTCTATGTTTTCGTATATTTTTGCCTTCTTTCTTATTCCGGCTGTGTCAACAAAGATATATTTGCCCCATTCGTTTTCTATCTCGGTATCAGTAGTATCCCTTGTTGTGCCCGCAATATCGGAAACAATCGCTCTTTCTTCACCGGCAAGGCAATTAATAAGAGACGACTTTCCGACATTCGGCTTCCCTATAATCGCAACACGGATATATTCGGAATCCTCCTGCTGACTATCCTTGGGAAGATGCTCTAAGACCCTGTCCAAAAGGTCACCTGTGCCATAGCCATGAACAGATGAAACCTCCACCGGGTCTCCGAGTCCAAGATTATAAAACTCATAAAACTCCGGCTCAGGCTCTCCCAAACGGTCGCACTTATTTACGCACAGAACAACAGGCTTGCCCGATTTTTGAAGCATCGAAGCGACTTCGTAGTCATTAGCGGTAACTCCGCTTCTGATATCTGTGACAAGTATTATCACATCCGCCTTGTCAATTGCGATCTGAGCCTGACGCCTCATTTGTACAAGTATGGTATCACTTGAGCTTGGCTCTATTCCGCCAGTATCGACAAGCATAAATTCGTGACCAAGCCATTCGCACTTGGCATAAATGCGGTCCCTAGTTACGCCGGGCGTATCCTCTACTATTGAAAGCCTCTTGCCGATAAGCTTATTAAACAGCGTGGATTTTCCAACGTTTGGTCTGCCGACAACAGCGACCACCGGCAACGCCATAAAGCAGCCTCCTTTTTATATTTATAATTATTCAGCATACAATAAGCACGCATTAGTTCATATCTCAATAAAAAGAATCATCAATTCCCTTTTTATAAAGGAAAGAAACTATCTTATCAAGAATTTTTTTGCACACTCGCTTAAAAAAAGTTTTTTCTCCAAAGGTTCTTACAAGACTTGGACTTATCGTGTAATATATTCGTATAAACAAACGACCGTACCAATGCCTGTTTAGCGTATAATCTCTGAACCTGCGAAGCGCGTACACCTGAGGACAGTTATACGAGCCGTAAACACAGGTTGCGATATAGCAGCCTTTTTTCTTTTTTTCGCGGTATGGCTGCTCGCTACAGGCAGGTTTATAATCACATTCGCTTACGCCAACGACATAATCGGATATATCAGTGATTTCTTCCACATCGCTTGCATTATCAGAAAAGTGACGTATTCTCTTAACCGGAAGCGATGCGATTGTCTCATTAATCCTTCGCTTTATGTATTCTCTATTTACACCGTAAGACGTCCACAAAGTAATTATAGGAATACCTGCTTCTTCGCAGATTTTTCTTACCTTTGCGTCCCTTTCACGCCTTTGAGGGGTTAAATGAGACTTATCATTAATTTCTATTACAAACTTCGGTTCATATGAAGTATTTGTTATTAAAAAATCAACATTTCTGTAAAGCTCGTTTTGATAACGCGAGTTGTCCGTCCTGCTCACAAACGATGCAAGAAGCGCATTGCCACACACTCCTTGAATTAAAATTAGATAGTGATAAAACCCCGCAGCTATGCACAGCAAAAAGAAAACCGGAAAAGGATTTCTCCTTCTCCGGTTTTGAAGAAGACTAAGCTTCTTTCTTAATTACCTCAACGCCCTTGTAATAGCCGCAGTTGCTGCAAACCTTATGGGGCGAAGTCAAAGCTCCGCAGTTAGAGCATCTTGAAAGAGCAGGAGTGTCAAGCTTCCATACGCTTGAGCGTCTCTTATCTCTTCTTGCTTTGGAGACCTTTCTCTTCGGTACTGCCATCTTCAGCACCTCCTCTTCAGAGAATAATTATCGCATTTATTTCCTCATGCCTTATCGCACTTGCAGTCGGCAATATTAAGATTCTGCCCGCAAATAGGACATATTCCCCTGCAGTCCTCTCTGCAAAGGATTTTAGTCGGCAATGAAAGTAATAAATCAGAAATAGCCAACTCATTTACATCAAGAGCATCACCAGGACAATATACATACTCATCGTCGTCAGAGCTTTCGCTCCTGATAAGAATATGTTCAAAATCCATGCTGTACTCACGATCAAACTCGTTAAGACATCTGTCGCACTGGTGGCGAATAGTAAAGTGCGCGTTATAGCTGAGTGTTACTATTCCCGCGTGGTTTACGATACTGCCCCTGAGCGATACAGGTGTTAAAAATGTGCCTACGCCGTTGTATATTCCCAATTCCTCTAAAGGAATATCCAAAGATAATTCTTTCCTGTCGCCTTCTCTGTCGAAAAGCTGCCTTAGCCTAAGTAACACATTACACCTCAGAACATCACATAGTATTATACTTTAACAGTTCCGAATTGTCAATATATTTCTTTAATTTTTACACAGACCGCACTAAAAACTGTTAAGATTTGATTTGTAAAGCTTTTTAAAGATATTTCTTAACGCTGTCGGGAAGGTTTTCATTATCCTCAGAGACAGTGAAAACTATTATCAGATCCTTTGCGACCTCGTTGATCTTGTCAAAAAGCTTTGCAAGCTCATCATAGTTTCTTCCACCTATCTTCAAAATACCATCGACAAATATTTCGGAAATATCATAGTTGGACGCAATAGTTCCGGTAATAAAGCCGTAGAACTTGTCGTAATTGTCTATCTGATATCCGTCTACGTCCACAAGCCTGACGCTGTATGGAATATCATATGTGAGTTGCATGCTCTTTTCAATGCATACAATGCTTCCGGATGTGCTGTTAGCGGCATCCTTGATCATGTCTACTAAAATTTTAGTTTTTCCCGAGCCTCTTTTGCCTGTTATTAATTTAATCATAATATTACTCCGTTTCCGCCCTGCGGGCTATTTCTTTATTCCAAACTGCAAGCAGTAATGGAGCCGTTAGTTACCGAGCTTTTCCTCAAGCTCCGCTTTTCTGGATTCATATCCCGGCTTGCCTAAAAGCGCGAACATGTTCTTTTTGTAGCTTTCGACACCGGGCTGGTTGAATGGGTTGACGCCTAACATATATCCGGAAATTGCACACGCTCTTTCAAAGAAATAAACCATTTCGCCGAAGTTGTACTCGTCCAGCCTGTCAACCTCGATTACAATGTTCGGTACTCCGCCTTCGGTGTGAGCAAGTATCGTCCCCTCCATCGCCTTACGGTTTACCACCGACATGTTCTGTCCTGTAAGGAAGTTAAGACCATCAAGATTTTCTCTGTCGTTTTCAAGGAACATATCCTTTTTAGGATTCTTTATATCTACTACTGTTTCAAACATTATCCTCGAACCGTCCTGAATAAACTGGCCGAGAGAATGAAGATCCGTCGAGAAAATCGCGCTTGAAGGATAAATGCCCTTATTGTCCTTGCCTTCGCTTTCGCCAAACAACTGCTTGAACCATTCCGCCATCATTGCAAACGCCGGATCATATGCTACAAGCATTTCCACCGACTTGCCCTTTCTATAAAGAATGTTTCTGATGGCTGCATATTTGTAGCAATCGTTCATATCATCGTTAGAATACGCCAGCCTCGCCGCCTGCGCGCCCTGCATGATTTTATCTATATCGCATCCAGCTACAGCAATAGGCAAAAGTCCAACCGCCGTAAGTACAGAATATCTTCCGCCAACGTCGTCGGCAATTACGAACGTCTCGTATCCCTCGGTGTCGGAAAGCTCCTTAAGGGTTCCCTTTTGCTTGTCCGTCGTAGCGAATATCCTTGTTTTTGCCTCCTCCTTGCCATACTTGTCCTCCAGAAGCTTCTTAAATATCCTGAAGGCAAGAGCGGGCTCGGTAGTTGTTCCTGATTTTGAAATTACGTTTACGCAAAGATCCTTTCCCTCGCATATTGAGAGGATTTCGTTTAAATACGTCGGGCTGATGTTATTTCCGACGAAATAAATATCCGGTGTATCTTTACTCAGATTGTTGTAATACGGGCTTTTCAACAGCTCGATAGCTGCCCTTGCGCCCAAGTAGGAGCCTCCGATTCCGATAACGATAAGTATATCTGCTTTTTTCTTGATCCTTTCGGCGGCGGCTTTAATGCGCTCAAACTCCTCCTTGTCATAATCTACGGGAAGGTCAAGCCAGCCTAAAAAATCATTGCCGAGACCGGTGCGCGAAACCAGAGTGTTGTGTGCGGCAGATACCTGCGGTCTTATCGCATCCAGCTCGTGATCGTTGATAAACTTATCGGCGTATTTTGTCACTAATTTTAAAGCCATAGAGCGTCATATCCTCTCTTACTTTATTTATCTATATTGTATCACAGACGCTGCCAATTTTCAAGGAATTTTATGAAAAATATTTAAAGATTATTTTTAAAATTTTCTACGCCGCAAACATTGCGTATAACGCCTTTATAATGGCATAAAAAAGATTCATCTTTTTAACTTCTTCCGAAGCAACGATATCAACCGCATACAGCTGCGTATCATCAAGGGTGTATACTATCCTGCCGACCTTTTGCCCTGCTTCTACCGGCGCGCTGACATTATCGTAATACTCCGTGGTTATCTCAATGTCGTCCTCCCTGCCGGAGCGTATGACAAACTCGCCCATATTACCTGCATCCGTCTCAACGGTTTCCTCAACGCCGCCCTTTACCGCTACAGGCTCTAAAATTACATCCTTTCTCTTGGGCTTATAAATGGCATACGCCGAAAAGCCTATGTTCATTTTTTCCCTTGCAGTGGTAAACCGTTCGTACTCGTCAGGCTCTCCGAAAATTACGCATATCATGTTAAGTCCGTTTCTTTCCGCAGACGCTATCAGGCAGTTTCCGCACTCCTCGTGATAATACGCTTTCATTCCGGTTATCCCGCTGTATGTCCTTATAAGCCTGTTTGTGCTTACAAGCTCCGCCTTTCCTCCGCGGACGGTTGTCATCCAGGTAGTCATATATTTTTTGAGCCAATCGTATTTGACAAGCCGGGATGCAAGTATTGCAGTGTCCGCAGCAGTTGTGATGCTTCCGCTGCCTGCGCCCGTAGAATCTGCGTAAATAGTTGAAGACATTCCGAGCTCCGACGCGCGCAAGTTCATAAGCTTTACGAAATTTTCTTCAGTACCGGCAACAGCTTCCGCAATTGCAACGCAGGCGTCGTTTGCATTTCCTACCGTTATTGCGCTGACAAGTTCATCAAGCAGTATCTGCTCGCCTACGTCAAGCCAAATCTGCGCCCCCTGCTGAGAGTTTGCGTATTTGGACACGGTGATAACCGAATCAAGCGCAAGCTCTCCCCTATCCATAGCTTCGCACAAAAGAAGCAGCGTCATAAGCTTTGAGGCATGAAACGGTATAAACGGTGCGTTGCCGTTTTCTGAATACAGTAAAGTCCCTGTTGTTCCTTCCATCAGCACATATGAGTATGGTATATTCTTTGTGCTTGCGGCGCTTGCGCTTTCACCCAATCCGGCAGACGCTGCGCACACGTTGATAACAGGTGAAAATATCATTATCAGCGCTAAAATAACAGCCGTAATCCTTTTCATAACGATCTCCTTTAAATAGCTTTGGTAAATCTTATGCAGGAAAACAAGCCGTATGCACATGCACAATGATACGTATGCGCAATCTGGTAAATAAAAAGGAAAGCTCCCAAGCTAAAGACGTCTAAGCCTTTAATTTGAGAGTTTATCGCCATAAATATTCATTAATACGCTAAGAGCTTACTTTACGATAAACCTTTCAAGCTTGCTCTTGAGCTCGCTGCAATCATCAACGTGTGCCTGAAGTTCTACCGGTCTTGATAAATCAAGGCTAAATATACCCATAATAGACTTAGCGTCTATAAAATATCTTCCCGAGACAAGATCAACATCATAATCGCATTGAGATATAATGCTTACAAACTCTTTTACATCGTTAATAGTATCAAGCTTAATGAGAAATTTGTTCATTCTATTACCTCCATAATTCATATTCCAACTATAAGTATATCAGATTTTTTCCCTCTGTCAATAGCGATTTACATATCAAATCAAATATGATATATTTAATTTCATACTGAAAGGATATGATATTATGACGGTTCACTATTATACTTTCGGATGTAAGGTCAACCAGTATGAAACAAACGCTATTTCTCAGATGATGTCAGAAAAAGGTTACACAGCCGTTCCGGAAATTAATCTTGCGGATATTTGCATAATTAACTCCTGCACCGTTACCGGTTCTGCGGACACGAAGCTCCGGCAACTCGTGAACCGCATAAGAAAGGAAAATCCCGGCTGCATTATCATAATTTGTGGATGCTACGCTCAGGTATACAAGGATTCTCCGCTGCTTAATATGGCTGACATTGTTGTCGGAGAAAACAATAAGTCAAAAATACCTCAGCTCATTGAAAACTATCTTAACTGCGGACAAAGGCAGGTAGATATAAAAGAACATACGCTCTTTGAACAAATTGAAAAAATTTCTCTTTCAAAAAGCACAGGCAAAACGCGCGCCATAATAAAAATCCAGGACGGCTGCGATCGGTTTTGCAGTTACTGCATTATCCCCTACGCACGCGGCCGCTCGCGTTCAAAGGCACTTAATGAGCTTACAGAGGAGGCTAGACAGCTCGTTCAGGCTGGGCATAAGGAGCTTGTGCTTGTTGGGATAAATCTGTCCTGCTACGGAGCCGACTTCAACGACGGCACAACCATAGCGGACGCCGTAAGCGCAGTATGCAAAACGAGCGGAGCCGAAAGAGTCCGCCTTGGGTCTATCGAGCCTGAGCTTCTTACCCCTGATATAATAAAAAGGCTGTCGCAAAACAAAACGCTTTGCCCGCACTTTCACCTGTCCCTGCAATCGGGGTGTGACAGAATACTAAGCCAAATGAGGAGGAAATACAGCACTGCAGAGTATGTATCGATAGTAAACGAGCTGAGAAAATGTTTTAACGGCTGCGCAATCACAACGGACGTCATGGTCGGATTCCCGTCCGAAACCGACGAGGATTTTTTGGAGTCCCTCAGCTTTATTAAAAAAATTGGCTTTGCAAAGGTCCATGTATTTCCGTACTCCGAAAGAGCCGGCACTGCCGCCGCAAAACGCAAAGACCAGATACCGTATGACATAAGACTGAAGCGGGCGCACATAATGTCGCAGGATGCAAAAAAATCAGAACAAAACTATCTTTCGTCACTTGTCGGCACGACTCAATTCGTACTTTTTGAAAGGGAAAAGGATGATAGCTGGCATCAGGGACATGCCCCATGTTAC
The DNA here is from genome assembly GCA_048393055.1 of Candidatus Faeciplasma sp. Taxonomy (GTDB): domain Bacteria; phylum Bacillota; class Clostridia; order Oscillospirales; family Ruminococcaceae; genus Faeciplasma. Next base: position 66,046 of record DBFJJS010000010.1, read on the forward strand.
GCTATGATAAAGGTAAAGCACTGCGCAGAGACCCTGTGGAAGCAGACAAGACCTGTTATGGTTACGTCCGCATGCGACGGTTACTGCATAGGCGAAATTATTGAATAGCATTAATAAATACAGTCCCGCACAGATTAGTATGTGCGGGACTGATATTTTATCTTTCTGTTTTAGTTGTATGGTAATAGTCAAAGTCTGCATATCCGCCAGGCTCAACGGTTGAATAGCAGTAAAGCGCCGTCCTGTAGCCCGTAAACAGATCAAGGCTGTAGGTCATGGTGAAGCCCTTTCCGATTTTTTCCCAGTTTTCTCCGTCAAGAGAGTAATAAAATCTTGCCTGGTCCTCTGTCGTTATAATACCCTCTTCATCGATGTTAGAAAATCTGTATTCAATCTTAAGGTAGACAAGGTCCTGGTTAAGCTCCTCTTCCCTTACTATATCCTGCTCCATTCCCCTTGTTTGATTAGCAAAGTAAACATACTTCTGCCCGTCATCTGCCACATATGCGCCGACCATTCCAGCAAAGCTTTGAAATGCGGATATTCCTGCAAAATCGCCCTCGTTTAAGCCTGACGTATCCAAAAGGACCTCAGTTGTGCAATACGGACCTTCGGTTCGCTGAGTAAGCGAATTTCTTGCATGGAAGATATCGGCGTCTACGCGCGAGGTGGTAATCCTGAGCCATCCGTCCCTTTCCGTTACGCTCCAATTCTCATCGTCGGGGTTGTGATTCCACTGCCAGTAAAGCGCTAAATCGTCCTCCGACTCATAATCAAATTCATCGTCATACATAAGGGTAGTTTCCTGCCAGCTATCGCTGTTTGATAAAACCTCAATTTCACTGACTGCTTCGCCGTCCTCGCCCATCATAGGCCAGCCGTCAACCCAAGTTACCGGCTGAAGAACCGGAACTCTTCCGACAGCTCCGTGGTCCTGGAACAAAAGCGCATACCAGTCGCCTTCGGGAGTTTCAACGATTCCTCCCTGAGCAACGCCGTTTCCGTAATAGTCCATGGAATCGCAAAGGACTACCTTTCCCTCATACTCGCCCAGAAGTTTGTCGGATCTAAAGCAAAGCTCGCATCTTGCTACTCCGGGAACGTTAGTTGCATAGCTTATCATTGTAAGGTAATAAGTACCGTCTATCTTGTAGAAATGAGATCCCTCTGCGCCGCTCAAGTTTTCCGCAACACCTGTATTTAAAAGCAGCTGATCTACTCCGCCTTCCTTAACCCTTGAGCAATCATTTTCAAGCTCGGTTATCCAAACGTCGCCTGCTCCGGAAATTATATATGGAGTTCCGTCGTCGTCGAAAAACAGGGACGGATCATGGAATATTCTTTCAAAAACATGTCTTTCCCACTCAGGATTTTCTATATCCGCCGTTTTATATATATACGTTTTTCCCTGATCCAAAGCGCAGAATGTAACATAAAACATATTGTCATAATAACGTATGCTTGCCGCCCAAGAGCCCTGAGCATATGAGTTGTTCTCGCCATACAGATCGGTTCTTGGGGTGTTTTCGAGCACATCGTAAACATATCCTATAAGCTCCCATGTAACAAGATCATGGGATTTCATAATAGGCACACCAGGTGTAAAGTACATTGTAGTGCTTACCATGTAATATGTGTCCCCAACTCTGATAATGTCTGGGTCGGGAACATCCGCCCAAATAATCGGATTTGAAGCCGTTACAGTATTTGAATATGTAACGCCGCCGTCATTTACGTCGTTCGCATCCGACCCATCCGAGCAGGAACATACGAGCGTTAATGAAATAACTGAGCACAGCATGATAGCGATTATTTTTCTAAAATTCATAGCTATTCCTTTCTATCTTCATAGTATATGCATTAAATTTTTCGTGCACAAAGCCGTCAGTATATCTGCATGCGATTAATATAATGTCAAGTAAAAAAAGCGCGCAGCACGTTTTTAGCCGCGCCGCGCGCTGTAAACGCGATTAGATCATGCTCTTTTCCCAGCAGTCAGGAGGAGTAAGACCCAACAATGTAGCAACCGTCGCCGCCACATTTGCAAGACCATACTCGCCGTCCTTGATCTCATGCCTTACCTTGTCATAGATGATGAATGGAACTTTATTCAGAGAATGAGCCGTTCTCACCTGAATCTCACCCTTTTTGTTCTTTTCAAGCATCTCGTCTGCATTTCCGTGGTCAGCGGTAATTATAACGACGTATCCCAGCTCGTCGGCTGCCTTTAAAACTCTTGTAAGTCCCAAATCAACAGCTTCGACTCCGATAATCGTCGCGTCAATATTTCCGGTGTGCCCCACCATATCGCCGTTCGGATAATTGCAGCGTATAAAGTCGTACTTTTTCTCTTCCATAGCGTTTATCACATCGTCTGTGATCTCGGCGGATTTCATCCACGGGCGCTCGTCGAACGAGACCTTGTCCGAGGGTATTTCCTTGAATGTTTCAAGCTCTTCAGAGAACTTTTCGGACTTGTTCCCGTTCCAGAAGTATGTCACATGTCCGTACTTCTGAGTTTCGGAAACAGCGTACTGCCTCTTTCCGTTGGCAACAAGAAGCTCTGAAAGAGTATTCTTGATTTCAGGGGGATTTACAAGATACCTGTGAGGGATTTTCAGGTCGCCGTCGTATTCGAGCATTCCGGCATAGATAACATTCGGCACGTTTCCTCTGTCAAAGCCAGAAAAATCCTTTTGATCGAACGCCATGGAAATTTCTATGGCTCTGTCTCCTCTGAAATTGAAGAGTACTACCGAGTCGTTGTCGCATATCCTGCCGACAGGCTCGCCGTTTTCGGCGATAACGAATGCGGGAAGATCCTGGTCGATTACATCAAGCTCCTTGCGGTATGTTTCAATGGCTTCGCGCGCTGTCTTGAACTGCCTTCCGATTCCCTTTACATGAGTGTCCCACCCGAGCTTTACCATATCCCAGTTAGCCATGTATCTGTCCATTGTGACTTTCATTCTTCCGCCGCCGGAAGCAATTTTGCAGTCAAATTCGGAATCGTTTAAAGAAGTAATAAGAGCCTCAAGGTCGTCGACATATGTCAGTGCGGAAGTCGCGGGAACATCTCTTCCATCGAGAAGAATGTGGCATCTTACATGCTTTACCCCGTCTTTTTTAGCGGTGATTATCATCTGCTTCAGATGAGAAATATTCGAATGTACGTTTCCATCCGACAAAAGACCGATAAAATGCAAAGTGGAATTATGGCTCTTGCAGTTGTCTATAAGCTCGTTCCATGTTTTACTTTCAAACATTTTACCAGATTCTATAGACTCATTAACAAGCTTTGCACCCTGCGAATAAATCTGACCGCAGCCGAGAGCATTGTGTCCCACCTCGGAATTTCCCATATCGTCATCAGAAGGAAGTCCGACCGCCGTACCATGAGCTTTTAATCTGGTATACGGATATTCTTTTAACAATCTGTCTAGCGTAGGAGTATTCGCCATTGTAACAGCATCTCCAAGTCCGGTCTTAGAAAAGCCTACGCCGTCCATTACAATCAATACTACAGGTTTTATCATAGATACTCTCCTATCAACCGTTTGTCGCTGCGCTTACAATAACAGCAAAGTCATTTGACTTAAGCGAAGCGCCGCCAATGAGTCCGCCGTCTACGTCTTCCTTGGAAAGAAGCTCCGCAGCATTTGAGGCGTTCATAGAACCGCCGTACTGAATCGTAATAGAGTCCGCCACGTCCTTGCCGTAAAGCTTTGCAAGCGTTGCGCGGATAAAAGCGCATACCTCTTCCGCCTGCTCTGCGGTAGCGGTCTTTCCGGTTCCTATCGCCCACACGGGCTCATAAGCTATTATGCATTTTTTAAGCTCGTCTGCCGCAACGCCGTAGAAATCGAGCTTGATCTGACGTGCGATGACCTCCTCGGTTATTCCGCACTCGCGCTCCCAAAGAAGCTCTCCTACGCATACAATCGGCTTTAATCCTGCGGCAATGGCAGCGCGAGTTCTTTTATTTACGGTCTCATCGGTCTCTCCAAAATACTGCCTGCGCTCGCTGTGACCCAAAACTACGTATTCTACTCCGATTTCCGTAAGCATGTCGGCGGATATTTCGCCTGTAAACGCTCCGGATTTTTCAAAATGGCAATTCTGAGCGCCCACCTTAATATTTGTCCCCTTTGTAAGCTCAACGGCTGTTTCGAGATTTGTAAACGGTACGCAGATTACAACCTCGCATCCCGCGTCCTTTACAAGGGGCTTCATAGCTTCGATAAGCTCCTTAGCCTCCGGGCGCGTTTTATTCATCTTCCAGTTACCTGCTATAACCGCGCTGCGCATATCTTTTTTCATTATACTGCAATCCTTTCATTATGTATCTGTCTTTCTTTAAAGCAGCTTTGCCATGAAAGCAGCTTTGCCATGCTTAAAACGGAGCATGAAGCTCCGTTTTAATATAATGTTAGATTATTTATCTGCAATAGCGGCGATTCCGGGAAGCACCTTGCCCTCCAGGTATTCCAAAGAAGCTCCTCCGCCGGTAGAAATATGTGTCATCTTATCTGCAAAGCCGAGGTTGATAACCGCAGCAGCAGAGTCTCCGCCGCCGATAATTGTCGTAGCGTCAGCGTCGGCAAGAGCCTTTGCAACGGCAATTGTTCCCTTGGCAAGAGTAGGATTTTCAAACACGCCCATAGGACCGTTCCATACAACGGTCTTAGCAGACTTAACGGTATCAGCAAACAGTTCTGCAGTCTTTGTTCCAATGTCAAGGCCCATATAATCAGCGGGTATTTTGTTGGAATCAACCACGCTAACCTCAATGGGAGCGTCGATAGGATCAGGGAAGTCCTTTGCAATTGTAGTATCAATAGGCAAAACAAGCTTCTTGCCGAGCTTTTCTGCCTTAGCCATCATTTCAGAGCAGTACTCTATCTTTTCGTCGTCTACAAGAGAGGTTCCGACCTCATAGCCCTTGGCCTTAAGGAATGTATAAGCCATACCGCCGCCGATGATAAGAGTGTCACACTTTTCAAGAAGGTTCGAGATAACATTGAGCTTATCCGCAACCTTAGCTCCGCCGAGAATTGCAACAAACGGTCTGACAGGATTCTCGACAGCATTTCCGAGGTACTCAATCTCCTTCTGCATAAGGTATCCGACAGCGGTTTCCTTAACAAACTTCGTAACACCTGCCGTCGAAGCGTGGGCGCGGTGAGCAGAGCCGAAAGCGTCCATTACAAATACCTCATCGTCAACCAGGTCCGCAAGCTCCTTTGAGAAGCCTTCGCCGTTCTTGGTCTCGTCATTGCCTCTGAAGCGGGTGTTTTCAAGAAGAACTATTTCTCCGTCCTTCATTTCCGAAACACACTTCTTCGCGTTCTCTCCCACTACGTTGTCGTCCTTGGCAAACGTCACCTTTATGTCGGGAAGCAGCTCCGCAAGCCTCTTTGCAACAGGCGCTAATGAGAACTTGTCCTCAGGTCCGTTTTTCGGCTTACCTAGGTGAGAGCACAAAACTACCTTTCCGCCGTCTGCAACAAGCTTCTTGATTGTCGGAAGAGCCGCTACGATCCTGTTGTCGTTTGTAATAACTCCGTCCTTTAAAGGAACGTTAAAGTCGCAGCGAACAAGCACCTTTTTGCCCTTGACATTAATGTCATCAACGCTGACTTTGTTTAATCCTGCCATAAATATATCTCCTTTGTTTTAAGATGTACATATCAGTGCCGCATATATCTACACAGCTATAAATATTATATTAAATTAATCGTTAAATATCAATAGGTCATGGAAATTTTCTTAGCAGAAAAACAAATATTATTTTGCACGACATTTACAATAAATACATTGGATTTTTTCTTATGTGTTTCATTTTATTAACCCCAAACAAATCTTGTTAGCTGACCCTGCCTTGAAAGATCGGGAAAATCCCATTGCCTCAGAGCCTCATATACCGCTATTGCAACGGAATTTGAAAGATTCAGGCTTCTAAGCTCAGGTCTCATTGGTATCCTTACGCAGCTCTTCTTATTTACATATAGCAGCTCTTCGGGAAGGCCCTTATCTTCCCTGCCAAATATAAGATAGCAGTTGTCCTCATAGCTTACATCACTGTACACACTTTGTCCCTTTGTAGTAAAGAAATAATATTTTCCTCCCGACGTGCGTTCAAAAAAATCATCCAGCCCGTCGTAATATGTGATATTAAGCTTGTCCCAGTAGTCAAGGCCCGCGCGCTTAAGATGTTTGTCAGTTACGATAAATCCGAGTGGCTTGACGAGGTGAAGTTTAGCTCCGGTAACGGCGCATGTTCTGGCTATATTTCCTGTATTTTGAGGAATCTGTGGCTCAAAAAGAACAATATTGAGGTTCATTTCTTGCTCCTTACTAACTGAAAAATTATAACGCAGTGTAATCGATAAAGTTTTGCCTTTCCGCAAGCACAGGAAGGCATTTTTCAAACATTACGCCTTCTCTCGGGTTCGTTCCGTACCCGAACGTTGTCTTTATGGCATACTCGCTGAACGACGTAGCTCGGCTTATAGCAATTGGCAAGCTGTCACCAAGCATAAGGCCTCCTGTCAGCACGCTTGCAAAAAGATCGCCCGTACCAGGATAATGCTTTGGGATTTTTTCATATGTCACCCTCCAGAAAGCATTATTTTTCCCATCATATCCGACATTGCTGTTTTTTCCGTCAGCCATCGGGACGCTAGTTATAACGACAATATCGGGTCCTTTTCCCGCAAGACGCACGAGCATACTCTTTATTTCGCTTAGCGTCAGATGTGAAACCGGGTAGTCTATTCCCAGAAGGATAGATGCTTCAGTAAGGTTTGGCGTTATGACATCCGCGGCGGAAACAAGCTCCGCCATTTTGTCGCACATCTCGGGGGTATATGTTTTATAGCGCTTTCCGTTGTCGCCCATAACCGGGTCAACTATCTTCAGCGCATTCGGATATGCGTCGAAAAAGTCCAGACATATCGAAACCTGTCTGCTGGAAGCCAAAAAGCCGGAATAAACACAGTCAAAGCTCACACCGCTTCTTTTGTAATGCTCCAATGCCTGAGGAATATATTCCGTCATATCCTTCATTACGACATCTCCAAAGCCATTGGTATGCGTAGACAAAACTGCCGTCGGCACCGCACAGACCTGAATTCCCATTACGGACAGCGTGGGAATAATAACGGACAGCGAGCATCTTCCGACGCCTGATATATCTTGTATAGCCGCTACGCTTTTATATTCGTTCATTTAAATCACCTTAAATATTTTTCTTGCCAAATAAATATCAGAATAAATTATATCACCTTTTACCCCTCAAGACAATTATTTCGTGTTTATTTTTTTAAAAACCGTGCAGAATATTACTACAATTTTTTCATAAAGGAGAGATAGAATATGAGCATGAATATTCCATCGCTGTGCAAGGGTATAACAATTGGTGTTGTTACCGGAGCCGCTGTATACGCAATTACAAATGCAACAAAGGCAGATAAAAGGCACTTTAAGTCAGACATGATAAGAGCAGTCAGGTCAGTAAGCTCTATGCTTGAGGGACTCGGCTCAATGTTCATGTAAAAACAGCCCGGCGGAATTACCGTCGGGCTGAATTTTATTTAATTCTTTTACCCTTTGACCTTTTACCTGACTTTGATTTTTTTTCAACCTGCTGAGGAACCTCAGTTTCAGGCGTATCTGTAAATATCGCCTCGCCCTTATTTGAGAGATACTCAAATTCGGGGTTAGTCTCTCCCCTTTGGTCATACCATGGCTGGATAACATACTTTCTTATCGCGGGAAAACAATTGAACGAGTACAAAAGCCCCAAAAACGACGGAACAACTACTATCAAAAAAGCCGATAACGGGAATAAAAGAAGAACAACCGCCAAAACAGCCACTGTTACAACAAGATTGATTATGCTGAGTTTAACCTCTATTGCGGTAAGGAAAAATGAATTCTTTAATATTTTCCATATGCTCAGATTGGTAGACACAATAAGAAGGTATATATAAAAATGCATCATCAAAAAAATCACGGAGCACACAAGGCATACTAAAAATGGTATAAAAAATACGGAGTTTTCTAAGCTCATGTTATAGTACATAGGAAACGCAAACGACATTGCAACTATGAACAGCATGTCTATTACGCCGATTTCAAAGCCCTGCTTAAAGTTGCTCTTAAATGCTTTCCAAAAATCGTGCCACAAAAACGTCGGACGCTCACAGGATATATTGCGGACTACTTTCGTAAATCCGCATGTAGCTGGTCCGAAAATAGATCCCAAGAGTATCAGTGCGACGTAAAACACAATATAATATGCACTTGACTCGATGTCAACAATATACTCCACAAACATTATAAGCGCAAAAGGAAGCAGCGCAACTATATACATGAAATTAAGTAGTATCAGCTTTGAAAAATGGGAAAAATATATCCCAAAAAATTTAAATACCGGCAGTTTATCATCCGGGTTTTTTGATACGCCCGGACCAACCTTATTGTAGTTGGAGAATATTCCCATTATTTTTTACGTCCTTTCCAATTTAATTTAAATAAGCCCCAGTACAGCAAAACCTCGCACCGCCAAACAGTTAAGCGCGCTTATCACAGCACAGGACAGTATATATATTAAATATTTCATAATATAATCCTTAAACTCATTTGCAATTCCAATTCGATTTTCGCTCGTCACTGACAAAGACAGATACCTTGTAGACATTTCGACAGACTCGCATGATTGGAGTATAAGCACTCCGGCAGCCATAACTGAAAACGGGAGGAAAAGTGCTATTCTTACCAGTATATTGTCACAAGAGTAAATATTTCTCACCACCGCACCAAGTCCAAGCCCCTTGAATGCAACAAGAAGTAGCTCAAAAGGCTGAGAAACAGCGCAAAATCCCATTAAAAACGCTGCAGTAACAAACGATGCCGATCCTAGAAACGATGAAAAGAATTCGTTTACCCAACTTGAATCAGAAGTCGGAACACCGTACAGTCCAGAAATCACTTCTATGTCAACTCCAGAGCTGAATACAGCGCCAAGAGCTATTCCAACTACCAAAGAGCAAACAAGCAAAACATCAATTCTTACAGATTTAAACAGTTTCATAGCCACCACCCCTTGTCCAATAATATGTTGGCGCATCAAGATATATAACAAGAAGCGGTCATTAATATAAATCTATATTAGTTTAACACAACAAAATACTAATATCAATAGCACAGACTAAATAATTACCCATTTTATTTGGCACAAAAAACTCCCACATCCGATAAGGGATTATGGGAGCATATAAGCTTAAATTGGCTTATTAAACTGCATCGTCCTCTTGAACGGGCTTGTCAATACCGAGATGCTCATACAAAGCATCAATCTCATTTTGCATTTCAGCGATTTCTTCCGACTGCTCGTCTACCGTGTCGCTAAGCTCGTCATTTTTTGCGTCAAGATTCTGACCTGATATTCCAAGAGCACAGACTACGACAAGTAAAATACACATGATATATATCATTGCCTTGCCCATGTTTTCATCGCTAAACAGGCTGTTTTCATCCGTCTTTCTCGCACCTTTGAAAACAGTATTATAGGCCTTAAGGATCAAGGGCAGGAACAAGGCCATCAGGAAAATGTCTACAGGCAACTGAGCGAGATTCTTTATTGCCCTTGCAGGAAACAACGCCATAAATCCCTGTCCCATCACGCTGGAAAGAGCAAATGTTGTCAAGAACAAATTACACACGATAACAACAGTAGTCTTTGCAGCGACGATTCTAGGTATCATCCATTTGTCATTTTTAGCGTTATAAAGAAACAGCCCGTACAGCAGCGCTCCGGTTGCTTCTATAAGAGAAAAACGTATGTCAAAAGCTCCGGACGGCTTGATTATAAATCCCAAGACATCCGTTATCAAACCGGCGGCAAATGCGACCGTCGGACCATAAAGCATGCCGATTGACGAAAGCGCAATAAACGCAAAAGATATCAGCATAAACTCAGAAACCCTTATTGAAATGGTAAACTTAAGCACCAAATCAAGAGCTATAAGCATTGCAGTTACACTTAGACAGCGAATGCTCTTAAGTTCCCTGGCTGAGCGAACAAATAAATTAAAAAAGCCCTTCATAGTATACCTCCTATTCATACAAACAAGCTTAATATGCACAAGATAGTTATACTTTGAAAAGCTATAAAAATGCACGTTAAGCGGGATGCGAAAACCGAACCGCATGCACATTGTGCAGTTTCGTCCGCAAAGCAACTCCCCGTCTTTGCGGCACTATTTACGCTCGATTTTCTACTCTTTTTGTGATATATCTTCAGGCAGATGCGACTGTAAAAGCCGCATCTGCCGCAAGATCAAATAAATAAATTACAGCGCAAGGTCACTTAAAAGCTTGTGAAGATGCTCATCATAACCCTTGGTCATATTCAGAGCTTCATCTATGTCATAGTCTACAATCTTAGCATTTTTTAGAGCGACTATTCTGTTTTTAGCTCCGCTCGCCAATAGCTCAACGGCATAACAACCCATTCTTGCAGCCGTTACCCTGTCAAAGCAGGTAGGCGCTCCTCCGCGTTGTACATATCCAAGGACAGTCGCCCTTGTGTCGATTCCGGTATGTTCTTGAATATACTTGGCAATCTCATCAGAGTGACCTACTCCCTCTGCGACGATTATCTCAAAGTGAGTCTTTCCGGTTGCCTTCTGAGAAAGCATTTTTGCACATACATCATCAAGATTGTAAGGTCTTTCAACAGTAATGACCTCAGTAGCTCCTGTCGCTGCACCAACATTTACTGCAATATGACCAGCTCTTCTGCCCATAACCTCTACAACAGAACAACGGCTATGCGACATCTCGGTATCCTTTATCTTATCAATCATTTGAAGCGCAGTGTTAAGCGCAGTGTCATATCCTATTGTATAATCAGTGCAGGCAATGTCATTGTCGATTGTTCCGGGAATGCCTATGCAATTTACGCCCTGCCTTGCAAGGTCGCGGGCACCGCGATAGGTTCCGTCTCCCCCTATGCATACCACGCTTTCAATTCCGGCATTATCGCAGCTTTTTTTAGCGGCAATCTGACCATCAAGAGTCATAAAGTCTGTGCTCCTTGCAGTAAAAAGCATAGTTCCTCCGCGCTGAACAATGTCAGAAACATCCCTCGGACCCATTTCAAACATATCGCCTTCAATAAGACCCTGGTAGCCTCTTCTTATACCCATAATCTTATACCCTTTTACTATACCGGCTCTTGTAACAGCACGAATTGCAGCGTTCATTCCGGGTGCATCGCCGCCGCTTGTAAGAATTCCGATAGTCTTTGTCATATACAATTACCTCCGATAAATCATCAAATAGCAAGATAACAACTAGTAACACATTGCTACGAAACATACAAATTTACTTGGTGCAATTACACTAATTTTTGCATACACATTTATAAACATCAATTACCTTAGTCACTTTTAGGATAACATCGGGAATAAACATTGTCAATATTTTAAAAACAAAATACGCACCAAATTTCAGCGCGTATTTTGATAAAAAACTGTTGATTATTAGTAAAAATCAATGATATCAATCGTTTTATGCTTTATATAATGACAACTAAATATCAATATCATCAACGTTTACCCTGCCGCAACGCCAGGCGTAAATACTGATATGTCCACATAAAGTGTATTTCCCTCCTGTACATTGATAGTTCCTCCAACGCCAGACGAGGTTTCCGGACAGTACACATCCATAACATAGCCTGAAGCCATATTAGGAGTATTTAGATCCCTAAATTCGTATTTAATATTAAGTTCGTCAAGGATCGCAACATACTCGTCTTTTGCCATTCTTACGCCAAACTCATTCACAAAATCGGGTATTTCAACAGTTGCGTGTCCTTGGCTTACAAACAACTTTACATGCTGTACAGGATATAGCTCCGTTCCATGCGGGATATCCTGGTCAAATATAACGCCTTCATCATATTCGTCTGAGTAATCATACACAGCTTCAAATTCAAGCCTGTCTTTCCACGTATCACTCTCTATTACCGAGGCATACTTGCTTCCTTTAAGGTCAGGCATAACAAACATAGTTCCCTGAGGCTGTGTCGGCGTCGTTTCCTGAGGAGCTTCATCTGTAACAGGAGGTTGAGTCGTCTGTTCGGACTGCGGGGCCGTTGTAGTAATACTAGGCGACGTTACATCAGGAATTGTACTTGCAGAAGGGTTGTCAGTCTCGTTGTTTGGGAGCAACATTACAACTAACGCAAAAAACGCAATCACAACAACCACCACAAGAAGTCCTGCGCCAATAAACATGCCCATGTTCGAACGTTTTTTCCCTGATCTTGCGCCGCCGGCGTTTCTTTTTTCCTGCTTTGGAACCTGAATCGGTATCGTCTGCGTCGCGCCCATCGGAAGCTCATTCATATAGCTTGGCTCGTCAAAGAGCTTTGTTACAAAATCCGTTATGGTCTGTATGCGTCTCTGGCACGACAGGTTCATTGCCTGCATTATTACCCTTGAAACGTTTGCGGGCACATGAGGATTGATTTTGCAAGGCTCTAAAAGCGAATCGTTGCCAACTCTGGCCATCGCCTCCGTAGGCATACAGCCGGTTAAAAGCCTGTACATGACGGCCGCAACCGAATATACGTCAGTCCATGTGCCGTCCCATTCTGCGGAAGAATACTGCTCCGGAGCTGAGTATCCCGCATACAGCTCCGGAGCCAAATCCGTGTTTACTGTGCGTATTTCAGGTATTGAAAAACCTGTAAGCTTCAATTCTCCTTTATCAGTCACGAGAATATTCTCAAGACTTATGCCCCTGTGGATAACGCCGGCGTTATGTAAACAACCAAGCGTTGTTAGAAGAGGCGGAAACATCTTTTTCACTTGCTCCCAAGTAAGTTCGCCGGCATTCTGCTGAAGGTATTCCTTAAGCGTCACACCGCTGCAATACGGCATGATAACATATACCGTATTGTTGTCATAAAACATATCGCACGGCACGATTATATGCGACATTGTCCTAAATCTTATAAGAGCCTTGTTAAGCTCTATAAATTCAGACATGTAGTTTTTATACTGAACGAGCGATGGCTGGTTCACTATTATTTCAGAGCTGTCTTTATCCCTTTGACATATAGCGTCCGGCATATATTCCTTTACAAATACCTTCATATCCTCGTTGCTGTCTGAACCGATATAAAGAGCAGACTCGCCGTTGTAGCTCAGAAGCCGCCCGACGATGTATCTTGAATCCAAAACCGTTTTTGGCTTAAGGTACGCAGGCGGATTCATAGCTCCGCTGCTGTAGCCGCAGAACGGGCAAACGCCTTCCTCGTCGATAGGCTCCATGCATCCCATGCACAGCATTTTGTGTTCGCTCATTAAAAAGATCTTTCCTTTCAAAAAGAAGCTGATAAAAAACATATAAAGCCGCTTGCAATGCGGCATATATAGTAGATGAATTTATTGCCGTAAAATATTATAATTTTATCAGCATAATTTTATCAGTGCAATATCGAATTGTCAACCGAAATAAGAAAACTGTTATTTTGCTGTAACTATCTTGTAACTATTTTTATACGTTATCATCGTTTAGTATTGATAAATAAATTGAGATAGTATATAATGAAATTAATTATATAAGCTTATCATGAGGGGGCACGCGCGTGAGGAAACTTCTCAACATCCTGCAGTCCAAGATATTTATTACGGTATTCCTAATGCTGATTCAGCTTGTGGTTCTCTTTGTATTCTTTATTTCACTTGCTAACAGCTTTGTATGGTACTATATCGTTTCCATGATCATTTCATTAGTTATCGTTTTAGATATCTCAAACGAAAATATGAATCCATCTTTTAAGCTGACATGGATTATCGCCGTTCTTATCTTTCCTATTTGGGGAGCTCCGCTGTATCTTATCTTTGCAAAATCAAAACAGAACTATAGAATAGGAAAGCGATTTAAAAGCTATAGACAGATGATGCGCAACGCTATGCACGTTTCTGATGATGCAATATCTTATGTTGAAAAGGATGATCCGGAGCTTGCAAGGCAGATGAAATACATTCAAAAATACGCATATGCGCCTGTTTATCAGAACACATCGACAAAATACTTTTCATCGGGAGAGGAATTTTACGCCAGCATCCTAAAGGAGCTGAACCGCGCCGAAAAATTTATATTCATGGAATATTTTATTATAGAACAAGGAAAGATGTTTGGAGGAGTACTGGACATTCTTAAGAGGAAAATTTCCGAAGGCGTAGAAGTCAGGCTCATGTACGACGATTTCGGCACATTATCAAAGCTTCCAAAGGGGTATGACAAATATCTTGAATCGATAGGTATAAGCGTCTCTGTGTTCAACAGGGTAAGGCCGTCGCTCGATACGTTTCTGAACTACCGCGATCACAGAAAAATACTTGTTATTGACGGCAATACCGCATTTACCGGAGGAGTAAACCTTGCTGACGAATATATTAACGAGGTTGAGCGCTTCGGGCACTGGAAGGATACCGCTATAATGATAAAGGGCGAGGCGGTCACTAAAATGACCGAAACCTTCCTGCAATTGTGGCATTTTTCACGAGGCGAATCAAAAATAGACTATGCGGAATATGCGAGTACCCTCAAGTGTGAGTCCGACGGGTTTATTCAGCCTTATGCGGACGGCCCGTCAACAGACGATCTGATATGCGAGCTTGCATATATCGGTCTTATAACAAGTGCAACCAAAAACTTATATGTAACTACTCCGTATCTTATACTTGATAACGAAATGATAACTGCTTTACGGCATGCAGCGATGAGCGGAGTAGATGTAAGAATCATCACGCCGCATATACCTGACAAAAAGCTCGTGTTCGCAGTAACAAGATCCAACTATCGCGAGCTACTCAACGCAGGCGTAAGGATATTCGAGTACACCCCCGGATTCATACACGCCAAATCCGTCACCGCCGACGGAAAGGTGTGCATTGTCGGCACTGCAAACTTTGATTTCAGAAGTTTCTATCTTCACTTTGAAAACTGCGTGCTTGCATATAAATCAAAATGCGTGGTCGAAGTAGAGCAGGACTTTTTAGATACTCAAAGCAAGTGCATGGAGATAACAATAGAGCATTTGAATAAAAAAGGTCCTATATACGCGCTGCTTCAGGCTGTGCTTAAAATATTCTCTCCGCTGATGTAAACGCAAAGCCGTATGCTTCTTTCTAAAGCATACGGCTTTTTATGTTCAGTGTCTTTCGTCTGAATCATATGTTTCGCAAAAACGCGCAGAAAACGCGGGTTCTTCACCTGCGGCATACAGGTGAGAAATATCTCCGAACCTCGCGCATCGGAAAGAGGCTATCCCCTTTTCCCTTTCCTCGGTGTACAGCGTCGTAACAGACGAAGGCGCCGCACAGAAGTTCTGCCCAAGAACTACCGGTGAAATGCCCAAAAGATGCCCGAGCATCTGACATTCGATTCCAAAGTGACAAAACATCACGATCGTATCTCGATTTGGGATTACAGCGTCATAATATCTTCCGTTGCGGCGGTATCCGTGCTTTTCAAGCAGGCTGTCAAGCCCATCCGTAATATTTTTATAAAGCTCCGGGTAGTTGCCCTGTTTCATGAAGTCCACGTACATAAACCTGTCTTTGTCGTACAGATCATCTATCTTCGTAAAAAAGGACGGCAATAAGTCCCACGTTATTACCTCTTCATCGCCGGAATACGGCGTCTTAACCTTGCAGTAGTAAAATTCCTTCAGCCAATCGAGGACTGTCGCTTCACGACCCATTTTCTTAAGCGTCAAAGACGCGGTATCCAAAGCCCGTCCGAGAGGCGAACAGTAAAACGCCTTTACATCGAGTCTGGATATTCTTTCGCTCAGCAGCTCCGCCTCGCGCCAGCCCTTTGGCGTGAGCGAATCTATGGAATAATCCGGGTCTGCGTGCCTAATTATCATAAGTCTCATATATATCGCTCCTTTGTTGTAGACAAATCAAAAATATTATGCATTATCAGCCCGGTTCTTTTCCTCGTGTCCCATACTATCGTATCTCTTAAGTACTTTTTTAAGATATTCTCCGGTATATGAATTCGGGTTGTCGGCGACCTCCTCTGGCGTGCCGGTTGCAACAACTGTTCCTCCGCCGTTTCCTCCCTCAGGGCCAAGATCTATGATATAATCCGCGCACTTTATTACGTCAAGGTTATGCTCAATGACCAAAACCGTATTTCCGCTTTCGCATAGCAGCAAAAGCATCTGCACAAGCCTGTTTACATCGTCTGCATGAAGTCCTGTGGTGGGTTCGTCAAGGACGTATATCGTCCTGCCCGTCGCCCTGCGTGACAGCTCGGTCGCAAGCTTTACGCGCTGCGCCTCGCCTCCGGACAAGGTAGTAGACGGCTGACCAAGCTTCAAATATCCAAGACCAACGTCGTTGAGAGTTTTCAGCTTTCGGTATATTTTGGGCATGTTGTCAAAGAAACCGCACGCCTCCTCAATGGTCATATCGAGCACCTCGGCGATATTTTTGCCCTTATACCTTACCTCAAGCGTCTCACGGTTATATCTTGCTCCCTTGCACACCTCGCACGGGACATACACGTCCGGCAAAAAATGCATTTCGATTTTTAAAATACCGTCTCCCTCGCAGGCCTCACAGCGTCCGCCTCTTATGTTAAATGAAAACCTGCCCTGATTGTAGCCGCGTTTTTTTGCGTCGGGAGTCATTGCAAACAGCTCTCTTATATCATTGAACACCCCGGTATAGGTCGCGGGATTAGAGCGCGGAGTCCTGCCTATGGGCGTCTGATCGATATTTATTATCTTATCAAGCGCCTCGATTCCCTCAATTCTCTTAAACGCACCCGGCACTGTTCTTGCATGGTTAAGCTTTGACGCAAGCTCCTTGTATATTATCTCGTTAACAAGAGAGCTTTTTCCGCTTCCGGAAACTCCGGTGACGCATGTAAATGTACCAAGCGGTATTTTAGCGGTTATATTTTTAAGGTTATTTTCCTTTGCGCCGACAACGGTTAAAAAGTTTCCGTTTCCCTTCCTACGCGACGCTGGCACAGGTATACTTCTTCTGCCGCTCAAATATGCGCCCGTAATGGAACGTTCGCATGCTTTTATATCCTCTACCGTTCCCGCGCAGACTATTTCTCCGCCGTGTATTCCCGCCCCCGGACCCACGTCAACGATATAGTCGGCAGCATACATAGTATCCTCGTCGTGCTCTACTACGATAAGCGTATTGCCTAAATCCCTCAACCTTTTCAGCGACGCTATCAGCTTGTCGTTGTCGCGCTGATGAAGTCCTATGCTTGGCTCGTCGAGAATATAAAGCACGCCCATAAGCGACGAACCGATCTGCGTTGCAAGTCGGATTCTCTGGCTTTCTCCTCCGGAAAGCGTGGAGCTTGATCTAGAAAGCGTCAGATAATCAAGACCGACGTTTTTTAAAAAGCCGAGCCTCGACTTTATCTCCTTTAATATCTGCGCCCCTATGAGCGCCTCACGCTCCGAAAGCCTTAGCCCGTTTACAAAGTCAAGAGCGTCGCTTATAGACATTTCGGTAAACTGGGCGATATTAAAACCTCCAACCGTTACACCGAGCGCCTCTTTTTTAAGCCTGTTTCCATGGCAGGTGTGGCACTTTACCTCGCTCATGTATTCCTCTATCTTGGATTTTACCGTATCGCTTTCAGACGACTTATAACGCCTTTCAAGATTATTTATAACGCCTTCAAACGGAGTTATCCAGTATCCGCCACCGAACTCCTTAGGGCGCTTGAACTCCAGCTTTTGACCCTGCGTGCCGTACAGGAAGATATCTATAGCGTCTTTTGGGAGATCCTTTATCGGAGTGTCCAGCGATATGCCGTACTTTTTGGAAAGGGCATTGTAATATATCATCGTAAACGAATCATCGTCAAGAGTATTCCAGCCGTCCGCCCGTATTCCACCCTCGCGAATAGTAAGGTCGGGATTGGGTATAACCTTTTTCTCATCAACCTGCAAAAACACTCCAAGACCAGTGCAATCCGGACACGCTCCAAAAGGATTGTTAAATGAAAACAGCCTTGGAGACAGCTCGTCTATTGAAATTCCATGCTCAGGGCAAGCGTAGTTCTGGGAAAACAGCAACTCCTCCCCTCCTACAACGTCTACTCCGACAAGACCGCCGGACAACGACAAAACCGTTTCAATGCTGTCTGTAAGCCTTGAACGAATCTCCGGCATTATAACAAGTCTGTCTACAATAATTTCAATAGTATGCTTTTTGTTTTTCTCAAGGGTAATTTTTTCGGACAGATCATAGGTGATTCCGTCTACTCTTACTCTGACGTATCCGGATTTTCTCGCCTGTTCAAGCTCCTTAACGTACTCTCCCTTTCGGCCTCTTACTATAGGGGCAAGGAGCTGTATCCTCGTGCCCTCGGCAAGCTCCAGTATCCTGTCAGCTATCTGGTCAACAGACTGACGCTTAATTTCACGTCCGCATACAGGGCAATGCGGTATACCGATCCTTGCGTATAAAAGCCTCAGATAATCGTAAATCTCGGTAACGGTTCCGACGGTCGAGCGCGGATTGTTCGAGGTGGTTTTCTGATCTATCGAAATAGCGGGCGACAACCCATCTATGCTGTCCACATCAGGCTTGTCCATCTGTCCCAAAAACATTCTTGCATATGATGAAAGACTTTCTATATATCTTCTCTGACCGTCCGCAAAGATGGTGTCAAAAGCCAGCGAAGATTTTCCAGAACCAGACAGACCAGTAAACACTATAAACTTATCTCTTGGCAAAGTAAGATCGACGTTTTTAAGGTTGTGTTCCCTCGCGCCCTTAATAACGATCTCGTTGTTCATTATCTAGCCTTCCTTTCTTAGCTGCGCAATCTTATCGCGCAGGTACGCCGCCTGCTCAAAGTTGAGCTGCTTGGCGGCTTCGCGCATCTGTTTGGTCATCTTTTCTATAAGCTCGGCGCGTTCCCTCCTGGTGTACTGCTTATTCGCCGGCTTTTTGACGTCCTTATCGGAGGATATCTCAATAACATCCCTTACGCCTTTGATTATAGTCTTTGGAATTATGCCATGCTCCATATTATATTTGTTCTGAATATCGCGGCGGCGCTCCGTCTCTGTAATAGCGCGCTCCATAGAGCCTGTAACGCTGTCCGCATACATTATGACCTTTCCGTTTGCATTTCTCGCGGCGCGCCCTATCGTTTGTATGAGCGAGCTCTCGCTCCTTAAAAAGCCTTCCTTATCCGCATCGAGTATCGCAACTAAAGATACCTCGGGTATGTCAAGCCCCTCTCTCAAAAGATTTATTCCGACCAATACGTCAAACTCTCCGAGCCTTAGATCTCTTATTATCTGCATGCGCTCCATCGTGTCTATTGAATGATGAAGATACCGCACCCTGATTCCGAGGCTTTGAAGGTAGCTTGTCAAGTCCTCCGCCATCTTGACGGTGAGCGTAGTAACGAGCACCCTCTCTTTCCTTTCGACCCTTTCGTTTATCTCCATGACCAAATCGTCGATCTGACCCTGAGTCGGCTTGACCTCGATAACAGGGTCTAACAGTCCGGTAGGACGGATAATCTGCTCAACAACCGCCTCCGAAACCTCTTTTTCAAACGCCCCCGGCGTCGCCGATACATATACCGCCTGATTGACATGAGAATAAAACTCGTCGAATGTGAGCGGGCGATTGTCTAAAGCCGAAGGAAGCCTGAAGCCGTATTCCACAAGCGTTTCTTTTCTTGCCCTGTCCCCCGCATACATGCCCCTTACCTGCGGCAAGGCGACATGGGATTCGTCTACAATTAACAGAAAATCCTTCGGGAAAAAGTCCAAAAGGGTATACGGGACAGCTCCCGGCTCTCTTCTTGCAAGCACTCTTGAATAATTCTCTACCCCGCTGCAAAAGCCGACCTCCTGAAGCATTTCCATGTCATACCTGACGCGCTGCTCTATTCTCTGCGCCTCTATAAGCCTGTCGTTTTCCTTAAAGTACTCAACCCTTTGGCGCATTTCCTTTTCTATGTCCTCTATTGCCGCGTTCAAACGGTCTCTTCCCGTTATATAGTGAGACGCCGGAAAAATGGCTGCATGTACAAGCGAACGAATTACCTCGCCCGTAACCACGTTTATCTCTGTGATCCTGTCTATCTCGTCGCCGAAAAATTCTATTCTTATTGCCGTTTCGTTATGGCTCGTCGGAAATACTTCCACCACGTCGCCCCTGACCCTGAAACGGTTTCGCTGAAAATCAATATCATTGCGTTCGTATTGTATGCCGACAAGCTCGCTTATCAGCTCGTCGCGCGACTTAATCATGCCCTTTCGCACGGAAACTATCATGCTCCTGTACTCCTCGGGATCTCCCAGAGAATATATACATGATACACTTGCTACTATTACTACGTCCCTGCGTTCGCTGAGGGCAGCCGTCGCCGAATGCCTGAGCCTGTCTATTTCTTCGTTTACAGAGGAGTCCTTTTCTATATAAACGTCTGTCGAGGGTATATAAGCCTCCGGCTGATAATAATCGTAGTAGGACACGAAAAACTCCACAGCGCTGTCGGGGAAAAACTCGCGCAGCTCCGAGCATATCTGAGCCGCCAGCGTTTTGTTCGGCTCTAATATCAGCGTAGGACGGTTGACGCGTTCTATTACATTTGCCATGGTAAAGGTTTTTCCAGAACCCGTTACCCCCATAAGCGTCTGATTTTTCAGCCCTTTATTAATACCGTCAACAAGACGCTCTATAGCCTGAGGCTGATCCCCCGTCGGCTTAAATTCACTTTTTATCTTAAATTGATTCATAAATCCTCCGGCCGCACAATTTTATCATACGCCACTGCGGCATTAGTCGTCTGGTAGACCGAGCGCCAAGAAAACGGCGCAGAAAACCGTATACATGCCTTTTGCAGGCGTTGGTTTTTGCGCCGCATTCCTACTCCGTTTTAAGTTATACTATGCTTTTAAGCGCCTGCGCAAGCTGATCGGGGCAGGATGTGTTTTTCGCTCCGCATTTAATTCCGTCAAGCTTTGAAATCGCGTCCTCAACCCTCATACCCTTGACAAGCTGAGAAATTCCCTTTAGATTTCCGTTGCAGCCGCCGACAAACGACACATCGTCTATAACGCCGTTATTTACTGTAATATTAATAAGTCTTGAGCATGTTCCTTTTGTAGCGTAAGTAAAAGTCATTTTATATCTCCCTCATATCAATTAAAAAATTTTTTAACAAACCAAACGTCCTCTATCTTAAACTCCCTGCCGGAAAGATAATCCAGCATCCCAAAATTAAAATTTTTCCTAAAGCTGAGCTTATATGCGCAAAGCGCCTGCGTTTTCACATTATAGCGGCGGTTAAATTCGTTCTTTCCGTATTTTCCGTCGCCCAAAATATGATGACCTATATAAGCCATATGCGCTCTTATCTGATGCGTCCTGCCGGTGATAAGCTCTATTTCGCAAAGAGAAAGCTCACCGTTCGTTTTTAATACATGATACCCAGTGACTATGCTTTTGCTTCCGCTCACCTGATGGTCATAGATATAAACCTTATTTTCAGTCTCGTTTTTCAAAAGATACGCCCTGATAACGGATTCTTTGGGGCTGGGCTCTTTAAGCACAACGCAAAGATACCGCTTATCAATATGTCTGTCCTTTACAGCCTGATTTAAAAGCCTCAGGCTCTCGGAATTTTTCGCGCATATTACTATGCCCTGAGTATTTCTATCGAGACGATTGCACAGAGCCGGGGCAAAGCTCGCCTCGTTGTCCGGGTCATATTCTTTTTTATCGTATAAATACTTTTTTATCCGGTTTATCAGGGTATCGACAGTATTTTCATTGTCCTCATGAACAACAAGTCCGCATGGCTTATTTACAAGAAGCACATTTTCATCCTCGTACACCACGCTTATGCTTCCGCTTACCGATAAAAACTCGTTGTCTGCAGTCTCGGAAAAGAACTCGTCGTTTATATACATATCAAGCGTATCGCCCTCGCTGAGTCTTGTCGATACCTCGCACCGCTTTCCATTAAGCTTTATCCTTTTAAGCCTGATATACTTATACATCAGGCTTTGAGGAAGCCTGGGAAAAGCCTTTTGTATGAATTTATCCAGTCTTTGACCTGAATCGTTTTTATTAATTACAAAGCTTTTCATTTATACTTTTGAAAATTTCATCACAAGGCTGTGCGGCAAAATTTTGGCTAGAACACGATACAGCTTGTATATTATCCTGTCGGTGTATACGCACCTTCCTTTTTTCGACGCCGAAAGAGCATTTTTTGCAACATGCGAGGCATCGCAGTAAGGAAGAGTATCAAACGCGTGCGAAACGCCCTTTTCTATCCCCGCCACATCCAAAAACTCCGTCTTCATGGGTCCCGGACATACGCACATACAGTTTATTCCCAGCGGCTTAAGCTCCTCGCGAAGCCCCTTTGTTAAGCTCATTACATACGCCTTCGTCGACGAATACACGGTAAGCCTCGGATTAGGGACAAACGATGCGATCGAACATGTATTTATAATCTGAGCGCCGCGCGACATATGCTTAAGACATACCGAAGCAACGCCGGTAAGCCCGCGGCAGTTTAAATCAATCATTCCGATTTGAGATTTAGTGTCCTCATCTATAAAATTTCCGATTTTTCCGAACCCGGCGTTATTGATAAGAAGCCTTACGTCTGCGCCGGAGGCGCTGAGTTTTTCCTCAAGTATGGTATAAGAAGCGTCAAGACTTAAATCCATGCCAATCGGAACGCACTTGGGGTTTTCGTACGTTTTGGAAAGCTTGCGAAGCCGGTCCTCTCTTCTAGCTATGAGCCAGATTTCGTCAAGTTCGGGATACATTTTTATTATTTCTTTTAAAAATTCAACTCCAAGTCCGCTTGAAGCTCCGGTTATAACTGCTATTTTCATTTAACCATCCTGCCTCCTCTAAAATCCCGACTATTATATTATATAATCAAAAGTAATTTGTCAACGAATTTTAACCTTTTATTAAGCACATTAGCCTTGAAATGCATGTGCCGGTATGATATAATGACGAAACCGAATAATTATTATACATTACATTTACAGATATATTAGATATATTTCAGTATGTCATGGCGTTTTTCAAGGAAAGGAGTCCCCTAAGCAGGGGAGGCAATTTACTATGGAATTTATGAAGAAAATCACAGCGCTGCTATGCACGGCGGCAATAGCATCAACCTGTCTTTCGTCCTGTGCAAGAATTGAACTCGGAAGCAGCGGTACAGACGGTTCATCCGCGGTCACAACTCCGCCCGCATCCTCTCAGGTAACTACTACAACAAGCGATAACGTGCCGCAGTACACAGTATCAAGTCAATCTCAGGGAACCTCACCACAGCAGACGCAAGCTCCAAACGTATCCTCCGGGAAGGTTGTATCATCTCATCCGGTAACACTTCAGGAACAGACTACAAACTCTGAAGGCGAAATTATAGACGACTACCGTTCTGACATAGATATGAGCGCAGAAGATCCGGAACAACTATATTCAATGTTCGGTCTTTCACGATCTGAAAGGCAGGCGTTCTACAGTGAAATTTCCTCCGAATATGACCTGCCGATAATACATGTTTCCACCGAGAACGAGCAGGAGGTTCTGTCGAAGGAGGACTACGTAAACTGCCTTGTCGAAATATTTAACTGCGATGACCAATATGTAATGGACGCGACCTCGGCAGGAATAAGGGTAAGAGGAAATGCCAGCGCGTTTTACGGCGATGTCGATCAGATAAGAGAAAACGGCGCGCCGTACAGAATTAAATTTACGAAAAAGCAGTCCGTTCTTGGGCTTAACGACAATGCAAAGTGCAAATCGTGGGTGCTGTTAAGGACATATGACGACGGGGTAAGAGATCATCTGGCGTTTAGGCTTGCAAAAGCAATAAACAATGGTGAATACTACTCATCGGATTCTACATTTGTTCAGCTTTATATTAACGAAAAGTTTATGGGTCTGTATCTTTTGTGCGAGCAGAACCAGGAAAATCCAAACCGAGTAGCTATCAATGAATGCGACCCCGGCTACACCGGAACTGACATCGGATACCTTGTCGAGCTTGATAACTATTCCTACGACGAGGAATGGAGGTTTATGCTGAACTACAACAAAGAGAGCATAACCGACGTTTACGGTACAAGCCGTATCCCGAAAACATATTATTACACAGTTAAAAACGATATTTATTCGGACGAGCAGCTCAAGTTTATAGAGAGATACTTTGAGGTTGCATACGAAATACCGCTGCGGGCAATTAAATACGGAGAGTTTTACCGCTTGAACGATGATTTTACTCTTACCCTTGCTCAGGACGAGTTTGCAAATGCATACGAATGCGTAAGCCAGGTGCTTGATATCGAATCGTTTGTTGACATGTATATAACTCATGAAATAGTCAACAATCAGGACGTTGGAGCGGGAAGCTTCTTCTTTGCGGTGGACTTTGGGGATATTTCTCTATATAAAACCCTCACCTGCGTTTGCCCGTGGGATTTCAGCTGGGCGTATGCCGATTATCACTCCGATTCCGACGGCGGATTGTATGCGGCAAAGTTTAAGGACGATTACTTTGTTGAAAACTGGGGCGACAGGTCAAATCCGTGGCTTATTCTTCTCTACTCTGCGGATTGGTTCCAAGAGCTTGTCAAGGAAAAATGGGCTGAACGCTACACTTACATTTTAGGAGCAATAGAGGAAGTAAGAAGCACCGTAAGCACCTACGCAGACGACTTCAATAAGAGCAACAGCAGCCGCTCGTCCCGGGCAAATGCAGTTCTTAACTGGACCGAGTCAAGAGTTGAATATCTCAACGAGCTTTGGGACTGATTAACGAGGTCTTCGCATTATAAATTTTAAATACAGCATATCAAAAGCGGCGCATTTGAATGCGCCGCTTTTAAATTACCTGGAATTATATCCTGCGCAATTGGTTTTTAATGTTTCTTCCGCTGAAAACAGCAGTATACGCATAAATCCCATCGTGCCATATTGCAGTTTAGAATACTCAATATAAAATAAACGAGGCAAAAGGGCTTGACAAACGTACAAACCCTTTTGCCGGCAACTCTATTTTGGAGATTACATCAACTCTCGAATAAGTCTTAAATTAATTTTCAGCTCATGTCTTGCTACTTTTTATGACATGAACCGCTCATTGGGCAGCAGCTGCAGTTACATCCGCAGGAGGACTTACCTCTCTTTTTGTTTCTTACCATAACCACAACTACTGCCGCAACAATTGCTGCAAGAACTAACGATACTATTATAGTCCCTATATTTGCAATAATCCATTCAAGCATTTTCACAAAATCCTCTCTGCGTTGAGGTTATTTTACCTTGACTTTAGCCGTAAGCCTTACAGATTCCTTATAAGGCCTTACAAGCATATAAATCATAATCGCCAAAATCGCTATAGCTGCGATAAGTCCTATAGGATTTATGTTTCCGGTAAACAGTCCTCCAAACTGGTTTATCATAAGAGCAACCGCATATGCAAAGATACATTGATATGCAATTGCAAACCATGTCCACTTAGCGCTGTTCATCTCGCGCTTAATAGCTCCTATAGCGGCAAAGCATGGCGCGCAAAGCAGGTTAAATACGAGGAACGAATATCCTGTAACCGCCGTGAACGAACCGGCAATAGAGGCATAAACGTCTCCTGACCCGCCGAAGAGTATTCCCATAGTACCGACGATATTTTCCTTTGCGACAAGACCTGTAACAGACGCAACCGCCGCCTGCCATGTGCCCCATCCAAGAGGAGCAAATATCCACGCTATCGCCTTGCCTATCGAAGCGAGGATCGACAAATCAAGCTCATCCTCGGAAAGCATTCTGAACGCGCCGTCCACAACTCCGAAGTATGATGTGAACCAAACAACTATCGTTGAAATAAGTATAATCGTTCCTGCCTTCTTGATAAACGACCAGCCGCGCTCCCACATTGACCTGAGCACATTCATTACTGTCGGCCAATGATAAGCAGGAAGCTCCATAACAAACGGAGCAGGCTCTCCCGAGAACATCCTTGTCTTTTTGAGCATAATTCCGGAAACTACGATTGCTGCCATTCCAATGAAATATGCGCTTGTAGCAACCCATGCCGAATTTCCGAAAATTGCGCCTGCAACCATTGAAATAAACGGCACCTTTGCGCCGCACGGAATAAACGTAGTTGTCATTATGGTCATTCTGCGGTCGCGTTCGTTTTCAATCGTCCTTGAAGCCATAATTCCGGGCACGCCGCAGCCCATTCCAACAAGCATCGGTATAAACGACTTGCCTGAAAGACCGAATTTGCGGAAAATACGGTCAAGCACAAACGCGATTCTGGACATATAGCCGCACGATTCCAATATAGCCAGCAGCAGGAAGAGCACGAGCATCTGCGGAACAAATCCCAGCACGGCTCCGACGCCCGCCACGATTCCGTCAACTATAAGGCCGCTTAACCAGTCGGCAGCATTTATTGCCTCAAGACCGCTGCTGACAAGGACAGGTATACCCGGCACCCATACTCCGTAATCAGCAGGGTCTGGTTCCTCACCGTTATACGACTCAAGGGTGCTTACCGCATTGTTATAGTCGTCCAACGTGGCGGTTTCATATGTAACCTGAAGGGTTTCCTCATCCTCAACAGCATAAGTAAACTCTGATGAAGGTGCTTCACCGTTTTCCGCTACATAGTCGTCATAACCCTGAACAATAAGTGAAGCCGTTCCGAACTCCTCTGCTACCTCGTTGTACTCGGCGCTTCCTATGCCGAACAGATGCCAGCCGTCTCCGAACAAACCGTCATTAGCCCAGTCGGTGGCCGCTGTTCCCACTGTTACCATCGAGATATAGTAGACTAAAAACATTACAACTGCGAATATCGGAAGTCCTAACCATCTGTTTGTCACTATCTTGTCGATTTTATCGGACGTTGTAAGCGCTCCCGCGCTCTTTTTCCTGTAACACGACTTAATAACTGAAGCAATATATGTATATCTTTCGTTTGTAATTATAGATTCCGAATCATCATCCGCCTCAGCCTCTATGGCGCATATTGTCTTCTCGATATCCTCCATGGTTTTGCCGGCTATGTTCAGTTCAGCAAGCACCTTGTCATCTCTCTCAAAGAGCTTAACTGCATACCATCTCTGGCGATCTACAGGTTTATCTTTAAGCGCGACATCTGTAATATGTTCGATCGCATTTTCGACATTTTCGGAGAATTTATGTATGCATGCAGCAGCTCCGCTGTTAGCGGCGTTTATCGCCGCCTGAGCAGCTTCCATAACTCCCGTGCCCTTAAGAGCTGATATTTCCACTACTTTGCATCCAAACTTTTTTGATAGCTCCTGAGTATCTATCCTGTCTCCGTTCTTTTTCACAACGTCCATCATGTTGATGGCTATGACAAGCGGTATGCCGAGTTCCGCAAGCTGCGTTGTCAAATAAAGATTTCTCTCAAGGTTTGTTCCGTCTACAATATTAAGCACTGCGTCCGGGTGCTCTCTGATGAGATAGTTTCTTGCTATTACCTCTTCAATCGTATAGGGAGAAAGCGAATATATACCAGGAAGGTCCGTGATAATCACTCCATTATTCTTTTTAAGCTTGCCTTCCTTCTTCTCCACCGTTACGCCCGGCCAGTTTCCTACAAACTGATTGGAACCGGTAAGTACATTGAATAATGTCGTTTTGCCGCTGTTGGGATTTCCCGCGAGCGCAATTTTAATACTCATGACTTATTTCCTCTCTTTCTTTGATTAGCAATTGCTAACCTATTGTGCAAAAATAACATATCAGAAACTGAAGCAAGCCGACTATTCAACTTCAATCATGTCGGCATCTGCTTTTCTCAGTGAAAGCTCATAACCTCTGACAGTTACCTCGATAGGATCGCCAAGCGGCGCCACCTTTCGCACAACAACCTGAACCCCCTTTGTAAGCCCCATGTCCATAATTCTGCGTTTTACAGCGCCTTCTCCATGAAGCTTTACAATTCTTGCAGTCTCGCCAATTGACACAGACCTAAGAGTCTTCATTACTATACCCTCCTAATTTAATATTCATATCATTATTTTCTGCGCCAATTCCCGACTTAAAGCTACGCGAGTATTCTTGACGTTCACAATGATATTTCCGCTGATACTGCTGACAACGCTGACGCTCTCTCCAACCACAAATCCGAGATTTTCAAGGTGTTTTTTTACGCTCGGCGTTCCACCTATCCTTTTTATTGTGTTTTGCTCACCGATACCTGCAAAGCAAAGTGGCATCATAATCATCCCTCATACATTATTGGTTAGTTAAGGCTAACTAATAGATTAAAACTTTAGTTAGCTCTTGCTAACCACATGTATTATAATCTATGTGCGCTCTTTTGTCAATAGCTTTTTTAAAAAATATATAAAAATGACCTACGTCGATACATAGGTCAAAGATCCGTATTAAATTGCGTCCAAGGAAAGTATGACGGCGGCAAGCTGCAAATTTCAACGCGCACACCGGTTTTTGGATGGACAAAGCTAAGCCTGTTCGACCACAGACAAAGCCCTGTGCAATCCGCTAAACCATTAAGCCTTCCGCCATATCTTTTATCCCCGAGAAGAGGAAGACCACGCGAAGCAAACTGAACTCTGATTTGATGAGTTCTGCCCGTGTGAAGTCTTACCATAACAAGAGACAGGCGTGTTCCTGACAAATCGACGCTTGATATCAACTCGTAGTCGAGCTCAGCCTTTTTTACTCCTCTGCGAGACTTATTCACAACATACGACTTGTTTTTGCTCCTGTCGTGATACAGATAATCTTCCAGCGTTCCGCTTTTGTTTTTAAGCTTGCCTATCAAAACAGCTAAATATATCTTTTCAAAGCCGCCGTCCGCTATCTGTGCACAAAGCTTAGCTGCCGGCTCTTTATTCAGAGCATAAACCATTACCCCTCCAGCGTCCCTGTCAAGCCTGTGAACGGGATAAACGCCGCAACCCAGAATCCGTTTAAGCCAAAGGCACATCTCATGCTCAGATTCCATTCCGAAAGGCTTTTCAACTATACACAGATCAAAGTCCTGATATATTATCTTCGGCAGATTCATAGTCTTTTAAACGCAGCCGAGTTCCACATCTCACACTCTCGCGCCTCAAGGAGCTCAAAGCATTTGTCTGCCGCCGCTTTGAAAACCTTCTCGCGCCTGTCGGTAATTATTCCCGACAATATAAGAGTTCCTCCCTTTGCGGTAATGTCGGCAAAAACGTCCATCATCGCAAGGAGCACGTCCGCTACTATATTCGCCGTGACAAGAGAGTAGCCCTTGCCTATCCTGCTTCTCAGCGAAATATCTGTTATTACATCTCCGCAGTATGTTATGTAGTTTTCACTTGAAATGCCGTTCTTAAGAGCGTTTTCCTTTGACGTGACCGCAGCATCCTGTGAAACATCGACCGCCACTGCGCTGCCTGCTCCAAGCAGCATTGCCGCAATAGAAATTATACCGCTTCCGCAGCCGATATCGCACACGGTGTCTCCGCTTTCTACATACCTCTCAACAAGTTCAAGGCAGAGCCTTGTAGTATGATGACGCCCTGTGCCAAAGCTGTTTTCAGGGTCAAGCTCTAAAACAACTCTTTTGCTTGAGCCGTTAATCCGCTCCCACGACGGCTTTATCACAAGCTTTTCTCCCACGTTAAGAGGCTTGAAATACTGTTTCCAGTTATTTGCCCAGTCCTCTTCTTTTATACTGCCGCTTTTTATACACAGGCTTCCGTATTTATCCACATCTGAAGACGACCTAACAGCGTCTACAGCCGCTTTCACCTCTTCAATCTGACCAAGGCCGCCCTCATCATCAGGAACATAAACGGTAATGAATGTATCATTACCACAGAGCTGCCACACTTCTTCTCCTATATAATCCCACGAAGCGTTTTTGTTCTTTTCAAATTCACGAATATCCTCAGGGTCATTTATGACAAAGCCGTCGATGCCAAAACTTATCAGCGCGTTGGACAGAGGCTCAACTCCGTCATGGGTAGTATATATTTTAAGTTCTTTCCACTCCATAAAACAAGCTCCTTTTTAAATACAAGCTTATTTTATCATGTAAGGATTCAAAAATCAACGCTTTCGCAATACTGCGTTTTTTTAAGCAGCAAAAATCCGCCGCGAGATTGCGGCGGATTAAATTACGTATCCTATTGATTTAACTATGAAGCAAGATAAATCGCCCCGACCGAAATTCCAATAAAGACAACAGACGCAGCTATAACTACGGTCCAGTTTATTTTCCTTGTCTCATTCGGGACTATGAGCTCGGCAAAATACGTTGATTTAAGAGCGGTTTTAATTGAGCAATACAGCGGTACGGATATGATAACAGCCAAAACGGCATTTATAGAAGACGTTATCGCGTTTGTTGCGGTAGCTGTAAGGGCAGTTTCATGAGCGGCACCGGCAAGTATCTGTCCGACATATGTCTTGAGAAGATAAAGGAATATATATACAATCTGACCAACCGCAGCGCTCATTACTAATCCCCAGAGAGACTTTTTTCGGCTATCGCAGTTTTTAAACATCATAGCTAAGCCACCGCATACAAAGCCCATCGCAAACTTTGAAAGGAATGTAAATGGTGCGGATACAATGTACACGGGGTCTAACAGGTCGTAAAGTCCCGCACCGATACCGGAAGCAAGACCTCCGGCAAGCGGGCCAAACAAAAGTCCTGACAAAAGGCACATGGAATTGCCCAAATGTACCCTTGTAATCAAAACGCCGTTGGGTATTTTAATTTGAAGATAGTTTCCGACAAAGCACAGTGCCGCCATAAGCCCGACAGAGACTATGAACGCAAGCTTTTTATTTTTCATATAAGTCACCCCTATAAAAAATTTTAATCATATTTTACGCGCTAAATTATGAAATTGCAAATCATGACTTGTCCCGGGTTGATAGCTCCGACTTGTGTATTTTTTATAAATTATGTGCTTTAAAGCAGTACTAAAATATACTTTTTACCATATTTTTTTTACACGGTTAGACTAAAAAAAATACCGTCTGAACATCTGCATAAATATTTTTAATTTATTTTTATAATTATAAGCATATTTTACGATTTTATAGCAACAAGAAAGCCTGCATACACTGTTGTACGCAGGCATGATGTATACGTTGCTTAGTCCTCGCTGTCATCCGCGGGCATATCCCAATTATGATATACCTGCTGAACGTCGTCGTTGTCGTCAAGCGCGTCAAGCAAAAGGTTCATGTGCCTGATCTGCTCTTCATCGTTCAATGTGGTATAGGTGGACGGTATCATCGTATCCTCAGCCGACAATACCGTATAGCCCATGTTTCTCAAAGTATCGGCTATCCTGTAAACATCGTTGGGTTCGGTAGAGACCTCGATAACATCGTCCTCGACATTAAAGTCGTTAGCGCCGGCTTCAAAGCAGTCTTCCATAAGCTTATCCTCGTCGCAGCCGTTGTTTTCGAGCGTTATCACACCCTTGCGGGTAAACATGAAGGATACACAGCCGGTCGTTCCCATGTTGCCCCCGAACTTGTCAAAGTAATGCCTTACATCGCCGGCAGTACGGTTTTTATTATCCGTCAGGCACTCAACTATAACGGCAACTCCGCCTGGACCGTAGCCCTCGTACACCATGGTTTCGTAGTTGTTTTTATCATTGTCTCCAGCCGCCTTCTTGATAACTCTATCAATATTATCGTTCGGGACGTTATTAGCCTTAGCCTTTGAAATCAAATCCCTGAGCTTTGAATTTGAAGCCGGGTCAGGTCCACCCTCTTTAACGCATACCGTTATTTCTCTTCCGATGCGTGTAAAAATCTTCGCCTTTGCGCCATCGGCAGCTTCCTTCTTACGCTTGATATTATTCCACTTTGAATGTCCTGACATAAAATCACTCCGCCTTTAATTATGTTGATAAAAATAATTGTTATTACTTTATTGTTTTTTACATGTAGCTATAGTTTAACCGTTTCCCATATCTTATCAAACAGATAAGATATCCTCTCACGTTCTCCGATAAGATAAAGATATCCGAAAAGGCATTCCAAAGATGTTGCGCGCCTGTATTCAGCCACCCTTGAATGCTTTGGAGCAGCTATTCCGCTTGCGTTTCTGCCCCTGCGCATGATATCCTTTTCTTCATCCGTAAGAAAAGGCAATATGACGTCGCATGCCGAGGACTGAAACTCACAGCAAACGTATTTAACTGCAAGGCTGTGAAGCCTGCCGACAGGCATATTGGCATAAAGCACAAGGCGCTCTCTAACAAGCTGTTCGTATATGCTGTCCCCCAAAAATGCAAGCGCAAGAGGGCTGTACATGCCTGCTGACTTTTTGTCTATCATATCTATGCGTTTTCCTTCCTCAGCTTACATAGTCAAACTCAAAGCCGCAGACAGAAACGGTATCGTTGTCCTTAATTCCAAGCTCGATGAGCTTATCTATAACTCCGCTCGATTTCAAAACGAGCTGGAAGTGCTGCAGCGACTCATAATCGTCAACATCCACCATCCGCAAAACTCCCTCGAGCCATGGCGCGTCAACAAAGTACGCGCCGTCCTCAACGCTGACGTTAAAGCTGCGATCCTTAGCAAGCTCCTCGGGATTCCACTGCGCAACAGGATCAGGCTCAAATATCTTCAGCGGAGGAAGCTTTTTAAGCTCGAGAGCTGCGGCGCTGATAAGTTCCTTTACGCCCATTGTCGTAGCCGCGGAAATTTCAAAGAACGTATATCCCTGTCCGGTAATATACTCCCTAAATCTGTCTATCTGCTCGTGGGAAGCCATGTCGCACTTGTTCGCAGCTACTATCTGAGGCGCGTTTGCAAGCTCCTCGCTAAAGTTTCTCAGCTCTGTGCTGATAATCTTGAAATCCTCTATCGGGTCTCTGCACTCGCTTCCAGAGACGTCCACAACATGAATGATCAGCCTGCATCTTTCGACGTGGCGCAAAAATTCATGCCCCAAACCCACTCCGTCGCTTGCGCCCTCGATGAGTCCGGGAATATCAGCCATAACAAAGGAATTTCCCTCCGATACCTTCACCACGCCCAAAACCGGCGTAAGCGTAGTAAAATGATAGTTCGCTATCTTGGGCTTTGCAGAGGATACAACGGAAATCAGCGTCGACTTTCCCACATTGGGAAATCCGACAAGACCTACGTCAGCCAAAAGCTTAAGCTCAAGCTTCAGCTCAAGCTTCTGACCTGCGAACCCGGGCTTTGCAAATCTGGGTATCTGCCGTGTCGGCGTAGCAAAATGCGCGTTGCCTCTGCCGCCGCGTCCCCCCTTGGCGATGATCACCGGCTCGTCGCCTGACATATCCGCTATAAGCCTTCCAGTAGATACTTCCCTGACAATAGTGCCTCTCGGCACTTTAATTAAAAGATCTGGTGCGCTCTTGCCAAAGCTGTTTTTAGGACCGCCGTTCGCTCCGTTTTCAGCGCAGTACTTGCGCTTATAACGGAAATCAACAAGCGTATTCATATTATCGTCAACCACAAATACAACGTCCCCGCCGTTTCCGCCGTCTCCGCCGTCAGGACCTCCGGCTGCAACGTACTTTTCTCTGTGAAAGGACACGCAGCCGTCTCCGCCGTTGCCGGCCTGAACGGTTATTTTTACTTCGTCGACGAACATATAAACACCTCCTAAGCGTCACTGACTTCCTCATTCAAAACGCCAAGCAAAACTGCTTGGCGTTTATAACCTGTTTGATTATTCAGCGGGATAAACGCTGACCTTCTTTCTGTCGCGTCCCATTCTTTCAAATCTTACTACGCCGTCTATCTTAGAGTACAGCGTATCGTCAGAACCGATTCCAACGTTCGTACCAGGGTGAATGTGAGTTCCTCTCTGGCGGTAAAGAATATTTCCAGCCAAAACAAACTGACCGTCCGCTCTCTTGGCTCCAAGCCTCTTGGACTCGGAATCACGACCGTTTTTGGTCGAACTTACGCCCTTTTTATGAGCGAAGAACTGCATACTGATTCTTAACATTTATCACACCTCCGAAATATTTACTTTTAGATGCTTGGGAAATTCGCGTTCCACCTCTTTGAGATGGGCAATAAGGCTTTTAATCAGCCTGTCCGAGTTTTGCGAAATTTCCGCAACACCGCAGCTTATGTCCCCGTCAAGAACCTTGACGTCAAGCTTTATGTTGAAAAACTGCGCTGCGGTATTGATAGCGAGCATTACGGCAGAAGAAACGCTTGCACAAACAATATCGCTTCCCGCCTGTGCGTAACCTGAGTGACCATTAACCGAAAAGCCTTTAATGCTTCCCGTTTTTGTCACCTGAAAAGCCGCACGTATCATTATGCCTTGATTGCTTCGATTCTTACCTGTGTATAGGGCTGTCTGTGACCCTGCTTCTTATGAGAAGAGCCCTTCTTAGCCTTGTAAGTGAAAACAGTTATCTTCTTGGCCTTGCCGTTCTTAAGAACCTTTGCCTCTACGGCAACTCCGTCTACATATGGAGTACCCACAGAAGTGGTCTCACCGTTGGAGTAAGCTACAACCTTGTCGAAGGTGATGTTTTCGTCCGCCTCGACGCCAAGCTTCTCTATAAAGAGAATATCGCCTTCCTTTACCTGATACTGCTTTCCGCCTGTCTCAATTACTGCGTACATTATAAGTTGGCACCTGCCTTTACTATAAAACTCGCTACGCCTCGGCGCGGTTTCCCGACTTGTCAGCCGAACATAAGCGGCTTAAAAACTATACCACATATTAATATGGATTTCAATCATGGAAGCAAAAAATTCACAAAAAATTTACACTTTCAGTCTGTATCCCGCTATATTCACTCGGCTATCGACGTCACCGTCACCTTTCCGTCCTGAGCGGAAACGTGAATTGATCGTATATTTTTGTCGTCTGAATCGATTATCATATCCGCGATTTTGTCCTCTACCTCTCTGCGGATTACCCTTCTTATATCTCTTGCTCCGTACTTATCGTTATACGCTATCTTGGCTATCGCCTTCTCTGCCTCGCGGTCAAAGGTGAACGTTATCATCTTTTCAGACAGCGGCTCGACGATTTCTCCAAGCATAAGATGAGCTATATCCGCGTAATTGTCCTCCGTAAGCGGGTTAAAGACGACTATCTCATCAATTCGGCTGATAAATTCAGGGCGCAGGAATTCACGCAGTCCCTTTATAGCGCGCTCCCTGGATATCTGAGCCTGCGTCTTATCAAAGCCTATGCCAAAGCTCTTATCGGTAGAGCCAGCATTGGAGGTCATAATGATGACAGTGTTTTCAAAGGATATGCTTCTGCCCTGAGCGTCGTTAACCCTGCCCTCGTCGAGAATCTGCAAAAGTATATTCATAACGTCTGGGTGAGCCTTCTCTATTTCATCAAACAAAACTACCGAATACGGTCTGCGGCGCACCTTTTCCGTAAGCTGTCCGGCCTCGTCGTATCCAACATATCCCGGAGGCGAGCCTATAAGCCTTGAAACCGTATGCTTTTCCATGTACTCCGACATGTCAATCCTTATAAGCGGCTCGGTAGCGTCAAACAGCTCTGCGGCAAGCGTCTTTGCAAGTTCTGTTTTTCCGACTCCGGTAGGTCCGACAAAGATAAACGACGCGGGTCTGCGGCGGGACGTAAGCGAAACCCTCGTACGCTTTATAGCCTCGCACACAAGGTCCACCGCCTCCGGCTGACCAATGATCTTCTTGCTGAGGACGTCATGAAGATTTCTGATTTTAGCATACTCGGTTTCTACTATTTTATTTGCGGGTATGCCGGTCCACAGCTCTATTACCTTAGACAGATCCCATTCTGTGAC
Organism: Candidatus Faeciplasma sp.; assembly: GCA_048393055.1. Taxonomy (GTDB): domain Bacteria; phylum Bacillota; class Clostridia; order Oscillospirales; family Ruminococcaceae; genus Faeciplasma. The sequence goes on from DBFJJS010000010.1 coordinate 101,942, forward strand.
CCTGACCTTATCCGCCTCCGCCTGAGCGGCCTTGCAGTCGTTTTCGGTCTGGGAAATTTTAGCCTTGGTTTCGGCAATTTTTTCGTAATCGGGATTTTCCGCTTCCTCAAGCTTTCCAAGCTCTACACACTCTTCCTCGAGCTTTGCCTTAAGCTCCAGCGCCCTTGATATTTCAGGGCTGCGTATGCTTGCACCGGCGCACGCCTCATCTAAAAGGTCTATCGCCTTGTCGGGCAGGAAACGGTCGTTTATATACCTCTCCGAAAGCACCGCGCACATTCTCAGCGCAGAATCGGATATCTTAACGTGATGATAATCCTCGTAATATTTTCTTATTCCGAAAAGGACCTGCACCGTATCGTCGACAGTGGGCTCAGTCACGGTTACGGGCTGGAAACGCCTTTCGAGCGCGCTGTCCTTTTCGATATACTTTCTGTACTCGCTGAACGTCGTCGCTCCTATTACCTGAACCTCTCCTCTTGAAAGAGCCGGCTTCAGGATATTAGCCGCGTTCATAGTGCCCTCGCTGTCGCCTGTGCCTACAAGATTGTGCACCTCGTCTATAAACAGGATAACGTTGCCCTCGCGCTTTACCTCCTGCAAAAGCCCCTTAATACGACTTTCAAACTGACCCCTGAACTGTGTTCCGGCAACAAGCGCGGTCAAGTCAAGAAGATATATCTGCTTATTCTTTATCGCAAACGGAACGTCTCCAGCTACAATGCGCTGAGCAATTCCCTCCGCTATTGCGGTCTTACCTACGCCCGGTTCGCCTATCAGGCAGGGGTTATTTTTCTGACGGCGGGACAGTATCTGCAAAACTCTTGATATTTCCCTGTCGCGTCCTATAATCTTATCGAGCTTTCCCTGCGCCGCGCGTTCATTAAGATTTGTGCAGTATGTGCCCAAAAACTTAAGCTCTTTTTTGTCGTCGTCCTGCTTCTTAGAATCTTTGGATCTTGACTTCTTGCCGGAATCATAATCCTGATTGCCCTGTCCCGGGTTGTTTGCTCCTCCGAGATAGTTTGAAATAAAGTTGGGCATCGTATCCGAACCGCCCATCTCAAAGGAGTCGCCGTCGGCGCTGTTTTCAATTGATTCCTCCAACGCCTCCAAATCATCGTCCGTTAATCCGATCTGCTTCATATAGTCATTAACCTGCGGCACGCCGAGCTTACGGGCGCAAATAAGGCAGAGCCCTTCGCTTTTCGTCTCGTTTCCGTTTAAAGATGTGATATACACCGTCGCGGGTCTTTTATTGCATCTTGAACAAAGCATCATAATATACAGTCACCCTTTTCATGTAAAAATCTATCTGAAATAGTTAGTTTCAAATTTATGAGCAGCAGCATATTCGCATGTATGGTACCTGACACGAAATATCTGTACAGCATGTTGTAATTATAAAATATGAAAGTGAAATTTATATGATAGAATGTTAAATTTTTATTACAACAAACTAAGCAAATCGAAGTTGTACAGATATATAAACAGCTTGCTTCGCTCTACGGTATCGGTGTTAAAGAAAATAAGCGAATCTCCGCTTATATTTATAATAGCCTTTACAGCCAGTGCAGCGACATACAGGAAAATAAGCCCCTGAACAATTCCGAAAAGCGCACCGAGCAGTGAATTTACCGGTCCGACAACAGGTATCCTGTTCACAGCCTTGAACGCGTTTGAAACAGGATTTACAACGAATCTTAATATAAACATCAGCACTATGAATATAACAGCCTTAAGAAGCCATGTCAGAGCCGGTGCCACAAGACTTTCCTCTACCACCCTAGCCGCGTCGTCCTTTGCGCCGCTGACAAACGCCTGAACTATTTCCTCCACCTTTTCTCCAGCGTCACTTATGGTTTCAATCGCGTTATTAACGTATTTGGAAACGGAAACGTCGCGGAAAAGCGAATCGACAATCTTAGACGCAAGCGACTGCTTTACGCCGCTTTCTATTTCCTCGGAACTATCCTGTGCGCCGTTTTTTTGCATTTCGGAAGCAAGGCTATCAAAGAAATCAGGATTATCCTCTAAAATCGCTGAAATTTCCGCTTCCGTCATCTCAACGCCGTAATCACCGTCTGAAACAGCCTGCGAAACAAGCTGCGCAGTATTAGTTTCATCTGCATTTGCGGAAAACGCCTCGTAAACCTGCTCCTTTATGCATGTGTCATAAATAAGCGGTGCAAACGCCTCCGCAGCAAACCAGCTTACGACAAATGAAGCTATAATCAAAGCCGCATAAACTATGCTCCTGATAAAACCTTTTTTTGCCCCAACATACAGGAATATTATCAGTATCCCCACTACAAACACGTCGTAAAACCAGAATAAGTTTTGATCCATACATATCCTTTCTAATCGTGCATAGTAAGCTCTGCTTTATTTATACTGCGATATCCTAAAAGGAATGCGTCGCCGTCATAAATTGCAAAAGACACATATTCGGAATCAAGCGTCGCAGTCCCGACTAGTATACCGGTGTAGTCAACTGCGTTAATCCGACCGGTAGTGTTAAAATAAACTATCTCATCGTAAATATCCAAATGAAGTATTTCTTCATTATAAGTAATTTCTGTTGCGGAGTCAAGAGACGACTCAAACAGCGTAAGGTAAGTCTCCTTACTTCCGGGAGCAGAAAAAACTATGGCGCAGACGTCTCCATCTGCTGCAAACTTCGATATATCATAGCTATAGCTGAAGGAGTATTCCAGCATACATGACGAGTCAAATCTGTAGAGCGCTTGATCTCCAACAAGCCAAAAACCACCGTTATTCGTATACTCTACCCCAAGGCAAAGAGTATTTACTGGAGAGGTCTTTGCGGCCACCTCAGTCTGAGAAAAATCAAGAACGAATACCACAGATTTAAAGCTACCTCCAAGCGCATATACGCTTGAAATAATGCATCCGGAACCGGAATCCTCAAGACAAACGGACGTTATAAGGTTTCCGTCCGCCCAGTGGAAAATCTCGTTGCCGTTTTTATCATATATAGTCAGATAAGAGGTGTACCGATCTGTAGAAGTTACGACAGCTATATTTCCATCTTTGCCAATTTCCGCAAAAAGAATCTGGTTTTCCAACTTTTTTGAATATACTTCACTGTTTCTGCTTACAACCGTAAGATTATAGCCGCCCATATCATATATTAAGGCTCTTCTTGACGATGTCTCCACTACAGGATTAGAATACGGCAGATATGCTGAAAAAATTTCACTGCCATCTGAATTACATGTATAGAAGGTTGTGTCCGAAAAAAGCGTCCAGCAGTTGCCCATCGCGGATACGTCTACATTAGACCTTTTGCTTATATCTATCGGAAACTGCTCGTCGATATCGGAGCTCACGGAAGAGCTTATTCCCCTTTCCAGTATACCCTCAAGATACGGCAGCCAAAGACCTCTTGACAGGTATACCGCCGATGCAGCCGCTACTACAAGCAAAATCATCATAATATTCTTGAGAAGTCGCTTGCGCTTGCGCTTATTTCTGAGTTTGCGCATATCCGTCTCAAAAGAGCTGACTGAGGACACACTTTCACCTCCTTATAAATCATCAGAACATCAAATCAGTAGAACACCTTGTTTAAATACAACCCGTGCGGGGGAACTGTCTTTCCGGCAAATGTGCGGTCGCGCGCCGATATAATTTCCGGTATGGAATCGACATCAAGCTTTCCGTCGTTAATAAATAGAAGCGTTCCGACCATTATTCTTACCATGTTGTAAAGAAAACCGTCTCCCGACACCGAAAACCTCACTATATCTTTGGTTCTTTCTACACTGAAATCAAAAATAGTCCGCACTGTTTCCGTTTTGTCAGTATCCGCAGAGCAGAAAGACTTAAAATCATGCGTCCCGATAAAATCCTTGCACGCTGTATTGAGCTTTTTTTCATCTATCGGATACCAGCTTCTTAAAACGGTATCCTCATAAAACGGAGATCTTATCTCTGAGTTGTGTATAAGGTAAACGTATTCCTTACCCTTGCAGCAAAATCTTGCATGGAAGTCGTCGTTTGCAATCCGGCAGCCGGTTATGGCTATATCCTTCGGCAAGACGCCGTTTAGCCCGAACACAATTCCTCTTTCACTTATGGGGCTGTCCAGCATTACCGAAAAAACATATTCGTTAGCGTGCACTCCTGCATCGGTTCTTGAGCATCCGTTTATCTCGGCTTTCTCGCCTAAAAGACGATATATGCCGTTTTCAACAGTTTGCTGAACAGTCATCACGCCGCTGTCCTGACGTTGAAATCCATGATAGTTTGTCCCTTTGAAGGACATTGTAACCATAAAGTTTCTCATATAGGCAAAAAAGCGTTCAATAAAATTATTCCCGCAAGGAAAACGACCGATACTGCGAGAGCGATATAATCCCTGTAGGACGTCTTGAGCTGCTTGAGCCTTGTTCTGCCTTCTCCTCCGTGATAGCAGCGACACTCCATCGCAAGAGCGAGCTCCTCGGCTCGTCTGAATGCAGAAACAAAAAGCGGTATCAATATTGGCACAAGCGCCTTCGCACGTTTTAAAAGCGAGCCTGTCTCAAGATCCGCTCCTCTCGCCTTTTGTGCAGACATTATTTTATCCGTCTCCTCAACGAGCGTCGGTATAAACCTCAGCGCTATAGTCATCATCATCGCTATTTCGTGTGCTGGAAATTTTATCACCTTGAGCGGAGAAAAAATCCTTTCAATAGCGTCGGTCAGCGCTATCGGGGAGGTAGTATAAGTCAAAAGCGATGTTCCGCATATCAGGAATACTATCCTTACAGCCATAAAAATCATTGTCCTAACACCGTCATCCGTAATTTTTATAATAGTCCAGCTGAAAATGACATCTCCCGATGTGACAAAGAACAAATTCAAAATTCCTGTGAATATTATAACAGGCAATATCGGCTTTACGCTCTTAGCCATCATCTTTATCGGTATACCGGATATCAAAAACGCCACGATAAGAAAAACTATCCCTGCCGCCAGCCCCAAAAATCCCTTAGCGGCAAAAAGCATTACAATATATATTACAGTAAGTAATATTTTAATCCTCGGGTCAAGCCTGTGAAGAACCGATTTCCCGGGAAAATACTGTCCTATAGTTATGTCCTTAATCAATTATATATTCACCTTCCCGTTTTCTCCTCCAAAAGGCGTAAGACAAGCTTTTTCGCGTAATCTATAGAATAAACCTCATCGGTAAAGTCTATGCCGTTTTTCTTGAGCCTGTCGAATACCCTCGTTATCTGAGGAACGGTAAGACCCATGCTGTCAAGCTCGCGAACCCTTGCGAAGACCCGCTCCGGAGTATCGTACATAAACACCTTCGCGTCATTCATTACAAGTATCTCGGAAACGGTGTTCGCAACATCCTCCATAGAGTGAGAAACAAGCATAACCGTCCTTTTCTTTTCCTTGTGGTATTCCTTGATAAGGCCCAAAATCCTGTCCCTGCCCTTTGGGTCAAGACCTGCGGTAGGCTCGTCGAGAATCAGGACCTTCGGTTCCATCGCCATAACTCCGGCAATGGCAACGCGCCGCTTCTGCCCTCCCGACAGATCAAACGGCGACTTGTCCGCAAGCTCGGGCTTAAGACCTACAAGACGCATGGTTTCCTTTACCCTTACGTCTATTTCATCGTCTGAAAGACCCATGTTCTTCGGTCCGAATGCTATATCCCTGTATACAGTCTCTTCAAAGAGCTGGTATTCCGGATACTGAAACACAAGACCTACCTTGAACCTTATAGCCCTGAGCCTCGACTTATCGGCAAAAAGCTCCTCCCCGTCTACTATTACCCTGCCTGAGGTTGGCTTTAAAAGACCGTTAAAATGCTGTATAAGCGTAGACTTTCCGGAACCCGTGTGACCGATTATTCCAACGAGAGTATTATCCTCGATATCAAGATTTACATTGTCAAGAGCAACCTTTCTAAATGGAGTGCCCTCGCCGTACACATATGTCAGATTTTCTGCCTTTATTATTCCCAAAAGCTATCAGCCTTTCTTTAACAGCTTATACAAAGCTTCATAACATTCGTCTTCATCTATAATATCATCCGGCAGATTTACGCCGGATGCAATAAGCTCGTGCGTAAGCTCCGTGACCTGAGGGACATCGAGCCCTAATGATTTGAGCTTTTCAACCTGTGAAAAAACCTTCTTTGGAACGTCATCCATAATTATTTCGCCGGAATCCATCACAATAACGCGCTTTGCCCTCGCAGCCTCGTCCATATAATGCGTAATAAGCACTATCGTCACGCCCATTTTATTTAGCTCCGTTATAGTCGCCATAATTTCGCGCCTTCCTATCGGGTCAAGCATGGCGGTAGGCTCGTCCAGAACAATACAGTCCGGCTTCATTGCAAGCACGCCTGCAATTGCAACGCGCTGCTTCTGACCTCCGGAAAGCTTGTGAGGAGCGTGCTCTCTATACTCGTACATTCCGACGGTCTTTAATGCCTCGTCAACCCTTCGCCTTATCTCGCGAGGCTCTACACCTATATTTTCAAGCGCAAACGCCACGTCCTCCTCAACAACGGTTGCAACTATCTGATTATCCGGGTTTTGAAATACCATTCCGACAGTCTTTCTTATGTTAAAGAGGTTGTCCTCGTCGGCGGTATTCATTCCGTCAACCAGCACCGTCCCGCTTTCGGGAAGGTTGATCGCGTTTAAAAGCTTAGCGAGCGTAGACTTTCCCGAGCCGTTATGACCGAGCACAGCAACAAACTCTCCCCTGTTTATATCAAGTGAAATGCCCTTTATAACAGTGTTTTTCGTACTGTAATCATCGTAATCCGTTATATATGAAAATGTTACGTCCTTAACCTCTATGAATTTGTTCATTTTACTATCCTATCAAAAGTTATTTAAAACATCCCTTGACCATACTGCGGTATTTCCCGCCGGCAGAACCATTCCGCTCTCCATTACCGGCAAGCCTATTTCGTCTGCATATACATGCCCTCCATACCGCTTAACAAGTATGCTTCCCAAAATATATGACATTACCGATGGCGATAGCCCCGTAGTATAGCTATTGAGAACAAAAAACAGCGGTCTGTCGCTCATAACGCCAGAAGTAAGCTCGACAAGGTCAAAAATATTATCCTCAAGCTTCCATACCTCGCCGGACGGTCCTCTGCCATAGCTGGGCGGGTCCATGATAACGGCGTCGTACTTTTTCCCGCGCCTTATCTCGCGCTCCACAAACTTTTCGCAGTCGTCTACTATCCATCTTACCGGCTTATCTGCAAGCCCGGATCTTGCGGCGTTATCCCTTGCCCACTGCACCATTCCCTTAGATGCGTCAACATGGCATACGCTCGCTCCCGCAGCCGCGCAGGCAAGGGTAGCTCCGCCGGTATAAGCAAAGAGATTTAAAACATTTATCGGTCTTCCGGCGTCAAAAATAAGCTGCGACATCAGATCCCAATTAACAGCCTGCTCGGGGAAAAGCCCGGTGTGCTTAAAGCCCGTGGGCCGTATAATAAACGTAAGCTCTCCATAGCTGACGGTCCAGCTTTCGGGAAGCCTGCGCATAAATTCCCATTTTCCCCCGCCCTTAGAAGAGCGATGATATACGGCGTCCGAATCTTTCCACGCCTGCCCCTTATGCGTTTTCCATATTATCTGTGGGTCGGGTCTGACAAGCTTAATACCGCTCCACGACTCCAGCTTATCGCCGCAGGAGGCGTCGATTATTTTATAATCTGTCCATTTATCAGCCGCTCTCACTGCTCTGCCTCTCCTAAATGCTGCCTTACCACCTGAGCAATGGCGTTTGCATATTGATATATCGCGTCCATGTCGCGCCCCTCCGCCATTACCCTTAAAAGAGGCTCTGTGCCGGATTCCCTTACAAATATCCTCCCGTCACTTCCAAGCTTCTCGCTGCAATAATCTATAACTTCGGTCACTTCGGACACATTCCTGAATCTGCCCCTGCACTCGGGTCTGAGCTTGACGTTTACAAGTATCTGCGGATACGGAGTAAATATAGAGGCAAGCTCGGAAAACTTCCTGCCGCTCTTTGCAAGCACCTCAAGCACCTTTGCGCCCGAAAGCTCTCCGTCGCCGGTGGTGGCGCAGTCGCTGAGAATTATATGTCCCGACTGCTCTCCGCCGAGATTATAGCCGTCTCCAAGCATGCGCTCGAGCACGTATCTGTCGCCTATTTTAGACGCGGTAGACACCACTATGCCGTTTTCCTTCGACCATTTGAAAAATCCCAGGTTGGTCATTTTTGTTACAACGCAGGTGTTGGATAAAAGCGTTCCCTCGTTCTTCATATCAAGAGCCAAAATGGCAAGCATCCTGTCCCCGTCTACCGGCTCTCCCTTTTCGTCTACCATCAGGCACCTGTCCGCGTCTCCGTCAAAAGCCACGCCTGCATGAGCGCGGTTTTCAACCACTGCCTTTGAAAGCGACTCGAGGTGAGTAGAGCCGCAGCCGTCGTTTATATTAATGCCGTTCGGAGTGTTGTTTATCATCGTCACGTTTGCGCCCAGCCCCTTAAAAAACTTTTCCGCGCAGGAGCTTGCCGCACCGTTCGCGCAGTCTACGACTATTCGCATTCTTCCAAGGTCTGTGCCTATGTTCTTCAAAAGATGTCTTACATAATCCCATTCGGCGTTCTTTTCAACCTCAACGCGGCCTAAATTCTCAGAGCTTGAAGGATGCATTTCATTAGGGGCATCAAGCACAAGCCTCTCGATTTCAGCCTCTACCTCATCCGGAAGCTTGAAGCCTGAGGAGGAAAATATCTTTATGCCGTTAAATTCAAACGGGTTATGGGATGCGGAAATAACTATTCCGGCGTCGGCGCCGTATTTTACTGTTAAAAACGCCACCGCCGGAGTTGGGATAACTCCAAGAGTATGTACATCCGCGCCGACAGAGCATATTCCTGCTATGAGCGCGGATTCCAGAACATCGCATGATACTCGGGTGTCTTTTCCTATCAGTATTTTAGCCCTGTGGCGGGTGTTTTTAGCCAGGGTCACGGCCGCTGCCCTGCCTATAAGCATGGCAAGCTCTGTCGTAAGCTCGCTTATCGCCACTCCCCTTACTCCGTCTGTTCCGAACAATCTTCCCATAACAATTCTCCTTAGTTGATCTATTTAACTATGATTTTATCAAATATCAAGAGAGGTCTGACCGTCTTTAAGATATCCCATGTGCTTATATGCTAAATCGGTAGCACAGCGACCCCTTGGGGTTCTCGCGATAAATCCAAGCTGCATAAGATACGGCTCGCACACATCCTCAAGCGTAACCGCTTCCTCGCCTATTGCAGAGGCAAGCGTGTCAAGCCCGACAGGCCCTCCTCCATATCCCTTTATTATCATAGTGAGCATTCTCTTATCAAGCGAATCGAGACCCAGCTCATCCACCTCCATGCGGTCAAGAGCAATCTTTGCAATGTCACGGGTGATTATGCCGTTGCCCATAACGTCTGCAAAGTCCCTGACGCGCTTAAGAAACCTGTTTGCTATTCTCGGCGTGCCGCGCGATCGCGAGGCAAGCTCCATGGCTCCGTCCCTTTCGCACGCAACTCCGAGTATGACTGCCGAACGCTGGACAATCTCGCAAAGTTCCTCCTTTGAGTACAGCTCAAGCCTTTGAATTACTCCGAACCTGTCTCTTAGCGGAGATGTGAGCTGACCTGCTCTTGTAGTAGCTCCTATAAGTGTAAACTTGGGAAGGTCTATTCTTATCGACCTTGCCGAAGGACCCTTTCCTATAATAATATCTAACGCAAAGTCTTCAAGAGCGGGATACAAAACCTCTTCTATTGCGCGCGAAAGCCTGTGTATCTCGTCGATAAACAGCACGTCGCCTGATTGGAGGTTGGTTAAAATAGCCGCAAGATCGCCTGGCTTTTCTATTGACGGACCGGAGGTTATCCTTATGTTTACGCCCATTTCGTGCGCTATTATACCTGCAAGAGTGGTCTTGCCAAGCCCCGGAGGACCATATAAAAGAACATGATCCAAAGCGTCACCGCGCTTCTTCGCAGCCTGTATGTATATAGAAAGATTTTCCTTTACCTTTTCCTGACCTATATATTCGCTCAGTGTCTTTGGTCTGAGAGAAAAATCAGTGTCTTCAGACTCGCCTGTTATCATATTTGGAGCGACTATTCGGTTTTCAAAATCAAATTCGCCTGATTCAATCATTCCTATACCCCATTATTCAATATTATGCTATCGTTAAGCTTACAGCCTTTTAGACGCTAAAAGCCGCAGGCACTGCTTAATTATCTCGTCCGTGCCGAGCGCACTGTCGCACTTTGAAACAGCGGCAGCCGCATCCATCTGAGAATAACCGAGAACAACTAACGCCGCGACAGCTTCAGACGCCGATGAGCTGCCGGCAACGACTAAAATGTCTGCGGCAGAATATCCGGATATGTATGCGGTAGACTCTTTAGCAATCTTATCTTTAAGCTCCATTACAATCCTCTGAGCTATTTTATTTCCGATTCCCTTTACTTTGGAAAATGCCTTTATGTCCTCAGAAACTATGGCAAGCGCAACCTGCGAAGGCGTATAGCTTGACAATATAGACAGCGCAAATTTCGCTCCTACGCCGCTCACGGACGTCAAAAGCTTAAAGCATTCCAGCTCCTCGTGAGTATAAAATCCAAAAAGCTCAACCGAATCTTCTTTTACCGCAAGGTAAGTATAAAGCGTAGCCGTCTCCGCGCCGGAAAGCTGTGACAGCGTTCCGAGTGTGGTCTTACACGCATACCCTACCCCTGAGCACTCTATCACGCACATATCCTGTGATGTATGTATTATCCTGCCCGTCAAACTATATATCATTGCCTGTTGCCTACTCCCTTAACTGTTATATGCATTGTATGCGTATGAAAATGAGTTGTGACCATGCGTAATAGCAAGCGCCAAAGCGTCCGCCGTATCGTCTGGCTTTGGTATTTCTTTTAATCTGAGAATAGAACGCGTCATCTCCTGAACCTGCTTTTTTTCCGCTTTGCCATATCCCACTACTGAATTTTTCACCTGAAGCGGAGTGTATTCAAATACCTTGACGCCGTTCTGCTGAGCAGAAAGAAGTATTACTCCTCTCGCCTGAGCAACATCTATCGCAGTAGTATGATTTGTGTTGAAAAACAGCTTTTCAAGCGACATTGCCCCCGGCTTATACTGGGATATCACCTGGTTCATATCTCTAAAGATAGTTTCGAGCCTCATCGCAAACGGCATTCCGGCGGGAGTTGTTATCGCGCCGAAATTGACTACTGAAAAGCTCCTGCCATCGTAATCAAGAATCCCGAAGCCCACTATTGCATAGCCCGGGTCTATTCCAATTATCCTCACGACGGCACCTCCACTGTTTTTATCAATAATCAGTTTATTATATCACGACCCCGCAAAATAATCAACCTCTGACAATAAAACTATTGTCAGGCGCAAAACATCCGCTTATAATCGTAAAAGTCAGCTTTCAAATGCTTGCCTTAAGCATAACCGCATGCTAAAATGTATAAGTGAAATTATCGCTTTTTGAGGTAAAATATATGCTTGTATCACTTGAAAACGTATATAAATACTACAACGGCGAGCCTATATTAGAGGACGTCTCGCTCACAATCAACGAGGGGGAAAGGATCGGCCTTGTCGGAGTAAACGGCTGCGGGAAAACAACTCTCCTGTCAATTATTACTGGACATACCGGCTACGACAAAGCGCCGAACGGCGCGGGAAGCATAAGCTACGCGAAAAACCTTCGGATAGGATATCTGGAGCAGGGCGTCGGGCTGAGCGCAGAGTGCTCTATTTCGGAGGAAATGCGAAAGCCATTTTATGAGCTTGACGCGGAATACGAGCGCATGACCGAGCTTCAGGCAAAGATGTCGTCGCTCAGCAAAGAGGCTCTTGAGGACGCGGAATCCGAGTACGCAAGGCTGAGCTCGCACTATGAAAATAACGACGGCTATATCATAGATGTAAAAATACGAACCGTTCTCAACGGAATGGGCTTTTCAGGATTTGACCTTAACCGCTCGGTAAATTCCCTCTCCGGCGGCGAGCGCACAAGGCTCGCCCTAGCAAAGCTTTTGCTGGAGGAGCCGTCGCTGCTTATACTCGACGAGCCGACAAACCACCTTGACCTCGACACCATGCTGTGGCTTGAGGATTACCTGTCCGGCTACAAAGGCGCGATTCTCACGGTATCGCATAACAGATATTTCCTCGACAAAATATGCACAAGAATATGCGAGATAGAATTTATGCACCTCAAGTCGTATACAGGAAATTACACGGCGTTTGTAAAGCTGAAAAAAGAAAAGGTGACGCGTCAGGAAAAGATTTATAAAGCCGAACAGGCAAAAATGAACGAGCTTCAGTTCTTTATAGACAAGAACCGCGTAAGCGCGACAAGCGCAAAGGCGGCAAAGTCAAAGCAGCACATGCTTGACAGGATAGCTCAGAACGCAGTCGAAAAACCGCGTGTCTATCACAAACCGGCAAAAATACGATTGGAATACGACATAGAGCCGCCAAAAGAGATATTTGAAGCAAAGGATGTCGATATCTGCGTAGACGGCGGAAGCCGCGTGCTGATAGAAAGCTTTTCACTCTCTGTAAGGCGCTCCGACAGAGTGGGAATAATAGGCGCAAACGGCGCCGGAAAATCTACTATCCTCAAAACAATACAGGGGCTGAACCCTCACTCTAAAGGCAGCATATACTGGGCCCCAAACGTGAAAATAGCATATTTTGATCAGAAAAACGAACAGCTTGACGCGCATTGCACTGTTATCGAAGAGGTCCATAAAAGGTATCCTCAAATGACCGACCTTCAGGTCAGGTCGCTGCTCGGCTCTGTGCTTCTGACAGGAGAGGACGTATTCAAGCCTGTCGGGGTAATAAGCGGAGGAGAAAAAACAAAGCTCAGCTTTGCGCTTATGATGCTTAAGCGCGCAAACGTACTTATACTCGACGAGCCGACCAACCACCTTGACATCACGACAAAGGAAGTACTTGAGGACGCGCTCGGCGAGTACACGGGAACCATTATATTTGTATCACACGACAGGTATCTGCTGAACAGGATAGCGACAAGGATTGTAGAGGTATCGGCGGGAAAATGCATCGAATACAAGGGCAACTATGACGACTATCTCGAGCAGAAGAAGCTGGAAGCCGCGGCTTTGGAGGAAGAAAAGAAGAAAATTGACGCGCAGCAGCCGAAAAAGCAGTACCGTACAAAAAGCCAGCGCGCGTCGGACGCGAAAAAAAAGCAGGAAATACAAGCATTAGAGACGCATATCGAAGAGCTTGAAACAAAAATCAAAGAACTGGAGGAGCAAATATGCCTTCCGGAAATCGCTTCCGACTACGTTAAGATGAACGAGCTGTGCACCTTGCTTGAAAGCTGTAAAGGCGAGCTGAACTGCTGCATGGACTGCTGGGTTTCAATGCAGTAGCGTAAGCTGTTTAATTTTTTGCGTTAATTATGTATAATTAAATTAAACATTGACAAGCAAATTTCAAGGTGCTATGATATCTTTAAAAATGAAAAATGTTGTGTTTTTTTACTTGAGGGAGGCGCAGTTTATGCAAGAATTTTGTTTTGCCCTGTTAGGCGACGAGGTTAAACTGCCGGTTTACGTAACAGGAGTCGGCGCAACTGACCCGGAATTGCATTGTGAAAGACCGTCAGGGCACGTCTACCACCAGGTTATTTATACCGCCTCAGGTGAAGGCGTACTAAAGCTTGACGGCGAAATCCATAGAATTTCAAAAGGCATGGGCTTTGTCCTTCCTGCATTTTATCCCCACGAGTATTTCGCAAGAGACGACGCAAACTGGGAAACACATTGGGTCACATTTTCCGGTGCATCTGTCGGAGACATAATGGAAAACCTCGGTCTATTAAAACCTGTTGTCTTTAAGGTAGGAGATATAAATACCCTAGAAAAGCTCTGGGAGAAAATGCTTAAAACAATAAAGTGCTCGAATATATACTCTGGATACACAAACTCGTCCAATATCTTTGCATTCCTCATTGAGCTTAACAGACTAATTTCCTGCCCTGCTTCTCCAAAAGAAAATCACAGGATGGAGCAGTTAAAAGTTATAATAGATTATATTGACAGAAATTATGCCAATGATATAAGCCTCACTGACATTGCGAAAACGGTAGGGCTTTCTCCGCAGTATATATGCCGCATATTTAAAGAATGCATGAACATGCGTCCGTTTGAGCACCTAACAAAAAAACGTATTTATGAGGCGAAAAACCTTCTGCTTGATACAAAGCTCTCCATTAACGATGTGTCAAGGTCCGTTGGATACAATGATTGCAGCTACTTCTGCGCAGTATTTAAAAGACATGAAAACGTCTCCCCTGCCGAATATAGAATGGTATTTGCAGAGCGAAGTGTAAGAAGAACGGAAAAGTAATAAGGTCGTCCCGCATACGTAATTAAAGACTCGGGAAATTCAAAAATCCATCAGGGGCTTAACCACAGCGGCAATGCACAAAGGCGATAAAGAAACAGATAACCGATAATTAACGCGCAGACAGCCACCCTCAATTATTTTGTACATGAAAGTTGTGAGTGATAAAATTCATATCAGGATGTTATGATAATATATGTAGTAAAAGCAATAAATCAAAATTATGCTTTTTATTGCTTAAAGTTAAAATAAATATAATATTTAGTGAGAAGGATGATTGTTTATGAAAAAAATGAGTTGTGTTCGGAGGGTGCACAAAAACTAATCCTCCAATAAAATTAACGGAGGAAATAAAAATGAATTTTGTGAAAGTTAAAACAGAAGATTTTGAAGAACTAATGATATTACATAAGGCATACAAAATAGAAATTGGAGAATGCTTGCCTACAAATGCGGAGCTTGAGAGTTTAAAAAAGTCGATTGCAAATGAGCAAATACATTTTTATGGATGTGTATGTGATAACGCACTTGTAGCGTGTTGTTCTATATGCTATACGTACTCAACTTTCAATTATGGCAAATCTGGGGTATTTGAAGATTTTTATATCCAACCAGAGTATCGTCATAAAGGTATAGCACGAAAACTTGTTTCTTTTGCGTATGAACAAAGCGGTGTGGGTTCTCTTACAGTTGGATGTGCAGATTGCGATATTCAAATGTATCGATCAATTGGCTTCAAAATTACATTAGGAAATATGTTAGCGTTTGGAGTGTAAAAAGTTATGAGGACAACATCCTAAAGCGCTACCGCCCTCTTTTATCATTAAATACTGAATAACCGCCGTCCCATTTCAGGATACGTAAAAACAGTAAATCTCAAAATTTACTGTTTTTGTTTTTGATTCCGCTCAGGCACATCTTTTTTCCCGCCTGCCTCTTCTGCATCCTTGACCAGTTGATAAAGCCGTAGCCGTCGTTGACAAGGAACATTGTAAAGCATACGATCATAGGCAGATACTTTATATCCTTCATAGCGGCCAAAACCCACAAAACAATCAGCACAACATCGTTTGCAGCGTACCACATCGCGTAGAACCTGCTGCGTCTGAAGGTGTGATAGGACGCTAAAAAGCTTGTCGCAACAGAGATGGTGCTCGGCACAATATTTGCCGTATTAAAATAGGACAGGATAAAGTAAAACGCCACGGTTACGGCTATCGTCATAACTGCTACCAGCGCAATTTCACCGCGCTTAAGAGTATTTACCTCTACCTCCTGCTTCCCCTTTTCAAAGGGATACCTCAGCCAGGTTACCACCGCAGACACGGCTATCGGCGCGGTCATGCACAAATACGTGAGCATTTCTCCGTAGTACGTAAACTGAAACGAGATAATGCCGTACATTACCGAAAATACTATTGTAAGTATTTGACCGGTAACGTCGCCCCTTGCAACAAAAATAAGCGCAGTAACGCCTATTACCGACGCGACGACCTGAAACCATGCGCTTTGTCCCGCGAGTCCAGACAGTATCACGACTACTGCCGAAACGCACCACAGACATTTTTCAAACCTTGATAAGTTTTTAATTGATTGTATAGGATTCATCCGTAATCCCCTTGCTCCTTTCAAATCACAAAAAACAAACACCCGCAAACACATCTTCTAAGACCTAACGATGCGTTTCGAGTGCTCGACACTTTCTACCCGGTGGCAGATTTATAACGTCTGGATTATAACACATTTCATTAGCCGTGTCAACAGCTGTATTGACTTTATTCAGAGCAATGAAGTATTATAGCATCAGATGTTTTAACTTTTTTAAAGGAGAAAATATATGGCCTCGTACACATATAAAAAAATTATAAAAGAAAATATCGACCTTTCGCCCCTCGGGCTTTATTGCTCGGCTAAGGAATACCCGTATTTTTGTACGCCAAAAGGTGCAAAAATATTCGGACGAACCGGAGTAGACGGAATACATTATTGCTTTGTAAGAAGCTTTGCGGACATGGTGTTCTGCGTAAGCCCGATGTGCGACACCGGAAGGTATGTCAGACCGGTGGCGCGCAGCTTTTCAGATTTCATAATGCTGTTAATAGCCTGCCAGGACGTATTCAACATCGAGGCTGCGGAAATAATGGACAGGGATGGGTTCTACAAAATGCTCTGCACATACGAAGCTGACGTCAAGCAGCAATCCGCTATTGAGGTTTTGAAACGTGAGTTTAAGCTTTCGGCAATGGAAAAGCCGTATGAATATATAAGAGAGCTTCAAAGCAGCTTTGACTATTCAAAAATCAGATACACCGAGGATTTTTATGACCCGGACATGAACCTGGGCGCCTGGCAGGAGAAAAAATGGGAAGTCTATTTCGGAAACGGTTTTTCAAGCGCAAAAAAGCGCAGAAAACGCCCGGGCAGGGAAATCCCGGTGAAAAAGAGCGTCGTTCTTGACGGCAGGACATGGTACATCCCCGCAGTGTACGTATGCTCCGAAGGGCTTGTCGCAGATATATGCACAAGCGCGGATGCAGAAAAGATGTCTGAATTTATGAATAAATATCAGAATATAGACGGCGAGAATCTTTCTCGCGACGAATACGAGCTTATCGAGAGGGAAAACCCTCTTAATGCAGATATCCGTGTGTGCGTTAAGGTAAACGGGAAGACAATAACAAGCTCCTCAGGCTGCATGACAAGCTGGATACCGTTTTCGGACATGTGCCGCGACAGCGCCTCAGAAGCTGTCCGGCATTACATGCTTGACGGCAAATATGCGTGGAGCATAAGCAGGTTTAAATTCAAATGGGCCACCAAGCGCAGACCTGAAATTAAAAAGCTTGAAATATCCATATCAACCTCTCCGAAAAAATACTTCGGACCGATAATTACCGTAGGCGAGCCAAATGAGAAGCTTGATTTTATAAATCCTATAGACAACACTTCTCACACGCTTGTAATAAACGATATAGAGCATATGAAGATCAGCGAAGACGTATTCAAAAATGCAGAGCATTTCCTTCCCCGCTGTTATATGCTAATTAAATACTCAGTCTTTCCGAAAATCGACGGCGAATGTTTCCGCTTATATGATGTAGCTCAGAGCGATTGCGTAGTCGCAAAGAAGCCTCCGGACGCTTTCGCGCCGGATGCAAAAAACGACTTTGTTATAGGCATAATAGGAGGGGCGGACGGTCCTACCGCAATATTTGCAAGCGATAATGGTGATAAAAAAGAATTGGCAGAACACTGCGTATGCTCTTCAGTACACTTTGAGCCGCAGGAAAGCGCAAGGTTCCGAATAATATTTATCGATAAAAGAACAGAGTCCGCCGCGGTAGCCCTGCTGCCGGACAACATCGAAAAAAACGAGGATAAACAGTAAGCAAATGAAAACAGTATATGTATATACAGACGGCGCGTGCTCGGGAAATCCCGGCGCGGGAGGCTGGGGCGCAATATTAAAATATAACGGATACGTCAAAGAGATGTCAGGCGCGGAGCCCGATACAACCAACAATAGAATGGAGCTTTGCGCGGTAATTAACGCCCTTGAAGCATTAAAAGAGCCGTGTCACGTCATTTTAACAACAGATTCTCAGTATGTAGTAAACGGCATGGAAAAGGGATGGGCAAGATCGTGGCAGCGCAACGGCTGGATGAAAAAAGACAAGCAGCCAGCCATGAACCCGGATCTGTGGGAAAGGCTTCTTAAGCTTTCCGGTATCCACAAAATTGATTTTATATGGGTTAAAGGACATGCCGGTCACCCCGAAAACGAAAGATGCGACGAGCTTGCCGTAACAGCGTATAAAGCGTTGAAAAAATAGGATTAGCCTGTGCTAACTATTTTCCTCAAAACGCTTGACAATCATAATACTTCGTACTAAAATGATTCATGGAATACTATGTATAGTATTTACTAAGTACTTATGAAAGGAAGTTGATATATATGGGAAAGCGCTTTGTGTATGCTGACAACGCCGCCACGACAAGAGTTTCCGAATCTGCGCTTGCAGCTGCAATGCCGTATTTCCGCGAGTGCTACGGCAATGCCTCGAGCATTTACTCGCTTGGTATGAACGCCGCCCGTGCCCTCGTCATGGCAAGACAGCAGGTTGCGGACGCGATAGGTGCAAAGCCGAGTGAAATATATTTTACCTCCGGCGGCTCGGAGTCGGACAACTGGGCGATAAAATCCGCAGCCGAGGTTGGCGCGTCGAGAGGCAAGAAGCACATAATAACCTCTGTGTTCGAGCACCACGCAGTGCTTCATACATGCCAGTATCTCGAGAAAAAGGGCTTTGAGGTAACATATATCCCAGTAAGCCCACTCGGACTTGTTGACCCGGAGGACATAAAAAAAGCAATACGGGACGACACGTGCCTTGTAACAATAATGTTTGCAAACAACGAGATAGGAACTATTCAGCCCATTGAGGAAATAGGGGCTATATGCCGTGAAAAGCATGTTTGGTTCCATACCGATGCGGTTCAGGCAATAGGGAACGTGCCTATTGATGTTTCGAAAATGAATATAGACATGCTGTCTCTTTCCGGACACAAGATACATGCTCCAAAAGGAGTCGGCGCGTTGTATATGAGGACTGGAATCAACCTTCCCAACCTCATTCACGGCGGAGCGCAGGAAAGGTCTAAGCGTGCAGGAACGGAAAACATGCCTTCAATAATGGCTCTTGGCACGGCTATAACAGAAGCCTGCAGCAATATTCCAGAAAAATGCGCAAGAGTTGAAAAAATGAGGGACAGGCTTATTCATGAGCTTCTTAAAATAAAGGAATCGCGCCTTAACGGCGACGCTGAGAAAAGGCTATGCGGAAACGTAAACATCTCGTTCAGGGGTATTGAAGGCGAAAGCCTGCTTTTGTCTCTTGACTTGGTTGGCATATGTGCTTCTTCGGGCTCTGCGTGCACATCCGGCTCGTTAGACCCCTCGCACGTGCTTTTGGCGATAGGCCTGCCTCATGCAATAGCTCACGGTTCTCTAAGGCTGAGCATAAACGAAGAAACTACTGAAGAAGACATTGACTACATTATAGAAAAAGTTCCCGAGGTAGTAAAAAAACTCAGGGCAATGAGCCCTCTTTGGGAGAGAATCTGCATTGATGAAGGCATTGAACCTTAAATCAAAATTTACAGAAAGGATGGATATAAATGATATACTCAGAAAAAGTCATGGATCACTTCGCTAATCCGAGAAACGTCGGCGAAATTGCTGATGCTGACGGAGTCGGAGAAGTAGGAAACGCCAAGTGCGGAGATATAATGAAAATGTATATCAAGGTGGACAACGGAATCATTACCGACGTCAAGTTTAAAACCTTCGGCTGCGGGGCGGCAATAGCTACAAGTTCCATGGCAACCGAGCTTATAAAGGGCAAGCCTATCGATGAAGCTCTTAAGCTTACAAACAAAGCCGTAATAGAAGCTTTGGATGGGCTTCCGGCGGCAAAGCTCCACTGCTCCGTTCTTGCCGAGCAGGCAATGAAGGCAGCTATCGCCGATTATTACAAGCGAAACGGCGTTGACCCTACGCCTATCGTAGGAGAATACAGCACCAACTGCGAGGCGTGCGGAATAGACAAATGAAGCGAGTCCTGCTTGCTTTGAGCGGCGGCGTTGACAGCTCTGTTTCGGCTGAGCTTCTAAAGCGAATGGGCTATGACGTTGGAGCGGCGGTTATGATCATGTCCGAGCTTCACGGCGACACGGTCACGGCTGCCGAGGACGCTTCAAAGCGTCTTGGCATTCCCCTTTACACGCTTGACCTGCGAAGCGAATTTAAATATGAAATAATAGACTACTTTGCAAAGGAGTATCTGAGAGGCAGAACGCCGAACCCGTGCGTAAGGTGCAACCCGAGAGTTAAGTTTAAGTATCTTCTTAAAACCGCGCTTGAGGGCGGCTACGACTTTATCTCTACAGGACACTACGCAAATATCGAGGAAAAAAACGGCGTGCATCTGGTCACAAGAGCCGCTTCAAGCCAAAGAGATCAGTCGTATATGCTCGCAGGTCTTAGGCAGGATGTTCTGTCAAGGCTTATATGCCCGCTTGGGAGCATGGAAAAAAGCGAAGTAAGGAATATCGCCTCTTCGCTTGGGCTTAAATGCCATGACGCGCCGGACAGCGTTGAAAACTGCTTTATACCCGGAAACAACTATGCAAGCTACATTGAAGAATACTACGGAATCAGTGAGCCCGGCAATTTCGTTATCGACGAGACTGTATGCGGCAGGCACAGAGGCATACTTCATTATACCATCGGTCAGCGCAAGGGGCTGGGAATAGCTCTCGGCAGACCGGCTTATGTGAGCAGGATAGATCCCATAAAAAATGAAGTTCGCCTTTCCTACGAAAAGGCTATGACAGACAGGATATATATTGACGGTATATCACAGGCGTTTGACGGTTCGCTTGGGGACGGCATGGAATGCTTTTGCAAGCTGAGATCCACAGGACGGCTTCTTAAATGCAGGCTTGCAGAGTTTAAAGAAGGCAAGGCGGAAATCATGCTCGACGAGACGACGCCAGCCGTTTCAGCCGGACAGGCAGCCGTGATATACGACGGCTCGGGGAACGCTGTGCTCGGGATGGGCGTCATAAACAGCTATAATATTGTTTGAATACGGTGTGAACAGGCCTTACCTGCTAAAACCCGCTCCAGGGATGTACCCTGGAGCGGGTTTCTTTTTACACATCACGCTTATATTTTTATTCCCGAGAGGCTTCTTCATTTTTTTCGGAGGCTGGATTTTGAACACTGCCGTCTTTTAGAGTATCTTCGGAGTCGCTTGGCTCAGACTTATAATCCGAGCCTGCCTCAGAGCCGTTTCCTTCGGCGAAAGTATCTTCTTCAGAAGAATCACGTTCGGATGGATTATCTTCAGAAGAATCATTTTCATAAGGCAATTCCTCCTGCGCCTCCTCCTGATCCGATAAATCCTGTGCGCCGACTTCGCTCTGTTCATCAGGTGGAAGTCTGTCCATAGACAGCTCCACCTTAAACAGATCTCCATCAATAATAATATTGAATTTTACGTTTTGAAGGTTGCACAACCCCTTTGCAATTGAGAGACCAAGTCCGCTTCCCTCGGTAGAACGCGAGGAATCTCCCCTTACAAAGCGCTCCATAAGCTCGTCACTTGAAATATTCAGAGCATACTTTGAAATATTCTTAAATACAACAACCACGCCTTTGTCCGTAAGCGTTTCGGATACATATACCCTTGTATCCGGCTGAGCGTACTTACATATGTTGCCTATGATATTGTCGAACACCCTCCACATAAGCCTTCCGTCTATCATTACAGGGACTGCGCCGTCCGGCAGATCTAAAATCGGAGTTATTCTGGCCTTGCCAAGGCGTTCTTCGTACTCTGTGACAGCCTGAGTTATCATAAGCGACATATCCGCCCTTTCAAGGTTTACGGCAATTGCGCCGGAGGACGCTTTAGACGCTTCCACAAGGTCGTCTATAAGCTTTTTCATCCTCTGAGACTGCCTTACAAGCACGTCTACATATTCCCTTGCGGACTCCGGCTCGATATCCTGCTTTGAAAGTATGTCTACGTAATTTACAATAGATGTGAGCGGCGTCTTCAGATCGTGAGACACGTTTGTTATAAGCTCGGTCTTAAGCCGCTCCGACTTCATTCTTTCGTCTACGGCGCGGTGTATCCCGCTTCCTATCTGATTGATGTCGGAAGCAAGCTCTTTAAGCTCCGGCGGCATTTTTTCGTTATTTATTACGGTATCGGCCTGACCGCCCGAAATCTTCTTGCAGCCATCCTTTATCTTTCCGTATGCCACTGTATAGCACAGAAGAGCAATTCCCAAAACAATCTTTCCGAGCAGGAACATACTTACCGCATAGTCGCTCGAGCCGTTTGCCATAGCCACCAGATTGAGCATGTCGTATATAAACACCACGCTGAAAACGCCGGCTGCTTTCCATGTGTGCCTTAGATTCTTAAAGAAGCTTTTTGCGAATCTGTAGAGCCAAATAAGACTCCCGAAAATAATAGTGTAAATAAAGAACTTGCCCGCCTTACACCTTGCCGCAATAGTCATAAGAGTTACAATCAGCGCAAACGCCGAAACGGCAGCCGCTGCAATAAGCACAACGGCAGAAATCCATAAATCGGAGCCGTAGTAGACTATATCGCCAAACAGGAATACGCAAAAAGCTATAAGCGCCCCGGCAGCCAGCAGCACAATCTCAAGCGGTATCTTATCAAAAAAGTTAAGGTGCACGCCTTCATGCTGCTCTGTATATCCTGCCGCAGACATTAAAAATACAAAGCACGCCGCCAGCACTATAAACGATATCACAAGCATTACAATGACAAGGTCGCTGCTATTTGCAAACTGCTCCCACTTCTGCACGCGGGTCAGTATATCATCCTGAACGGTGAGCGTTTCCGGCACTGAAACGAAAACGCTTACAGTGTCCTCATAGACAGGAACATATACCACGCTTAAAATGTATTCACTTCCGTAAGGTATTATTTCTACGCTTAATACTCTGCTGTCGGAAAAATATTCGTCCATAAAGCTCTGCGCTTCGGCGTCCGTAAGAAAGACATTTTCAAGGTAGTTGACTCCGCCGTATTTTTTTACGGTAATCTCCCTTGAAAGCCTTACGCTGTAATCATCAATAGGGAAATTATTGTATATTACCTCACCGCCGCTGTTTTCTATCACAACGGACAGGTTAGTGCTGCCTTCAGCATACTCTGAATTCAAAAAGTTCGACAAATACTGTATGTCCTGAGAATTTATAAGAGAATTGCTGTCTACAATTTCACCTATGCCGGTGTCCAAGACATCGGTTTTATCTTCGCCTGTTACTTCAGACTCCATGCCGTAAGCGTCGTCATAGATATACATATTTTGATATTCGGGAGAACCGTCCTCCTGTGCGTACTCTCCGAACGGCTCGTAGTAGCCTATGGCGTCAGTTATGTCCGTCAGCTTATTTCGCACACTTTGGTCTAAGATATAATCCGAGAGACTTTGACCGCCGTCAAAAAAGACGTTGAACTCAAGCATTATCGCCACAGAAACAATACTGAGCACAAGCACTGCAGCAGATATCATAAACAATATAATTGCGGTAAGCTTAGCCCAAAGCTTTCCTTTGATTCCGTTCATAAAGTAACAACCACCTTACTCAGATACAGATTTTTCAAACTTATATCCCCTGCCCCATGCCACCTTAAGATATCTTGGCGACGCCGGGTCTATCTCGATTTTCTCTCTTATATGTCTGATGTGCACAGCTATTGCGTTGTCGACTCCGACGGGAACGTCCCCCCAAACCTTGCGGTAAATTTCACTGGGCGTAAAGCAAACGCCGGGATTTGTCATCAAAAACTTCAGTATATCGTATTCCTTTGGAGTGAGCTGGACAGGCTCGCCGTCTACAAATACTTTTTTAGACTCGCGCATAAGCTCTATTCCGTCTATTCTTATGGAATCGACATGCCTCGGAGCGCTTCCGAGCATGGTATATCTTCTGAGCTGAGACTTCACCCTCGCTATAAGCTCAACAGGATTAAACGGTTTGGTGACATAATCGTCCGCACCAAGGTTTAAGCCGAGCACCTTATCAGTATACTCAGACTTTGCTGTCAAAAATATTACCGGCACATTAGAAAACTCCCTTATCTTAGACAGTGCGTTAATTCCGTCAAGCTCGGGCATCATTATATCCATCAAAACAAGGTCGATTTGCTCTGATTTTAAAATGTCCAACGCCTGCTGCCCCGTATATGCCTCGTAAAATTTGTAGTCCGGATTTGTCAGATATATTTTAAGCGCCGAGACTATATCCTTTTCATCGTCGCAAAGCAATATATTATACATGTTGTCCCCTCCTGTGTGTTTGCCTTTACTGTGGATATTGTATCAAATAAAACATTAAGACACAATCTCACTTTTGATTAAGATTTCTTAATTTATTATTATAACACAAAAAGACGGCATGAACGATATCATGCCGTCAATTTTATTTTATCTGCGTATAAACGTTATAACGCGTTATTCGGCAGCCTCAAGCTTCCAGTAAATTCCGTATCTCGTGTTATACAGAGAATAGTACGGAACAAACTCAAGCTCGTCTTCAGTTGCAGTAAACGTAAACGAGAGGTTTCCGTTGTCAGTAAAATACTCAGAAGGATTGCGCCTTACATCGAGAGGAGTAATTCCTTTCTTAAGCACAAGAGTATCGTCCTCTACAACGGTGTTTTCGGGAATTATGACGCTCATTCCGGTGTAAGTAGTGGTCATATTATCGTCGCCGAGCTTTGCCGCAAGAAGCATTGGACCATACTTGAAGCATACGGTATTTATGCCGTCCTGAAGGTTGAACGTCTCAAGTCCCAGCGGTATGGTGACGTCTACCGAATCGCCGTTCTTCCACTCGCGCTCGAGCTTTGCGTAGCCGTTTTCAGAAACATATTCAACCTGCTCGCCGTTTACCTTTACAACCATATCCGATTTTGCCCACGACGGTATCCTCAGCATAAGGCTGAACTTTTTGTCCTCGTCGAGATCGAGCGAAATAACAGTCTTATCGGTCAGCGGAATATCGCTCGACTGAGTGAGCCTTAATCCAAAGTTTTCAGCGTTAAGCTCTGAGCTGAGGTACATGTTTACATACAGCTCGTCATCCTTGGAGAAATACATGCCGTCGCCGAGCTTTGTGAAATTCTCCATTCCGCTTCCCGTACAGCACCAGAAGCTGTCAACAGGCGTGCTGAAGGTTCTGAAATATCCCGTAGCCATAGCCTGGAAGTATGTAGTCATGCCAGTTTCTGGATTCTGCGACGCGAGTATATGATTTATAAAAGCATTTTCATAGTAATCGGCATATTTTGCGTCTCCCGTTACCATGAACAGCTCCTTTGTGAGCTTGAGCATATTGTATACGTTGCAGGTTTCGCAGTTGCAGTTTGTGCGCTCGCGGTTGAGCACGTCGTCCTCGCCGAAGTGCTCCCACTCGCTGTTTCCGCCGGTGTCATATGTGTGATGGTCTATTACCATCTGCCAGAAAATCTCCGCGGTCTCAAGGTATTCGGAGGCGTCTATTGTCTCACCGCCGATTTTTCTGCCGTCAAGCAGCTCATATCTCTTTAGCGCGCCTATAATTTTAGGAATCGTGGTGTTTGCATGCCTGTTGTTGAGAACGTTCGCTCCATCGGTGCGTATAAGCTCAAACAGGCTGTCCTCGTCGAACGCATGCGCAGCTACGGCGTATTTTTCCTCGCCTGTAAGCTTGTAAAGGTCGTAAAGAGCGTCGTTCATTCCGCCGTACTCAATGCTCAAAACTGTTTGACGTGTCTGCTCGCTCCAGCCGCTCACCCTGTTATATACCCAATCGCCGAGCTTTTTCGCTATATCAAGGGCGGGTTGGTATCCCGTAAGCTCATAGGTCTCGGTAAGACCCTCAAAGATTTTATGCATGGTGTACCACGGGACCCATGCCTCGGTAAACAGGTTTGAAAGTCCCTTTTCAACGTTATCAAACTGAGCCTCAAGGTTAGTGGGGTCAAGTATGTTCGAGCCCCAGAGGAAGCCGTCCTCGCGCTGACACTTTGCAAGCTCGTCGATAAGTCCGGTAAGCTTATTATAAAGCTTTTCCTTGTCATCCTCAGAGACCCCGCCGTTTGCAGCCGCCTGCGCCAAAGCGGTAAGATAGTGACCCATCGTGTGCCCGCCTATAAGGGAGTTCTCCCAGCCGTTGTAAGGCTCGACGCCGTTCGTGTCTATTCCTGCGTTCTTTCTGAAATTAGACAAAAGCTTATCGGAATCAAGCGATAAAAGATATTCGATTTCTTTCTTAAAGGCGTTTGTGCAATAAATGTCCGTCATCTTAACATCAGACAGAGAATAATCAGATATTGCCGTGTTTTTTGAGAGCATTTGTACTCCTCCTTCAATATCAAGACCTGAACAGCCTGAAAGCATCAGTAATGAAAGCATTGCGCAAACAAATCTTTTTGCTTTTTTCATAAACCGCACCACTCCTACTTATGCTTATTTGTATGTTTTGAGTATACCACAGCCCCAGGCAATTACAATAGCGAACAAATAACATCATAGGATTAGTCAATAATTTGCTGGCGGTAAATCAAAATATTTTCAGCCTGACATTAAAGCTTCCCTTTTACTTTGTATCCCTCGGCTTCGATGCGCTTTCTCAGCTCGGTCTTATCAACCTCTGAACTAAGGTATAGAACAGCAGTTCCGTCCTTATGGCTTACAACTGCGTGATCCACCTGTGGGAGCGATTCAACAGCGTTCTTTACGCGCCTCTCGCAGTGCTCGCACGTCATGCCCTTTATTTTTACCGTCATGGTCATAGACGAGCCTGTCTGCTCGTTTTCGACGGGCTTTGGAGAATTCTTGCCGTAAACCTTACACAAATTCAGCCTGAGCGCGTTTGAAACCACGCATACGCTCGAAAGGCTCATTGCAGCAGCCCCGAACATAGGATTGAGAGTAAGTCCGAAAGCTACAAACGCTCCCGCTGCAAGAGGTATTCCTATTACGTTATATATAAACGCCCAAAACAGATTTTCGTGAATATTCCTGAGCGTAGCGCGGCTTAGCCTTATAGCTGCCGGAACGTCGCGCAGGCTGCTCTTCATGAGTACAACGTCCGCGGCGTCTACGGCGATGTCAGAGCCTGCTCCGATAGCTATTCCAATATCCGCCCTTGTAAGCGCAGGGGCGTCGTTTATGCCATCTCCTACCATTGCAACGCTTCCCTTTTCCATAAGACCCGCTACCACGCGCTCCTTTCCGTCTGGCAAAACGCCGGCTATGACCTCGTCAACGCCGACCTGAGCGCCTATGGCATTTGCCGTGCGCTCGTTGTCTCCGGTGAGCATTACGACACGCACGCCCAGCTCCTTAAGCTCCTCAACAGCCTGAACACTGTCCTTTTTAATCGCATCCGCCACTGCTATTATTCCGTACGGCTTGCCGTCGCCGATAAATAGAAGCGGGGTTTTGCCGCTTTGCGCAAGGGAGTCGGCGCGAACGGCTATTTCCTCGGGCAGACTTATCTTTGAGCTTATAAACTTAAGGCTTCCTCCCGTAAAGCTTATTCCATTTACAGTAGCCGAAACACCGTTTCCAGCATGAGTTTCAAAATTCTCAGCCTGCGCATACGCCGCCCCGAACTCCTTGCCCTTTTTTACTATTGCCTTTGCAAGCGGATGCTCGCTGAGCTTTTCTAATGACATTGCGTTTGAAAGCAGTTCATCCTCCGTTATGCCCGAAAAAGGTATTATATCCGTAACAACCGGTTCTCCGATTGTAATGGTTCCTGTCTTGTCAAGTACGACCGTCTTTACTTTTCCAGCCTGCTCAAGCGATACAGCCGTCTTAAACAGTATGCCGTTTTTAGCTCCTACGCCATTTCCTACCATTATAGCAACAGGCGTTGCCAGCCCCACCGCGCACGGACAGCTGATAACGAGCACAGAAATACCCCTCGCGAGTGAATAACCGAAATCCTGACCAATAAACATCCATATTATCGTTGTTATTACGGCTACTGTTATTACAGCTGGAACAAATATTCCAGAAACCTTATCTGCAATTTTTGCGATAGGAGCTTTTGTAGAGGCTGCCTCGCTTACAGTCCTTATTATCTGTGAAAGGGTAGTGTCCTCCCCTACTCTGGACGCCTCGCAGCGCATATATCCGGACATGTTTATCGTAGCGGCGGAAACGCTGTCTCCAGCCGCCTTGTCCACCGGTATGCTTTCTCCTGTCAAGGCAGACTCGTTTACAGCTCCCGAACCACTGACGACGATCCCGTCAACAGGAATGTTTTCGCCCGCTTTAACAACAAAGATGTCTCCCTTTTTGACCTGTTCAATGGGAACGACAGTTTCATTTCCGTCTATCAGGACTGTGGCTTCCTTAGGAGCAAGCTTCATAAGGCGCTTTATGGCGTCCGTCGTTTTGCCCTTCGACATAGCCTCAAGCATTTTTCCCACAGTTATAAGGGTAGGTATCATAGCCGCCGATTCAAAGTACAATTCATTCATATATGTGTTTATAAGCTCGGCGTTTCCATCCAGCTGAGCCTTTGAAAGGGCAAGAAGAGCATATGTGCTCCACAAAAACGATGTCATCGAGCCGAGCGCGACCAGCGTATCCATGTTCGGCGCGCGATGCCAAAGATTCTTAAAGCCGCTTATGAAAAACTTCTGGTTTATAACCATTACCACAGCAGCTAAAACAAGCTGAAGTATTCCCAGAGCTACATGATTTCCGTCGAACCAGGCGGGAAGCGGAAAGTTAAACATCATGTGCCCCATGGAAATATACATGAGAACCACTAAAAATCCGACCGAAGCGATAAGCCTCTTTTTAAGGACTGGTGTTTCCCTGTCCGCAAGAGGGTCGTCGTCCGTCTTTGAGCTTGCAACAGCTTCCTTTCCCTTAATGGACGCCCCGTATCCCGCTTCCTTAACGGCCGCGATTACGCTTTCGGGCGATGCGCTTCCGTCGACGCTCATCGAATTGGTTAAAAGGCTGACAGTGCAGGAGTTTACTCCGTCTACCTTGGAAACCGCTTTTTCTATCCTAGTGCTGCACGCGGCGCAGCTCATTCCTGTTACATTGTATTGCTCCACAGCATAATACCTCCCTTGAAAAATACTATTTCATAAGCTTTTGCAGCGTAGCTGCAAGCTCGTCTATTACCTCGTCCCTGCCCTCGCGTATGTCGCGGGCGACGCAGGTGTGAATATGCGACGACAAAAGCTCTCGGTTGAAAGAATTCATTGCAGCGTTCACTGCGGCAGACTGTATCAGCACGTCGTTGCAGTAAACGTCATTCTCAATCATTCGTATGATGCCTCTTACCTGCCCTTCGATACGGTTTAGGCGATTTAAAAGAAGCTTTTTTTCTTTATCTGAACGAATCGTTTTCTTACAGCAGTTTTTTTCCTTACTCATCCAACTACCTCCTAGCAAACATTACTTTCAGTTTGATTATATACCCCCATGTGGTATTTGTCAAGTACCCCGGTACGGTATATTTAAAAAGTAATTTAGGCTTATTTGTGCTTGTGCGCTTGCATATAATTTCAATCTGGTATATAATTAAAATCAACAAATAATGCTAATATGGCATTTGTTATTTTGCATTTCTCCAAAAAACGCAATACGGCATACCGCCGTGAAGGGAGATACATATGAAAAAGTTTCTTTATAATTTTAAATCTCTTATATTCTGCGTCTGCGAGTTTATTGTCGGAATACTTATATTTATAAATCCGCAGTCGTTTACCTCTGCGATAATAACAGCACTCGGAATTGTGCTGACAGTTATCGGCGTATTATGCGTGATGAATTATTTTAAAATGGATCCGGAAACGGGCGCAATGTCTACAGGGCTTGCAAAAGGGCTCATCCTTATCTGCGCGGGCATATTCTGCATTGCCAATCCAAGATGGATAGTGTCTGCGTTTACCATAGCCGCCGTAGTATACGGCGTGGTAATGCTTGTTTCGGGACTTATGAAGCTGCAATGGATGGTAGACATCATAAGACTTAAAGGCAGGGACTGGCTTGTTCCGGCTTTGGGTGCGGTATCGTCGATAATCTTGGCGTGTGTAATACTGATTAACCCGTTTGCGTCTACCGCCGTAATGTGGGCGTTTGTGGGAGCATCAATGATAGTAGAGGCGGTAATAGACGGCATTGCGGCATTTGTTAAAATCAAGGACAACGGTTCGGACGATGAACACGGGAACGACAGCGACAGTGAAGTAGAGATAACCGATCTTTAATGTTTACATAAAGTAAAGGACTGATGCCTATGTTTACCTATATAATGTATATACTTTTAGGCTACGTTTCAGGCAGCGTGCTGTACGGTCCTATTTGGGCAAGAATCCTTCATACGGGAAGCATAACCGAAAAAAGCAAAGACCGCAATCCCGGTACTGCAAATGCTTTTACATACGGCGGTCCTCTGTGCGGGACGCTTACGCTTATATGCGAGCTGCTCAAAGGATGCATTCCGATAAAGCTATACATATCAAGGGAACAGCCCAATCCGTTTTCCGACATAATGTTTGCACTGGTGCTTGCAGCGCCTGTAATAGGTCACATATTTCCAATTCTCAACGGCTTTCGCGGAGGAAAGGGCATTACAGTGACGTTTGGATGCCTTATGGGTATTCTTCCCGTATACAAGCCCCTGCTTATAATGGCTTTTTCGTTTATCTTCTTTTCTTTGATCCTGAAGATAACGCCTCATTTGTACAGAACCGCAGCAGCCTATCTTACGGCGCTGCCGGCGATGGCTGTTTTCTCGTTCAGAGCCGGTTTGCCGTCTATATGCCTCGGCTTTGCCATCATAACGGTCGCTGTAAGCTACAAGCTGTTTAAAAGCGATGAGGAAAGGGAAAAATTAAAGGTGCGGGTGCTGTGGAGGCATTGACGCATTATGCAGTATATCGCTGTTGTGTGCCGTATGGCAGCGCGGCGCTTGAAAGGTGTAAAAAATGAATCGTAGCTTTAAACAGCAGCTTTTTCTTATAGCATTCGGAGTAGTACTGTTCGTAGGGCTTATGAATCTTGATAACGTTATCGGATTTGTAGGTACTATTGCGGCTATTATCCTACCTGTTTTTATAGGTCTTATGCTTGCATTTGTCTTAAACGTGCCAGTGTGCGGCACAGAAAAGATACTTTGGCGTCTATTTAAAAACAGAAAACGCAAGCCGAAGGAATCAACCATCACAACCATCAGCACGATTGCCGTTCTGCTGATAATAGTAGGAGTTATTGCCCTTGTAGTTACTCTTGTGGCGCCGGAAATAGCATTTTCGGTGAGAAACGTTTCCTCTCTTGTCAGAGAAAAGTGGCCTCAGTGGGTGGAATTTCTCAGCGAGCATGGAATCGACATATCGGCGCTTGAGGCGTGGTTTGACACAACAAACCTTCAAGGCATTATCGACAGCATAATTTCGGGAAGCGGAACTATTTTAGACACCGTGATAGGCGCGGCCGCCACTACTATTTCCGGCTTGGTTACGGCTGCATTTTCTGTTGTTATAGCCTTGTATATACTGTTCAGCAAAAAATCTCTCGGTGTGCAAACAAAAAAAATCATGACTGCGTATATCAAGCCGAAATACGCGCAAAAGATAATGCACATAGCTTCCCTGAGTCAGGACACATATGCAAAGTTCCTATCGGGGCAATGCGTTGAAGCAATCATTTTAGGCACGCTTATATTTATCGCTCTCACCATATTCCGGCTTCCGTATGCTGCATTGATGGCTGTTGTAGCCGCGGTGTGCGCGTTTATCCCATATATCGGCGCTTTTGCGGCGGTAGTTATCGGGGCTTTCCTGACACTTATAGCTGATCCCTCAAAAACTATCGTTTTCCTTATTGTATACTGTGTGGTTCAGTTCATTGAGACGCAGTTTATATACCCTCATGTGGTGGGAAATTCTGTAGGTTTGTCTGCGCTGTGGACGCTTATTGCGGCGCTTGTGGGCGGAAATCTGCTGGGGCTTGTAGGTATTATCTTCTTCATACCGCTTACAGCGGTAATCTATACCCTTGCAAAGGAAGCAATTGAAGAGCGCATCAAAAAAAGAAACGGCGGACACGATGAAACAGTCAGCTAATCGAAAAACAGCTAGAAAGCCACGGGCCCTTGCGGCATTGAGTTTTGCCGTAAGAGCTTTTTTGTTTGATGCGGTATTGTAATTTATAAATATTTGTGCTATCATCTAAAATGAGATAAAAAGTGCAAATTAGTATTTAGAGGGAGGAAATTTTGTATGCAGCTTGAAAAATCATACGCAGAATACGCGGTCAAAAAAACCTGCGAGCTGCTTGCTATAGACAGTCCGTCGGGTTATACGGAAACCGCAGCAAAGTGGGTTCAAAAAGAATTTTCCGAGCTGGGGTTTAAAGCTGATCTTACTCAAAAGGGCGGAGTCGTTATCGACCTCGGCGGAGACGACGATAAAAATGCTCTTCTTCTGGAGGCTCACGCGGATACTCTCGGCGCAATGGTGTCTCAAATTACCCCGGACGGCAGGCTCAAGCTCTCGCCGTTAGGAGGCATGCAGGCAAATAACGCCGAGACAGAAAACGTCCGAATATATACAAGGGATGGCAGAGCTTACGAGGGCACGCTTCAGCTTTGCAACGCAAGCGTACATGTAAACGAAAATTACTCGTCTGCCGACAGAAGCTTTAAAACTACGGAGATCCTGATTGACGAAAACGCAAGCTCGAAGGACGACGTAAAAAAGCTCGGAATACAGGTCGGCGACATAGTATGCTTCGACCCGAGAACAAGAGTAACAAGATCCGGCTATATAAAATCGCGGTTTCTTGACGACAAGCTGTCGGTCGGGATACTTTTGGGATTTGCCAAGTACCTTAAGGACAGCGGCAGCCGTTTAAAAAGAAAAGTATATATACATGTAACTGTTTATGAGGAAGTGGGACACGGAGGCTCTTCATCCGTCCCCTGCGGAGTAACGGAGGCAATAAGCGTCGACATGGGCTGTGTCGGCGAGGGGCTTGAATGCACGGAACATCAGGTATCAATATGCGCAAAGGATTCCGGAGGACCGTACAGCTACAATGTCGTAAGCGCCCTTATCGACGCCGCTAAGCGCGAAGGAGCGGATTACGCCGTCGACGTCTACCCGTTCTACGGCTCGGACGTAGAAGCAACGCTCCGTTCCGGCGCAGATGTGCGCCACGGTCTTATTGGCTCGGGCGTATACGCCAGCCATGGCTATGAGAGAAGCCATATAGACGGCGTATTTAACACAATTAAGGTTTTAAAGGGATATTTGTATGTTTGATATCAGTTTCAGAAAAATAAAGCCATCCGACAAGCAGGAATTTATAAAAATGTCTGCCGACTTTTATTCTTCGGATGCAGTTCTGTCGAATATAGCGCCGTCGTGCCATGAAAACACGTTCAACGAGCTTATGCGCTCCGATGATTACCTGATATGCTACATGTTTTCAGATGACAGCAGCGGTGAAATAATCGGCTACAGCCTTTTGAACAGGCTGTTTACACATGAAGCCGGCGGGCTTACAATGTGGATAGAGGAGCTTTATATTAAGGACGCCTATCGCGGCAGGGGCGTAGGAGGAAGATTTCTTGATTTTGTCGAGAAAGCTCATCCGGCAAAAAGATACCGTCTGGAGACCGAACCGGAAAATGCCGGCGCCGCTTCTTTATATAACCGTCACGGATATAAAAAGCTGGATTACATGCAGATGTACAAGGACTTTGACGTTTAAAACATATCATACGCATACTTTAAGCCTTCTTATAATTTAAGTAAATTGCATGAGTAATGTAATTGCTTTTTATTTAATCGACTGATATAATTGTCTCGGCAAGCAAACCAATACCGCATCGAGCTTTTAAATGTATAAAATGCATTATGAAAGGAATGTGATATACTTGGACAGCTATTTGTCAATCATTGATGAGGTGATTAAAAACGGCAGGTACAAGGACACCTGGGAATCGCTGCAGCAGTATTATGTGCCGCAGTGGTACATAGACGCCAAGTTCGGAATTTTTATTCACTGGGGCGTGTATTCAGTACCGGCGTTTGCAAACGAATGGTATTCAAGAAATATGTATATTCAGGGCTCTCCGGAATTTGAGCATCATATAAAGACATACGGAGACCATGAGCACTTCGGGTACAAGGATTTTATCCCAATGTTTAAGGCGGAAAAATTTGACCCGGACGAATGGGCAAAGCTCTTTAAGGATGCGGGGGCGCAGTATGTAGTTCCCGTAGCGGAGCACCACGACGGATTCCAGATGTATAAAAGCGAGCTTTCACATTGGAACGCCGCAGAAATGGGACCTAAGCGGGATGTTCTCGGAGAGCTTAGCCGCGCGTTCAACAATCTCGGCATGATAAACTGTGCCTCGAGCCACAGAGTGGAGCACTGGTTCTTCATGAGTCACGGAAAGGAGTTTCCGTCCGATATCAAAGAGCCGCTTAAAAGAGGAGATTTTTACTGGCCGTCGATGCCGGAAAGAAATCATCAGGATCTGTTCTCCGAACCTGCGCCGTCGCGCGAGTACCTGGAGGACTGGCTTGAGAGATGCTGCGAAATCGTAGACAAGTACCGTCCGAAGCTGGTGTATTTCGACTGGTGGATACATCACAGCGCGGTAAAGCCGTATCTGAAAAAGTTCGCTGCGTACTACTACAACCGTGCCGACGAATGGGGCGAAGAGGTCGTCATAAACTACAAGCACGACGCGTTCGAATTCGGCACAGCGGTTGTTGACATTGAAAGAGGTCAGTTTGCAAACGCAAAGCCATACATATGGCAGACTGACACTGCGGTTGCAAATAACTCGTGGTGCTACACAAAGGGCAACAGCTACAAGTCCTCCACTCAGATAATAAGAGACCTGTGCGATATAGTTTCCAAAAACGGCAGGCTTCTTTTGAACGTAGGTCCTAAATCAGACGGGACGATACCTGATGAGGATGCAAGCATATTAAGAGAAATAGGACAGTGGCTCAAGGTCAACGGCGAAGCGATTTACGGCTGCAAGCTGTGGCGTGAGTCCGCGGAAGGTCCTACGGTAGTAGAGGAAGGACAGTTCAAGGACAGCGGAGAAAAGCCTTACACCAGCGCAGACATACGGTTTACCGTAAACGGAAGCGCGATATACGCAATCAGCCTGAACCCGAGCGGATGCCAGGAATTTTGCATTAAATCGTTTGCTGAAGGTGATTCCGCTGTTAAGCCGGTATTCCACGGAATTATAAAGGATATATCATGTCTTGGAGACATAGGCGTGTCATCATGGAAAAGAGATAACGAAGGTCTTACTATTTCAATAGACGGCGTTCCGGATGAAAATCCGCTGGTTTTCAAAATTACTGTAGACTGATTTCAGAAATTACTATAAACCAATTTCAGGAAGGAACTTATTATGAGAAAAACAAAAATCATCTGTACCATAGGACCATCATGTCAGGATGAGGAAACATTAAAACAAATGATGCTTTCCGGCATGAATGTTGCAAGACTTAACTTTTCGCACGGCACGCATGAGGATCATCTTCAGAAAATCAATATGATCAAAAAGCTCAGAGCGGAGCTTGGACTTCCTATAGGCATCATGCTCGACACAAAGGGTCCTGAGTACAGGATAAGATCGTTTGCAAACGGCAGCGTTTTTCTTGAGGACGGCAACGAGTTTATATTCACCACCGAGGACGTCGTCGGAGATGAAACACAGGTTTCTGTAAACTACAAGGAGCTTGCGCACGAGCTTGAGCCTCATGACATAATCCTTTTGAACAACGGGCTTTTATCTTTTGAAGTCACTTCTACCGACGGCACAAGAGTATATACGGTTGTTAAGGAAGGCGGAGAGCTTTCAAATAACAAGTCAATGAGCTTCCCTACTAAGCTTCTCAAGCAGAAATACTTAAGCGACCAGGATAAATCGGATCTTCTGTTCGGTATTGAAAACGACGTAGATTTTGTTGCATGCTCGTTTGTCTCCTGCAAGCAGGATATGCTCGATATTAAAAACTTCCTCAAGGAAAACGGAGGAAGCGATATAGACCTCATAGCAAAAATCGAGAATCAGGCCGGCGTGGACAACATTGAAGACATCTGTCAGGAATGCGACGGCATAATGATAGGCAGAGGTGACATGGGCGTTGAAATTGCGTTCGACAAGCTTCCCGCCATTCAAAAGACTTTGATAACCAAGTGCAGGCTTTTGGGCAAGCGCGTCATAACGGCCACAGAAATGCTTGAATCAATGATACACAACCCGCGTCCGACAAGAGCGGAAACATCCGACGTTGCAAATGCGGTCTACGACGGAACAAGCGCGGTAATGCTATCAGGAGAAACAGCGGCGGGCAAATACCCCGTTCTCTCCGTTAAGACAATGGCAAGGATCGCGGAAACTACCGAAAAGAGTATAGACTACACAAAGCTCTTCAGAACATCTGAATTTAAGATAAAAAATACCGTCGACGCTATTTCGCACGCTACCTGCGGCATGGCTATAGACGTAGACGCAAAGGTAATCGCAGTTTGCTCGCTTTCCGGAATGACCGCAAGAATGGTTTCCCGCTTCAGATCCCCCGTCGACATACTCGGTCTTACAACAGATGAAAAGACCTGCCGTAAACTTTCGCTTTCATGGGGCGTAACTCCCTATGTCTGCGAGCACTACGATTCAACTGACGTTTTATTCTTCACCGCCAAAAGAATAGCCAAGGAAGTATTCGGACTTAAAAAAGGAGAAAAAATTGTCGTCACAGGCGGCATGACGAACGGAACATCCGGAAATACCAACCTTATAAAGGTCGAAACTCTTTAATTGCCCCGTTAAGACATGGATGGGCTTTACAGATTATGCGCGCGGGTTGTCTTTTTGGGACGAATAATCTGTTGACAGAGAAAAACATACATGCTATACTTAGCGTAGCAGGTTTCCGTTACTGACGGTATGTGGTTTAACACAGTGGAAGCGGAAACAGTACAATTGCCGACCGTCTGGGCAGATCTACTCTATATTTTTGAGTGGTCTGCCCTTTTTTACTTTAATAAAGTAAATTGCAGACACACTTTCCCATCAAGGACGTAAAAATCGGAGGCATGTATAATGTCAATTTGGAAAACGTTTTTAAGCGGGATATGTTCAGGCATTCTCGTAGGTATAGGCGGGGCGGTATATCTTAGCTGCGACAATAAGTATATAGGCGCAGTTTTATTCTCTGTCGCGCTTATAAGCATATGCTACCTGGGGCTGTACCTGTTTACCGGAAAAATCGGTTTCTTAGCAGAAAAATTTGAGCTCAATTCCCTCGCGCACCTAGGCTTTGGGCTTTTGGGCAACTTCTGTGGCGCGACACTGTTCGGAGCTCTTGTTTCGTATGCAAGACCGGCAGTTTCCGAGGCGGCGGCAGCGTCATGCGAATTAAAGCTCGAAAACAGCTTTATAAAAGCGGCGGCGCTTGGAACGATGTGCGGCATACTCATGTACATAGCAGTAAAAATATTTAAGGAATTTAAAAACCCAATCGGCGTGATATTCTGCATACCGGTGTTTATACTCAGCGGATACGAACACTCTATAGCGGATATATTTTACTTCTCCGCAGCTGGAATGCTTGGCATTGACTACCTTTTGTTTATCATAGCTGTGGTTATGGGAAACGCCGTCGGTGCGATGGCGATAGCATATCTTATAAGGTTCTCGCTGGCTAAAAAAGCATAGCGGGAAATACGCCGATCAAACGTCAGAAATAATCGTAAAAATAAATATAAAAGGAGAGATTGAAATGTTTTTTGAAAACCTTAAAAATTTCGACCCTGAGGTGGCTGCATCATGCGAGCGTGAGCTTCAAAGGCAGCGTCACAACATTGAGCTTATCGCCTCGGAAAATATCGTTTCAGAAGGCGTCCTGCTCGCTGCCGGCAGCATACTTACAAACAAGTATGCGGAGGGATATCCCGGAAAGCGTTACTATGGCGGATGCGTATATGTAGACGAGGTCGAGGAGCTTGCAAGAGAGCGCGCTAAGAAGCTTTTCGGCGCTGAGCATGCGAATGTACAGCCGCACTGCGGAGCAAATGCAAACCTTGCCGTGTTCTTTGCGCTTTTGCAGCCCGGAGATACCGTTTTGTCAATGAGTCTCGCACACGGCGGACATCTTTCACATGGCTCTCCTGTAAATATTTCCGGAAAGTATTTCCATATTGTCCCCTACGGCGTTTCTGACGATACTCAGACAATCGACTATGACGAGGTTGAGCGTCTTGCTGTTGAGAACAAGCCAAAGCTTATTCTCGCCGGCGCTTCGGCATATCCGAGAATCATCGACTTTAAGAGGTTCAGAGAGATTGCCGATAAGGTTGGCGCGTACCTTATGGTAGATATGGCGCATATCGCGGGACTTGTAGCGGCAGGACTTCACCCGAGCCCCGTTCCCTATGCCGATGTCGTTACCTCAACTACGCATAAAACCTTAAGAGGTCCAAGAGGCGGACTTATTCTCTGCAAGGAAAAGTACGCAAAGGATATCGACAAGGCTATCTTCCCCGGAACTCAGGGCGGACCTCTTATGCACATTATAGCAGCTAAGGCGGTCGCTTTCGGAGAGGCGCTTACCGGTGAGTTCAAGCAATATCAGTCGCAGATTATAAAAAACGCTCAGGTTCTTGCAAGCGAGCTTACTGCAAAGGGCATCAATCTTGTGTCCGGCGGAACTGACAACCACCTCATGCTTCTTGACCTGAGGGGAACTTCCGTTACGGGCAAGGAGCTTGAGAAGCGCCTTGACGAGGTGCATATCACCGCAAACAAGAATGCGATTCCCAACGACCCGCAGAGCCCGTTCATCACAAGCGGCTTGAGAATAGGTACTCCCGCTGTAACCTCGCGAGGCTTCAGGGAGCCTGAGATGAAGCTTATTGCAGGCTGGATATGCGATATAATCAACGACTTCGATGGCAACAAGGACAGAATTACAAAGGAAGTTATTGCTCTTTGCGACAAATATCCTATTTACGAATGATTCGCTTGGCTTTTTATGTTTAATTCAATAACTTATCGAACAATTTTACATGGAATAATATATGGAGGAAGCAATGGCATCTTACAAGTCTGATATTGAAATAGCTCAATCTGTTGAAATGAAGCCTATAACAGAAGTGGCGAAAACTGCAGGGGTCGATGAAAAATATCTTGAGCAGTACGGAAAATACAAGGCAAAGATTGATCTTTCTCTTTTAAAGGAAACAAAAAAGCCGGACGGAAAGCTTATATTGGTCACAGCTATTACGCCTACCCCAGCAGGCGAAGGCAAGACCACGACCACCATAGGTCTTGCCGACGGTCTTAGAAAGATAGGCAAAAATTCAGTTGTAGCGTTAAGAGAGCCTTCCTTAGGACCGGTATTCGGCATTAAGGGCGGAGCTGCCGGCGGAGGATATGCTCAGGTAGTGCCTATGGAGGACATTAATCTCCATTTTACCGGCGACTTTCACGCTATAGGAGCAGCAAACAACCTGCTTGCCGCAATGCTTGACAACCACATTCAGCAGGGCAACGAGCTTGGAATAGACCCCAAAAAAATCACATGGAAGCGTTGCGTCGACATGAACGACAGGCAGCTAAGATATGTGGTAGACGGTCTTGGAGGAGTGGCAAACGGCGTTCCCAGGGAGGACGGCTTTGATATAACCGTTGCAAGCGAGATAATGGCGGTGTTCTGCCTGTCAAGCTCCATATCAGACCTCAAGGAAAGGCTGTCTAAAGTCATTGTCGGCTACACATACGACGATAAACCGGTAACCGCCGCTGATTTAAAGGCTGTCGGCGCGATGGCTGCCCTGCTTAAAGACGCACTCAAGCCAAATCTTGTCCAGACCCTTGAGCATACTCCCGCGTTTGTTCACGGCGGACCGTTTGCAAATATCGCGCACGGCTGCAACTCCATTCTTGCGACCCGCATGGCTCTGAAAACCGGGGACTACGCGGTTACGGAGGCAGGCTTCGGCGCAGATCTCGGCGCAGAAAAGTTCCTCGATATCAAATGCCGCATAGCCGGTCTTAAACCGTCTGCCGTTGTCATTGTTGCAACGGTGAGAGCTTTAAAGATGCATGGCGGTCTTGCTAAAACCGAGCTTGGCTCGGAAAATCTTGATGCCTTAGAAAAAGGGCTTCCCAATCTTCTAAGGCATGTGTCCAATATCAAAAATGTTTACGGTCTGCCGTCAGTAGTAGCGGTCAACCGCTTCCCCACCGACACCGACGCCGAAATTGAGCTTGTTATTAAAAAGTGCGCGGAGCTTGGCGTAAAGGCTATACTTTCCGACGTATGGGCAAAGGGCGGAGAAGGCGGCAAGGAACTTGCCAAAGAAGTCGTAAGGCTGTGCGAGGAGGAGACTCCGCGCTTTACCTTCTCCTACTCCGATGATCTTAGCCTTGAAGAAAAGATAGAGGCTGTCGTTAAGCGCGTTTACGGCGGCTCAGGCATTATTTATTCAGCCGCTGCCAAGAAACAGCTTGCAAGGCTTACCGAGCTTGGCTTCGCACATATGCCTGTCTGCATTGCAAAGACGCAGTATTCCTTCTCTGATGATCCGTCTAAGCTCGGCGCTCCCGAGAATTTTGAGGTTACAGTAAAGAATGTAAAGGTATCGGCCGGCGCAGGGTTTGTAGTAGTTCTGACCGGAGATATCATGACAATGCCCGGACTTCCCAAGATTCCTGTAGCACAGAGAATAGACGTCGATGAAAACGGTGTCATTTCAGGATTATTCTAATCTAAATCAAAAAGCGGCAGTCACATAACTGCCGCTTTTATTATATACGAATCTCTTTTTCTATTGCATTTTTCCTTATAATCGTATATTATAATATTATGAGTAATCATAATACACATGCTATGCTATGATAAGGTGGTAAATGTGACTAAGAAAAAATTGTACAGGTCCAGATTTGACAAAAAAATATGCGGCGTATGCGGCGGAATCGCAGAATACTTCGGCATTGACTCTACAATCGTAAGAATTATATGGGTAGTTCTGGCGTTTGTGCCTTTAGTACCTGCAATAATTCTCTACATTATTTTTGCGCTTGTCATTCCCATTAATCCTGATGATACTATTGTAATGGACTGATAAAACCGGCGCGCTGTCAAGTTGTTTGACAGCGCGCTTTCGCGTATTCGCATTCTATTTGATTTTCTCAAAAAGCTCACCGTCAATACTGACGATATCATCCATATGCACAGACACGCCGTTTTCAAAGATAAGCGTGCGGTCGTATTCATTTATACTCTTAATCGATGCGCTCATTGTAAAAAGACTTCCTCCTGATTTTTTCTCATCCGGTATAAAAAACGTCACGGTGAGTGCCGGACGCAATCCTATATGCTCTCTTATAAGCTTGTGCTTTGAATTAAGATCGGATTTTGCATCATCGTCAAGCTCCGGCTTACTGTCTGTAAGCCTTGCGGTTTCCTTTATTTCATCGTCATAGCCTGTAAGCGCGGCAAAGGAAGCGAACTGCGCGGCTCTGTCGCGGCGCGGCATCTGCATGTGAACAGAAGAAACATGATGAGGCATGTTTATAATATCGTCGTAGCTGTGGTCACTGCTCATTAATTCCATGCTAAGTCTTGACCTCCTTCATACGCTTTTCCATAACATAGTTTGTAAGCCATACTCCCGCACGCTCCACCTGCTGCTGTTTGATAACCCGATAGCCCCTTTTTTCAAAGAACCCCTTTGCGGTTATTGACGCATGCGTTGTAAACACCGGCGATGAAACGGCGCTTTCAAGCCTGTCGCACAGCGCAGACGCGACATGCCTGCCCTGGTAATCCTTATGGACATACAGCATATCAAGATATCCGCCGACGTCCATATCAGCAAAGCCCACAATCTTTCCTTCAATCACCGCTACCAATGAATACTGTCTTGAAAACCTACCATTCCAAATTGATTCGGCTTCTCTTGCGGCTATCCCCGCCGTCCACGCATCTAGCTGCTCTTTTGTATAATCTAAAGCGTTTATCGCATGAACAGTGTCATAGAACAGCTTTATCATTTCGGCGCAATCGCCCTGCCTGTATTCTCGAATTTCCATTCGTTTCACCCCCGTACTACGCTTTATGCCCGCCTATTTGACCGTTTCTTTCTTTTTCGGTAGCGCCCTCCCTGAAATTTATACCCTTAAGTATCGAATTCTTGCCGTATTTCTTCTTTATAGATACTATAGCCTTCTGGATGCTTTTTTCGCGCTCGCGTTCCCTTTGCGCGGCTCTCCTCTGTTCGCTCTGTTTAACGTAATCGGTAAAAAAGTCAAGCTGCTCGCACTGCGGCTCGCCTACGGCGTCCGATTCCTTAATCAGCCTGTTCGCGCTGATACTAAGCTTTCTTATCAGCAGCTTTTTGTCCGCAATCCTGTCAAACAGCTCTGCCATTCCATTTACCAAAAGCCTGGTGGATGACGTATGCTTGCCCAAGTTTACAGTTCCGTGCGAGTGCTTTGGCACCAGCCGGCCATAACGGTCCTGGGTGATTTGCCCGCGGTACTGCTTTTTGCGTGACAAATCCTTTATGTTCTCAACATCATAGCCAATTGTAAGCGTAAGCTGGTCTGTTACAAGCCCCTTGTCCACTAAACTAAGCGACATATGATCGACCATTTCTTTAACGACAAGCCTCGCCTTGTCAAACGAATACGGAACACTGAGCACCTGGCTTGAGCAGAAACTATTGGTTTCCGGTCTATAATCCTTAATATCCGATATTGTGCACGGCTCCCAACCCCACGCGTGATCAATGAGCAGCTCTGCATATGTTCCAAACAGCTTGTATAACAGTTCCTCGTTGTGATAGTCCGATTGGCTTCCGACAGAGCATTTAGCAACATCGCCCATAGTATACATGCCGTTCTCTTCAAGCTTTCTCGCATATCCCCTGCCGACACGCCAAAAATCAGTAATGGGACGATGAGACCACAGAAGCCTGCGATAGCTCATTTCGTCCAGCTCCGCGATTCTGACGCCG
The DNA here is from genome assembly GCA_048393055.1 of Candidatus Faeciplasma sp. Classification (GTDB taxonomy): domain Bacteria; phylum Bacillota; class Clostridia; order Oscillospirales; family Ruminococcaceae; genus Faeciplasma. The sequence continues at coordinate 145,029 of DBFJJS010000010.1, forward strand.
TTTTCATCCGCCGGTATACGCTTTGCAACAATATCCATCGCCACCTTGCACAAATACAGGTTTGTGCCTATTCCGGCGGTCGCGGTTATTCCGGTAGTCTTATACACATCGAGTATCATCTTCATGGCAAGCTCTCTTGCGCTCAGACCGTAAGCTTTCAAATATGAGGTAGCGTCGATAAACACCTCGTCTATGGAGTAGACGTGCATATCCTCAGGCGCAACATATTTTAGATATATATCGTAAATTTGAGCACTTTTCCTCATGTAATGAGCCATCTGAGGAGACGCAACAATATAGTCTACCGCCAGCTCCGGCGACGACTTCAGCTCGGTATCACTGTACGACGAACCGATAAAACGCTTTTGCGGCGCATTTATAACGCGCTTTGCATTTACCTGAGCCACCTTCTGCACAACCTCATAAAGCCTTGGCCTTCCCGGGAGACCATATGCCTTTAATGACGGCGAAACTGCAAGGCATATGGTTTTTTCCGTCCTTGAGCTGTCCGCGACAACGAGGTTTGTCTTCATCGGGTCAAGCCCTCGCTCTACGCATTCTACAGAAGCATAAAACGACTTCAGGTCAATAGCAATATAGCTTTTATCTTCCATCGTCGTCATGCCTCCGTTTTTAAAAAACATACTATTTGATATTTTTTCTTAGGTACGCTAAAATATCCGCGGCGTTTGTGTCCGGCTTAACCTTGGGAATTATTTTTTCAATCACGCCCGATTCGTCTATGATAAACGTTGTGCGAACAACTCCCATGCTGATCTTCCCGTACATCTTCTTCTCCTGCCAAACGCCGTATGCGTTTATTGCGGAAAGCTCCGGGTCTGACACAAGTATAAACGGAAGCCCATACTTATCTGCAAATTTCTTATGCGAGTCGGCACTATCCTTACTTACACCTATGACCTCTGCGCCAAGCTCCTTAAACTGCTCATATGCATCAGAAAACGCCTGAGCCTGCCTTGTGCAGCCAGGGGTATTGTCCTTTGGATAAAAATACAATACTACCTTTTTGCCCAAAAACTGAGAAAGTGATACCTTATTGCCGTCCTTATCACAAAGGGAAAAGTCCGGTGCCCTCATACCTTCAGTAAGCATAATTTTGTCTCCATTATATTTTTATTTGCGCTGCAAGTATAGCAGCATATAACAACTTGCTCGTATACCTATGACACGCGTATTTGGTGCAGTCATATTTATTATATCAATTCGTCAAACACTTTGATCGACTATTTCATACTTGCCTTAAGAATGCTTATAACATCTTCTCTTGTAAGTACCTTATAACCGCCATTGTTTATAAGAGTAGCGTCTGCAATGCCTTCTATCATGTCAGAGGTTGCGCCGAGATCTTTTATATTCATAACAAGACCCATTTCATTCATATAGCTTTCCATTGCATCAAGACCTTCTGAAGCTATCTCGGTATCGGTCTTGCCGAAAGGATTTATGTTCCACACGTTCTCAGCATATCTTACAAACTTCTTAAGACCATACGGCATAATCAGCCTATAGTACGGCATTGAAACTGCCGCAAGCGTCATTCCGTGAGTCGCGTCTGTATATGCCCCTACTGCCTGTCCTATCATATGGACCTCCCAGTCGGTAGCCTTTCCTTTCGCCACAAGAGTATTCAGCGCCCACGTTGCTATCCACATGATATTGCTTCTTGACTCATAATCCTCAGGATTTTTTATGGCTATTCTTGAGCTGTGTATAAGAGATTTTAGAAGTCCTTCCATGATGTAATCAGAAGTATTATCATCCTCGCCTGAGAAGTACTGCTCAAGGATATGGCTCATTATATCGTAAAATCCTGCTGTCATCTGATACTTAGGCAGCGTATAGGTATACTTTGGATTCATGATTGAAAATTTCGGCATTACATTTTCTGAAAATACATGTCCTATTTTCAGCTTTTGATGGGGATTTGTGATAACCGAACCGCCGTTCATCTCAGAGCCTGTTCCAACCATCGTTAAAACGCAGCCCACAGGTATTATCTTATTATCCACATCCTCCATGCGCAAATAATACTTATCCCACGGATCCTCGTTGCAGTACGCGGATACGGAAACTGCCTTTGCATAGTCGCAGACAGAACCTCCGCCAACCGCGAGAATAAGGTCGACATGCCCATTTCTCGCCCTTTCGCAGCCATCGTAAAGCTTATCTACGGTTGGATTTGGCATTACTCCGGCATCCTCAAAGATTTCCTTTCCGCATTCCTTAAGGATAGAAACGACATCGTCATATATTCCGTTTTTCTTTATTGAGTTTCTTCCATATACCAAAAGTACGTTCTTACCGTACTTTGGAAGCTCGTTTCGCAGACCGCTGAGAGCATTCTCACCAAAATAAAGCTTGGTCGGGTTGCAGTAAACAAAATTGCCTAACATGAATCTTCTCTCCTTTTATATTTTTATTTGCGCCAAAGCAGCATATGTTTATTTGCCTGTAACTATAATCTCACCCTTATAGCACGGCTTATCGCGAATGATCTCGCCTACTTCCGGTACGAAGATCCTTCCCGAGTACGGATTTTTAATGCTTATTACAGGCGTAGTTATTGTCGCGTCTACATCTGAACGTTCAAAGCAAAGGTCGGCATCCTCCATAGTGCAGTTTATAAGCTTAAGGTTTTTGCAGTAGCACAAAGGCTGCGTACCGATGATGCGGCAGTTCTCAAATGTCAAATCCTCTGCATACCATGCCAAATACTCTCCCTTTACGATACAGTTTCTTACCATCACATTATTGGCATGCCAAAACGCATCCTTCGTGTCAAATTTACAGTCTTCAAAAAGTGCATTTTTGATATACTGGAACGAATATTTCCCTTTAAAATCGACGTTTCTGAACTCAATATTCTTTGAGCACATCATAAAATACTCGCTCTCGGCTTTTGTGTTCTTCACCTCTATATTTTTTGTTGACCAACCGAATTCAGGAGAAATTATATCACAATTATCAATAATCACATCCTTGCATTCTCGCAAGGCTTTAATACCGTGCATTTTAGTGTTTTTAATTACGATATTTTTTGAGTACCATAAAGCAGCGCGGCAAAGTTCGGTCATCTCTGTATCACAAATATTTAGATTATTATCGTGCCAAAACGGATACCTCAGATTCATAAAACAATTTTTTACCATTACGTTGCTGCACTCTTTAAATGCGCTCTCTCCGTCGGCAGGGCCGTCGAATTTGCAATTATTTACTGAAATATCATGCTGTTCGTACAATGCCCTTTCTTCATCAAAGGACTTGTTCTCGATTATCGTCATTATGATTCCTCGCAATATATGTAATGTCGTTATGCTTGCTTATTAGCACAAGCCAATAAATATATTATACATTATCTATTGCAAAATATCAATCACCATCCATGCCGCATTCTGTTAGTGATAAAGCCGCCTTGGATAAAAGCGACCCAAGGCGGCAGGCAAACAGGTATTTTTAATCGGCTCTCTGACTCGGCAGATTCATCAGCGCCCAATATGCGGATTTAAACTTAAGCTCCCTATCTATCAGCAGCGGATGGTTTACCCTACCCTCCGGGCTTCCGTTGAGCCACGACGCTCCGTCGTTATAGCCCCAGAACACAACGGTATCTATAACTCCTTCCTCTGCAAAATCCATCAGCATGTTAAACAGCTCGCAGTACTTGTCGTCGAACTTCTGGACAAATTCATCGGTAAGATCTACTTCTATGGACTCGTCTCCCCAGTCGTAGCAGGACATGTCAAGCTCTGTAACCTCTATGATAAAGTCGGGGTATTCTTCCTTAAGACCGGCAAGTATCTCGATATTGTTTCTGGCAAGCTCTATGTCAGTGTTTACTCCGATATGCATCTGAATTCCTATGCCGTCGATTGAGACGCCCTCTTCCAGCATATCCTTAACCATATTGTACATGGTAATCGCCTTGTTGGTATTCGATTCAAGCGAGTAATCATTGATTATAAGGCGGGCATCCGGGTCGGCCTCGTGAGCTGCGCGGAACGCAATTTCAATAAAGTCGTAGTCGTCGCCGTCGCCGTCATAATCGCCGACAAGCTTGAGCCATTTTGAAAATCTGAGACCGTAAGCGTCGTCAAGGACCTCGTTTACAACGTCCCATGTGTCTATCTTGCCTTTATAACGGCTTACGATAGTTGTAACATGCTCGTTTATCCTATCGACGAGCACATCGGCAGTCACCTCATTGCCCTCATCGTCATAGAAGAACCAGTCGGGACATTGAGAGTGCCATATAAGCGTATGCCCTCGTAAGGTTTTGTCATACTTCTCACCATACTCGACAAATTTGTCTGTATTGGTGAAATTATATGTATCCTCAGACGGATGAATGTGATCCGGTTTAGTATCATTTTCCATGGTAAAAACATTAAATTGGTTTGTAATTATATTAAACCTTTCTGTGCCCTCCTCCAGATCACTCGGATTAATAGCAGCGCCAATCTGGAAATAGTCCGCAAACTCCTCATACAGCGAAGGTGCGTTTTCATCATATGCATACTCCACAAGATCCCCGCTGTACTTGAGGTCGCTCGCGCAAGATGTAAATGTTCCTACAAGCATGGCGCATGCCATCATACTGCTTAAAAATCGCATTTTAGTCATCTTTCTCCTCCTATTTTTATATATGCAGACGATTCAGATATAACCGCCTGATGCACAATAGTCCATAAGCAGCTCGGTTACGCGGTAATAAATAAGAATTCCCTCTTCAACCTCGTTAAAAACAAGGTTTGCGTTGGTGAGCGCGTCCGAAACAGCCTCTACAGTTTCTGTCGGTATTATTTCCTTGTCCTTATTCTCCTCCCAGTAGTTTGCCTTAAAAGAATACAGGTCATAGTCCCAAACCTCGCTTGGCACACAGGATATCGCTTCAAGAAGAGACTCCTCATACTCCGTTCCGAAAAGCTCCGATGCATCGGAATAAAGATAGTAGAAAGCGTCCAGATATCCGCTGTACCTTACGGCGGCGTCGTCTGAATTGAAGCATGCGACCATCGCGACAAAGCTGGCTTCATCCTCCTGTATCACACCCTTCAGGTGCGCAAGCTCATGACAAATTGTGCTTGGCTTTGAAATATCCTGAGTATCCGTGTTATATGTAGCCTCAAAGGCAAACGGCATATACAGCCCTACAATCCCCTGCTGGGACATAAAGAATGACGCGCGGATTTTCTTTGGGTTCGGATAGTATCCCGAAAGCTGAGAGTACTGCCCGGAAATATCATGCATGGCAGTTTTGCAGCTTTCTATGTAGCTTTCGTCCAAAACAATGTAACTGTCCTCCCCGCGCTCGAAATTATCGTACAGCTCGGCAAGCCTTTTGCTGACATCACCTATAGTTTCTATAAGCAGTTCCTCGCTGTGCTCGGTCTCAGGAAAATATCTTGACGAGAACGTCGTGCACTGGTACATTATGAAGCAGTTGAAGGTTTCCGCCGCCATAATGTACGCCAAAACCCACAGGCACACCCTTAGCACACGCTTTGACACGCGATTTACAAGCGGCTTGTTTTTTCTCTTTACAATCGCAAATACTATCAGCGTTGGTATGCCGATTAAAACCACAATTACCGCAGCCGCTATCATTACCTCTCCGACAGAAAAATTACACAGTCCCGAAAGAAAAATAAAAGGGGTTGATATAACGGGATAGATTTTCTGAACGTAAAAGTCGGAAATGCTCACGCTAAGCCTTGCAACTACGTTTGCCGCCACCACGAAAACAAAAACCGCGATAAGCGCGATATCCGATTTTTTTAATCCTTTTGAGCCTTCTTTATTCATTAATCCATTTTCTTATCTACATTTATAACAAAGTAGTAGGTACCCTCTTCACCTGAAAATTCCTCATCTAACATCTGCCTTATTTTATCAAGATCGTATTTCTTACCGAACGGCTCTATAATGTCAAAAAGCACATTTGTATGCGTAGGTCCGTCGACAAGCCTGAAATCATGAATAGTTATCTCGGGATCATATCTTTTCATCCCGGAAAGAGCGAGCTCATACAAATGCTGCCTGCGTTCGTTTGACAAATCGACAGGGTCCATGTGTATTGTAAGCATAATTCCGAGCTTTTTCATAGACTCGCGCTCGATATTATCTATAATATCATGTATGTGAACGACATTGCTCGACGAATCAAACTCAGCGTGCACAGACGCAAACGTAGCGCCCGCGCCGTAGCTGTGAATTATAAGATCGTGATAGCCGATAATCTCACTGTGACCGTCGAAAAGATGACGTATTGCATCAACCTGTTCCTTTGTCGGAGGAGTGCCGAGCATATTGCTTATAGCCTCTTTTACCATTCCGACAGAGGACCATATCACAAATACCGACACCGCCAGCCCTACCCATCCGTCTATATTAATGCTGAACACCTGCATTATAATCATACTGACAAGTACCGACACAGTGGTTATTATATCGTTTCGCGAGTCCATGGCAGCAGTTTTTATGGCGTCGGACGATATTGCCTTTGCAAAATCGAGGTATGTAAGCATCTGAACCAGCTTAAGAACAATAGCCGCACACAAAACCACATATGTCGCCGCGCTGATATATATCTCCTGCGGATTAATTATTTTGTCAATAGAACTTTTTGCAAAGAGAACTCCAATGCACAAAATCAGAATAGCCACTAAAAGAGCAGTTATCTGCTCATACCTCGCATGACCAAACGGATGATCCTTATCGGCCGGTCTGTTCGACAGCTTAAATCCTACCAGCGTAAATATAGACGAGCCGGCGTCGGACAGATTGTTTACAGCGTCGGCAATAATGGTAATACTGTTTGCAATCAGACCAACCAAAATCTTTATGACGAACAAAACTATATTAGTCACAATCCCGAACGCGCCTGCCACTACCCCATATTTATTTCTTACGGCAGGATCGGAAACATTTTGGTAATCCTTGATGAATAATTTTTTAAGCAACAATACCCCAGCTTTCGTGTAACTACATTTATAAGTATATCATATTCCTTCGGAAATTCAATAACCATATAAATATAAAATTTTATCAAAAAACCTTGTACGATATTACCAACAATTCGACTCGTTATGCGCAAAGTCATGTTTGCTCGTCAAGCGTCAGCTCATAAGACGGCAGGAACTCCTCGATAAAAATATCAGCTTCCTTAAGCCCCATTTCCCTTATCGATTTAAAGGTTTGTTTTTCTGCGTCTGCAAAATCTGTATTCCCGGAATTTCTCTCCTCTATGCACTTTATCAGGGCAGAAATCTTATCCGCCAGCTTGACGATTTTTAACAGCTCCTCGTCGCGGCACTTGAATATGCTGACATACTCATCTGACAAATCAGACGGTATCTCACCGATAAGCTTATCCACGGCGGCTTTTTCAACATCCTTATACGCGCGGCTGATATCCTCGCTGAAATATTTGACGGGCGTCGGAAGGTCGCCGGTTATTATTTCAGACACGTCGTGAAATATCGCAAGCACGGCAGCTCTGTCCGAATCAACGCTTCCTCCCAGCCTTTTGTTTTTTATCTGACAAAGCAAATGCGCTATGATAGCGGTGTCCAAGGAATGCTCAGCAATATTTTCGTTTCTTGTATTTCGCATAAGACCCCAGCGATTTATATATTTCATTCTGGCGGTAAGCGCGAAAAAGTTGTTGCTCATATATCGCCTACCTCCTCGGGATCAGGATTATACTCCTCGTTTTCCACGGCGTAATCTATAAGCTTGGTATAAAAACCGGATGGGTTCTGCACTATCTTTTCGGAAAGCATATTCGCCTGCTCCTTATCTAGAGCAAACAGTTTGAGTTCCATAAGCACGAGCTCGCCCTCGGTGCAGGTGCATTCCACGCAGTACCCCTTATCCATCTCAGTTATATTTACTTTTACGTCATTATCGTTTTTGAGCTTTGCAAAAAACTTGAGTCCCGCAGAAAGAATTTTGTCGCGAAAGCTTTTGGGAACAAGCCTTTTAAAATCGTTCGCCCCCTCTTTTGCGTTTTCCGACAACACATAATACTGCTCACCGTCTATTTCTTTTTTTATCAGCATTCCGGAATCGAGCATCTGCGCCACTACCTCGGAAAATGTAAAGTAATTTACGCTTCCGTCAGCAGTCGCTATTTCCGCAAGCTGATTATGCGTTATCGGGCGGTCTATCTGCCTTAAAAAATAGCATATCAGAATTTTAATCTCGTACGTATCGTCAAGCGTAAGGCCGGACGGAATATACTTGTCGTAATTAGTCATATATACTCCTTTAAAGCTTTTTAATCTTTGCAAAAGCCGCCATTATTTTCTTTGTTCCCACTCTATCAAAGGAAATTTCAAGCATTGTATCGTTGGACATCCTAACGGCATTTAGGACTGTTCCCTCTCCGAACACGTTGTGAACGACTCTGTCGCCGATCCCAAAGCTTTCATCGCTTGCTTTTTTCCTTTCCTGCCGAGCCGAAAACGGCGAGAATTTAACGTTTTCCCCGTGAGGCGCCGCTCTATGGTAATCCTGAGCGCTCTGCTCGGACGTTTGCAGAGTAGTCTTATCCGGCAGCTCGCCGATAAATCTCGACGGCTTGTTGAAATTTGTAGAGCCGAAAAGCATTCTCTGCTTTGCACAGGAAAGATAAAGGCGTTTTTTCGCCCTTGTTATAGCGACGTACATCAGCCTGCGCTCCTCTTCGACATCAGCCTCGCTGTCAACGCTGCGGGAGCTTGGGAAGATGTTTTCCTCCAGCCCCACAACGAACACGTTGTCAAACTCAAGACCCTTTGCCGCGTGGACGGTCATCAGGGTTACGCAATCGTCCTCAGAACCCAGCTCGTCGGTGTCGGTATAGAGGGCAATCTCTTCAAGAAAGCCGGACAGGGACGGATCATCAGCATTTTCATAATAATCCATCATAGTGGATTTCAGCTCGTTTATATTTTCAAGCCTTTGAGCGCCTTCGTCTCCCTGAGACTGCAAAAGCGCCAGATAACCGGACTTTTCAACGAGCTCGTCTAAAAGCTCCGGCAACGGTATGATAAGCGAATGCTCCTTAAGCTCGTCGAAAATACGGGAAAGCGCCGTAAGCTTTGAGGCGACTCTTGAGAGCATCGGTATATCCGCAGCAGTTCGCATTATCTGAATCGGGGATTCGCTAAGGCTTGTGCTTATCTGCTCCAAAAGCTCTACGCTCGACGCGCCTATCCCTCTTTTCGGCTCGTTTATTATTCTTCTCAGACGCAACATGTCATTCTCGTTGTTTATAACGGACAGGTAAGCGATTATGTCCTTGATTTCCTTGCGGTCATAAAATTTTACGCCGCCTATCGTCCTATACGGTATTCCGCTTGCGACAAACGCCCTTTCTATGGCGTTTGACTGAGCGTTCATCCGATACAAAACAGCGTTATCTGAGTATCTGCCGCCCGACTTTACAAGCTTTAAAACCGTCTCTGCGACAAATCTTGCCTCTCCCTGTTCTGTAGCCGCCTTGTAAACAATGACTTTCTCGCCCTCGCCGGAATCAGTCCAGAGCTTCTTGCCCTTTCTTCCTTTGTTGTTTTTTATTACCTCGTTTGCGCTGGTAAGTATATTCTGCGTCGAGCGGTAGTTTTGCTCAAGCCTTATAACCTTAGCGTTTTCGTACTGATTTTCAAAGGAGAGTATGTTTTCAATTGTCGCTCCCCTGAACTTGTATATGCTCTGGTCGTCGTCTCCTACCACGCAGATATTCCTGCGCTTTTGGCTTAAAAGCGCAATAAGCCTGTATTGCACCATATTTGTATCCTGATACTCGTCCACAAGTATGTACTTATAAAGATTCTGGTAGTGGTCCAAAACCTCCGGATACTCCTCAAAAAGCTTTACGGTCAGGAGCAGGATATCGTCAAAGTCAACGGCATTTGCAGATTTAAGCCTGTTCTGATAAGCACGGTAAACCTTTGCTATAGTCTGCTTTCTATAGTCCCCGAACGCGAGCCTTTCATATTCGTCAGGCTCTACCTGAGCCTCTTTAGAATTGGATATATCACCCAAGACAAGCTTGGGAGGGAACATCTTGTCTGAAATATTCAAGTCAGAAAGGCATGCCTTTATCACTCTTACGGAGTCGTCCGTATCATAAATCGTAAAGTTGGACTGATATCCGAGACGTTCTATTTCACGCCTTAAAATTCTTACACAGGCTGAGTGAAACGTCGCCGCAGTGATAGCGCTCGCGCCGTCTCCTAGCATGCTAGCAAGCCTTTGCTTAAGCTCTCCTGCAGCCTTATTTGTAAACGTTATCGCAAGTATGTTCCAGGGATTGACGCAATCAGACGCAACGATGTTTTTTAGCCTTTCGCTGTCATCTGTAAGTCCGTTTGCGTAATCGGACAAAAACTGCTCGTCGTCAGGAGTAACTCCTGCGTAACGGGTAGTGTCATAATAAGCGTTTCCAAAATACACCATATTGGATACACGGTTTACTAAAACAGTCGTCTTCCCGCTTCCCGCTCCGGCAAGTATTAGGACCGGACCGTTTACCGTAAAAACGGCTTCCTGCTGCATTGAGTTAAGTCCTCTGAAATATCTTGAAAGCGCCCTTTGCTTAAGCGCATAAAATTCATTATCTGTCACAGCTAATCCTCCAACTGCATATGGTCATAACTACATATTATTCAGTATATCATAAAACTTAAGAAAATAAAATAGAAAATGTTCTTTTATTAATTTTTACATTTCACTATAGACTTTTAAACTGGCAATGGTGTATACTAAACGTAGTTTTAGCTTTTTGAACAATGCGTCTCTCAAAACCATAAGGAGGAACGAAATTGAGGTTTTTTACTGATAAAAAGTACAACAAGATATTTATGTATTGCTTTGCGTTCGCCACTCTGACGCTTCTCATTATAACAGTACTGTTTCAATGGGACCTTACAAGAAGTATTATCTCAAAAATATTCCAAGTATTTGAGCCGATAATATGGGGAGCTATCATAGCGTTCGTAATGAACCCTATGATGAAAAGCGCGGAAAATTTTCTTTCAAAGCGTATTTTCAAAAAGAAACCTCACCCAAAGATATCCAGAGTTTTGGGAATTATGTTTGCGTCAATTGTAATTATAGCTGTTATTGCGGCTGTGATACTGTCGGTAATCCCAGAGCTGATATCAAATATCCCCGGGATATACGACGGACTGGTAAATGACATCATTCCAAGTGCCCAAAGCTGGATAACAAAGCTTCTTGACGACAATCCAAGTATAGCTCAGATAGTGAACAACGAGCTTAACAGCATAACAACAACTATTGAAAGAATAATATCCGGTCTTGTTCCGCAGCTTACAAATCTGCTTGCAAGCGTCTTAAGCTTTGCAAACTCGGTTAAAAACTTCTTCTTCGGCTTTATCTTGGCTATATACTTCCTTTTCAGCAAGGAAACCCTTCAGGCTCAGGCAAAGAAGGTGATAGTCGCTCTGTTCAGCGAAAAGGTTTATCACAAAATTTTCTCCGTTACCTCTAACACAAACCACACCTTCCTCAATTTTATTTACGGACAGATAATAGACGCGGTTATCGTTGGCGTGCTCTGCTCGATATTCATGTTGATTTTCCGCATGCCATATGTTATGCTTATTTCTCTTATTATCGGCATAACAAATATAATCCCGGTTTTCGGTCCGTTCATAGGAGCTATACCGTCCGCCGTCCTGATATTAATAGCGGAGCCGCGCAAGGTGATATGGTTTGTAATATTCATAATCGCCCTTCAGCAGCTTGACGGAAATGTTATAAGTCCAAAAATACTCGGAAACAAAATAGGTCTTCCGTCATTTTGGGTGCTGTTCTCGATTCTTGTATGCAGCAGCATGTTCGGCATAATAGGAATGATAATAGGAGTTCCTCTCTTTGCCGTCCTGCTTGATTTATTCTCTGCCATTATCAATTCAAGACTCAGAAGCAAAAACATGCCCACCGACAGGGAGTATTATTCTATGGCCGGAGTAAATATAGGCACGGTTAAAGAGTCCCCTCCCGACGAGATAGAGGATACAAAAATTGTATGCGATGACGGCTCAGGTAAAGGTGCGAATGACGGCGAGCCGGGAGAAAACAGTGAATCCGCAAATGAAGATAACAAATAACTCTTAAAGACACAAAACGCAGTCTGCTTAAAAACAGGCTGCGCTTTTTAAAATAAAAAACTCCCGAAGCTCTTTCGCTTCGGGAGTGTGGAGCTGATATCCGGATTTGAACCGGAGACCTCATCCTTACCAAGGATGCGCTCTACCGACTGAGCTATATCAGCAGCCATCCGGCACGATTTATCCGTGCCACGGTTATTTATTATAGCTCATGATATTGCGTTTGTCAATAGATTTTTTATTTTTATAAGGATTTTTTGTTGACAGGAGTATTTACATGCGTGCGCTACTGCTCCGCATCGGAAGCGGAGCCGTCCTGCTCCCCATAAAAATGCTCGATTATAGCGTTCAAAAGTGTATCGGATATTCCGTCGATATTAGCTATTTCGCGGATGTCAGTAAAGCCGCCGATTGCTTCTCGAAGGTTGATGATAGCGTCAGACCTTGCATCTCCTATCCCCTTCACTTCCATGAAGTCCTCCTTTGTTGCTTCATTTAGCACGGACAAATCAAGCCCCTCCGGAACGGCGATATCTATGAGTACTGGAGTATCGGCGTTTTTATACCTTAGTACGTATATCCCGAATACGGAAGCGAGAAACATCACAGCTATCACCGCTAAAAATACCTTCTCAGGCAGTGAAATTGTGCTTTTAGGGGTTACATCAACCGATTCAGCGCGTCTAACAGCTCTTGTTTTTTGTCCGTCTTTTCCCAACTCAGATCCAAATCCTCTCTTCCGACATGTCCGTAAGCCGCAAGCTGACGGTAAATAGGTCTCTTAAGGTCAAGCGCGCTTATAATTGCGGACGGTCTTAAATCGAACACCATCTTCACCGCATCGGAAAGCTTATCATCGGAAACGCTTCCCGTTCCAAACGTATCTACAAGCAGGGAAACCGGATTCGCAACGCCTATCGCGTATGCAAGCTGTATTTCGCACTTTGAAGCCAGTCCCGCCGCAACGATATTCTTTGCGACATACCTCGCAGCATACGCGGCGGAGCGGTCAACCTTTGTGGGGTCTTTGCCGCTGAATGCTCCGCCTCCGTGGCGCGCGTATCCTCCGTATGTATCTACGATTATCTTTCTTCCGGTAAGTCCGCAGTCTCCCTGAGGACCTCCTATTACAAATCTCCCCGTGGGATTGACGTAATAAACCGTCCTGTCGTCTATAAGCTCGTCGGGTATAACGGCTTTAATACACTTTTCAATGATATCCTTTTTAATCGTCTCCTGAGAAACGGCTGCGTCGTGCTGGGTAGATATAACTACGGTGTCTATCCTGACCGGCTTTCCGTCGACATACTCAACTGTCACCTGGCTCTTGCCGTCGGGTCTTAAATAGCCCAGCCCCCCGCTCTTTCTAAGCTCCGAAAGCTTCCTTGAAAGTTTGTGGGCATAGTAAATCGGCATTGGCATCAGAGTAGGCGTTTCGTCGCATGCGTAGCCGAACATCATTCCCTGATCGCCCGCACCGGTATCGAAAGCGTTGCGCTCCCTTCCCTCAAGAGAATTATCAACTCCCATGGCGATATCGGGAGATTGCTGGTGAATAGAGGTGAGCACCGAGCAGGTCTCGCTGTCGAAGCCGTACTTCGCCCTGTCATAGCCTATATCCTTGACAACTGAACGCACTATCTTTGAAATGTCAAGCGACGCCTTTGTGGTAATTTCGCCCAAGCACAAAATCAAGCCTGTTGTGCATGTAGTTTCACATGCAACTCTCGAATCGGGGTCTTGCCGCAGGCACTCGTCGAGTACGGCGTCGGATATCTGATCGCATATTTTATCGGGATGCCCCTCCGTGACAGATTCGGAAGTAAATAAACTTCTCATTTTTGATTTCCTTTCTGAGCATAGAATAGATGTAAAACAGTAAAAAATAAGCGTACGGAAAATCCGAACGCATTGAAAACATATGTTTATAAGTTTCCTCATCTTTCGGATAAACCGCTGGATTTAGCACCTTGAAAACAGGTTGCCGGACTTCATAGGACCAGATTCCTCCGTCTCTCTTGATAAGGCTTATTCATTTCGGTATGTATTATACAACATTAATCCCGGTTTGTCAACAAAGTTCTTAAGCTTTTAAAGAAAATGAGAAACAGCGGTAATAAAACGGATGCAATAGCAATTAGAAATGTCTAATTAATTTCTTTATATATGCAACCGTTCCGCCGTAGAATGCGCTTATATATATGAAAGGGGTTGAGCAAATTGGAAGACAGCAAAATAGTCGAGCTTTATTTGTGCCGCGACGAAACAGCAATACATTATACCTCTGAAAAGTTCGGATCACGGCTTTTTTCTTTGTCATACGGCATAGTAAAAGACATTCCGACCGCCGAGGAATGTGAAAACGACACCTACATGGAAGCGTGGAACTCCATACCGCCGCACGAGCCGAAAAACTATCTTTATGCTTTTTTGGCGCGTATAACACGGCATATCTCGCTTAATCGCTGCCGAGAGCGACAGAGTCTTAAGCGCAGCGCATTTATATGCGAGCTGAGTTCTGAAATAGAGCAATGCATACCGTCGCCCTGCGACTGCGAATGCGCCATTGACGACATGGCGTTTAAAGAGCTTTTAAATTCGTTTCTCAGCACGCTTGATAATGAAAAGCGAATTGTCTTTTTGCGGCGTTACTGGTTTTTAGACTCTATCGCAGACATCTCAAAACGCTTTTCCCTATCCCAAAGCAAAGTAAAATCCATGCTTTTTCGATGTCGAAACAAATTCAGAAAATTGCTTGAGAGTGGTGGTTATAACTTATGAGAGGAAATGAATTTCTTGATAAAGTAGAGTTAATCGATCCGAAATACATTGAGGCTGCAGACACAGCAGTAAATAAAAAAAGCCGCACATTTATCAAATATACTGCAATAGCGGCATGTCTGGCAATTGCAGTGTTTTCAGCTGCGCGCATTGCGCAACACACAAAAATCAAAGACGATGCCCCAAGACTCCCCGCAGTCACCGGCACGGACATTACAGCCGACAATACCGATCCGCAGGAGCCGGTCATGCTGAGCATTCCGGAATCATTTGATAGCGCTGCAGGCTTCGAGGGATACATGGCGTATGACATATCAGAGCTTGTAAGCGGCAACCCTTGGAACGAGGACATGCGGATAGCAGAACTTCCTGTATACAAAAATCCTATAAGCTATGATATATACCACATAGCTCGCGGCGTTGATTACGAAAAAATGAAGGAGCTTTTAATAGAGACGTCGGAGCGTCTAGGCATCGATACTTCCGCTTATGAAATAACCGACGACGCCCCGACCGAGGAGCAAAAGCAGCGTACTATTGAAAAGCTTAAAACAGCCGGATATGAGGAAATACCTGACGGATACTTTGATCCCACATATTTGATGATAGACACGGGAAGTGCTAAAATCAAAGTAAATGTGAACATGGCGGTGTCTGTAGAGCTTTATAACGGCGAGAGTTTCATCGATGAAGTCAATAATTCCTCCTATGATTCTTGTGTCTCAGTTGCCGAATACGTCAAAAACGAATATAAAAACATTTTAAATATGACCGATCCCCAGATAAATATATCCGGAGGAGACCGTTCCACCGACCTGACTCAAAACTATTATATTGAATTCTATGACGGCAGCGGCAATGACGTTGAAAAAATCGTTAATTACAGTCTTAACAATGCAGTTCTTTATTCTAGCACGAATTTGACAATCTATAATTACGGCGACGCCGAAAAGGTCGGCGATTATCCCATCATAACCGCAGACGAAGCCAAAGAGCTTTTGATAGGCGGAAACTATATCACGACTGTTGTTCAATATGATTTTCCGGGAGCAAAGTATATTACAAAGGTAGAGCTTATATACAGAAGCGACGCTACGTCTGAGTATTTTATACCGTATTACCGCTTTTATATTGAACTGCCTGAAGCGGGAAGGGATGACCTTAAAACCTACGGGGCGTACTATGTTCCGGCTGTCGAATCAAAGTATATCTTAAACATGCCGCTGTGGGACGGAAGTTTCAACTGATAGCATCAAAAATCATTTTAAAATTTTAAGCTGTTCTTTATAATTTTACAAGATAATCTTGCAAATAATGCTCATATGCCATAAAGTAACATATAAAAATTTAGTAAACAATAGCCCGCTGCTCCGAAGTTTATAATGAATTATGGAAAGCAAACTTTCCATAGGAAGGAGGATAATATAGTGAAAAACCGTTTAGAGAAATTACGAAAAGAACGGGAGGATTAAGCAAGAAGAATTAGCAGCCGCCTTAAAAGCTTCCAGATAAACTATAGGTTCATTAGAAAACGGAAAATACAACCCTTCTATTCAGTTGGCTTTCAAATTATCAAAATATTTTGGTTTAATGATAGAAGATATTTTTATCTATGAGGAGGAGCAAGAATAAAACATGAAAATTTATTGTCCCAAGAAGAAAGGAACGAACTGAATCAATTAAAAGTCGAAAAAAGATGAAAGAAATATAGCATTAGGCAATGCGGCAAAAGCCAGAGCATACGAATTGTTAATATGGATCTACGCTATATCCATTTCCCTACTTGCCATCTTTGATATTATCAGTCTGGTAGCCTTTTTTATCTTGCTCGGAATTTTTTCAATTTGCCAAGTTTATTTTATTATAAGACTATGGAAATACCATAAAGATCTATGAAAAAGCGCCGGAGCGTGTTGCTCCGGCGCAAAAATTTAATTACCTGCTGGATTATGCGGCTTCTCCGTCCGAAGCCTGTTCATCCGCAGCTTCGCCGTCGGAAGTTTCAGCATCGTCTCCCGAAGCAGCTTCATCTTCTGAAGTCCCAGCCTCCACTACAGGCTCAGCAGCGTATTCGGGATTGCTCTCGGCGCCAGCCATATAATCATCAAGAGTACCGTAATAAACTCCTATTTCGTTTACGGTAAAGTTATCAAGAGTGGTGTCCCACGTGAGAGCTTTAAACGCAAGCTGACGCGCTGTATCGTCAGCGATTTCAGCGTCAAAGTACTCGGTGGTAAGCTCAATAAGATAGTCGTACTCTCCGGATTCAAACCTGAAATAATCGCTCATATTAATCTGTCTTGAAGAGGTTACCTCGTCGTTGTCCAAAAGCCATACTCTGAAATTACTGTCAGATGTGCCCTTTATATGAACGACCACAGTCTTGCCCATTCCGACTCCCGAAGGAAGATTAAATGATACAAGCGTAGCGCCGTTTACAGTAAGCCCGTCGTCGGACCACGTAAGAGACTCTTCGTCGTTTTCAACACGCTCGTTTGAAATCTGAGCGTGTCCGAAGTTATCAACATTCACAGGAATTGCAGTAAATCTTGACGCATCGTATTCGGCCGACAGCTCAGCGGGAGCATTGTTGAACCACTCGACGTCTGCCTCATACTCGCTGACCGTGCCTGCATAAACGCAAAGTTCTGTGATCGTAAAGTCGGAAGGAGATTCGGCATCGACAGCGCTAAGCACAAAGACAGATGCGGGAGCGGAAGCCTCGTCTTCACCGCTCAATACTTCAAGCTCTATAAACCTCTCAAAATCTCCGGCGGCAATGCCGTATGCATCTGTAACGGGAGAAGAAGCCGAATCCGCAAGAGCTACGGTAAAATCAGCCGCAGCAGTTCCCTTGATATACAATATCGCAGTAGAACCCGCCGCTATTTCCTCCGGCAGGTTAAACGAGACAGATGAGATGGATACAGCCGACATGCTTCCGTCCTCGTTATACGTCAACGCCTGTCCCTCGGAATCGGGCGCGTAGCCCGCCATGTTTTCTTCTGTAAGGACGACATCGTCATACAGCTCGGGTATAAACTCAAGCTCAAGAACCTCTTCCGGCTCCTCTACCGGCTCTGTAACCTCAGGTTCTGTGACCTCGGGCTCTGTTTCCTCCTGGTCGGTCTCCTCCTGCTCTGTAGTCTCAGGCTCGTCGTTTTCCGTTACTTGCTCTGTCTGATCAGGCTCGTCATCCGAGCTTGACGTACATGCGGTAAATGAAAATACGAGCGCAGCTGAAACAAAATTGCTAATATTCTTTTAGTAAATGTCATCATAGATCTCTCCTTTTTATTTTGACGAAAATATTATACTATGTCTTATTGTAAAAATCAATAAAAACATATGATATTAAGATGAAAACTATTAAAATTGCACAAATAAATATAATAATAAACTACATATATAACAAAAATCCGAATTAATCTCTCGTATAAACGCTATAACGTAATAATACTTTCGGCTGTATACAGCGCGTTAAAGATATCAGCGGCCGACGCATTTAAACACCGACCGCCGAATGTTTATGTTACTTATTGCTTTTATAAAGCACGATTTCTGCGATATTGCACATATAATCCTCTGTCATACCTTCCGCTCTTCCCTCCGGAACGTCATATCTTATATACCTATAGTTGTATTCCTTATCCAAGAAGGCGTAGTTCATGCCTGACGCAGGCGAATAAGATACAACATACAGCTCATCCCACTTTTCGCCGTTTTTCGAGCCGTAGAAGCGACCGCCGTTCATTCTGCTTTCATAACCGGTTCTGGGAGCATAGCCGATCACGTCAAACTTAACCGATTCGCCGAGGTCTATTTCCACCCAGCCCTCTGCAGTTCCGTCAAAGAAGGTGAGGGTATCGCCGTCAACAACCTTATCGGCAGTGTCGCTTCCGTTGTTCCATGCCATTGAGCCTGTTACTACGGCGCCAGCCATTGAAACCTCGTCCAAGCTGATATCAGACATTTCTACGTTCTCAACGATATATGTGGTTACGGAATTTGCCTTAAGCGTAGCGACAAAGCCGTCCTCATAAGCGCCGATATCGTCAAGCTGTGCCCAATGCTCGCCGTCCTCCATTGTACCGCTGGTCCTGACAGCGCTTACCCTTTTGCCGATAGAGTCCATCTGCGAAAGGTCAAAGTTTACGGTCTTGTCTTGGCCGGTCTTATTAAGCGCGACTATTACAAGTTGCTTGTTCACGCTGTCATAAGCGGCAAGGGAGTCTGCCCCGCAGTGAATGAGCGTCATTCCCGGGCGGATATATCTTGTAAACTGACCGAAGCTGTAATACTTCTGGGTCAAAATAATATCCACGTTGTCATGGTCCGCAACGGCGGTTCCCCAGAAGCCCTGGGTTATATCTATCATTCCGGAGTCCTGACGACCCTTGTAGCCCTCCTCGCATATATGCTTGTCTATAACCTGCCACAAAACCCACGCGGACGGAGACAGGGCGTTTATGTCGGAAATAATCTTTTCACCGAGCCAAAGCGCAGGTCCCATCTCTCCCGCGTCTGTCCCGGCGACTCCGTTGCCGTCGACCTCGCTCATCCAAAGATTAAAGCCTTCGTCCTTGGCAAGCTGACCAAGCTCGCCTATCTTAGTGGGGTTATATGTATGGGTGTTTATGCGTCCAAGGCTTTCCCTCGCCTTATCCGAATAGGAAAGGTACTCCTCTATCTGAAGCTCCGTGCTTGTCTCATCGCTCGCCGCTACTATTACATTGGGAAGGTCATATTGCCTGAGTGCCTCATAGGTAAGCTCGATTATTTTAGACTGAGACTCGCCGGCGTCAAAATGACAGCCCTCCTGCTTATAGCTGTAAGCTCCCCAGAAATTTGTATTCGGCTCGTTCATGGGCGAAACGCTTGTAACCTCTATTCCAAGCTCGTTTTGAATGTAGTTTGTCACATGCGCCAAATACTCGGCAAAATCATCGTAGCAATCCTCCCTGAGGTTGTCTACGTTAGAGTCAAAGCCGCCCGACGAGCAGCCGCTCACCGTCATAAAATACGGTGGCGAATTCGAAAACACCTCTACGATTGCGTCCTCTCCCGCTGCCTCAACAGCTCTCTTAAGAACATTGAGCTGTCCCTTGTCGGCGTCGTAGTCATATACATATTCGCCTGTCTCCTCGTCCAAAACGAGCCACCCGGGCACATCGGAATCGGTTCTTGTTATATGCGTATGGGTGGGATCGTCTCCTCCGCCGATATTATAGCGCATAATATTAAGCCTAAGGCCGTCGTCACCGAAGAACAAATCCGCAGCCTGCTGAGACAGCTCGTCAGAATATCCTATTCTGTTTGCCCACCAGCAAAGGCTTGTTCCCCAGCCCTCGAACACTCCTCCGTTCATTTCGGACGCCCTGAGAGGCGAAACTCCGATTACGGTATCAACATTTACATCGTCGGGCATAATAACCTCCAAATCTTCATCATCACTTGTTTCCCCGCCGCCTGCGGAACAGCCCGCCATAGACGTCAGCATACTCAGGCATATCGCCACGGAAATAAACCGTTTTATCCTGTTCCCCATAATGATTTCCTCCACACATTGCCTAATTTATAATATAAATATACATGCTTGCCCGTCTGTTTTCAATATAATTAAACTAAGCGTCGGTTTATTAATTCAAATATTTATTTCATATAATTATACAAAATAATAACTCATCTATGATACAGGCGGCTTATCGGCTTATAAATTATGTAGCATATTGCAGCCTCTATTATGCCCTTGCATAGTGTGAACGGAAGGTTAAACACTATAAGGCAGTTAAGAAGCGAGTTACCGGTAGGTATGCCGGCTATCGGAGAAAGTATCGCCTCGTAAGCGGAGATAATAGCATCGAGCGGCATATTGTATATAACTACATACGCAGGATATACAAAGAAATAGTTTATCGGTATGCTTACAACCGCCATCAAAAGCGCGCCGCACAGGCATCCTATTATAGCTCCGCCTCGCGTATGCTTGAATTTATATATGATTCCCGCTGTAAAAGTAAATACTGCGCCGAAAAGAAAATTGCACAGCTCTCCTACCCCCGACGAGCTGCCAAACGGTATATGTATAATATTCTTTACAAGCTCTATCGCGACACCGTAGACAGGACCTAAGACAAATGTTCCTATCAGCGCGGGTACGTCCGATAAATCAAACTTTACAAACGACGGTATTATCGGTATTGAAAACTCTAAAAATTGCAGTACAAAAGACACTGCGGCAAGCATGGCGCAGGCCGTAAGCGCCCTTGTGGACACTTTGCGATTCGGTTTTGTCTTTACTGTTGCATTTGACATAGTATCACTCCTCAAAAAATAAAAGCCCACGGGTGCTCCATGGGCTTTGCATACCAATACAAATCTTCTTCCATCCAGACTGTAACTGTCGGTATCGGAATTGCACCGATTCCTGCTTTCGCTCGCGGACTTTACCGCCGATTGGGAATTTCGCCCTACCCTGAAGACAATATAAATATTAAATTTTCAGTGTTCTGCACCCGAGGGTTTATTCCTCAGTCTGCTCATATTCTTCGTCGTCTCCGACGTCAAACTCTAAAAGCTCGCCGCAGTTAGGGCAGTTGATAGAACCTTCCTTTACCATATCATAGGTAAGTTCTATTGTGTCGCCGCAGGTCGGGCATACTACCTCGTAGTTATCGTCATCACATTGACACTCTTCGTCACAGCAGCAATCGTCATCGCAGCAATCATCGCCACAGGCGTCGTCTTCGTTCTCGTCGTCGTAAAGATCATCCTCAACAGCTGCGAGATCCTCGTCAATGCAGTTGCAGAATTCAACAATATCGTCTACATCAGAATCAATTGTGTCAACAGTGGAGGCAATTTCATCAAGAAGATCCCCTATAGCCAAAAGTATTTTACCGTTTGGCGTAGAATCATCAATGCCTAAGCCGTCCATAAGTCCGCTCAAATACTTAGCCTTTTCTGATAATGTCATGATAACCCTCCTAAAAAAAGATTATATGCGCAAAACGCCCGCAGGGTTAATGCCGGCAGGCAGTTCGCTCAATAAAGAGTAGTCCGGCATTCTTAATTTAAACAGCCGCGATTATGCTCTGCTCATGTACTCGCCTGTTCTTGTATCGATCCTTATAACGTCGCCCTCGTTGATAAACAGCGGAACCTTTATTTCCGCACCGGTCTCAAGCGTTGCGGGCTTGGTTGCATTTGTCGCGGTATTTCCTGCGAATCCGGGATCGGTCTGAGTTACGACCAAATCAACAAAGTAAGGCGGCTCGACTCCGAACACCTTTCCCTTGTAGGAAAGAACCGTGCATACCATGTTTTCCTTAACGAATTTAAAATTATCGCCAACGTCGGATGGGCTTACGGGGATCTGCTCGTAGGTCTCGGTATCCATGAAGTAATAAAGTTCGCCGTCGCTATAGGAATATTCCATCTCTCTTCTGTCGATAAAAGCTGTGGGGAACTTAGCAGTGGGGTTGTAGGACTTTTCTACAACTGCGCCGGTAATAACATTCTTGGTCTTGGTTCTAACAAACGCTGCTCCCTTTCCGGGCTTTACGTGCTGGAACTCAATTACCTGCATTACGTTGCCGTCTTCCTCAAATGTTACGCCGTTTCTAAAATCACCTGCTGTGATCATATGTTAATGTCCTCCGTTTCTTTTAGGGAGCCGATATAATAGCGACAGCCCCTAAAGTAAAAAATATAATGTCGTTAACTGCACAGCCGCTCTGCGCAGCTTGTTACAATTTATTTTAACCGATTGTCTGAAATAATTCAAGAGCTTTTACAAAGAAATAAGAGATTTCTTTGCCAAAGTCATATTTATGCAGCCGTCCTGCTTTACAACGACAAAGTCCTCGATTCTCACTCCGAACTCGTTCGGAATGTAAATTCCCGGCTCGACCGTCACTATCATATTTTCCTTAAGCACCTGATTGCTTGAAGGCGAAGCGTTCGGCGCCTCGTGTATTTCCACGCCTACGCCGTGTCCGAGCGAGTGACCGAACATTTTACCGTAGCCTGCTTTGTCTATTATGTCGCGCGCGACCTTATCGGCCTCGCTTCCGGTAACCCCAGCCTTAATAAAGGACAGAGCCTTAAGCTGAGCGTCAAGGACTGTGTTATAAACCTGCTCCATCTTCTCGGTGGGCTTTCCTACGCACACCGTTCTTGTCATATCGCTGTGATATCCGTCGTACATAGCTCCGTAGTCCATGAGTACGAAGCTGCCTTCCCTTACGACATTGTCGCCCGGCACTCCGTGAGGAAGCGACGTATTGGCTCCTGTTAGGGCAATCGTATCAAAGGACAGCGCCTCCGCACCGTTTTTAAGCATGTAGTAATCAAGGCACAGCCCTACTTCCTTTTCCGTAACTCCCGGCTTAATAAAGTTAAGCACATTTTCAAAGGCAGCCTCGGCAATTCTCTGAGCCTTGATTATTTTTTCGATTTCGTCCTCGGTTTTTATAATGCGAAGCTCCTCTATAGCCTTACTCAGCTCAGAGGAGGACACTATTTCCGCCGCGGTTATGCGCTCCTTATACATGTTCAGAGCCGCTACCGTTACGCTCTCGCTTTCTATAGCCAGAGTCTTTGCCCCGTGCTTTTTAAGAAGCTCATTGATCTGGTCAAACAGCTTTTCCTGAAGTATTACCTTGGCGTCCCTGACCTTTTTCGTCGCAGCCTCAATGTACCTGAAATCTATAATCAGGTACGCCTGATCCTTAAAAGCCAGCACCGTTCCCGCCGAGGACTTCATTCCCGTAAAGTATCTGCGATTTACATCCGCAGTAATAAGAGCGGCGTCTATTCCATCCGGCAAAACATTAAACAGCTTTTCAAACTTATTCATGACTCTAATTCCTTTCATATGTATTTAAATAATTTAGATATGCTTTTTTCATTGTCAAAGCGTCAAGTGACTGCGTTCCGGCACTTTCGCATATAAACGTCGGGGCAAGCTGCTTTTTAGCTATCAGCTCCATCAGCGGCTCAAAATCCGGTCCGTACACGGTGTCCTCAAAGGTCAAATGCCTTTTTTCACCGCCGTTTTGAGTATATTCGATCTTTGAAAAATGCGAATGAAACACCTTAAGCCTGTCGTGCCCGAGTTTATTTTCTATGCTGTCAAGTATACTTGAAAACGCTTCCTGCGAGTTTACCTGACCCAGCGTTCTCGCGTTAAGATGCCCAAAATCTATGCAGGGAATGAAGCTGTCGTCAAGCGACGCAAGCTCCAGCACCTCTTCGAGGTTTCCGAGCTGATTTATCTTGCCCATTGTCTCAGGGCAAAAATGTATATCCGCATACCCCTCTCTTACAGCCGCCGCCCTCGCACTTAAAAGCGTGTCCTTGGCAAGAGCAAGCGCCTCCTGCCTTGTCATTTTAGAGCAAGAGCCGGAGTGGATAACTATCCTTTCAGCACCCAACTTTTGCGCTGCGGCACAGCTCTGAAGTATATAATCTATGCTTTTATTTCGCTTTTCCTCCTCCACGCTCGAAAGAGATATAAAATACGGCGAATGTACGGAAAGAACGATTCCGTACTCCCGCGCCTTGCTTCTTAAAGCCTTAGCGGAGGCGTCCGTAACCCTTACTCCCTGTCCGCACTGATACTCGAACGCGTCGAGACCAAGCTCGTCTAAAAAAGCCGGCATTTCCCAAGACGATTTATGCTTCTTCAAAAAGTCTTCGGAGCTTCCTGCAGGGCCGAATAATGCTCTCATTTTTTCACATCCTTTTCGTCTGAAAACATCGCTTCATACGGTATATCCTCGCGCGGCTCATTCCGCGCTGCGCTCTTTCTTTTTGGCAGCAGCGGACGCTCCAAAGCGCGCTTTACCTTGAACCAGAAGCCTGTTTCATATACTATCGGAAACGTAAATATGCTTTTTACTCCGGAAAGATTGCTTCCCAAAACGTCGGTAAATATCTGGTCTCCCACCGACGCGACTTCGCTTCTGTCAAGTCCAAGGTGCCTGATCGCACGCTTATATCCTCCGGTAAGAGGCTTTCCGGCGTCGCAGACAAAGTCAAGCCCGAGCGCGTCTGCAAACGGCTTTACCCTTTCATAATGGTTATTGGAAAGAATAAGCATCTTAACCGGCGTTTTTTTCATGTTCTCGAGCCAAAGACGTATTTCAGGCCTTGGAACAGGGTTGTTATGAGTTGTAAGAGTATTGTCCAAATCCAAAATCAGCGCATGGATGCCCTCACGCTCCAAAAATTCCGGCTCGATGTCTGCGACAGAGTTAAACACATATTCAGGCTTAAAAAGCATCTGCTCCTCCAAAAACAAAAGCGAACAGACAAACTGCTCGCTTTTCTTAAATTATACTGTTAATTAGTACTTGCGCTTACGAGCAGCTTCAGACTTCTTTTTACGCTTAACCGAAGGCTTTTCGTAATGCTCTCTCTTACGGACCTCAGCAATAACGCCGTCTCTTGCACAAGACCTTTTGAAACGCTTAAGAGCTGTCTCCAGCGATTCATTTTTACCAACGCGCACTTCTGCCATTTACTGTTCCCTCCCTTTGCCGCACGGGCAGAGGATTGTACATTAGCTAATAATGTAACCAAAGAATATTATACGTCAGCTTAAACGATAAGTCAATAGCAAACAGGAATTTTTATAAACATTTATTCTCAGACATCGCGCTGAGCAATATATAAATATATTAATACATCGTATTTTGCCAAGGGTTTTAGCATAAAGATTATTTTACAACAATATTTGCCAGCTTTCCCTTTACATAAATTTCCTTTACTATCGTTTTACCGTCAAGCTCAGGAGCTACTTTCGAATTTTTCTTTACAAACTCCAAAACCTCTTCTTGCGACGCCTCAACAGATATTACAACCCTGTCCTTAATCTTCCCGTTTATCTGCACGGCTATTTCAATCTCGTCATCTACGCACTGAGCTTCGTCATATGACGGCCAGGACGCATCGTGAATATATCCTCCGAAGCCGCAGGATTGATACATTTCCTCGGTAATATGCGGCGCAAACGGATAAAGCATTATCAGAAAATCTCTGAGCTCGGCGCGGTTTATTGCGCCGTCCTGCGCAAAATCGTTGAGTATAGTCATCATCGCCGCTATTGCAGTGTTAAACTTCATGCTGTCGATATCAAGCGTGACCTTCTTAATCATCTTATGCATCTTTGACGCAAACTCAGGTCTGTAGCCTTCGCCGTCTATAAGCGATTCCTGCAAGCCCCATACGCGGTCCAAAAACCTCTTGCAGCCTTTTACGCTTGAATCGCTCCAAGGCGCAGCCTTTTCATAATCTCCCATGAACAGCGCATATACCCTTAAAACGTCTGCTCCATATGCCTTGATAACGTCCAGCGGGTCTATTACATTTCCCTTCGACTTACTCATCTTTTCGCCGTCAGGTCCTAATATCAGACCCTGTGCGGTGCGCTTCATATACGGCTCGTCAGTATTGACTACGCCGATATCATACAAAAACTTGTGCCAGAAGCGCGAGTAAATCATGTGCCTTGTGACATGCTCCATACCGCCGTTGTACCAGTCTACCGGCATCCAGTATTCAAGAGACTCCTTAGAGGCAAGCGCTTTGTCGTTATGCGGGTCGCAGTATCTTAAATAATACCACGAAGATCCCGCCCACTGGGGCATTGTGTCAGTTTCCCTCTTTGCAGGCGCGCCGCACTTCGGGCAGGTGCAGTTTACAAAGGAATCAATCTTTGCAAGTGGGCTTTCTCCGTCAGTACCCGGGACAAAATTCTCCACCTCCGGCAGGCGAAGCGGCAGTTCTTCATACGGAACCGCTACCATTCCGCAATGCTCGCAGTATACTATCGGTATCGGCTCTCCCCAGTACCTTTGCCTGTTAAACGCCCAGTCCTTCATCTTGTACTGAACGCCCTTTTCTCCGATTCCCTTTTCCTCAAGGTACTCTGTCATCCTGGCGATGGAGTCCTTTTTATTGGTCATGCCGTTGAGAATGCCGGAATTTATCATCTCACCGTCCCCAGTGTACGCTTCCTTACCGATGTTTCCGCCCTTTATTACCTCGATAATATCAATGCCGAACTTCCTTGCAAACTCATAGTCGCGCTGGTCGTGCGCAGGAACTGCCATAATAGCTCCGGTTCCGTAGCCCATCATTACATAATCGGATATGTAAATCGGAATTTCCCTGCCGTTTACCGGATTTATGGCTGTAAGACCCTCGAGTTTGACGCCCGTCTTGTCCTTGACAAGCTGAGTCCTTTCAAACTCGGTTTTCTTTGCGCATTCCGCGCGATACGCTTCAACCGCGTCCATGTTCTTTATAGCTTCCCTGTTGCGGTCGATAACAGGGTGCTCCGGGGCGATTACCATGAAGGTTACGCCGTAAAGGGTATCCGGACGGGTAGTGTATATCCTGAGCTTTTCATCAGCACCGTTTAAACCAAAATTGACAAACGCGCCTGTGGATTTGCCTATCCAGTTTTCCTGCTGAAGCTTAATATTCGGAAGGTAATCCACCTCCTTAAGCCCCTCTAAAAGCCTGTCGCAATAAGCGGTTATCCTTAAATACCAAACGTCCTTGGACTTTTGCACGATATCGCTGTGGCAGACGTCGCACTTTCCGCCCTGGGAATCCTCGTTTGACAAAACAACCTTGCAGCTCGGGCAGTAGTTCACAAGGGTCTTGTCCCTGAAGGCGAGTCCGTGCTCGAACATTTTAAGGAATATCCACTGCGTCCATTTATAATAATCAGGATCTGTAGTATCTATAGTGCGGGACCAGTCAAAGGCAAAGCCAACTTTTTTGAGCTGCTCTGAAAAATACTTTATATTGTTATCCGTCGAAATTCTCGGATGTATTCCTGTTTTTATGGCATAGTTTTCAGCCGGAAGTCCGAAAGCATCAAAGCCAATTGGGAAAAGCACATTGTAGCCCTCAAGGCGCTTTTTTCTTCCGATGACCTCAAGCCCGGAATACGCCTTTATGTGACCTACATGCATTCCGGCACCGGATGGGTAAGGAAATTCAACAAGAGCGTAAAATTTTCTCCTTGATGGATCAATATGAGCCTCAAATGTCTTGTTTTCCTCCCAAAAGCTCTGCCATTTCCTTTCAACGGCTTCAAAATTATATTTCATTTATACCAGTCCTTTTAACAACAGAATGATTTATCATTATATCACATTAAAGTGCTTATGTCAACCTCTTCGCCATCGCTCCACAGCTTCTCCAGCGAATAATCCACTCTTGTATCCTTATAAAAAACATGCACGATTATATCTCCGTAATCCATGGCTATCCAGCTTGCACCGTCCACTCCCTCAAGGTGATCAGGCTTTACTCCCTTTTCTCCAAGTCTGAACTCCACCTCGTCTACAAGACCTCTTGTGTGGGTAGTAGACGTGCCGTTGGCGATAACAAAATAATCTGCGATTATTGTCAGGTCGCCTATACGGATGACCTTAATGTTTTCCGCTTTCTTTGAGTCAAGCGCCTTTACGATTTCTGTAAGCTTCTCATGTTGTGTCATATAATCACGTTCCTTTATGTTAAAATATCTTCAATATTTTCTTTTAATCCACCGTACCGGTTTGTAGTTCCGCTAACATTCTTAAGCCCAAGATCATCTCCGCTGCGCACTACGTCTTTTACACGAAAATTCTCGTTTAAAAGAGCAGCCGTCTCACCAATATCCGCGGCATACGCCCTTTTCCAGTCAACAACACAGCCCTGACCAGGCAAAAGCCAAAGGTTTATATCTTCGGGCGGCACCTTATCAGCAATACCTGCAAGCGATATTATCTCGTTAATATCCATATCGGTCTCAATTTGATTTATAATTATGCCAAGCAGCTTGTTGAACCACTGTGCAGTACCCATCTTGTCAAGGGTATTTATAAGCGATGCCAAAAAGCCCCGATATGCTAAAATGCTATCCTCCCTACCTGACGAATATGCAGACGAATCCTGAACGATAAGCTCAGCCACACTGCCTGTCACCCTTCTTTTTCCCTTTGAAAGAGCGTATCCGTCCAAATCTACGGGCTTATCAAGGCTGAGTTCCACTCCGCCAAGGACCGTTACGCAGTCCGACAGGGCATTTGTATCCATTTCAATCACCCCGTCAATATCAAAAAGCAAAACACGGCTGACAATGTCCTTATACACACCGGTATGATAAGCTTCACAAAAGTTCCCATCGTAGCCGTCAAACGATATCAAAGTATCGCAAGGAATTTCAAGAATATCAAGCGTATGCTTGTCGATATCAAAGCACAAAAGATGCGTACGGCAAAGCGAACCGTCATCTGTTATGGAAAAAAGTATATTTTTCTTAGACGTTACCGTCTCAGATGAATATCCCATAGCAGCATATCTTACATAATCCGGAGGTACGCTGTTCAGTGCCGCCTGATTCCTGCCTGCGGCGGCAGCCATGCTTAAAACCACATAGGTAAACGTTCCTGAAATTATGCTTGATATGCACGCCGCGACAGCGAGCTTTTTCTTATAGGAAAGTCCCTTTAAGTTAAACATATACACACCTTAAAGGGCGCTGTCAATCCTTGTGTTCCTAATTATTCGTCTGTTCAAGGCTTAGCTTGTAGCACGTGAATTCGTTGTATGCCATAAGCGTCGAAAGCGGTATGGTCCTTGTATGAGTGCAGGAATATCCCACCGAAAATTTCATCGCTTCGTACATTCCGAGGTTTATGTCCTTGTATGTGCACTCCCTGATATACCCGACGTCCTTATAATCCCTCTCTACCGATATAAGGTCCGCAATGTAAATTATCTTTTCCAGAAGCGTCATCCCGCCCTTTGCAACGGTATGATACCTTATTGCGGAAAGCACATCCCTGTCTTTTATTCCGAAATGCTCCTCAAGGTATACAGCACCGGCAATTCCATGATATGTCTTCGGGGCGGCAAGCTCCACATCGTCCACCTCGAATTTGCTCCTTTTTACAAGGCTCAGCTGCTCGTCATATGGAATTTCCTTGCATATATCGTGCACAAGTCCGGCAAAATACGCCTTATCCCTGTCACAGCCGTAAACCACCGCAAGCCTTAATGCCTCGTTGGCTACGTTCACAGAATGGGCAAACCTTTTTTCGGAAAGATTTTTGCAAAGATAATCTACATAGCTATTATACTTCGATTTGTCAAAATTATATAATTTATTTTTAATTATATATTCCTCTACGTCTTTCGGAACATAACCGCCGGCATCTGAATACGCCATTATTCTGGCTCGAACGTCGGTAGAAGAAGCTGCAACCGGCACGCAGTTTAAAACTATGCACTTAGCTCCAGATTCCATTATTTTTTCGGAGTCGCTGCTTATGGATTTCGCGTCCTCAGCAGTTCTTGCGAAAACCACAAGCGTTGCAAGCTCGGCAATTCTTTCCGAGCGATACCAGCTCGGAAATGTTTTAAGCATATCGCTGCCCATTATAAAATACAGTTCGTCATCAGGATAAACGGTTTTTAAATGCTCAAGAGTATTGACAGTGTAGCTTTTTCCTTCCTGATTGACCTCATAGTCGCTCACATACACACGCGAAAAGCCCTTCGCAGCGAGCCTGCACATTTGCAGCCTATGGCAACCAGATGCAAGATCCTTCTCCGGCTTGTGCGGCGGGATATGCGTAGGCATAAGGATAAGCCTGTCGGGACTGAGCTCTTTCATAACAGATTTTATAACGCTGATATGCCCGATGTGTATGGGATTAAATGTCCCTCCGAAAACAGCTGTCTTCATGGCTTTAGCTCTATTACAGGCTTTTCGGGGTTTCGCTTGTACAAAACCGCCTTCGAGCCTATGACAATAACTACCTGCGCGCCTATTCTCGAAGCTATTTCCTGCGCCGCCTCGTTCGCAGTATAAAGGGAGTTATCGAGACATTTTATTTTAATTATCTCATGAGCCCTTAAATAATCGTCTATCTGAGCCACCTGCGCGTCGCTTATGCCGCCCTTGCCTATCTGAAACACCGGATCGAGTCCCGCAGCCATTCCCTTTAAATACGCGCGCTGTTTAGATGTAAGCATTGTTTCCCGCCTTTCTTATTTATTTAACAAATAGCTTTCCAGCTTTCTTAATGCCTCGCCGCGGTGGCTGACGGCGTTCTTTTCGTCGTCTGAATACTCGGCAAGGCTTCTGTTTCCCACCATGAATATCGGGTCGTAGCCAAAACCGTTTTCACCGACTCTTTCATAGCCTATTTTTCCCTCGATTTTTCCGTCGAACTGAAGCATGTTCCCGTTCTCGTCTATATATGTAATTACGCACACAAACCTTGCCGTGCGCTTTTCGTCAGGCACTCCCTTAAGTCTCTCAAGCACAAGATAGCACCGTCCTATGTCGTCGTATCCCTCGCCGCCGTATCTTGCGGAGTATACTCCCGGCTCGCCGCCAATGGCGTCCACCTCAAGGCCGGAATCGTCCGCTATTACCGGTATATGAATGATATCGTAAAGCGCTCTCGCCTTTATGGCGGAATTTTCGGCAAATGTAACTCCTGTTTCCTCCGCCTCAAGCTGTATTCCCGCCTCGCTCTGAGACTTTACGTTAAAGCCGTAGGGAGAAAGTATTCTCTTAACCTCCCTGAGCTTGTCCTTGTTGTTTGACGCCAAAATTAAATCCATAACCACCTAAGCCACCTCCAATTTATTCCTCAAATAACGCGTTTGCAAAATCCTTTGCGCAAAACGGCTGTATATCGTCTATTTTCTCGCCCACCGTTACAAGCTTTACTGGTATGTTAAGCTCGTTTGATATCGGAATCACTATTCCACCCTTCGACGTGCTGTCAAGCTTAGTAAGGATAATGCCGGTGATATTGGCCACCTCGTTAAACTCCCTGGCCTGATTTACGGCGTTCTGACCGGTAGTGGCGTCAAGGGCTATGAGCACCTCAAGCGCGCAGCCCTCAGCCTTTGAATGGACTATCTTTGATATCTTTGCAAGCTCCTGCATCAGGTTTTTCTTGGTATGGAGCCTGCCTGCGGTATCGACTATGACAACGTCCGCGTTTCTTGCCTTTGCGGCGTCCATTGCGTCGTAAACTACCGACGCCGGATCAGATCCCTCGCTGTGCTTTATGATTTCAGCCCCCGCGCGGTCGCACCAGACCTGAAGCTGCTCTATGGCAGCGGCTCGGAAGGTGTCGGCGGCCGCGACTATCACCTTTTTGCCCTGCTTGATAAGCTGGTTTGCCAGCTTTCCTATGGTGGTGGTCTTTCCTGCGCCGTTTACGCCTATAACAAGTATGACAGACGGCTTTGTGGATAAGTCAAGCTGTTTGTCCTCGCCCAGCATATCGGAAATGATGTCCTTGATAGCCTGCTTAACGGCGTCGGTATCCTTGATTTTTTCCGCCTTTACCTTTTGACGCAGCCTGCTTACTATATCCTCGGATGTTTTAAGCCCAAGGTCGGCAAGGATAAGCGTTTCCTCAAGCCCGTCGTAAAAGTCCTCATCTATATTTTTTGAGCCGGACAGAAGCGAGTTGATTCCTTCCACAAGATTTGATTTTGTCTTTGAAAGCCCCGCCTTCAGTTTATCGAAAAATCCCATATACGCTCTCCTCCTTCTAATTTTGCTCCGCAAAGGCAGCGTCCGAAACGTCTATCTTAAGAAGCTTTGAAACTCCCTTTTCCTGCATTGTAACTCCGTACAACACGTCCGCCTCTTCCATTGTTCCGCGGCGGTGGGTAATGAGTATAAACTGCGTCGTATCCGTAAAATTCCTAAGGTACTGCGCGTACCTCGTTACATTTACGTCGTCAAGCGCCGCCTCGATCTCGTCAAGAATGCAAAACGGCGACGGCCTTAACTTAAGTATAGCAAAATATATTGCGATTGCAACAAACGCCTGCTCCCCGCCCGACAAAATCGAAAGATTTTTTATTACCTTCCCGGGAGGCGCCACATTTATTTCTATTCCGGACTCAAGCACATTGTCCGGGTCGGTAAGCTTAAGCTCCGCCCTGCCGCCTCCGAACAGCTCCACAAATATCTGCTTAAAGTTCTCGTTTATTTTCGAGAAACTGTCCGCAAATATTTCCTTCATGTTCTTTGTAAGATCGAATATAAGCTTTTCCAGCTCCGCCTTCGACTTGAACACATCCTCAAGCTGTCCAGAAAGGAATTCGTACCTTTGCGAAACCTCCATGTATTCGTCTATTGCTTCCGTATTAACAGAGCCGAGCGCTTTGATTTTAGATTTAAGCTCGTTAAGCCGCGTTTGTGCGTCTTTAACGTCCTCAAGCTTCACCGCCTTCTCTGACGCCTCGGCAACGGTAAGGCCATAAGATTCCCAAAGCTGGCCCACTATCGCGTCATTGTCCTTTTGCAGGTTCTCAATGCGTTCTTTAAGGCGGGAAATGTCAGACGATACCCGCTCCCTGCTTTCAAGCCTTGACTTTTGCTCCTGACGAGCCGAATTTTCCTGGCGCTCGTACTCCATCGAGCGATCAAGCTCTTCTTTTATGCGCCTTGTAAGGGCTTCTATAGTAGACTTTGCAGCCTCGACGCCCGAGGTCCTGTCCCCGATTTTTTCATTTTCAGCCTCCGACAGCGCATTAAGCTCCGATATCCTCTTATCATAATCGGCTGCGGCAGCCTTTGAGCTCTCTATTCCTCCCAAAAGCTGAGATATATGCGAGTTTGCGGCTTCAATATCCTTCCCAATCTCAACGAGCCTCAGCTTTCTTACCGAAATGTTGTTTGACAGCTCCTCGCGAACATCCTTTGACCGATCGCTTTTCTCGCCGGCAGAGCTTAAAAGAGCCTCAAGCTCGGTTATCTCATCGCCAATCTGCGAAAGCGCCGCTTCGCTTTCCGACACGGTATCGTTTGCAGCCTCAATCTTCCGGCTACTCGCCTCGCGCGTCGCCTCAAGCTCGGTAATCCTGTCCTCAAGCTGCGACAAAACAAGCTCTATGCGTTTTTTCTCGCCCTCAAAGCGGATTTTGTCGGCGTCCATTTCAGAAATGGTTTCCCGCTCGCCGTCTACGTCAAACCTGAGCTTTTCCGTTTCGGCAGTCAAAGACGCCAGCCTGTCCTTGAGGAGCTTGTTTTTCTCCTCGGTTGCTTTAACGCTTTTATTTATTTGAGCTATCTCATTTTTTCTCGAGAGCATTCCGGCGGATTTAGAAGAGCTTCCTCCCGTGAAAGAGCCTCCGGCGTTTATTATCTGACCGTCAAGGGTTATTATTCTGAACTTATAGCCGTATTTCTTTGCAATATTTGCCCCAAGGTCTATGTTTTCCGCTATAACTATTCTTCCGAGAAGCGAATTTATAACAGACCTGTATTCGTCGCTGCATTCGACAAGCTCGCTCGCTATCGCGACGTATCCCTCGGACATATCAAGACCTTTTTCGTTTAAAACAGAGCCTTTTACCGATGTAAGAGGCAAAAATGTCGCACGTCCGCCGTTCGTGCTCTTCAAAAACCTGATACACGCCTTTGCGCAGTCCTCGTTGTCTACTATTATGTTTTGCAGACCTGCTCCGAGTGCAGTCTCTATTGCAAGGCTGTACTTTGAATCCACTGCAGCCACGCTTGCAACCGTGCCCCTTATTCCCCTCAGCCTGCCAGACTTTCCGGCGGAAATAACTCCTTTAACGCTCCCAGAAAAGCCCTCCATGCTGTTTTCCAGATCAATAAGCATCTGCCTGCGGGAGATAAGACTGCGCAGATTCAGCTCGGAATCATTATATTCGGACGTTTCGGTTTTTAACTGCTCTGATTTTTTCCCAAGCAGCATACTGTATCCCGAAAGCTTGTTGCTGTGCTCGGCTATATTTTTCTCAATCTGCGATATGCCGTCACGGACATCCGATATCTCAGACAATGCTTCCTCCCGCCTAAGTCTCGCCTCTTCCGCCATGGAAACGGCGGAATCTATCGCGGACTGCGCTTCCTGCTTTGAAAGCGCGGCGTTATCGGACGCAAACTTAAGCTCCGAACGCCTTATGTAAAGCGCGTTCAGCTTTTCGGATAATCCGGACAGCTCGCTTACATACCTGTTTGCCTCGTCGGTAAGCTCCAAAAGCCGCTTTTCAAGGCTCGTTACGCTTTCCTCAAGGCTTTTTTTGTCAGCCTCAAGGCGAGATATATCCTCTTTTTTTCGCTCGATAAGCTCACGCGTCTCGCTCTCGGACAGCAAAAGCTGATTTTTCTTTTCGTCAAGCTCGGCTATCTGATCGCCATAGTGCCTTATGTTGTTTTTATACACCGCAATATCTGCGGCGGCGGAAGCGTTTGACTCGTTGAGCGTGGATATCCTCTGACGGTAATCCTCCGCGGCGGCAGTACACTGCCTGCGCTTAGCGGCAAGCTCGTCCGCGCTTGTCTCGGACAGCGCTATCTCATTTGACAGGTGCTCGTACTCGCCGTTGGCGACAAGCAGGCTGTTCTCCAGCTCCGAAAACGACTTCTTCATCCTTTCCAGCTGATACACCCATACGGATGTCTCCAGCTCTTTTCTTTCGCTGGCAAGCGCAAGGTAGCTTTTCGCCTTCTCCGACTGGATTCTCAGCGGCTCTACCCTGCCCTCAAGCTCCATGAGGATATCCTTAAGCCTGAGTATATTATCCTCAGCGGAGGCAAGCCTTCTTTGAGCCTCTTCCTTTTTATATCTGAACTTGGATATCCCCGCGGCTTCCTCAAAAATCTCGCGCCTGTCCCCAGACTTTGAGCCGACGATATCAGCGACTCTTCCCTGACCGATTATGGAGTATCCGTCTCTGCCGAGCCCGGTGTCCATAAAAAGCTCTACGACGTCCTTCAGCCTGACGTGGTTTCCGTTTATGAGATACTCGCTCTCGCCGTTTCTCCAAAGCCGTCTTGTGATGCTCACGGTGTCGGCGTCTATTTCAAGGGTGCGGTCCTCGTTTGATATGTTAAGCGTTACCAAAGCAAAGCTTACAGGCTTGCGCAGCGCTGTACCTCCGAAGATAACGTCCTCCATCTTGCCGCCGCGAAGAGTCTTTGACGACTGCTCGCCCAAAACCCAGCGCACGGCATCTCCTATATTGCTCTTGCCGCTCCCGTTAGGTCCTACTACCGCGGTAAGCCCCTTTCCAAACTCAAGGGTAGTTTTATCGGGAAAGGATTTAAACCCGTGAAGCTCAAGTGATTTTAAATACAAACCTTGTCCTCCGTATCCGACAGCAAAAGCCTTTCGCGCTGATTCTTGTCAGGCTTAACCGTCACATTTATTCCCTTAGCCTTAAAGTAGCTTATATTGCTTCTGTGCTGACCAAGCGCCTTTGACAGATCATTCGGTCTTACCAAAAATTCACACTCTTTTTTCCCGTCTGCAAGGCGTTCCATCTCATTTCTAAAGCGCTCGCTTTCGCAAAGCTCCCTGAGCGCGGGGTGATATATTCCTCCAAGCATCTGATCCTCAACGTCCTTTGAAGCGTGAAGCCCCAGCTTTATTACCCTTATCCCGCTTTGCTCAAACATGTCCAAAAGCTTAGCGCACACACTCACCGCAGTTTCAAGGTTGTAGGTCTTATACTCGCCGGACTTATACAGCTCGCCGAGGCGCGTATTTTCAAGCACCACAACCGGATAAATCCTTACCTCGCCCGGCTTAAGGTCTATAAGGCTTTCACCCGTGGCTATATCGAGCTCGGGGGTTGAACGGTACAAACCCACCATCATCTGAAGCCCGAGGTCAAATCCGTAGCTTAATATAAGACCTGAGGCGTTTGCAACGTCGGTAGCGGTATGCCCTCTGTCGTTTGCGGCGAGCACCTCGTCG
Source organism: Candidatus Faeciplasma sp. (assembly GCA_048393055.1). GTDB lineage: Bacteria > Bacillota > Clostridia > Oscillospirales > Ruminococcaceae > Faeciplasma. The sequence continues at coordinate 181,732 of DBFJJS010000010.1, forward strand.
CTCATCGACTGCGCTCCGAGCTCTATCGAGGTTACTCCGCGGCTCTTGAGTATATCAAGAATCTCATCAGATATAGCGTCCGGTCTGGTCGATACGCGTATGCCCTTAAACCCGCGGCCGACATACTCCTTTGCAGCGTCCAGAAGCTCAAGCATGTAGTCCCTTGATATCGCGGTAAAGCTTCCCCCGAAAAAAGCAATTTCTGTGTTCTTTATATCCACGCCGTCGGAAATTGCCTGCTCGCAGACGGCTTTGACGTCAGCCGCATGCGGCAAAGCCTCAGATCCGGTTATCGTGTTCTGATTGCAGAACGAGCACATATGCGGACAGCCGACATGCGGAACAAATATCGACAGATTGGCGTGCTTACTCATGAATAGCACCCATCAGCTCGAGCGCCTGTCTGGCGGCAAGCTGCTCGGCATGTTTTTTTGAGCTTGCCGTTCCCTCTCCTATGACGTTTGAGTTGAGCATTACCTGAACGGTAAAGGATTTGTTGTGATCCGGTCCGGATTCGGCAGCAAGCCTGTATTCCACCACTTCCTCGGGGTTTTTCTGAATTATCTCCTGAAGTATGGTCTTATAATCGTCATACGCCTTTGCGACAGCCTCCCTGATATTTTCCGGCATAAAGCGCATTATGTGCTTTCTTGCCGCCTCAAGGCCGCCGTCAAGATATATTGCCGCTATAACAGCTTCAAACGCATCCGAAAGTATAGACGGTCTGTCCTTGCCGCCGTTTTGCAGCTCTCCCTTTCCAAACACAATGTATTCGCCCAAATCTATCCTGTGGGCAAACTTGGCAAGAGTCTTTTCGCAGACAAGCATCGCCCTTGTCTTGCTAAGCTCGCCCTCCGGATAGCTTGTATAGGTCTCAAAAAGGTACTCGGAAACCACTATTGACAGCACCGAATCCCCCAAAAACTCGAGTCTTTCGTTGGATTTATACTGGTGCTTTGATTCGTTGGCGTAGGAAGAATGCGTCAAAGCCTCAAACAAAAGGCTTTTATTTCTGAAATTATACCCTATCTTTTCTTCAAATTCACTCAGCCTGTCCATTACCTTCACCTTCCTTAGCTTTAAGCTCCGCAAGGGCAGACGATATCTCTTCAATTACATTGGTTTCTACAAATGCCTTGGCCTGGCGTATCGCATTGTAAAACGCGTTTGCGTTAGACGACCCGTGCGCCTTTATAACAGGTCTTGCAGTGCCGAGAAGCGGCGCTCCGCCGTATTCGGTGTAGTCCATCTTAGCCTTAAATTCCGACAGCTTTTTGCGGAGAAGAAGCGCGCCAAGCTCAGAGCTTATACTGTCGGTAAGCATTCCCTTAAGGCTTACCGACATGAATTTGCCCATGCCCTCCATGGTCTTTAAAATCATGTTCCCTGAAAATCCGTCGGAAACAACCACGTCTGCGTCGCCAAGAGGTATCTGCCTGCTCTCGATATTGCCTATAAAGTTTATTGGTGCCGCTCCGAGTTTGCTATACGCCTCGAGCTCAAGCTCCCTGCCCTTTGTAGGCTCTGCTCCTATGTTTGCAAGCGCGACCCTCGGGCTGTCTATGTGCATAAGCTTATTCATATATGCAGAGCCCATAATTCCAAACTGCACGAGCATTTCGGGCCGGCAGTCGGCGTTTGCCCCGACGTCTATTATCATACATGGCGATTTTGCCGTAGGCACAACGGTTGCCAAAGCCGCGCGCTTTATCCCTCTGAGTCTCTTGACGATAAACGTCGACCCGAACACAAGCGCGCCGGTCGAGCCGCCGGATACAAACGCGTCGCCTTCTCCGTCCTTAAGGAGCTTAAGCCCTACCGCCATAGAGCAGTCCTTATATTCCCCAAGTATCTTCGACGGCTCGCAGCAAACGTCTATTACCTTAGACGCATGATACACAAGAAGCTTTGAAATGTCTATGCCGTTTTCCTTTGCGCAGGCGTTTATTTTTTCACTGTCGCCGACTACCGTTATATCGACGTCAAACGCCTCCTGCGCTCTCACAGCTCCCTTGATTACCTCGAGCGGCGCGTTATCTCCGCCGAAACCGTCAATAATTATTCTCATAAAGTGCGTCTCCTTTTTATAAAAATGCTATTTCTGTCCGATAGCCCTGTCCAAAGACAATAGCGCCCTCTTTGCAAGCGCGGCGTACTTTTCCTGCTTGCCCCTTATCCTCTCTGGAAGCTCCGGCAAAATCCCCATGTTCGCGCCCATCGGCTGAAATCCCGACGGCGAGCCGCTGTGAACGTATTCTGCCAGAGCGCCGATCATGGTGTCGGCTGGAAGAGTAATCTCGCTAATCCCTTTTAAACGCCGGCCCAAAGACATGGCTGCATATATTCCGCTCGCTGCGGACTCCATATACCCCTCTACGCCTGTCATCTGTCCGGCAAAATATATTCTTTGGTCCTTTTTAAGGCAGAAGTGATTATCCAAAAGCTCGGGAGAGTTAAGATAAGTATTTCTATGCATGACTCCGTACCGGACAAATTCCGCGTTCTCAAGCCCCGTTATGAGCGAAAATACCCTTTTCTGCTCCCCAAACTTGAGATTGGTCTGAAATCCGACAAGGTTATAAAGCGTGCCCTCGTTGTTTTCCTTTCTGAGCTGGACCACCGCATACGGACGTCTTCCGGTTCGCGGGTCGGTAAGCCCGACAGGCTTTAAAGGGCCAAAGCGCATTGTGTCCTCGCCGCGCTTTGCAAGCACCTCTATCGGCATGCATCCCTCATACACCTTATAGTGCTTTGAGCCTTCCTTCTCAAAATCGTGAAGCGGAGCGGTCTGAGCCAGGACAAGCTCGTTGTAAAACCGAAGGTACTCTTCTTTGTCCATCGGACAGTTCAGATAATCCGCGTCGCCTCTGCCGTATCTCGACGCCTCGAACACCAAAGATTTGTCAAGGCTGTCGGCGGCAACTATCGGCGCGGCGGCGTCATGAAAATACAGGTATGAGTTTCCCACAAGCCTTCCTATGCTGACAGAAAGCGCTTCGCTCGTCAGCGGTCCGGTCGCTATTATCACATAGCCATCCGGTATTTCGGTCACTTCCCCGTTTATCACTTCTATGTTGGGATGGGAATTTATCTTATCCGTTATATAGTCCGAAAACTCCTCTCTCGATACTGCAAGCGCGCCTCCCGCCGGAACCATTGTGCTCTTGGCTGCAAGCATCGTAAGAGAGCCTAAGCGACGCATTTCCTCTTTTAAAAGTCCGGCGGCAGACTCAAGCCGCTTAGCCTTAAGAGAATTTGAGCACACCAGCTCGGCATATCCGCTGTATTTGTGCGCGGGCGTATATTTGTGGGGCTTCATCTCATAAAGCTGAACATGTATATCCATGCTTGCAAGCCTCCACGCAGCCTCGCAGCCTGCAAGCCCCGCTCCTATTACTTTAACAGTCATATTACACATCCTTGTAATGACCCGCTGCCATCAGCCCAAATCCTTCTCGTAACCGCAGTCCTTTTTATGGCATACAAGCTTGCCCTTCGCTCCTCCCTTTTGGAAGAGAGTAGACGAGCATTTCGGACACAGCTCGGCAGTCGGGGTGTCCCATGTCATAAAGCTGCACCTGGGATTATCCTCGCAGCCGAAGTACTTTTTGCCCTTCTGCGTCTTTTTCTGAAGTATTTTTTTCCCGCAGTACGGGCACTTTCCAACCGTTTCGGTGACGAGACGCTTGGTATTTGTGCATTCTGGAAATCCTGTGCAGGCAAGAAACTTTCCGTACTTACCTATTTTAATTACCATGGGCTTGCCGCATACCTCGCACACCTGATCCGTCTTTTCATCCGGTATCTTTACGCGCTTTCCCTCGAAATTCTCCTCCGCTTTTTTCAGCGACTTATCAAAATCGGTGTAGAAATCGCTCAGCGTTTCGCGCCAATCCCTGTGCCCAAGCTCTATTTCGTCAAGCTGGGACTCCATATCAGCGGTAAACTTTAAATCCACTATACGCTTGAAGTTTTCCTTCATAAGCTCGGTGGTTACAACTCCTAAAGCCGTCGGCTTAAGCTGCTTTCCGTCCCGTTCCACATAAGAACGCTGCAAAATCGTAGTTATAGTTGAAGCGTAGGTAGAGGGTCTGGCTATCCCGTATTCCTTAAAAGCCTTAATCAGCGTAGCCTCGGTATATCTTGCCGGGGGCTGTGTAAAATGCTGAAGCCCGTCAAGAGATTTAAGGCTTAGCGTCTCACCCTTTACAAGCGGAGGCAGTACGCTGGACTGGTCGGCATCCTCCTTTTGTTCTTCGTACAACGCGGTGAAGCCATCAAACTTCACACTAAATCCCGAAGCCTTGAACACACAGCCGTTTGCCTCTATAGAGGCAGATGTTGTGTTTAAAATACAGTCAGCCATCTGGCTTGCAATGAACCTCGACCATATCAGCTTATAAAGCTTATACTGGTCGTTAGTAAGAGAAGTCTTTGCGCGCTCAGGGGTCAAATCCGACATTGTTGGGCGAATTGCCTCGTGCGCATCCTGAATGCTGTTGTCCTTTGATTTAAAAGTACGCGGCTTATCGGGAAGATACCCGCTTCCGTAATTATTCCTTATAAACTCGGCGGCGGCAGCCTTTGCCTCGTCGGATATCCTTAAGGAGTCGGTTCGCATGTAAGTAATAAGACCTACAGCGCCTATTCCCTCGACATCGACGCCCTCATACAGCTCCTGAGCTATGCTCATTGTACGCCTTGAATTAAACCCAAGCCTTTGCGATGCGTCCTGAAGCAGCGTAGAGGTCGAAAACGGAGCGGCAGGCGTTTTAATCCTTGTTCCGTTTCGCACAGACTGCACTGTAAACTCCGCCCCGTTGAGCCTTTCAAGCACGGCGTCGGCATCCTGCTTGCACTTAAGCTCAGGCTTCACGCCGTCAACCGTGGAAAGCTTCGCGCAAAACGCCTTTTTAGAGCCCTTTGACGCAAGCTTAGCCTCGACAGACCAGTATTCCACAGGGGTAAATCTATTTATTTCATCCTCGCGGTCTACAATCATCCTTACCGCCACGGACTGAACTCTTCCGGCGGAAAGCCCTCTTCTGACCTTTTTCCAAAGGAAGGGTGAAAGCTTGTATCCTACTATCCTGTCAAGTATCCTGCGGGCCTGCTGAGCATTGACGATGTTCATATCAATGCATCTGGGTGCGGCTATTCCCGCTTCAACTCCGGTTTTAGTAATCTCATTAAAGGCAATGCGGTTTTTTTCTTTTAAATCAAATCCGAGCATGCATGCCAAATGCCACGATATCGCCTCTCCCTCGCGGTCAGGGTCGGTGGCAAAATAAACATGCTCTGATTTTTTTGCTCGTTTTTTAATATCCTTAATTATATTTTCCTTGCCGGCTATATCCACATATGTCGGCTCAAAACCATGTTCGATATCTACCGCAAGCTTAGACTTCGGCAAATCCCTCACATGGCCCGCGCATGCGACCACCTCGTAGCCTGCGCCAAGCGTCCTTTTTACGGTGTGGATCTTAGACGGCGACTCAACAATTATCAAATCCGACATTCAATATCGACCTCGTTAGCATAATTTCTGTATCGCATATCTGTTTCCGGAAAGCGACCTTACAAACCCATCAAGCTCAAGCTCAGTCAGGATAGTTTCGATATCCTCTACTCCCTCGCAAGACAACGCTATCTCGTCAAAAAGGACCGCGCCATTTTCGGAAATAAACTCCAATATCTTTCTCTTTCCTTCAGAAAGAGCTTCCAAATCGGCAGCACAAACCGCGGGAAATTCCTGCGTCCGCGCATGCGCCTGCGGTTCGCCGCTCGCGGGGTTCTCGCCGGTTTCGACCCCCGGCCTGACGCTTGCCTTTACCCGTTTGCTCCGGCGGCACGCGCCGTCCTCCTCAGAAAACAGACCGCTCTCGCTTCTTAGCTTAAACACGTCCGCGTTCGGATTGAGCTTATGCGCATATACGCTGTAATATTCGTTTAATATGTCCCTTGCGTCGAAAACAGGTATCGCGCCGTCGCGCAAAAGTCCCGTAACGCCTGCATAATCGTCGTTAAACAGCTCGTGCGGAGGGATACAGAAAATGTCCTTCCCCTGAGCCAGCGCAAACGCAGCTGTACTGAGAGCGCCGCTTCCTATTCCCGCCTGAGTTACAAGCGTGCCCAAGGAAATTCCGGCAAGAATCCTGTTTCTTGCACGGAAGTAAAACGAGGACGGCCTGTCGTTCGGCAGATACTCGCTTATAACTGCTCCGTTCCTTGCAACAACCTTCTTCGCAGAGGCGTTTTCCTTCGGATAATCGTAATTAAGTCCGCACGGCAGCACCGCAATCGCCCTTCCGCCGGAAATCATTGCCGCCCTCAGTGCAACAGAATCAAGACCTACGGCAAATCCGCTGGCGATAACCACTCCCGCTTCCGAAAGCTCATGGCATATCCTGTCCGTTACATAGGCGGAATATTTGCTCGGTTTTCTTGTCCCAACCGCCGATATAACCACCGAGTCGTCAAGTCCTTTGAGGCTTCCGTAAGTAAACAGCACAGACGGCGGATTATATATCTGCCTGAGCCTGTCGGGAAAATCCTCATCGTCAAAGCAATATATATTTATCCCGTTATCGGAGCAGTATCCTATAAGCTTGTCCGCCTGCTCCATTTTAGTGGACGAAACCCTCTTTTCGTCCTGAGGCATGACATATTTTAAATCGCCCGAGCTTATTCTTTCATAAGCCTCCGAGACTGTCGCATAATGAGATAAAGCGTTCCACTTCCTTGAATTTGCAGAACCGAACGCCAAAGTCAGCCAAACCCAATATTTAAGGTCTGCGCTCATTATCGCACCTCCCGCCTTGTCATCTCCCACAGAAGTATAGACGCCGCCGACGCAGCGTTCAGGGAGTTTATATTTCCATTCATCTTTATGGTTATCTTTTTATCGCACAAATCGGCGTCCTCACGCGCAAGACCTCTGCCCTCGTTTCCTATCACTATAGCCGCGCCGCCGTCAAATGTCACATCCTTGACGCTCTGCGCGTCCTTATCAACAACCGACGCGTATGTCGCAATCCCCGACGCACGCAGCAAAGCGATTACAGAGCTGTACTTTGCACTGTCGCAAAACGGTACTCTGAACAACGAACCCATTGTCGAACGCACGACTTTAGGATTATATATGTCGCAGCAGGAACAAAGGTATACCCCGTTTATTCCGACGGCGTCCGCCGCGCGTATAATGGTGCCGATATTTCCGGGGTCCTGAAGGCTGTTAAGCACAAGGAATTTACCGCCAGTATTTATTTTATCAACAGCCGGGATTTTGTCAAGTGCGCGGGCACAGCAGTAAATGCCCTGCGAGCCCTTGGTATCGCTTAGCACGTCCCCAAGCTCGTCGGTAATTAAATATAAATCTTTTTTCAGCGCCTGTCTTAGCAAATTCACCTCATCCGGATACTTTTTCTGCGCCTCACGGGTTACAAACCCCAGCTCAAGCTCAGCGCCTTCGGACACGGCGTCCATAACAAGCCTTTTGCCCTCCAAAACAAACATTTTAAGCTCGCTCCTGTGTTTCTTATGGTCGCGCAGCTTTATATACTGCTTGATAAGCGGATTTTCCCTGCTTGTTATTTCATTTTCGTTATAAGCGTTCATCATAATCCATCATTCCCACATTATTAAGAAAACACGCCCATATAATGAGCGTGTTTTAAAATTATCAGTTAAGAGCAGCCTTTGCCTTTTCAACAATTGCGGTAAATCCCGCAGGGTCGTTGATAGCTATTTCAGAAAGCATCTTTCTGTTTAACGCGATTCCAGCTTTTTTAATGCCGTTCATAAATGTTGAGTAGTTCATTCCGTTTGCCTTTGCAGCAGCGGAAATTCTCGCTATCCAAAGCTGACGGAATTCACGCTTCTTCTGCTTTCTTCCGATGTATGCATAGTTGCCGGACTTCATGACGGCCTGCTTAGCCATCTTAAAGTGCTTGCTCTTTGAACCCCAGTAGCCCTTCGCGAGCTTAAGAGTCTTGTTCCTTCTCTTGCGAGTCATCATTGCTCCCTTAACACGAGCCATAATTCATTACCTCCGTTATTTGATTTTAATAAATCCTTACAACCCGTTTGCTTATTTGTAAGGGATGGTCTTCTTGATAGCCGCCACGTTTGCGCTTGAAGCGTATGCAGTTCCTCTTGCGATCCTCTTTGCCTTGTGGTCCTTCGAAACAAGACGGTGTCTTTTGTATGCATGCTGGAACTTGACCTTTCCGGTTCCTGTAAGGCTGAAGCGCTTCTTTGTTCCGGAATGAGTCTTTACCTTAATCTTTGCCATTTGTTTATCCTCCTTAATTAATCAACTTACTTGTTCGGCTTGGGAGAAACCAGCAAAACTATGTTTCTGCCCTCTACCTTACTGGGTTTATCGAATACGCCGTACTCAGCAATCGCCTGCTTGAACTGGTCGAGCAGCTTATCACTCAGCTCAGAATGAAGAGCGACGCCTTTGCGGAACTGAAGTCTAATCGACACCTTTACCTTGTTGCCGTCCTTTAAGAACCTTATCGCCTGGTTTGCCTTGGTGTTGAAGTCGTTTGAGTCTATTTTCGACGTCATCCTGACTTCCTTTACCTCAACGGTTTTCTGATTCTTTCTGGCTTCCTTTTCGCGCTTGGTCTGCTCAAAGCAGTACTTGCCGTAGTCCATTATCTTGCACACCGGCGGGTTAGCCGTCGGCGCGATCTTAACTAAGTCAAGGTCCTTGGAAATGGCTATATCCAGCGCTTCCTTTGACGAGATAATTCCAAGCTGCGTGCCGTCCGAATCTATAACGCGAACCTGAGCGTCACGGATTTCTTCATTGATCTGATGATCTACGTTGCTTATGGCTAAGCACCTCCAAAATAACAAAAATAAGAGCGCAAGCAGACACTTACGCTCATAAAATCACAACACTGCCGCAAAAACCGGCAATGAATCCAACTTTATTGACCTTTTCGCCTGCGGCTGAAGGTGAGAACGTAACCGTTACTGCTTTCTTTACCTGAAGCATTATACACCGCCGCCGCAGCATTGTCAATAGGTTTATTTAATTTTTTTAATCTTTTATCATATATACCCCGGGCAGGGCGCCGCAGCTATCCGATCATGTATCTTAGCTGCCCGAAATCCTTCTTTGAGTCGGCAAGCTCAGCCATGCGGCTGTAAAGCTCGTTTTTATATTCCTCGCCGTCGTGACCTGTCTCTATGAGCTGCTTTTGCGCCACCTCAAGCATCCTGTCCCGCAGCACGCTGTTCGGCTCGGCAAAGCTCATAATGTACTCAGAATCGTTCTGCACCGACGAAGACGCTCTCGGGTAAACCATGTATCTTGCGTCGAAGCTTCCGCCGTCAAGGCTGAATTCCTGGTTATCAAAGCAGTACACCAGCCCGCTTGCATTGTCCATGCAGAAGCAGCTGCCCGCTTCAAATGTGCGGTACTGCCTCGGAGTGGCGTCGTCCCCGTCGTCAGGCAGTACAAAGGTTACCGGCTGCATTGAATAAACATAAAACGTCTCGGGAAGCTCGGATTCCGGAACGTTTTCCTCAGGAAACGGCGTATCCCCGTCAAGGCTTATCTTCTGAAGCGCGTAATCATATGAGGTGACAAGCGCATAGCCGCCCTCGTCAAAGAAAAAGCAATACCCGAGCAGACCGCCATACCAGTTGACAACCTACGCGTAATCCGATATCTGCCTTGTATCGTCGTAGCAGTTCATATGCGCCTGGGCAATGTACGCGCAGTCTGCAAATACGTCTCTTTCCACCTCGTCTTTTCCGGATTCAGTGAAGCTTTCATATATATCTCTTCCGAAAACATACACCAGCGGCGTTATGGACGCGACAAGAAGCACCGCTACCAATACAGTAAGTATCTTAAGCCATCTGCGCTCTGATTTTGTCACGGCGGCTACACCTCCTTAATTTCAATATCAGACGAGACCTCCACGCCGAGGCTGCCGAGCGCGACGCTGTCAGACGGCTCGCAGGAGCATGCCTCGAGTATGTCCATGCCGGAAGGACGGTCCGCAAAGTCAAATAATTTTGATCTAAATCCGCTGGCTATTCCTGTCCAAAGAAAATATGCGTTAAGAACAATTATGGGAATAGCTGCGACAGCCGTTATCATGGTCAGGACTGTAAGCCATATTCTTTCGCGCTTTGACATGACAAGTCTCCAATTTTATATTTTATTGATAGCCATATGCACAATAGTGCACATATTATCTAAACTAATAATAACGCCATTTAAATTTATTGTCAATATAATTAGAAAAATTTGTGTAAACTACTCATATAAATTATTTAATTTCACCTCTATTCCCTGCGCTAGCTTATAGGAGTATATGCAGCATGACTTTACCGGCTTATCAAGGATTATGTCGAACGCCGCCTTGTAAAGCATAAGCTGCATGCTGTAGCGGTCCTTAAGCTCTTCAAGGCTTTTCACACGGTCGGTCTTATAATCGACTATCACATATCCGTCGTCCTCTTCAAATATGCAGTCGGCTATTCCCTGAAGCATCCCGTCCGTCCCGGCATATATCGAAGCAAGCTCTTCTCCCGCCGATATATCTGTAAACCGCACTATGAAGCTCTTTTCCCTGAGTACGTTTTTACTTGCGCTCATGCGCCTGTATATATCGCTTTCAAAAAATGCGGAAAGGCTCTTGCGGTCTATTGAATCCGCCTCTTTTTGGCTGAGCACTCCGGATAAATTCATTCTTGAAATCTCGCTCTCGAGATTTTTTGCCGCGGCGGCATAATCCGCAAGCTGCATGAATTTGTGCATAACAGTTCCCTTCTGCGCCGCGGTCAGCTCTTTAACGGCGTCTCCAAGGTCGGGAACTCTTGGGAAAAAGCTTAATGCATCATCCTTTACAAGCTCTGAAACCGATATTTTCGCCTCGTTTTCGCATAGACGTTTGTCGTTTTTATACTCAAAGCTTTTAAATATTCTGTCTGCGAGGCTGGCATCGCACTCAGGCAAGGACTTATCCTTATCACTGAGCGAAATCGCGCTTTCCGAGTCGCATAAGGCAGAATTTTCGATTAAAATTTCGGGAAGCGCCGCACCGGCATCGGTAAACGGCTCTCCGGGCATAAAATCTCTGACGCAGGAAAACTCAGGATGCTTCATAAGCGCCATTACAAGCCAGTCCTGCATACATTTCGCCCTTCCCGAAAGCGATTTCGGGACAACGTGCGAGCTTAGCTCATAACAGTAGCTCTGCGCCGCGTTCAGCGTTTTTTTGTTTATATCCAATACTATAAATACGCCCTCCTTCGCGCGGGTAAGAGCAACATACATAAGCCTTAGCTCCTCGGATAACAGCTCCTCTGTATTTTTCTTTCTTATATAGTCGGCAAAAACGGTCCTTCTCCTTGAAAGAGTGGAATAATCATAAAAACTTACGCCTACGCCGCAGTCCGCGTTTAGCTGAAGCTTGTCGTATACATCTGTAAAATTAAACTTCTTTGTAAGCCGGCACAGAAAGACAAACGGGTATTCAAGACCCTTCGACTTATGCATGGTTTTGACGTTCACGGCGTCCTCAGTCTCCGTGACGGTAAGCGCTCTCGCAAAGTCTCCGCCGGTTTTTAATATGTAGCCTATGTACTGCAAAAATCCCGCAACACCCTCGTTTGAGGATCGTTCATAGTCACCTGCGTACTCCAAAAGAAGATATAAATTCGCGCGCTTCTGATTGCCGTCCTCGTAAGCCGCCGCCATTGAGAATATGTCCGTAACGTCATATATCTTCTTTATAAGGCTTGTAAGCGGCATGCTTGCGGAGTATACTCTCAGCCTTTTTACAAGCCCGACCGCATCGCGGCACTTACCGCAAAGCTCGCCTTCGTCTGCGGATTTTGAAAGCTCAAGGATGTTTTTATACAGGCGGTTCTTTTTATTGTGAAGCTTTACAAGGGCAATCTCGTCGTCGGTAAAGCCCATCAGTGGGGACAGCATTACGCTTGCGAGCGGTATATCCCTCATCGGGCTTACGGTTATCCGAAGAAGATTCAGCATAAGGGATATCTCCCTCGATTCAAGATAACCCGAGACGCTCTCTGACATTATCTTCAGCCCCTGCGCTTTAAAGCTTTCGGAAAGCGAATCATCGGTGATGTTGTTTCTTGTCAAAACGCAGAAGTCGCCAGCTCGGCAGGGTCTTACCCCGTTTTCGTCTCTCACGGTGACTCCTGTGTCTATCATCCGCCTTATTTTTTTTGCCACAGCGGAAAATTCTGCGGCAGCGCCGTCTCCCGAAGCGCAATCATCGGAATTTACAGTTATAATCCCGCACGGGATATCGCTCCCCTCAAACTCCGCGCCGTTTACAAGCTCCTCCTGTTCTGTATAGTCCACCTCTCCCAGCTGCTCTGTCATAAGAGACGAGAATATGTAGTTTGCAAAATCCAAAACGCTCTTTCTGCTCCTGAAATTCTTCGTGAGAAGCATCTCGGTTACTCCTGACTCATGATTTTGAGCCATCTTCCTCGTATCCATGAAAATCTTCGGATTTGCCTGGCGGAAGCGGTATATCGCCTGCTTTACGTCTCCGACGACAAAAACGTTTTTGCCTATGCTTTTCATGTCTGTGGTATCGGATATCGCCTTAAAAATTACCTCCTGAAGATTATTAACGTCCTGAAACTCGTCTATTAATATAAGCTTGTACCTGCCTGAACGGTATATTTCCTCGGCAAGCTGAGTCCTTGTAAGGCTTCCGTCGCTGTGGCAGTCCGCAAGCAGCCTCACGGTTATCAGCTCGGTATCGGCAAAATCAACGGCGTTTTTCTCTATTTTCCTGCGCATAACCTCTCCCTCAAGCTCGTAAGCCAGCTCCAGAAGCGCCGAAAAGCAATCTATTACTATTTTGCATTCATCTTTTGCCTGACTGAGCGAGCACGGGAACATCCCCGCCAGATCAGACGCCTTGCCCTTAAGGCTGTCAAGGCATCTTTTGGCGTTTTCGTACATAAGAGCGTCTTCGTGCGTAGAGCTTTGCTTTTCAAGCTTTGTCTGGTTAGCTCCGGTCATGCTGACCCAGCTAAGGCAGGACAGCGCCTCGCGGCATCTGTCCCAATCGCCCTCTCTTACCGTTCGGACAAGGTCTGCGGCATACTCGCAGTTCTTATAAAGCCTCTGCGAAGCCGCCGCACGGTTTGCAAGCGAATCGGTAATGCTCTTTAGCCTGTCGCAGATAAGCTTAAGAGCGTCCGCTTCTTTTTGAGCGTCATTCATAAAATCATCGGTAACCCTTTTGAGCATACTTCCGTCCTCAAGCGACGAAAGCGTCTTGTCCGCCCAAAGCCTTCCGAACGGAAGCGAACGCAGAAATTTATACAAATCGGTTACCATCTCCCTGAGCGGCGCGTCGTCCTCGCAGCAAAAAAGGGATATAAGCCTCTCCGTTTTATCAGGTCGCTGAATATACGCATTTTCCATCACGGCGTTGAGCGCAAGAGAAGCGACCATCTGCGACTCCTTCTCCTCCATTATCCTGACTCCGCTTTGAAATTCCGTCTTTGACAGATTATTTTTTACCATGTCAAAGCAGAACGAATTGATTGTGCATATGTCCGCAAGCCTTAGAAGCGACTGCTGGCGCTGAATCCACGTGCTGTCCGGGCTGTCCAACGCGGCGTTTTCAAGCGCGGCGGAAAGCTTCTGTCTCATCTGAGACGCGGCGTCGTTTGTAAACGTAACCGCAAGCAGGGCGTTTGCGGGGATATTTAAGCTCTCGTCGCACAGAAGCCTTATAGTGCGCTCGACCAAAACAGCGGTTTTTCCGCTTCCCGCAGCCGCGGAAACAATGACCGGACTGCCGTAGGCGTTAATAGCGGACTTTTGTTCGTCTGTCCAGTTAGGCATTACTTATCCCCCTCCCCATCGTCGAGATCCTCACAGCCTATTATCTTCATAAGCTTTTCGGAGTCCTCTTTTTGTATGAGCTTATACATGTATTTGCGTCTGTCGCAAACGGAAGAATAATCGCAATATGCACATACAAGATGATTTTTGTCGCTTCCGCACGGAACAGGGTCGATTTTTCCTAGCAGCAGCCCCGACCCAAACTCCTTGACCTTCCCTTTGGAAAAATCCTCAAGCAGCTTAAAGCTTTCCGGGGAAATAAGGGACGAGCTTTTTTTATATCCTCCGCTCTTAAGGCGCGAAACCGGCAGATACAGCCCTGAGACATCCGAGTCCATAGCCTGTATGAGCTCGTCGTCTTTTACTATCAGCCCGGAACGCCTGAGCTGAGAAGCAGACCTGCGGCTTCTTTGCTCCGGAGCATCCTCCGACGGCGTAAAGTCGTCCTCACATTTTAAAAATCCGGCTTTCATATACATAACTCCCGCAGGCCGGCAGCCGCCGAAATCCCCTTCTCCATCGGTCAGAGCAAGCATGTACAAAAGCATCTGCAGATTAAGCCCGTTATATATATCCTCAAGCCTGAGCTCCTTTGAACCGGTCTTATAGTCCGTTATCCTTATATATGTACAGCCGTCCTCTACCCTATAAGCGTCCACCCTGTCCACTATGCCGCGTATGTTTATCTTCAGACTTCTGCCGCCTGTGCTAACAGGTATCGACAGCATACTTGTACCGTCCTCCTTTGTAAGGTCATACTCGAACCTTACGGGCTTGAATTTGGATACCCTATACTCGTCGCGAATATTTAAAAGCACGTCAACGCATGCCCTGTTGAGCCTTGCGTAATCGGACTCGAACTTCGCAGTCTTTCCGAAGTCAGAGCCGAGCTGCTCGGCTTTATATTCCTCCAGAAACTGAGCAACAAGGCTAGCAATCTCCTCGTCAGACGCAGATTGGTAGTCAGCTCCGTAATGCTCCAGCATCCTCTGGAATACATAGTGCATAACGCTGCCGCGATTTGCGGGATCTACGGCCATCGGCTCGACACGTTTTATTTCCAGCCCGTAGCGCATGAAATACTGGAAGCTGCACCTGTTGTATACGTCTATCCTGCTCGCCGTTATGTTTATATCGCGCGGAGCAAACAGCTTTCTTGCAACAGGAGCAGACAGGCGCCTTGGAGCGCCGCATGAATTCGCGGCGGCAGCTGCAAGCTTTTTTTTGTATTCCGGAAGTCTCTCAAGCGCACTTCTTATCGACAACGCCCTTTCTGAGGAAATATTCATTACGGTACCAAGACGGTAATACGCTGCTTTTGGAGTAGAGGAATAAAAAGATTCAGTCAAGCTTGAAGCCTTTATGCATTTCAGTCCGAGCGCGCGGACGAGCTTTGTCACAATAAACGACGGTCTGAGCAGCGTTCCGCCGAGCTTGGATTCGGAATAGGATATGTAAAGCTTTTCGACTGCACAGCTAAGCGCCATGAAGCTATTCAAGTTTTCCTGGGCAAGCCTGTCCGACTCGCCAGCCTCAAACTTTATTCCCTGTTCTTCGAGCTGTACGACATCTCTGCCGCTGAATATTCCGGTTTTCTTGGCGTCAGGCGGGAAAGCGCCGTCGTTTACGCCAACGACAAACGCCGCCATGGTCGAGAATATGACGGAACGTGAAACATCGCACACCTTGACGCAGGAAAGCTTTTGCGGCGGCGTCGCTATGCCCTGCTCGGAAAGCATGAGTCTGAGCAGCTCTCCAAATTCCTTCAGGGTGAGCTTTCTTTGACCTATCGTATTGTAAATAGTCGCCACCGCATTCATAAGGGCATTCCAAAGCTGCTTAAACAGCCTTGCAGCCGTCAGCTTTTCATCGTCTGCGGTAAAATCGTCTATAATGCCGCGCGCCTGCCTTGCAAGACCGCAGCCGTCTAAATATCTGTTGAATGCGACCGATACCGAAGCTGCATCTGTGTTTTTACATGAATCATGGAGTTCGCGCAAAGGCGAAATTATTTTTTCCCTTATCCTGTTTATTTCTTCAAGCGGTACATCGCCGTCCGAAGCTTTAAAATCGTCAAGCCAAAGCTCTCCGTCTATATTCCAGCGCACACAGTAGTCGTCAATAGCCGATATTTCCGTTTCGTTGAACCCGGAAAACGGCGAGCAAACCATCTGCATTATTTTTTCCGTGCTCGGTTTTCTTGCAGACGCGGCATTTATGACCGCAAAGCAGAACAGCATTACAGAGCTGTCGCTTGCTGCGGACTTACTGTCTATAAAATACGGAACGTCGTACCTTTCAAAGGACGATTCCAGTGCAGCCTGATAGGACGCTATATCTCTGGTAAGCACGGTAATATCATTGTAGCCGTAATCCCCGCCCGAAACCAGTCTGCGTATTTGCGCGGCTACAAAATCTGCTTCCTCATAAAGCGTAGAGGCAGATATAAGCGTGACGCCGTCAGTATGCGACTTATCTTTTTGCCTTAATCCAAGAAGACAGCTTTCGACTCTCGTAATGCCTTCAGCCTTTACAATCTTCGGATTGTACGAAACGTAGCTTATATGCCTGTTGTTTTTTGCGGCAAGATCAATCAGCTTGCGCTGAGTATCTGCCGTAATTTTATACGGCGAGATAATCGATGGCTTGAAGCTCTCCGGCAGTGTAAGCGATACCGAAACCTCCGAAGCCGTCTTTATTGCTTCCTCCAAAACCGTCAGCTCATCATTTGAATAGCTGTCAAACCTATCTACATACACGTACTTTCCTTTAAAATATCCGCTTACAGCGGCAAGCTTCGCACCAAGCGAAATTACGGAGCTTTCATCAAAATAGCCTCCCTCGTCAAGCTCCAAAAGATACTGTCTGTATATATCCGCGACGTCGCAAAGTTTGTCACAAACGCTTCCCTGAAGCTTCCCCGCCGCTTCATCGAGCATGTCGGGGGATATTCCCGAGCGGATAAGCGAGTCCATAAGCCCGGAGGTTTCGCCTATAAACGCAGGCTTATCGAGCGACCTTGCAAGTATGCGAAGGTTTTTTTCTTTTTTTACCCTTTTAAGAGCGAGGTATATGACGGCTATTCTTTCCTCCTGACGCAAAAGAGCTCCCTTTTTAGCGCCGAAGCGGTCTATAAGCTCGTTGGCAAGCTTTTTAAAGCTCAAAACACGCACCTTGTTAAAATCCTTTGCTCCAAGTTTAAGATAAAGCGTTTTATCAAATTCAAAGGAAAACTGATCCGGAACTATTGCCACTACGTCTTTTCCACCGCTCAAAAGACGGCTTATTTCGTCCGCATACATATCAAGCTTTTCATCAGGCGACTGACCAAGTACAAGTCTGAGCATAGATACCCTCCGTAAAATATGAAAACGCGCTGCGCGTCTTAAGTCCTACACACATTTTACACCGGAGAGGCTGACAAGTCAATTAAGCCGCGTCCGCCTCGATGAGCTCCGGAGTTTTGACAAACCACGATCTCACCCACTCAAAAAGCTCAAAGCAAAACAGCTTAAACTTTACCTTTTGGGGTTCCTTTACCACAACAAGCTCGTCCTCGCTGAAGCTGCCGCATTCGTCTATACTCACAGCGCAGGAAACGCAGAGCGACGGGTAAAGCACACACCACCAATTTTTCCCGTTTGCCTCACCTATTCTTATGCACAACGTGTCGTAATGACCATAAGGAAGGGTAAAATCGTCATACTCCCTTGTGTCTATAAGAGTATATTCATAGCTTGCGCTGACAGGCTTCGCGCAACCGTTTTCATCAAGCACGAGCCTCGCCCTGTCCTCTATAAGCTCAAGATTATCCTTTATTATTTGTTCCGCCTCTTCCTTGGAATCAACGTCTGCGGTAAGCTCCGAGACCAGCTCCAGCACCCCGTCTCTTACCTTGAGCTTCAAAGATTGATCAAGCTCTGAGTCCGAATTGGCGACCACATGCAGCCTTATCACCTTGTCTGTAAGCGTTCGCACCTCCGCAGCGCTTGAAAACATGCTTGACGCCACGCATATAACGAGCGATATAGCTATTGCTGCCGTAAGTTTTTTCATTTTATCAAATCCTTTCGCAGGAAAGTCTTGGCAATAAATTTTCTGCTTATACAAAAACCGCACCGGTTTGTTTAAAACCGATGCGGCAGACGTTATTTTTTAAAAACAGCTATCCTCTCAAAACCGTTTCTGAGCTTATCGTGAAGCTTAAACGCAACGTTCGTTCCTCTCGCGACACAGCCAAGCGGATCGTCGGCGGCATAGCACTTTACGCCGGTCTTTTTGGTTATGTAGCAATCGAGACCTTTTATAAGAGCCCCTCCTCCGGTCAGGACTATTCCGCTTTCGTAAATATCCCCTATCAACTCAGGCGGAGTGTGCTCAAATACCGATATCGCAGTTCTTGCAATTTTATCCACGTCCTCCGACACGGCTCGGAATATATCCAGCTCGCTTACCGGCGCTTTCGCCGGCATGCCGTTAATAAGGCTTCTTCCCATAACCTCGCCGGCGTCTTTGGCTGAGGGTTCAAAAACATTTGCGTATTTTATCTTTACCTCCTCAGCTGACCTTTCTCCTATAAGGAGCTTATAATTATCGGAGTAATAACGTATTATATCTGCATCCAGGGCGTTGCCCGCGCACTTTATCGAATCGCACGCGACCACTCCCCCTAAGGATGTGACCGCTACGTCGGTAGTTCCTCCACCGATATCCACAACCATATGCCCAAAAGGCTCCAAAATGTCCGTCCCCGCTCCCAAAAGAGCCGCGACAGGCTCATCTATAAGATACACCGTTCTTGCGCCGGCAGACACTGCGCTCTCAACAACCGCTCTTCGCTCAACCTCCGTAATTCTCGAGGGAACGCACATGATTATCCTGGGATTTATAAGCCTATGACCTATTACTTTAAGGATGCACAGACGTATAAGCTCCTGTGCCATGTCGTTATTGGTAATAACTCCGTCCTTAAGTGGCTTTATGACCGCGATATGCTCAGGTGTCCTTCCAATCATGTTATATGCGTCCGTTCCGAACGCTACTACGCTCTTTGTATTCTTGTTGAACGCTATTACGCTCGGCTCGTTCAGTAAAGCCCCGCCGCTCGAGGTTATAACTATGTTGGCGGTTCCCAAATCTATTCCCAAATCAAGAAACGACAACAGCTTCCTCCTTGTCCCATGCGTGTATGCACATATGCATGTAATACTTTTTACGTCTTCATGCCCGACCTTGCGAGCACGGCGGCATATATCTTTTCAGCCCCGAGACGCTTAAGAACAGCCGCGCAGCTTGAAAGCGTACTTCCTGTTGTAATGATATCGTCGCAGAGCAAAACAGTTTTGCCTGTTGCCGCCGCACGGTTTTTCGCGCTGTCTATCGGATAATACGACATGCGTGCCAAAAGCTCTCTTGCCGGCGCATCCTGGTCGTGCTGGCGGTAGCGGCTTTTTCTCTTGCCGATAAGCCCGCCCTTTACGGGTTTTCCGAGCTCGCGCGAGAGACATCTTGCAACTACTTCGGCATGATTATAGCCCACCGCATTTTTCTGCAAAGACAACATCGGCACAAAGGTGATAAAATCTATCTCGTCAATGACTCCTGCGTCCTCTATCCTGTCGGCAAGCTCCAGACAGATATATTTTGCAGTATTGAAGCCACGGTGATTTTTAAGCCGGAGTATTCCAGACTTTACCGCGCCGGAATATCTGCATGATACAAAAAGCCTGTCAAACCCGCGGTCAACGTACTCGCCAAAATCCGCGCTTTCGGGCAAAAACTCAACCTTGGCGCTGCAGTCCCGACATATCAGCTTACCGCCTGAGATTATCTCGCCGCAGAATCCGCATCTGTTAGGATAAAGAAAATCCAGCACTGCGCTAACCGGTCTTATCATCAGAGCTATCACCGCCACCCTTCGGCTTTGAGAAGCTGCTCATCCTGAGCATTTCCTCAAGACATGTATACCTGTTCATTCTTCTGTTGTTATTCACCATATACTCTATTCTCTTTGAAGAGCCTACTATCACAAGAAGCTTTTTAGCCCGAGTAACGGCTGTATATAAAAGATTTCGGAAATACAGCTTGTCATATCCCCCGAGAATCGGGATTATTACGGCGTCAAACTCGCTGCCCTGGCTTTTATGAACAGTTGCAGCGTATGCAAGCTCAAGATTGTCAAGGCTTGACGTGCCGTAGCTGCACACACGACCCTCAAAATCTATTTCCATTATGCCCAAAAGCCTGTTGAGCTTTGTTATTACGCCGATATCGCCGTTAAATATACCGCTTCCCTTCTCTCCGTCCTTTTTCCACTCTATATCGTAGTCATTTTTTACCTGCATGACTTTGTCTCCGACGCGGAAAGTGCAGGTAAGCGTTTTAATTTCCGACTTGCTTCTGTCACGTGGGTTAAGCTTCTCCTGAAGCCGCTTGTTGAGTTCTATCGTTCCGAGAGGACCTTTTCTTGTCGGCGAAAGCACCTGAATATTCTCGATAGGTGAGAAGCCGTAGGCGCTCGGAAGCCTGTTGACGCACAAATCCACCGTCAAATCCATCGCCGAGTCAAAATCGAGGCGCTGCATAAAGAAGAAATCCTTCGCTCCTCTCGACAAATCCGGCATATGACCGTTTACTATCCTGTGGGCGTTGGTAATTATAGCGCTTGACTGCGCCTGCCTGAAAATCTCGGTAAGCTCTATTACCGGCACAGTCCCGCTTTTTATAATATCATGAAGGACATTTCCCGCTCCGACGGACGGAAGCTGATCACTGTCCCCAACCATAATGAGCTTGCAGTTTATGCTAAGCGCGCGCAAAAGCGCCTCAAAAAGCATCGTGTCCACCATTGACATCTCGTCTATAATAACCGCGTCGCAGTCAAGCGGCTCTGATTCATTGTGCTCAAAGCTCGCAAAATCACTGTTTCCTGCCTTTACGCCGAGAAGGCGGTGTATGGTTTTCGCATCGTACCCCGTGAGGTCGGAAATTCGCTTTGCAGCCCTGCCGGTAGGGGCGCATATCATCACTTTCATCCCCTGCTGTTCAAAAAGCGATATGATGGCGTTCAGGGTTGTTGTTTTTCCGGTACCCGGACCGCCAGTAAGAACCATAAAGCCCTTTGACAGCGCGATATTTATTGCCTTGCGCTGCTTTTTGGCATACTTTACCCCGTTTTCCTGCTCGGCTATATCTATGACCTCGTCATAGTTTATGCCGGTGTCATAGGCAAGGGTGTTCATTATCGCAAGACGTCTTGCGATATAGTCCTCTGCGGCAAAATACTCTCTTAGCATGACGTATGCGCGCACGCTGCCGTTCCTGCCGTGCTTATAGAAAACATAAAGGGTTTCTTCTTCGACCTCTGAAGATATTTCATCATTTACAGCTTCTTTATCCGCTCCAAGCAGCCTCGACGCAACGTCTAAAAGCTTGTCCTTCGGAAGGCAGGTGTGACCGGCAAATGAGTTCTCCAAAAGTATGTACCTTATCCCAGCCCCAAGCCTGAAACGGCTGTCAGGCGGGACGCCCCTGTCTTTGGCTATCTCCTCCGCCTTTACAAACGGCAGGTCTATAGACTGGGTGCAGAGTATGTAAGGGTTGTCCTCTATCATTTCAAGGGCTTTTTCGCCGTATTTTTTCCACGCTTTTATTCCGTACACCGCCGGTATCCCGCATTTCAAAAAATACGCGAACACATTTCTAAACCCTATTACCTTTTTAAACTCCCTGGCGTACGCCTCCGCCTTTGCAGGGGTTATTCCGTCTACTTCGGAAAGCTCCTCAGGCGAATTTTCCAAAATGTCGAGCGCCCTGTCGCCGAATTTTTTTACTATCGCCCTTGCAGTAACAGGACCTATGCCCTTTACCACTCCGCAGGCAAGATATCTCTGTATGGAAGCGGCTGATTCCGGCAGAGACCTTATACAGGTTTCTGCTCTGAACTGTCTGCCGAATTTTGGATGAGTAGAAAATTCGCCGGTAAGCTCAAGCTCCTCGCCCTCCTCAATGTTTCCGAGATATCCGACAACGGTGAGCGGGTCGCCGTTATAGTCGAGCACTATAACGGCAAAGCCGTTGTCGTCATTTCTGTAGGTAACGCTGTCAACTGTGCCGGATACTTCTGATATATTCTTCTCCGACGTCGTTCTCGCCCCCTTGCCGCCTTATGCCAAAACTTCCGCCAAGCTTATCCCGAAGCGCCGAAAGCCACGCTCTGCTCTCTGGGCTGTCCTGCGTATCGACAACAGTCACACTTACTTCAAAACCGCTTCCCGCGCAGTCCCTGACAAGCCTTTCAAGCATAAGCTCGAAACACTCGAGCTCCTCGGAGTAGTACACGGTTATGTCTATATGCGGGCGCTTCGCACACCGTGCCGCCGCCCTTTTCAAGGCAAGCCTTATAAAGCAGATTGCAAAAATCGTCCCCAAAATAACCGCCAACGCAATTATAAGCTCCAAATACAGATTATCCGGCATGTTTTGTCCCCCTTAAAACAGAATACTTCATTAAACATTCTATTCCAAAGGGGGATACTTTGTTATTAATTATTATACTACACAGCAAAGTTTATTGCAAGAAAATAAAATCTTAAAAATACTTTTTATCTCACTTATGATTGTCATCGACCTCTTTTTTAGACAGCAATACATTTTCGTCAGAGCGATTGTACACCCGTCCGTCGCCATCTGTATAGTTGTCGACTATAACGTTTGTCTGCCACTCTGGGGTTATCTTATTTTTTGGTCTGTAGATTTTTACTTTGTCTTTTTTGCTCATAGTTTGCCTCCCATATAGAAAACTGCCGTTTTAAGCTTAGAAAGCTAAAACATCAATATTATTTTTAACAGAGAGAAAAAAAGTATTCACAAACTTAAGATACGTCTTGATATTTTTCAAAATTTTTTCGGATTTTTTATACAGATTACGATTCATTTTCATCTTGCATATTGTCTCGGAAAAGAAAATGTAATATAATACTTACATTCGGTTATGATTCTAAAATTATTATTTGCGAAAGGAAATATAAATATGAAAAAAACATGGCTGCTCGTAAAGTCCGGACTGCTTCTTCTGCTATGCTGGCTCGCCTCCCTTGTAATCGTAATGTTCTTCCCAATGTGTTACCAGAAGTTCGGAGTCGTAATGTGCTTTGTTTTCGGACTGTGCTCCATAGGCGCTTCTGTGTGCATATATGCTGACTCTGCGTTAAAGCTTGGAAAGAAAATGCGCATATATGATGAAAGACATGAACAAAAAGACAATTCACACTTCGGTCTGCTCCTCGGTCTGGTACCGACAGCGATAAATTATATATTCGTATTTATACTTTACTTGTCGAAGTTTGGAGTCATTTCCTATGATTTTTATCCGCTATACAAAACCTTAACGTTCTATTTTATGCCGCTCACCTACATTGCTGCCCCTAACAGCGCAGTTTATGTTGACGGGACGGTGCAGTCTGTGCCGGTCCCCGCTACCGAGCTATCTGCGGCAGCACTGATAATAATCACCGTACTTCCTCTTGTTTTCCTTATCACAAACTATGTCGCGTTTATCGTCGGATACAGGCAGATAGACGTAAAGAGCAAAATACTTTATGGAAAATAAATCATAATTTATAAGACAACCTCATAAGTTTGTACAAAACACACTTCGGAGGTTTTCTTATGTTAAAAAAGCTATGGGCTAACCGAATCGGCACGCTTATTGTGCTGCTTTGCGCATATCTGCTGGTTTTCGGATTCATAAGCACTGCCAGGGAACCCGTTGCGGTCATCCCGACTGATACGGAAAGCTCCCTGCCGGTAATCGTTCTCGACGCCGGTCACGGAGGAATAGACAGCGGATGCGTCAGTATAAACGGCGTGGAAGAAAAAGATATCAACCTGAGCATTATGCTTAAGCTTAAACAGATGCTGGATACAGCAGGCTTTGACACAGTAGTTACAAGAGATCAGGACAAATCAATACATGACATAGGTGTGACCGGACTCGGCAATCAAAAAAAGTCCGATATGGAAAACCGACTTAAAATAATAAACACCTACGATAACGCGATCTTTGTCTCCATACATCAAAATCAGTTTACAGATTCAAAATACTACGGTGCCCAGATGTTTTACCCTGAAAACAGCCAGCAGAGCGAAAAGCTTGCCCAGATACTTCAGGACAATATTACATCAAGGCTCCAGCCGGAAAATGAGCGCGAAATAAAACCCGTAGGCGATGAGATATACCTTCTTCACTTCGCCAAATGCCCGGCGGTAATGGCTGAATGCGGATTCCTGTCCAACCAGGCAGAAGCCGACAAACTGGAATCCGACGAATATCAGAGCCAAATGGCTTTTTCGATATTTGCTGGAATATGCGAATATGTCTTTTCCGAAACTGAAATATAACTAATACAAGCTTTAACACAGTGAAAGGGATGTTAAAATGCCAAAATCCACAAATACATACGTCTGCTGTGAATGTGGCGCAGAGTCTCCAAAATGGAACGGTCGTTGTCCTGCATGCGGGGCATGGAATTCACTTGAAGAGGTGTCTTCTGTGCCTGTTGCAAGGACGGCAGGTCAAAAAAGCCGAAGGGGCGTAAACCTCACCGACAAAATAGTCTCCCTTAACGACGCTGAATCCTCCTGCGATGAAGTAAGATACAAAACCGGAGTTTCAGAGCTCGACAGAGTGCTGGGCGGAGGTCTTGTAAAGGGCTCAATAGTACTGCTCGGCGGTGAACCTGGAATAGGAAAATCAACATTGCTGCTTCAAATATGTCAATACATGTGTCAGGAAAGGGATATACTTTACGTATCTGGAGAAGAGTCTGTAAGACAGATAAAGCTGAGGGCGCAGCGTCTTGGGGTTACCTCTGGCAACCTGTATCTTTTAGCAGAGTCTGATGCTGAATCGATTTGTGAGACAATAGTAAAAAATAAGCCCGACATAGTAATAATAGACTCGATACAAACAATGTCCATTCCGACGATAAGCTCTACGCCCGGAAGCATAACTCAGGTGAGAGAGTGCACAGGGCTTTTCATGCGCACTGCAAAAAGCGAGGAAATACCTTTTTTTATAGTAGGACATGTAAACAAAGACGGTGCGATAGCGGGTCCTAAGGTAATGGAGCATATTGTAGACGCAGTCCTTTATTTTGAGGGAGAAAAAAACCTATCATACCGCATATTGAGAGCTGCAAAAAACCGTTTCGGCTCTACAAACGAAATAGGAGTATTCGAGATGAGCGACAACGGGCTTCATGAAGTCGCTAATCCATCGCAGGCACTCCTTTCCGGCAGGCCGACATGTGTTTCCGGTTGCTGCGTGGCATGCGCAATGGAAGGCTCAAGACCAATACTTGCAGAAATCCAAGCTCTCGTCACGAAAAGCAGCCTTCAGTCTCCAAGGCGCGTCTGTGCAGGTCTCGACTATAATAGAGTATGGCTTATTCTTGCCGTTCTGGAAAAAAGAATGGGATATTATTTTGGAAGCCTCGATGTATACGTCAATATAGTGGGAGGATTAAAAATATTCGAAACAGCAGCAGACCTCCCGGTCGCGATGGCACTATACTCCTCGCTAAAGGATGATCCTATAGACGAAAAGACGATAGCGTTCGGGGAAGTCGGTCTCGGAGGGGAAATAAGAAGCGTTTCCCACCTCGAGCAGCGCATACAGGAGGCGTGCAGGCTCGGCTTTGAGCGCTGTATCGTACCTAAACACTCGCTAAAGGGCATTCGCCCGCGCCCGGACATCGAGATAGTTGGAGTAGCAAACTTGAGACAGGCGTTTGATTTGATATGACTTTCTCCTTTTATTCGTCTAGCAATAACAATAATAAAAGCCCTAAACACAATATATAGTGCTTAGGGCTTTCTGGGGTGGATAGTCGGACTCGAACCGACGGTCTTCAGAACCACAATCTGACGCGTTAACCAACTACGCTATACCCACCATAAAGCGATTAAAAACTTTAAAACGGAATTTTTTACCTCAAAGGCTTTAAACCGCGAATGTAATTATAGCATGTCGGAAATAAAAAATCAATAGTCCACTAAAAAAAGTTTGCACAAACTTAAACGTACAAGATTTGACCGCCGGAAATAATCAGTTGGTAAACACGCTGCTTATGTAGCCTGCTCAGCTCTTCATTTCTACAAAATCACGTATTACATCCATGATATGAAGCCGAGACAAGTCACACCTGTTGCATATATTTACAAGTTCATTAAGCGAACTCTTGTCAGGAGTTATATTGTCCATACGGAAAACTTCCTCTCCGTTTTCATCGTATGCAGCAACGCCGTATTCACATACGATCTCGCCGCTCTTTACATCTTCTTCAGATTGTGTGTCCGTTACATTCGACACTGTCAATTCGTACTTCGTCATTTCTTCCTCCATATAGTGCTTTATTGATACAAGACGTCTGTAACAGTCAAGAGCTTAACATATGTTGCAAAAATTTTATGTCGAATTTTGTCGAATAATTTGCACTTTCAAAGATTTATGAAGTAATCCGAACTAATGTATAAAATGTAGATAATTTTTGTGAAGAATAGATTCTTGCGTAAAGTTAGTCAACTTTACGCAAGACAATTTTGGCGTTTTCAATTGGAACACAAGAAAATTTAAGCGCACTAAGGTAAATTCTTTCCGCTTCGTCAAGACTTGACTTCGTATTAGTGTAAAGTACAGCGAGGTTCTCACCGTTTTGTACCCTATCTGATGTTTTTTTGTTTATCACAATTCCCGCCTCGAAATCAATAGTGTCGCCTTTTTTCGTCCTGCCTGCACCAAGTACGGAAGCACAAAGCCCTATTTTAGCGGTATCCATTTTACTGATGTACCCGTTTTCCTTACATAAAACGCTACGGCTATACTTCGCGGTTGAAAACAGGCTTACGTCGTCCGCCATATCCTGATTTCCGCCCTGCGCTGAAATCCACTGCTTAAATTTATTATATGCAGCTCGGCTGTCAAGTGCATTTTCAGCCTTTGCGTACGCTTCATCATGGGTTATTTTAAAGCAAAGAGAAAGCATGGCTGCGCTCAGCTCAAGGCATAACTGCCTCAATTCTCCGCCTGTCTCACCCTTCAGCACTGAAATAGCCTCTATAACCTCCAGCGAGTTTCCCACGCACCTGCCGAGAGGGACATCCATATTAGTTATGAGCGCAGAGATCCTGCGACCGCAATGCTTTCCTATTTTGACCATGCTTTCGGCAAGCTCTATTGCTGAAGCCATGTCGGTCATAAATGCCCCGCTTCCGACTTTAACGTCTAAAACAATAGACTTAGCACCTGCCGCCAGCTTCTTAGACATTATGCTTGAAGCTATAAGCGGTATTGAATCGACAGTTGCGGTTACATCCCGAAGAGCGTAAAGCTTTTTATCCGCTGGAACCATATTTCCGGTTTGACCGATAACAGCAATCCCGATGTTTCTTACCTGATCAAAAAATTCTTCTTCGCTGAGCTCGGTTTTATAGCCTGTAATGGATTCAAGCTTGTCAACGGTGCCGCCGGTGTGCCCGAGCCCTCTTCCGGACATTTTTGCCACCTTAGCGCCGCATGCAGCTACAATCGGAGCAACTATAAGCGTAGTTTTGTCGCCTACTCCTCCCGTCGAGTGCTTGTCGACGCTGAGCTCGCCGAATTCCGATAAGTCAACCTTATCTCCCGAATTTGCCATAGCGTAAGTAAACGCAGCAGTTTCGCGGTCTGTCATGGAGTTAAAGCATATAGCCATTGCAAGCGCTGACATCTGATAATCAGGTATTTCTCCGCTTGTGAAGCCGTCTATTGCAAATTTAATCTCTTCCTCCGAAAGCTCTATCCCGCGTTTTTTCTTTAATATAATATCATACATTCTCACTTGACAAGCTCACCTCCCCATTCTGTCCGGACCGAAACTGACCGGCAGCAGCTGCGCAAGCGTGTATGTGTATATATTATCGCATGTAACAAGATGTATTTTAAAATCGTCGCCGCAAAATTCACGCATGACCTGCCTGCAAACTCCGCACGGCGAAAACACAGAGCTGTCAAGTATTCCGCCCTTACCTCCGCAAACTGCTATATCAGTAAAATCGGTTTTTCCGTCACTTACAGCTTTGAAAATCGCCGTCCTCTCCGCGCAGTTTGAAGCCGGATAACTTGCATTTTCTATGTTGCATCCGATATAAACCGTGCCGTCCGAGCATAAAAGCGCAGCACCGACCTTATAACCGGAATACGGCGCGTAGGCGTTGTTCATCGCCGAAACCGCCATCTCACACAACATCTTCGCAGTCACTCCCATATCATCAGCTCCTGTCAGGTATTAAGAAAGCTTTTGCCTTCGCAGACAAAGCTTACGCCCAAATACTTGCAGACGGAAGCAGCAATATCGGTAAAGCTGCTCCTTATGCCCAAATTTTGTGGAATAATGGAATCACAGTACGCCAGCAGCGGGATATATTCGCGGGTGTGGTCTGTGCTGACGTCCCCAGGGTCGCATCCATGGTCCGCAGTAATTATGAGGATATCTTCCTTTCTAAGCTGAGGTATAAAACCACTCAGCCACATATCAAAGGCATTAAGCGCCTGCGCATATCCGGCGGCGTTGTTCCTGTGACCGTAAAGCATATCGTAGTCCACAAGATTTATAAACGCCAGACCTTCAAAATCCTTCTTTACAAGCTCATCAGTGCGGCTCATTGCCTCTTCGTTTCCGTGCGCGGGCAGAGATTGCGTAATCCCCCTGCCGGCAAATATATCCGTGATCTTCCCCACGGCAATAACGTCCATTCCCTGTGAGCTTATCGCGTCGAGCATTGTCAGCCCGCGAGGCTCGAGAGAGAAGTCCTTGCGGTTTGACGTCCGTGTATAATTTCCGCTGCTTCCGACAAACGGTCTGGCTATTACACGTCCTACCGCATTGTCGCCCTTTAAGATAGCTCTTGCCGCACGGCAGTAGTCATAAAGCTCCTCCACCGGCACTACGTCCTCGTGCGCAGCCACCTGAAATACGCTGTCCGCAGAGGTATAAACAATAAGCTTGCCTGTCTTAATATGCTCGTCGCCGTAGTCCTTTATGACTTCAGTGCCGGAATACGGCTTGTTGCACAGAACACCCCTGCCTGTAGCGGCGGAAAAAGCGTCTATTATATCCTTCGGGAAGCCGTTCGGATAGGTTGGAAGCGGAGTTTCGGATATTATTCCCGCAATCTCCCAATGACCTATCGTCGTATCCTTGCCAATCGACCTTTCCGCAAGCTTGCAGCATAGCGCCGTTTGACTGTCGGTGCTGCCTAAAAACTCGAGCCCATCGATATTTCCAAGACCCATTTTAAGCATGTTCGGAATGTTAAGTATACCCGTTTTAAAGCAGCTTCTGAGAGTGTTCGCTCCCTTATCTCCGAATTTGTCCGCATCGGGCAACGCGCCCGCGCCGACGCTGTCCAAAACTATCAGAAAAACTCTTTTCATGACAGAACCTCCTTGCAAATAAATTAATAATGCCTTGCTTTTTCAAACATCACAGCTCCCGAAAAAACGTCATACACTATTTCCTGCGTATCGTCGTCATAAACTATGAACGTCGGAGCATACCACAGCGGGATAAAGCTGAAGCTTTCTATCAAGCTTTTCTCCGCCGAGCTTACATCGTGTATCGCTTCCGTCAAGTCATAATACTTGTCTGATTTTTCAACGATATCTTTACAGAAATCAGCAAGCTCTTCTTGGAATTTTCCGAATTCGCCGTTTGAAAACGGCTCTATATAGCTATATGCATCCGCTCCGTCGAAGCTGAGCTCGGCAAGGCAGATATCATAATCGCCGCTTTCGAGACGGCGGTAATAATCAGATTGGTTTACAACGTCCACTCTGACATTCAGGTAAAGCGTATCGTACCACATCTGCGTGATTGCATTCAGACTGTCGTGACTTGAAAAACTGTCCGGTACCATAATGCTTATGCCTTCTATACTCAATTTTTCATCGTCCGTAAGGGTAAACCCCCATTTGTACTCCGCAAGACGGCTGTTAAATTCTATCTCAGGCTCTGAAACGCTTTCGCGGTACTGCGTTCCGCCGATAAACGCCGACGGCGGTATTATTCCGCATGAGCTTTTAAAATACTCCGGAACGCTTTCCTCAAGCGCCTGCCTATCTATGCATAAAGAAAAAATCTGCATGACGTCCGGTCTTGAAAGTATTTCGCTTTCGGGATTAAATATCAGTCCCACAGAGCTGTTATATATTTCCTTGCTCTGCATGCCATCAAGCTCGCCGGTAAGGCTGTTTGTCATATAAACATTTGTCGTTCCGTCCGTAAAGTCAGTCAGCATTACGCTTTTGTCGTCAACTACAAGATAATTTATACCTGCCGCAGCGACCTCGGAAATCGCCGAAAAATCGCTGTTCCTGCGAAGGCGGACGTAATTGTTTTTTCCGTACTCGTCATGAAGCCAGTATGTTACATAAAAAGGTCCATTAGACGCTATGCTGTCGGCCTCAAGACCGTATTTTCCCTTGCACTGGTTAAAGAACTCCTCGCTGCACGGCGACGCGGGAAGCTTTGTAACAAGGCTCAAAAACTGAGCGTTAGGGTGCTCAAGGGTTATTTCAAGGGTATAGCTGTCTATGGCTTTTACGCCGATGTTTTCAGCGCTTCCCGCACCGCTGTACGCGCTTTCAGCACCGCTTATGCAAAAATAGTCCTTTGCATATTCCGAGCCTGTATTCGGGTCAAAAAGCCGCTTAAAAGCAAAAACAAAATCGTCCGCCGTTACGGGAGCGGAAAAATCGCCTGAGGTAGTCCACTTATACCTGTCGTCAAGATAAAATGTGTAAACTAAGCCGTCGTCGGAAATGGTATAATCCTTGGCCACACCCTGCGATATCTGTCCTGACGAATCCATCCGAAGAAGCCCGACAAACATATTTTTTGCAATCATCAGAGAACTTTCATCGCTCGCTATCTGAGGATCGAGATTTTCCGGATCATCGCTTATGGAAATTTTAAAAATATAATTTGAGCCGTCGTCCTTTAAAATAGACATGATACTGTCTATAGGCGAGCAGGCGGTCAGGAACAAAAAGCAAGTCAGGACAGCAAATATAAATACTTTTTTTAAGCTCTGAGATTTTTTAAAGCTCTGTGACAATGACATGACCTTCCTTAATGGTCCGTGGGACATCAATTATCCTCTGGTTTGTGCTTCCTCTGAAACGGCATTCGTAGCTTTTGAGGGATTGTACAAATCTTCCGTCAACAAGGTAATCAAGCGTTGATAAAAGCTCCATATAGCCGTTTTCGTCGTTTGCATCCCTCAAAAGTTCTTCTATAGTATACCCGCTGTACGACATGACACCCATGCCATGGGCTTTCAAACGCCTTCCAAGCAAAGCAAGGCTTTTAGATTGACAAAACGGTTCGCCGCCGCTGAACGTAACTCCGTCGATCAAAGGGTTACTGACTATCTTTTCAAAGATGTTATCCGTATCATCGTCATAACCCCCGTTAAAATCATGCGTCTGCGGGTTATGGCAGCCCTCGCAGCGGTGCGGGCAGCCCTGCACAAAAATCGTATACCTTATCCCCGGACCGTCGACTATCGACTCGCCCACTACTCCTGAAACCCTTATTTTCAAATTAATACGTCCTTTTCTATAGCGGAAAAGGCAGGGGTTTATTCCTGCCTGATCTATTTTATTTGCATCACTGCTTATTCGCGCTCTGCAAGACTGTGCTTTACTCTGTCCTCTACTTCCGCGCGCTTAGCGTTATTGAATCTTTCGAGAGTTCCTACAAGATATCCTGTTATTCTGCGGATTCTCTCAAATCCCATATCGCCCTCGTACTCTTTTCTGCCACACTTAGGACAGCTGTCGCCTATAATTCCGGTAAAACCGCAGCACGGGTCTCTGTCTACAGGGTGGTTAATAGAGCCGTAGCCTATCCCGGACTCTTTCATAAAGCGTATCAGCTTTTCAAACGCAGGCAGATTCTGAAGCGGATCTCCGTCAAGCTCTACATAGCTTATATGACCGGCGTTTGTAAGAGCGTGATACGGAGCCTCTATTCTTATCTTATCATATGCGCTGCAATTATAGTATACAGGCACATGGAAGGAATTTGTGTAATACTCCCTGTCGGTAACTCCGGCTATAACACCGTATTTTTTTCGGTCGATTCGCAAAAATCTTCCGGAAAGTCCCTCGGCAGGCGTAGCAAGGAGCGAGAAGTTGAGGTGCGTCTTTTCCATTTCCTCATCCATTCTCTTTCTCATCCTCGTTATTATTTCAAGACCTAACTTGCGTGCCTCCTCGCTTTCGCCGTGATGCTTGCCGGTAATAGACTTAAGGCACTCGGCAAGACCTATAAATCCTACCGAAAGCGTTCCGTGCTTTAAGACCTCCCCTATGGTGTCCTCGTTTGAAAGCTTATCGGAATCTATCCAGACTCCCTGTCCCATCAGGAACGGAAAGTTCTTTACCTTTTTCTGAGCCTGAATACGGTATCTTGCCATCAGCTGGTCTATTACCAAATTCATCATGCTGTCAAGCTTCTCATAGAAAATATTCAGATTGCCCTTTGATTCTATTGCAAGCCTCGGAAGATTAATTGAGGTGAACGAAAGGTTTCCACGGCCTGTTACTATCTGCCTTGACGGATCGTATATATTTCCTATAACACGCGTGCGGCAGCCCATGTACGCAATTTCGGTATCGGGATCGCCCGGCTTGTAATACTGAAGGTTAAACGGCGCGTCAATAAAGGAGAAGTTTGGGAAAAGCCTCTTTGCGGATACACGGCACGCGAGCTTGAACAGGTCGTAGTTGGGATCCTCAGGATTGTAATTTACGCCTTCCTTAACCTTAAAGATATGTATTGGGAATATTGGTGTTTCGCCGTTTCCGAGACCTGCGTCCTGAGCAAGGAGCACGTTCTTTATTACCATTCTGCCCTCAGTCGAGGTATCTGTTCCATAGTTAATCGAGCTGAACGGGGTCTGCGCGCCGGCCCTTGAGTTCATGGTATTGAGGTTATGTATCAAAGCCTCCATAGCCTGGTATGTGGCCTTATCGGTCTCCTTAACCGACGAATCGTAAGCAAACTTCTGTATACGCTTTATTTGCTCGTCATCGCAGTATTTCTTAAGATACCCGGCCTCGGCGTTTTTATATTCTTCGCTCATGTCGAGTCTGGGAACAAGCCCCTTCTTCTCAAGCTCGGACATATATTCTCTTACAAAGCCGTCCGCATCCTCAACGCCGTCGAGCAGGGCAAGAGAACGTGCGACATTGTCGCGATAGCGGTGCATGAAGGTCTTTTTAACGCCCTCAGCCATATCGTAATCAAACTTTGGCACAGACTGTCCGCCGTGCTGGTCGTTCTGGTTTGACTGTATCGCGATGCACGCCAAAGCAGCGTAGCTTGAAATATCGTTAGGAGTTCTCAAGTGACCGTGACCGGTGGAAAAGCCGTTCTTAAACAGCTTGGTAAGGTCTATCTGAGTGCATGTAGTAGTCAATGTGTAAAAGTCAAGGTCGTGTATATGTATATCTCCGTCGGCATGGGCCTTTGAAAACGCCGGATCAAGCACATACATCTGGTAAAATTCCTTTGCACCGCAGGAACCGTACTTAAGCATAGTGCCCATCGCGGTATCACCGTCGATGTTCGCGTTTTCACGCTTTACGTCGCTGTCCTTGGCAGAGCTGAATGTGAGATCCTCGTATATTTTCATTATCTTTGTGTTCATCTCGCGGACTCTTGTCCTGTCCGAACGGTAAAGAATATACGCCTTTGCGGTCGCAGCGTGACCCTCCTCGATGAGCAGCTTTTCAACCGCGTCCTGTATCTCCTCGACAGACGGCACCTTGCTGCCCTTTTCTTCTATATAGTCGCACACTCTCCCGGCAATCTCAAGCGCCTCGTCATAGTCAGAGCCGCCTATGGACTCCGCCGCCTTATATATGGCATTTGCTATCTTTTCAATATTAAACGTAACTATTCTTCCGTCACGCTTTTGAATTCTTGTAATCATTATTGATCCCTCCAGCATAAATACATAGGCACAATATATTGTATCCGCGCAATCGCTATGCCAAGTATATGGTATTGAAGCAATAATGTCAAGAAAAAATTGTGTTAAATATATTCAACGGATTTATTCATAATGCACAACGCCGAAATAGGCTCAGGCGTAATGTTGTGCAGCTTGACATACCAATTTATTCGATATGTCCAGTCAAGGCACGCGGCTTTAGTTAGTCGTTAAATATAGCGTCTACGGCGTCCCTGGCGGCGTCAAAGTCCGAAATTATGACTAAAATATCATACATGCCGTAGCTTATAACAGTAGTCTGTTCTATCTTCTTGACCTCCTCGGGAGCATATCCCCTGAAATCGCTTATGCGCTTGTCCAAAAATTCATCCAGCATATTCTGCGTAGCCTCTTTGACTTCGCTTCCGCTTGACTTAAATACCGCGATTATATCCGCGTACCCGGAATCTGATGAGTACATTACTGCCATATCCTCATAGACGGAGGTATCGCATCCGAATATAACGGCTATTTCTTCGTCGGAAGCAGCTGTGAAGCCGTCCTCCCCGGACGGCTGCGAAGCCAAAACAGCGTCTGCAATCTCAGAAGCCTCCGGAGACGGCAGACTGCCGCAGGAGCACAAAAGCGCAGACGAAGCAAGCAGCACCGCAAGCAATACGCATTTAAAAGCTGATATACGCATTTTTAATTGAGTCATGCCATACCTCCTGTTATTTCACAGTATGCTTAAGAATATAGTCGATGAATTTTTCATAGGTCGAGTATTTGAAGTGAACGCCGTCGTTTTCCGCGTCAGAAGCTGCAAGAGCCCCTGTAGAATCCTTAAGATACGAATTCAGGTCGAGATAGTATATGTCGTTATTATTGGCGTACTCAAGAAGCCTTTCATTAAAGCTGTCGATATCGGCGTTCTTTATCGGGCTTTCCACCGACTGCTCCTTTGCAGATGTTACCGGAGGAACTGATATAATATAAATGTTTGCGCCCGGACAGGTGGACTTAACCTTATTTGCAAACGAGGAAAAGCTGCTGTACATATCTGATACACTCATCCATGCCGCTCCCTTTGTACCGAGCATAATATAAATGTTTTCCGGCATACTTGTGCTAAGGGCGTCAAGTATTGTCATTTCGCCGTACTGGGTCTGTATCGTCTGCGTCTCAGCCTTTGAAACATCCATAGACATGCTTGCATACACGTTTGAAGCCGGAACTATCCCGTAAGAGGATAAACCGTACATAATCGAATCGCCTATAAATACGCATCTGTTAAGATATTCGCTGTTTACAGCCTCAGACTCCGCAACGGGATTGGTCACGTCTGCGGCAGTTTGCGAGCCGGCGTCGCTTTCCTGTGAATCCTCCCCTGCAGCTTCGGTACTGTCATTTCCTGAATTTGCAGGTACAACAATATCCTGAGTTTGGGACAGAACGTCCTCAAGAGTGGTGCTTTTCATGTATCGGTAAAACACCACGCCGAATATCACCACTGCGGCAAAAAATACTATGCTGAAGTGATACCTGACCTTTCTCGGTTTTTTCCCGCATATATAATCGCTCATATTACGCTCCTTAATAACATCTTTATATTGCAGTGAATATATATAATTATATAAGATTACAATATGAGTTTCAAGAAATTTTGAAATTTTAATCATTTGTAACCCCGGTGTAACCAATATGAGTTCGGCGTCCCTTGAAAAAGCCCGTTCAATCGGCTATAATATTAACGTTATTACATATAAAGTGAGGTAGCATTTATGTGCGGTTTTGTAGGATTTACAAATAACATTTCTGATGCATCCGCCGTATTAGGCATGATGATGGACTCTATAAAACACCGCGGCCCTGATTCCGACGGAAAATATGTCGACAGGGACATAGCCATAGGCTTCAGAAGGCTGTCTATAATAGATATTTCAACGGGAAGCCAGCCGCTTTTTAACGAGGATTCGTCTCTTGTTTTAGTATTCAATGGAGAGATATATAATTACAGAGAGTTAAGAAAAAAGCTTATAGGATACGGTCACAGCTTTTCGACCAACACAGACTCGGAGGTTCTGCTGCACGGATACGAGCAGTGGGGAAAAGACCTTTTAAATAAGCTTCGCGGCATGTTTGCGTTTATAATATGGAATAAAAATACCAAGGAGCTTTTCGGTGCGAGGGATTTCTTCGGTATAAAGCCGCTGTACTATGCCGAAATGAACGGCACGTTTATGTTCGGGTCGGAAATCAAAAGCTTTTTATATCACCCTGCTTTTAAAAAGGCACTGAATACAGACGCTCTGGAAAACTACCTCACATTTCAATACTCACCATGCGCGGAAACGTTTTTCAAGGGAGCTTTCAAGCTCCCTCCGGCTCATTATTTCACATATAAAAACGGCAAAATGAAAACAGAGCGCTACTGGAGCGTAAACTTTGACGCAGATGAAAAAACCACTCTAGACGAATGGGTAAACAAAATAAGCGACACATTTAAGGACTCTGTCCAAGCGCATAAAATAGCGGATGTAGAGGTCGGAAGCTTTTTGTCTAGCGGAGTGGATTCAAGCTATGTCGCGGCTGTAGCAAACGTCGATAAGACGTTTACCGTCGGCTTTGGAAGCGACGAACGTTACAACGAAATCGGCTACGCGAAAGAATTTTCAAAGTATATCGGCAAGGAAAACATATCAAAAGTCATCTCTGCCGATGAATACTGGGGCGAATTCCCGAAGATCCAATACCATATGGATGAGCCTCTTGCAGACCCGGCCGCAGTCGCGCTTTACTTCGTATGCAAGCTTGCATCAGAGAGTGTGAAGGTTGTTTTGAGCGGAGAGGGAGCAGACGAACTGTTCGGAGGCTATAATATTTACAAAGAACCTGACGACATGGCTTTTTACAATGCTATACCCAAGCCGATACGACGGACAATAGGAAAGCTCTGCTCAAAGCTTCCTCACAAAAGGGGCGTTAATTTCCTGATAAGAAGGAGCAAAGATCTTGAAGAAAGATTTATAGGCAACGCATATATCTTTTCCGAGGAGGAAAGAAAAAATCTTCTCAGCATAACAACAAACGCTCCCGCCGCATCGGAAATAACAAAGCCGTTTTATGACAAAGTAAAAGACAAAGACAACGTAACCAAGATGCAATTCTTAGATATAAACCTCTGGATGACGGGCGACATACTTCTTAAGGCGGACAAAATGAGCATGGCAAATTCCCTTGAGCTAAGAGTTCCATTCCTTGATAAAAAAGTTATGGCGCTCGCGCAGAGAATACCCAAAAGATACCGCGTAACAAAGGATACGACAAAATATGCAATGCGTCTTGCCGCCCACAGGGCATGTCCTCCTCAAACGGCAGACAAAAAGAAGCTCGGCTTTCCTGTTCCAATTCGCGTATGGCTCAAGG
Source organism: Candidatus Faeciplasma sp. (assembly GCA_048393055.1). Classification (GTDB taxonomy): domain Bacteria; phylum Bacillota; class Clostridia; order Oscillospirales; family Ruminococcaceae; genus Faeciplasma. Next base: position 219,077 of record DBFJJS010000010.1, read on the forward strand.
AAGATAAGTATTTTGAAATCGTCAAAAAGGAATTTGAAAGCAGTAACGCAAAAAAATTCTTCCACACAGATAAGCTGCTTTCTCTGTTAAACGACCACCGCTCAGGAAAATATGATAACTCCAGAAAAATATGGACCGTATACACGTTCTTAGTATGGTATAAGGTATATTTTTCAGATTGAACATCAGCTATAACATACAACCCTGCGCATGAGCAGCCATGCGCAGGGTTGTATGAGTTTTATATATTTATTATTATGTACATGTATACTTTTATGCCACTTTGTCCTCATCCATAATAAACGTCATATTAGAATATATGCTTTTCATGCGCTCATCATCGTAATATTTGTCAAGATGCTCAGCTACTATGTTATTCGCCTCAGTTCCAAGAAGACGCTGCCTCCAGCGAACTATGGCTGCACAGCTTACCACAACGTTAACAGCCATAAATACCGCGCAAACCACCGTTGCAGCTTTTAAAATATTGGAAACGTTCTTTGAAAAAAGCTTCTTAAGCGGCGGATATAATAACTTAACAAATGCAATTCCTAAAACTCCCCATATAAACGTCATGAACAAACTTACCCTACCGTTAAGATTAAACTGGTGCTTGCTGTAGTCCCACGAAACCGAGCCAAAGCAAACCTCCTGAAACACACTCGCCAAATACTCCACAAGTGTTCCTGCTGCCATATAAATAAGCACTTGTATTATTATATTTTTTGAATGGAACATCTGCGCAAGCACATAAACAGCCACTGCTCCAAGACCATATACAATACAAAACGGTCCCCAAACCAGCGACGAATGGTTTCTCCAGTAGCCAAGCCGGAGTATGTCCCATATCCCCTCGCATACAAACCCAAGTGCGCTGCCAAACATAAACAGCCAAAATAACGACGTCAGATTCAATCTGCCGTTCGGATTTGACGCTTTTTGCTCAACATTGGTTTCTTCACTCATGATACTGCTCCTTTTAAATACACAACGCCTCACACTTGACGTAACAAATGTTACGGCGTATACTTGTATTATATACTTTAAAGTCACACAGGTAAAGTTACAATATATCTTATTTTGTGACATCAGGAGAGACCAAAATGAACAACTGCAGAAGCCGCGAAATAAATCAGCTCACCCGCCGCAGCATTGAGCAGGCGCTTTTTCAACTCATGAAAAAGGTCAGCTTTTCATCTATAACTGTAACTGAGCTTTGCAAACGTGCCGGAGTTTCAAGAAACGCCTATTACCGCAATTTTATCGACATGAATCATGTGCTGAGCGAATATCTTTCAGAGCAATGGGATTCTTATTATGCAGCAAACTGCAAAAAATATGTCCTGCCTCATGAGCTTGGCGAAATGCTGTGCTCATATATATACAGCGAGCGGGAATTTATTACCCTGCTGTACAGAAACGATCTCATGTATATACTCGAGGAGCAGCTTTATCAAAGCCTTGGACCCGACGATGGAGCCAAAACCTCCGAGCTCTATATTAAGAGCTGCATAGCATATACGGTATACGGCCTTGTAGTCGCAATGGTGCGCAGCGGATTCTCTCATACGCCGGCTGAGATATCAAAGCTGTTAAACCTGTCTGTTAATGATATATACTCAGGCAGGCTGGCAGAAATGTGACTTATATTTTGAAAACTGCCTAACTCCACATATACAGACTGATAATGTTATGTTCATAAAAATTAACTTATGATATTAAAATCACTTGTTAACCGTTTACTTCTTGGGTAGACGGTTTTTTTCGCCCCAGTCGCACATGGCGTCAAGTATTGGAATAAGCGACCGTCCCCTTTCTGTAAGACTGTATTCGACTTTTGGAGGAATCTGAGGGTATTCCTCCCTATGTATAAGCCCGTCAGCCTCCAGCTCCTTTAGCGTTGAGCTCAGAGTCTTATAGGAAATGGAATTTATGTACTTCTTAAGCTCATTGAACCGCACAACCTCAAACCCCATCAGGGCATAAAGGATGAACATTTTATACTTTCCCTGTATCAGCGACATGGTATAGCTGAATCCTGTCTTTTCTAAATTGGCGTCCTTAATGCATTCTATGCTCATTTTAAACTCTCCCAAAGGTTAGTATCTAACTTTTATGTGCGTACTTGCTTTTTTGTAATTTATGATTATCATTATATTGTAAAAATAACGCGGTGTCAATCTCGCGTATTATTGAAAGGAGCAACTGCAATGACAAAGGACTTTGGCGTACAGCCTTATTTATTCCCTATGCCGACTTATATGATAGGCACATATAACGAGGACGATTCGGTAGACGTAATGATGATGGCGTGGGGCGGAATCTGCGCAGAGGACATGGTAGCGCTTAATCTTGAGGCAGCACACAAGACCGTGGCAAATCTCGAGTCCAGAAAAGCGTTTACGCTTGCAATACCCGGCGTAGATACGATAAAGGAATCAGATTTTCTGGGCATAGCGTCTTCAAACAATATGAAGGATAAATTCGAGCGCAGCGGTCTTCACTCGCACAAGAGCTCAAGAGTGGACGCGCCAATCATAGATGAGTATCCGGTTACCCTGGAATGCGAGATCGTTGAAATGCAAAACCAGCCGTACGGTCTGCGCATACTCGGCAAAATCATAAATGTAATTGCGGACGATAAGGTTTTGGACGACAAGGGCAAAATCGATGCTTCAAAGATAAACGCGTTCGCGTTTGACCAGATGAGAAACGGATACTATGCTATCGGTGAAAAGGTTGGTCAGGCATGGCAGAGCGGCGCGGAGTATATGAAAAAGTAACATTTTACGATTGATTTCTTTCGCTTAACGCCAAGCGCAAAGCATCACAGCGAAAAAACGCCTTCCCACGGCTTTGGAAGGCGTTTTTATTATATCCGCTATTTCAGGCTTTCCTTTAAATACATGCTGTCGGCTTCCGTTATTTTTCTATGCACTATGCACGGATTTCCGAAAGCTATTACCCCTTCTGGGATATCCTTCGTCACAACACTTCCCGCCCCTATTACGCTCCCTGAGCCTATTGACACTCCGGCGCAGATGGTAACATTCGATGCTATCCATACGTCGTCGCCGATTTTTATCGGCTTGCCGTATTCATAGTCGTGCGCCTTGCCGTTTTCATCAACGCTTATTCTTCTCTCCTGTGCAATAAGCGAGTGCATACCTGTTGCAAGGGTACAATAAGGACCTATGAAAACATTATCTCCGATTTCAACAGGTGCTCCGCCGATATAGCTGAAATATATGTTGGAGTAAAAGTTTTTTCCGATTTTGATCTCTTTGGCGTTATCGATAAACATCGGTCTTTCCATAGTGCGAAACATTCCAAAATCATCGTCAGGAAAGATTTGTTTCAATATTTCAGCTCCTCTGGGGTCATCAGGGTACAAAAGATTGTACTCGTGGCAGAGCCTGTGGCTTCTTTTCTGCTCGGCAGCAATTTCACTGTCAAGAGTATCATATATCTTACAGCTGTGAAGCTTCTCATATTCGGTCATAATATTTCTCCTTTTTAAACGTTTTGACCATTGTATTTCTATTTCGTACTATCGGACATTATACTATATTCAATGCAAAAATCAAGCAGTATAAGCTTTGCCACGTGTTACACGTTCGCATTTTGATTTTATTATAGGAAAAAACAATTTATAGAATGTGACAAGCAAAACTCATATGCATTGTACCTTGTGCATATATGCACAATAAACAAAGAACTCAATTGGTTCTGTACAATATATAAAAATACATTAAAAACGGTTGAACACAAAATAAAGTTTTGATATAATTTACATCATGCAAAGATAACATTAACAAGTTTGAAGTGCAAATTTATAGCACAGATAAGAGGAAAGGTATGAAAAGTATATTTAAAAAAATCTCGGCGTTCTCTGCCGCATCAGTGCTTGCTTTGACATCAGCCATGCCAGCGTCATGCGCCGCGGCGGAGGAAAACAAAGAGATAACTCAATTTATGGATTGCTTCCTGCCAATGCCGATCATAGAAGATCTTACTGACGACTGCTGGGGAGCAAGGGTAGGTCCTCGCGACCAGAGCAACGGTCTTGAGGACCGGGAGATGGCTCAGTATTCATATTGGGACGGCGGAATCATCAAAGACGAAGAAACCGGCAAGTATTATATGTTTGCAAGCCGCTGGAATCAGGCGGGCGGCCACTGGGGCGAAAACGGAATATCCGGCTGGCAGGGCTCTCAGGCTATCTACGCAGTGAGCGACAACCTTTACGGTCCTTATACCGACATGGGACCTATTTGGCCCGATTGGTGCGACGGCGCGGGACATAACGTATTTCCGTTTATGATAAGCGAATCCGACCCGCTTTACGATGAAGGGTACAGATATGCGATATCCATAAGCGATACCGGCATGCACGGTGACATCGCCAACGGAACGATACATATCGCAAAGGATCTCGACGGTCCGTGGGACTTGATTGAAAACGGCAACGGAGGCAGGCTTAAAGCTGTCGGATCAAGCGGCTACTACCTTTCAAACGTCAGCATAACGCTTCGAGACGACGGCAAATACGAAGCTATAAACAGAAACGGGGATATAGCCATAGCTGACTCGCTGGAGGGCGACTGGGAGGTTCAGCTTTACGGTCTGTGGTGGCAGGTAGAGGGTATGCCTAACGTAAACGTTGAAGACCCTATTATCTGGTACTCAGACGGGCTGTATCATGTCATTGCAAACAAGTGGGATACCAAAGAAGCTTACTATCTTACATCTGAGGACGGAGTTACAAACTGGGTCCGCCATTCCGGAATTGCATACTCGCCCAACGAAAACTTCCTCAGATACGAGGACGGCACTGTAAATAATTGGGCAAAGCTTGAGCGTCCCAATATCTATGTGGAGGACGGAACGATCAAGGCGTTTACGTTTGCTGTAATAGACGTTGAAAAGGAGCAGGACTTCGGAAACGACTCGCACGGCAGCAAGATAATAGTAGTGCCGTTTGACGGAGAGGGTCTTGACGAATTTGCAAGAAGCGACGTATACATAGATCCGCTGGCTCATCGAGACGGAATAGATCCGATAGCGGACACTACCGCGCAGTCCTGGTCGAGCGAGGCAACATTAAATTACGGAGGCGAACCGTTCCTGCAGCTTCAGAGAAACAACGCCCAGGGAATATTCGGTGAAGGTGAAAAAGCTGTAGACTCATATGATTGCAAAATTGCGTATATAAAGTACGACATTTCAAAATATCTTGACAAGGAAATAGAGGACGTCTGCCTGTCCGTGGTGTATCAGGGGCTGTATGCGGGAGTAAGCGCGGAAAATCAAATAGAAGTGGCTCTGGCCGAATCAGACTGGGAAGAAGGAACTGGAAGTTCGTCCGCCCCGAACGCCAACGGAAACGTTCAGCAATATGAGGACGATGTTATATGGGCAAACCAGCCGAAAATTATCTCAAGCGCAGATGAAACCGTGATTTCCAACGCCTTCACCACCTCAGAATCCCCCGTCGAGATTAAAATCGACGTAACCAATATGGTTAAGTCATATATCGAGGACAACCCCGGCGCAACCGAAATTACGTTTGCACTCTGCGAAATGTACGGAAACCGCCTTCACATCGGCAGCAAGGAGGGCGGAGTTTCGGCAGCTGCTCTTTTGGATGTCAGCTACGTCGGCCAGGAGGAAGAAGAGGCCGCAAGCGAAGACGCATCGCAAGGCGGAGAGTCAGAAAACAATTTCATCGCGCTTATAATCGGAATAGCTGCAGTCGTCGTTATCATCGCAGTTATAGTTGCAATTGCAGCTAAGCAGTCAAAGAAAGAAAAGAAGAATTAATCAAAGTCACGAAAGTCTATCCGACCCATAAATAAAATGTCCGCGGCAGATACGGTGCGTTTAAGCACAGTTCTGCCGCGGCGTTTTTGCATCTGATAAAAGATGATGTCTCCGGTGCGTTGCATGTAACTTTATCAAATTGATACAGCATTCACCTGTTTACAGTCAATTTACGAATAAAGCGTAAATTACAATTAGCGTTTTATTTTATAAGTCCACAACTAATACACCGATTTTACCTGCGGGAAGCTCGTCTGTGATTTTACCTTCCTTGAAGCAAACAGCGCCGCCGGCGGCCGAATCGTTGACTTTTGAATCCGCACAGAATGGATTTACGCATAAAACAATATCTCCGCATTTTTTCGCCTGCTGTGCATATTCGAATTTCAGCCTGTTGTTCCAGTCGTCAGCGTTGTAATCACACCACACCGGCCAAAGGACAATGTCTGCGTTCAGAGCCTTCATCTCCTGTGGTCTATCTTCCGCCCAAAGATCGCCGCACAGACCTATAGCAAAGGATTTGTCTCCTAATCTGAAGGTTTCAAAACTTGTTCCCTCTCTGTAGTGCTCGTCTGTATGCCAATATTCCTTCCACCCGTTGCTGACCCTGCGAAAATTATGAACTATAAAGCCGTCTGCATCAATCACAAGCTGACTGCTAAATAAGGCATCGTCATAATATTCGATATATCCAAAAGATACAGCGATTCGGTTTTTCTTTGCCGCGCTGCATATCTGTATAATTTGCATGTTATCCTGTGAGATCGCCATATATAAATCTTTTTCATAGTCCCATGTCAGACAGTCAAAGCCCTGAAGCGCAGTCTCACCAAACACTATCAAATCGGCCGTCCCGCTTAACCGCTCAATTAATTGAATGATATGAAAAATATTTTTTCGTATATCTCCTGTTACAACAGGCTCAGACGCCAGAGCTATCTTCATTTGTTTTAGTCACTTCCCTTCCGCCGGATAAATAGCTGCATTAAATCCTTACTTGTTTATAATTTTTTCCAAACATTCTCAGACTTTAATATAAGTTATTTCCTATTTTGAAAGCAAAATAACCGTTTCGACCATTGTTTCATTTTCCAAGGGCAATTCTTTCACTTCTGCGCCATTAACAGGAACGGGGAAGTTGAAGATGATCTTCCTGATCCAGTTGCCGTCCGGCTGTTTTTCCGGGAATAACTCGATCCGCTCGATGAAGGCCCGCATGAATTCCTTTCGCTCCACCTCGGAGGCAGCTTCATAGACCTGATTGAATGCCAGCAGCAGGCGGTAGATATTGTCGCCCGAAATCTTTTCCTGCCGGATGCTCCGTATCTGGCTTTGCACCTCGTCCATCTGGACTTCAATCTCATCTATTGCGCCATATTGCTCATCATAGCGGCGCTGTAAATCAGATATTTTCCGGTCATAATAAGGATCGCTTATATCCAAACCGTCCATCTGACGTTCCAGGCGGGCCTTTGTGCCTAACGTCTGCCGAAGCTGCGCCTGCAATGCTTCCAGCTGCTTTTCCAAATCGTTCGTATCGACAGCGGAGCCGATTTTCGCTTTGATTGCATCCGCAAACCGCGGGTCACTGACCATAGCAGAGATAATTGATGCCACCATGCGGTTCATCTCCGTCTGCTCAATATTCAGCCGAAAAGTACATTCATGACCAGTCGGTGTAACTGTATTTTTGCAGTAATAGTAATAGCGGGTCTTTTTGTCCTTGCTGTGAGCTTTCGCAATATTTCCGTACAGGCTTTTGCCGCAGCAGGGGCATTTCAAAATACCGGACAGGATATGCGCGTGGGTAGGGTCATTGATTTTCTCACGCCGATAAGCATTGACTTTCCGTTTCTCCTGCGCAAGGTTCCAATCTTCTTCCGAAATGATAGCCTCATGCTTCCCTTCGTACATGGGGAACTCCGACTGCTCAACTACATGCATCTCATTCCGTGTGCCGATCTTCTTCTCTGTCCGGCGCCTACCATAGGCGATTTTTCCCATATATACCGGATTATCAATGATACTTTTCACAAAGCTGGCGGAAAAACCGGGAATGGTGCCGTTCTGACGCAACTTTTTCACAAAGCCCTGCCGGTTCAGATACTTTGCCACGCCGCTGACGCCATCGTTGGTATGAATATAGCGGTCAAAGATGGTGCGGATCACATCCACTTCATCCTCAGCAATCAGCAATTCACCTTTTTCAAGACGGTATCCATAAGGGGCAAAACCGCCGTTCCATTTTCCTTCGCGGGCTTTCTGCTCCCGTCCGGCCATCGTCTGTGTCCGAATATTTTCACGCTCGATCTCTGCCACCGCAGAAAGGACAGAAATCATCAGTTTGCCGGAATCTTTAGAACTGTCAATGCCATCTTCCACACAAATTAGATTGACACCGAAATCCTGCATCAGCTGCAAAGAATTCAGTACATCGGCGGCATTTCTGCCGAACCGGGACAGCTTGAACACCAACACATATCCCACGCCGTCTTTACCGTCCTTAATGTCTTGCAGCATCCGCTGAAATTCATGCCTGCCCTGGATATTCTTTCCGGAAAATCCTTCGTCAGAATATTCACCGGCCACTACCATATCTTCGTATTCAGCGTATTTCCGCAGCTTGTCACGTTGAGCGTCCAGACTATAACCATCAACCTGCATGGAAGTAGACACTCGTGTATAGAGATAGCATTTCGTTCGTTTCTTCAATTACTCCAATGCCTCCAATTCCTTAATGCTCTCGATAAAATGACGCTCGACTGGCGAGAGTAATTCGTCCTGCTTTTTTCGGTATTTTTCGTATTCCTCGTGCGCTTTATCAATCGCCTGTTTATGGGTGATGCGACCTTTTGTAGTCAAAATATCCCGTCTGGTCATTTTCAGGTAATCATCAATCGTCTCTAACCAATCTTTCATATACATCGGCTCATGTGTCAAGGCCCGCACCTCTGCAATATCGAGATATGCGGATACAATTTTATTCAAGGCGTCCAGTTCTGTTTGTGTCAAATAGTTCTTTGCAATCTCGGTATCGGAACGTTTAATCCGTTTCCCTTCCCAAGAGGTCAACCCCATATTTTCTTTCTCTGCATCAGCGCGTTGGTACACGATTTCTGCCGCCGTGTGCTGATGAGCAGCCCAGTGCATCTTGTTCTGAACCTGCTTAAAGAACTGAATCGATGCTTCCGCACTCGGATCATAATCAATGCTGGTCGCATATATTTCAAGCACTTTCCGCCAAAACACCTTCTCCGAAGACCGGATGTCCCGGATGCGGGCGAGCAATTCATCAAAATAGTTTCCACCGCCCAGGCGCTTCAAACGATCGTCATCCAGAGCAAACCCCTTTTTCATATATTCCTTTAGAACTGAGCTCGCCCAGATGCGGAATTGTGTGCCCCTCAATGACTTTACCCGATAGCCGACCGAGATAATAACATCTAAATTGTAATAATCAATCTCTCTGGTTACCTGGCGGTTTCCTTCTGTTTGAACTGTTGCAAATTTTGCAACAGTTGCTTCCTGCCGAAGTTCCCCTTCCGTGAAGATGTTTTTTATATGGCGCGATATAGTTGACTTGTCCCGCTGAAATAACTCCGCCATCTGATCCAGAGACAGCCAAACGGTATCTTCATCAAAAGTGACCTCAATTTTCGTCAATCCATCCTCGGTCGTATACATGATAATACTAGACTGATTCATTTTTCATATTCTCCTTATGAACGTTCTCGTGCTGAATATAGTACTCTAAAAGACGGAGCACATATTCCGGCGCATGGCGATTATCCAGTTCCCACTCCGTCACAGTCCGATAGGGAATCTGAAAATATTTACAAAATTCCTTACGGTTCATGCCGGTACTCTCACGCAGTTCTTTTATTTTAGTTTTACAGTCCATTTTTATTACCCCACAAAGCAAAAATACACGTTGCGCATTTATTATAGCATATGCCAAATAAACACGCAACGTGTAATTTCAATCTATATCAAGCAGCTTTATTAAATTCCTGACATACAGGGGCAGAAATCATTGTTTTTTTCATAGAGAGCATACAATCATTCTCTGCTGCATCCTCCATCTGCTCCAATACCTGCGGCCCGTACTTCTGCAACAGCCTCGCCATCACATCAACACAGCGGTCAAATGCCGCATTATATTTCGGATCATCATAAACTTTGCTCAATAGGCTGCTCCTTTCCTCTGTGGCTGCTCCGCGCATAGATGCTCAACACTTCTGGCGGTATCTGCTCCAAAATCGCCACAGCGCTGTCATAGTCGCGCCGCAGCTTGATATCTTCGATCTGTTTTAAAGTGCTGACCTTCTGCGCCGACGCAAGAGATTCCTCCAGTTCAGCAGTTTTCGTTTTCAGCTTTTTGTTTTCGGATGCTGTTTTCGTAAAAGCAACACCATATTTCCGCAGCAGCGTGTCCATCTTCTCCACGCCGGGAATATAGCTATCCAGAATTTTGCAGATTTCCTCCGCCCGGCTTTTTGCATTAAATGGAGTAATACCGGTAAGCAGCTGATCCAGCCTGTCCCGCTGTTTGGTCAGCCGGGTCATCTCCTTGAACACGCGGGGCGGGATGTGGTCGCGTCCGGTCATGCTGGCGCTCTCGCCGCGCTCCAGATCCGGGAACTTCCTGACCATGTGTTTCCAGAACTCATCCTGCCACCAGGTCAGCTTCTTTTTGTTGCCCATGATGTCTTTGGCGCTGAGCCTGCCATCCTCCGTCAGCGGGACAAAACAAAGGTGCATATGGGGCGTTTTCTCATCCATATGCACCACGGCGGATATAATTGTCTCTTTGGACTGGTGCTGTTCCAGAAAGTGCAGGGATTCCTCGAAAAATTCCCGAATTTCCGCCCGCTTCTTACCCTTGAAGAACTCCGGACTGGCAGTGAACAACGCCTCCATCATGCGGATGCTGTCTTTCCGGGTACGACATCCGGCGGCGGCAATCTGCCGCTCTGATTCCGACCGGTACCTGCCGGGCGGTTTGACCAGATGGAAGTTGTACTTGCTTCGGCTGGTATCCACATCAGGATTGCTGGCGTATTTTTCCTTTGTGCGCTCGTTGTGGGCCTCGATATTGCCGATTTCCGGCCCCTTGTACTTTGCGAACCGCATGATCGCGTACTGTGCTTTTTCCATGCTCAATCCCTCCGTTTCTGCCAGACAATGTCATAGCCCAGCACGTCAGCCAGCTCCACGGCCTCCCGATACCGCAGGGATCCCCGCTGCAGTTTCCCGGAAAGGTTGGATACGCTGTCGCTCCACCCGTATTCATCATGCAGCTGGTCAACGACTTCCTGCATGGTATAACCGGCGCGGATGATCTGTGCCTTGATTTCGTTTCTAATAGTTGACTTCATAAAGAACCCTCCATTTTCGCAGGCGACATCCTTTGTCACCTGACTGCTCAAACATGATTTTTAGTTGCGTCATAAAAAGAACCGGCTGCGCTGGAGAGCGCACCGGCTGTATGGAAGAATGAAATTCGTGATACCGCTGTTTTGCGATAGAAATGGCTCCCTGCGTATCGTTGGTCAACGGCGGATGATTCGGCTTCACAGAAATGCGTGGCTTTACACCGTTCGGATTGTATTGTCACAAAACGGTGCAATCTGTACGCTGTTCCGTGAGCCGCTATTCGGTGAACTGTATGCAGGTAATAGAAAAACATTTTGCTGTTTTGGGTTTGCTCTAAAATACGCCTGCAAAATCATCTCTTTCCCTTGACTGTTGTAGTCGTGGACAAAATGTCCACGACTACTTTAGCCGAGTGAAGTAGTCGGGTTCAAAATGCCCCCGACTACTTCTCATCACAAAAGTGCGAATAGTTTCACGATTCTGGTGGTGGTCAAAATGACCACCACCACTTTCACGAGTTAAAGTAAGTGTGCCAAAAATGGGAACACCTAAAATTTCTTCGCCAAACAAAGAAGATTTGCGTTATTCTGGTGGTGCCCAAAATGGGCACCACCACTTTATCCGTATAAAGCGTTTCTGCAATATATGAGGTAACAGGGTTAATCGCTGCGTACATACGTACCGGCGACCAAAGCGGAAATCAATCCCGCCAGTCTTCCGGTACGTACGTACACTGTGAAGCGTCCGTAAACTCGTTTATATGCGGCCTTGCCACTGCCTCAATCCCCATAAAGCCCCATACACGGCGTCCTGCCGGATTGGTGATCGTGTTGCAGTGTTCCAGATTATACTTGCCGCAGGCTGCCACCAGCGCATCGCTGAAGCTGCGGCGTTTGAGTGCAGTCAAACTGTTTTCCTCGCACCACATCCGGTAAATGTCGTAGCAATCCTTAGAACTGATGGACGCATCGGCTTTCAGCCGGATATAACCCTCAGATTCCAGAAAGTCAAACACGTTATTGTTGTCCCGCTTGACAGCCTCCCGGTTCTCTCTGGTACGCTGACTCTCAGTGAACTTGAAGTTGTTCGCCACCAGTCGCTGCAATCCCGCAAAAGCCCACAGCAGAATGCCCTCCACCTCGGCTTTCATCTTATCGGCCAGGTTGGGATCGTCCACACGGTCAGCAGATTTCTCTTTGGTGGTCAGCACCAGCTGCCTCCGGTAGAAGCCGTCGCTGCGGTCAAAGAGTGCCTGTAAATCTCCGTTGGAAAAGGCTAGCAGCCGGGCACACATCCATCCCTGATAGCTCTGCTTGCCCTTTCGCTCCAAATCCATCTTACCCTGGGCGGTGACAATAGATTTGACGTAGTTGGTCTGGCGCAGTGCTTCCATCCGCATATCGTCATCCACGCACAGGAGGATATGCTCCAAGTCAGCACGAGCAAATCGGTTCTCCGATATTTTCCCGATGCTGCCGTCCTTCATATTGCTGCCGAACAGGGCGGACAGCACCGCGCCAATCTGGCTCTTACCCTCGCCGCCGTTACCTTTCATGACCATCATCCGCTGGCCCTTATTGCTGGGAATCAGACAGTAACCGATGAACTCCTGCAAGGTGGGAATGTCCTCTGGGTAAAGAAGCCCATCCAGAAATGCCAGCCAGCGGGCCGGCGTGGGCGCGTCGGGATTGTAGGCTACCGGTAGGCGGCAGCGAACGATCTCCGGCTTGCCCTCTACGAAGTTGCCGTCAAGGAACAACGTCCCGTTCGCCAGATGGATGCGGTCGGTTTCCGGCGGGAAATCCTCCACCAGTGCCGCCAGTTTCATCAGCTCCACGATGTTGCTGATCTTTCGGGGGATGTTGCTGACCGCACAGCAGCGCAGTTCGTCAAAGATTTCGCTGCGCAGGGGAAGGTCATCGGTCACGCGGCTGTCCGGCGTGAAAAAAGCCCCGTTTGTGTAGATGATTTTGTGTCTGCTCAGAAAATCATCACAAAACAGGGCTTCGTTGATGCTCTTGCCGTCAAACCAGATGGGCTGGTTGACCTCACGCGGCTGCTCGTTCTTCGCCACGGTGCTGCACCTCCTTTTCCAGACGTTTGAGCCTCTGTTCCAGCTCGGCGATAGTGCCGTCCTTTAACAGCATATCCACCGCCTTGACACGCTGCTCCAGTTCCGCGAACATGAGTGCATCTAACAGATATTCCACATGGTCAAGCATCTGACACGCTTCCACAAAATGGTCATCCAGATCGTCCTCTGGCAACTGCGGAGCATACTCGGCCTTCCAGCGTTTCAGCAGGTGCAGATAATCGCACAATACCCGCTGGCAGTGCAGTTCCTCTTGTCGGAATTCCCTTGCCAGCGGGTATTTCGGTTTTAATAATGCCGCCACAGCGGGAGGCTTGTCCGGGTCGATGCCGAAGTCACAGGCCAGCTTCTTCGCGGCCTCGTAGCTGCTCAGACCAAACAACCGCGCCGCAAAGTCAATGACATCACCGGTGGCCCCGCAACCGAAGCAGTAGAAGTACTCCCTGTTCAGCTTCATGCTGGGATGCCGGTCATCGTGAAAGGGGCAGCAGATCATGTCGCCCCGGTTGACCTTGCAACCGCAGTGTTCGGCAGCTTGCTTTACAGTGACAGCAGATTTTACAGTTTCAAACAAATTCATAGGCTATGCCCTCCATCATTGATTGACGGTATCTGCCCGTCTGCCTGAATATACGGGGAAAAGGCCTATAGACCGAAAAAACCGCTAAAAGTGCAAGCAATGGAAAAAATGCCGCCCTGAAATCTTGCAAAAATGCAAGACCTCAGAGCAGCGAAGCCAGCGGAAAGCATTTGCCCGCGCTGGTTTTATAAGGTATAATGGATAAAAAGGATTTTCAGAAAAGAGGTGCGTCACATGGAGGGAGCCTATCTGCCCGGTAATGTCCGGCAGCGGATGCAGGAGCTTATGAAGGAACATAAAATTACCCAGGCACAGCTGGCGACCCGCATCGGCAGCACTGAGAGCGCCATCAGCCGGTTTGTGAGCGGCAAAACCGATAAAATCAGCACAGATCATTTACTCCGCATTGCAAAAGTGTTTGAAGTCTCCACAGATTTCCTGCTGGGGGAGGTCAACACGCCCGACCGGACAAATTTTGATATTGAAGAACTGGGTCTGTCTGTGCAGGCGGCGCGGAATCTGTACACCGGGAAAGCCAATGCGGAGATCGTCAACCGCCTTTTGGAAAGCCCGCGCTTTGCAGAAGTCACCTACATGATCGAGCAATATTTTGATGATACGCTGGCCGCCGGTTTCGCCGGGCAGAACCAGATGCTTACTACCCTCAGCACCATGCTGCGTCGGAACGTGAAAACGGATGCCGCTGTGCAGGCGGCCAGAACTGTCAACAGGCAGAAAGTTCCTGTATATCAGGCCGACCTGACGATGATACAGAACACGTTCATGGCGGCACTGCGGGAAGTGAAGAAAGAGATCGGCAACGATTTTACAGCGGCGCAGTCTTTGACTAGGGACGTCACCCAGCAGATGTTCTCCGAGTTGACAAAAGGCCAGGATGTCCAGGCACCGACCATCACGCCGGAAATGATTTCCGCCGCTGTCACCCAGAGCGCGGCAGGGATGGACGGTGTGCAAAAGGACGCGTTGGACAAGTTTGGTCAGGCGTTGACGGAATTCCTCCAATCTACCTTAGACCATGCACAGGAGAAGAAAAATGCCGGCCCGGAGCAATGAACGGCTGTGCAGGCTGGCACAGGAAGGGGATACGGCTGCCCGTGACATTCTGCTGGAAAACAATCTGAGATTCATCCGAAAAATAGCGTTGAAGCAATACCGGAGCATGGGTCTGGATGAAAATGATATTGGAATTGATTTAGATGATTTGGTGCAAGAGGGAAGTATCGGCCTGCTGAACGCGATCCCTTTGTTTGACGCCGGACGTGGCATGAAATTTCTGACTTATGCAGCACCGGCAATCCGCAATGCCATGACAGACTGTATCCGAGCCGCCTTCGCTCAATTTGAACAACGGATAGTGGATAAGAAAGACGGCCCCGGCTTCCAGAGAGTATATCTGGATGACGTTCTATCCGACGATGAACGGATGCTGCGGGTCGAAGCCATAGCCGATCCTCACACCCAAACGCCGGAGCAAATCTATATCCAAAAAGAACAGCTGACGGAACTGTATGCGGCGCTGGACAAGCTGACTGCCAGAGAACAGACCTATCTGCTGTACCGCTATGGTTTTACCGATGGAATCGAGCACCCGCTGATCGGCGCGGCGCTCCATTTCCATCTGAGTGAGAGCCGGACAAAGAAGGTGGAAGGCGAGGCGATGGACAGCTTGCGCGGGAAGTTGCCGTGGTGGTTCTGATATGATGGTAAGCAGCGGCTGACAGGGGACTTTGATATACCTTTGTTCCGCAGATGACACGGTCGGCAGACGCACCGCCTGCCAGCCTTTTTCTGTCGCTTATGCTGCCCGCAAGGGGCAACCTTTCCCGCCAGAACGCCGCAACTGTAGCCACACTTTCCGGGGCGTGCAACAGTTCCGGCTGCCATCTGCTCCACAAAGGTATAACACACTAGACTTTCCATGGAAAGTCGTGTGCCAACAGGGATGCTGCCCGCCCCTATTGGAAACCCAGGGCCAAAGAGGCTGCGCCCCTCTGGACACCTTCTTATGTTCGTGCAGAGGCGTTCCACCCCATCCAGGCCTGTCGAATTTTTCTGCCCGAACATGAAACAAACACACAGATTTCGCTTTATATCTACATGAAAATCTGTGTGCTGTTTCGCTGTTGTGATGCTGCATTTGAATAGCAGCGATGGCTGCCATCAATGCCGTTCCAGTCTTTGCATCAAGCCGCTTGTGCAAGATGGTATATTGGCTTTAGCCCTGATTCTGTTTGGGAAACTGTCTTTGCAATTGTTTTCCGGGCGAGTGATGGGGTGAATCATATACACTTAAAATAAGAGATTCCGAGGTCATATGCTGGTCTTGAAATCGCTTTTTTATGGGATCAGTTGTCGTTGATTGCTTGACTGTGTTGCTGGATATAGGGATTGCGGTATAGTGAGTGGGGAGTGATTAAAGTCAAATATTTAAAGCATCCTACTCCTGGGTCGGCTAGCTACTATAATGAGCCACATAATCGCCAGACCTGCAATTATAATAAGTGCCACGCCCCACAACAGGAATTGAGTAATGGCTCCGTTTGCATAGGTCAACAACGGCACAGCTTCCACGGCGATAATATAGGCCAGCGGTCTGAAGATTTCTATACCTACGTAGACGTACAACAGCGACGGAACCAATAAGATGCCACAGCATGCGATATAGGCGATATCCATGCGCTTCGCACAGCTTGATACCAGAAGTACAATAATGGCACCACAGAACAGCACCAGCAGTCGATAGCCATACAGAATTACGAGCCATCCTCTTACAGAGCAGGGAATTGGAAAGTAGGTCATTAAAGAGAGATTTTGTACGGGTATATTCCATGTTTGAACAGAGATAGTAGAGGCCAGAGTATATAGTTCCATTCCATAAACAATCAACCATACTGCCGTAGCTGCAAACAATGCCAGCATTATTTTTCGGATTAGCAACACTCCTCGCCCTCTTGAGACAGTCCTCAACAAAAAGGTCATGCCGGATTGCCGCTCATAAGCCATGCTCCCAGACAGAAGAAGCGATAAAGCCAAGACCGCGATAACTGCCGCGTGGTGTTGATTGTTTTCTGCCGCCATCCCATACACACTTTCAAAGGCCGTATCATCGATGAGCCACGGCATAAACCCTTTTTCTTCGCCGAGTTTCAACAATTCCACTGTTCGGCTGCGTACAATACTAAGGCCCTCTTTCTTGGCGTAGGCAATCCCGGCATTGTAGGCGTACACATTGAGCTGATTTTCGGACATCTCTCCATTTTCATATGTGAACTTTGCGTCTTCGTAATCATCAATCGTCTGATCTAGTTCCTCTTCAATGGTGTCTATACGGACGATAGTATCATTGGTGATTTCTCCTGCAAGTTCCGCAGTGTACTGCTGTGCGGTCATTTCCGCAAAATTGTATACAGAAATATTCGTCATGAAGGACAATCCAACAGCCAGATAAACAAATAGTGCAGCAATCACGATACCTTTCTGAATCCACAGAGTTTTGTGCAGCTCCATCCCGAATAGCCGAAAATGGAACAACGCCTTATCGGTGACTCTGTTAATTCCATAGGCAACGCGCCCTAACAGGTCTTTTCCCGCTGCAGGCTTTTTGCGGCAATGAATGAGAATACAGATTGCCGCCACCAGCAGACACAACGGGAGCAATGCAAGCTGTGAAATGCTCCGTATGCCCAGCGGGTAGCCGAACAGGTCTATGTTCAGATAGTTGGTATAGAGATCGGACAGACTGATATAGGTAAAAAGATTAAAGTATTTCAGCCCATTTAGCGCACTCTGCACGGGCAAAAAAGTGTATAAGCTATATTCTGTCACCAGCACACCCGCCACTATTACAATCGTGTACTTGACATTATTGACCGTTATAAGCAAAAGCCACAGAAGCAAACCTACAAAAAAGGCGGCGTCGATCCGCAAAAGGAAATAGCGAATCAAGAAACTACCCACCGTACCGAGCATGGGTAATTTGCCGAGCGATTCCACTGATTGTATTGCCCGTCCCAAATCATTGATGCCCCCGTACAGGGAGAAACCAATCACAAGATTTATTCCGTAAAGCAAAAGCACCCCACAAACCGATACTCCAAACAAAATAGCTGTTCTCTGTACGGCAAGGCGGAATCGTCCATTGGGCGCGGCGTGTACCACGCTCCATAGCCCTTTTTTGCGTTCATCCAAAAAGGAGATGCAGAATAACAGCAGAACAATAAGTAGAAAATAGTCAGTGGATTGAAAGGACAATAGTGCATTGATGGCCCCATCCATCCCTAGTGTCAATTCCACACCTTGCAGTTTTTCAAATTCCTCTGCGGTCTTTATAATGTTCCGACCGGAAAAACTGTTGGGATCATTGAAAATGGGGAACGCCAGCATATTATCCTTATTTTCCTGAATGGTATTGAGGTAGTCGCTGTAACCAGCCAGATAGTTAGCCTGTGAAAGAAGGTTGTTTACAGCAATATATTCTAACTTTACATACTCATCCACATCGGAACCGTCTAGAAACTCTGTCAGCTGTGCTTTCTCCCGTTCCAGAGATGAAATGGCAGCAGCCAGCGAAAACGGTTTTGTTTTTTCTACCCACTCCATATAATGAACATACGCTGCCTTCGCGTCAATAATTTCCGATGTTGGCATGCTATCATCAACAAGCAATATCGTGGAAGTGGGCAAGGAACAGTCCAAACCGTAATTATTCACAACTTGTTCTCTCACAAACAAAAATGCATTTAACAGTATAACAAGCACAAGGCCTAATAACAAGCGGCGATTTGATAAAATGCGTCCCATTTCTTTCATAATACTGTCTCACTCTCCGAGGTAGTAGAGATACACATCTTCCAGCGTCAGATGATCTTCCAAATACCGCCCGGTGCTCGGCAGATCGTCACCAATGATGCGCACCCATGTTTCGCCCCGGCGCTGAAATACATTGCCGACTTTATATTGTGCCTGCATACGGCCCAAATCCTCCGGCGCGCAGGGCATTTCCTTTACCCTGCCTGCAACACTTTCAATCAGGTTTGAAGGAGTGTCCATACCTACCAAACACCCATTTTTCATCAGCAGGATGTAGTCGGATATGGATTCGATATCACTTACAATATGAGTCGCAAGCAGAATGATACGCCCACGGGACAAAGAGGAAATAAAGTTGCGGATACGGATACGCTCTTTTGGATCAAGCCCAGCGGTAGGTTCGTCCAATATCACAACTTGTGGATTGCCTAAAAGTGCCTGTGCTAACAGCACCCTTTGTTTCATGCCGCCGGAATAGCCGCCCAGCTTTTTGTGCCTTACATCCAACAGGTTGGTGATTGTCAGCAGCTTTTCTATTTCCTCTTTGGCCTGTTTTTTAGGGATTGCTTTCAGATCGGCTATGTAGGAAAGAAAAGTTTGGGCTGTCATGTGTTCGTAATATCCCTGTTGTTGGGGCATATAGCCCAGAACCCTACGAAAATCCTTCCCCAGCTTTAAAATATCTGTCCCATCAAACAGGATTTGTCCTTCCGTCCGGAGGATGTTGTCGGTCAGCAGATTCAGCATTGTGCTTTTCCCTGCACCGTTTGCTCCGAGTATGCCGTAGATGCCCTCTGTAAAAGTAATATTCATACAGTCAAGTGCGGTGAAGTTTCCATACCGTTTTGTTAGATTCCTAAGTTCAAGCTGCATAAGCACTCTCCCTCGATCATCCTACTTGCCACACATCTTCCGATGGAGTATTGTCATATATTACATCTGTCCCGGGCCAGTTCGTCACTTCGTAAACGCTACCGTTATCCCAATCAACCTGGTAAAAAAGGGTAGACGCGCTGTTATACACACCTCGATAGACCAATACATACACGCAGTCCCCGTCAGCAAAAACCAGCGAACATTGGACAACATCAGAGTGTCTGTCAAAGATAGATTGCAAGCTTACTTCTCTCACCAAGTTTCCACTGTAATCATAAACCGTAAGTTTCTTTCCTCCCTCGCGGTAGCCACTCTGCACGCCCCATTGGCTGTCCGGTTGATCGTCTAAAAGGATGAAATGGGAATCGGTAAATAATGCAGTCGCACTCTTCACTGTATCCGTCAGGGCGATTATCTTTTTCGTATCGCCTGTTTCTAACTCAATATCCCAAAGGTCACTGCCGGAGAAGTAATAATACAAGTGCCCGTTTGTGATATACCAAGAGACATCATAGACATTTTCAGCGATTTCAGTAGAACGCCAAATTTCACGAGTTTCTGATTCTGTCGCTCCCAACCGATATAAAATATCCTGATTATACCCTTCACTGTCAAGGATGTGATTCATGGCGTAAATCCCACTGCCGTCTGCCCAAAACTTCCACGTGGATTCCAGCTTGCGGGACATGTCATCCTTAAAAAGTAAAACAGCATTTGAAACATCTTGTCCCAACTGCACAGTATAGATTTGTGAATCCCCCTCCAAAAAATATAGGTTCCCATTTACAAGCATCGGGTCACATAAAACAGTACGCCATGAAGTAAATTCCAACTGGAGTCGTTGAATTTTCGTGTGGTTTGTTCCGTCAGGCTCCACTGAGTAGAGCGTGTACATGCTGTCGCTTTTTGCATCACTATTTACATAGTACAATTTCCCCTGATAGTAACTGAGCATTTTAGCATTAATCCATGCGTTGCAGTTATTGTCAGTATGGTTGCACTCCGGCTTTGCGCAGACAGCGGTCATATTTCCCGTTGTACCGTCTAAAAAGTAGAGAAAGCCATCGTAGTGAAGATAGTAGCCATTTTCTGTTTTGCATACACCACTTAGCCGAAATGGGTGCTGAATATTCATCTCCTTTTGAAACCCGGTCATATCAATCCCTGCGGAACCGTTTCCTGACACAGACGGGCTGTTATTGGAAACATTACTGCCTGGATCGTTCTCGTCGGTATTCGCAGAAATGGCCGGTGTTTCATTGTCCGGTATTTCGCTGTAGTTTTGGCAGCCTGACAAAAGGAAGACAAAAATACAGATAAAAATAACGAGTAATTTTTTCATTTAGAACCTCCAAAAGAATAATCTATAGTGAACTTTACGCCGCTTAAAGAACAATTTTCAAGCAGCACAATGTACTCGTCTGCTTTATTTACCTCAAAAGATACGTCGCCTGCTCCTGTAACGCTGGCCTCCAGTGTTTTGCCTGTTTCAACCCCGATAAGGGTAATTTTAAGTTCCGCGCTATCGGACGGAGTTTCCAAATGAAAAAGAGCAGTATCCCCCTCAGAAAGAGTCATCTTCCCGCAGGTCAACTTATGGATAACCTCGATTTCACCTCGCAGGCTCCCTTCCTTTTTCAGCTCACATTCTTCTCTTGATAATGTGACAGAAGCGAATGAATCGTTCTCGTTTGAACTGTTTTTCCCTCTGCTGGATTCAGACCTTGTAGGATCACTGGCAAAAGCATCTCCGGCTGGGCGATCTGTTCCTAAATTATCTTCTATGTCGATTTGCCCGGAGTCTGGTGTGCTGTTTGGTAAAGCGAATTGTGTTTGGCATCCAGCCAGTATCAGTGCGATTGCGCACCCCAAAATACAAATCACTTTTTTCATAAAAAAACCTCCGAAAAAATACAGGTATGAAGACTCCCCTCATACCTGTATTCTAAAATGCAAATCTCAAATAATTCTCAAATGCAGCGAACCGTTATTTGGACTCGTGCACCGCCGCTGGCTCCATTTGAAATTTCCAGTCCCCCTCCGAGTTTTTCTGCAAGAATATTACTAATGTATAAGCCCAAGCCAAAATGAAGGTCGCCATTGGCTTGTGTTTTCTCACCCCGATAGTATGCTAACGAAGCTCGGTCTAAGTCCTTTTTAGTAAACCCTGAGCCATCGTCTTCAATCGTTATGATTACAAAGTCTTGGTCTTGTTTAAGAGAAACCTCAATCGTTTCCCTTACATATCGTACAGCGTTAGATAGTACGTTTTCACAGATCTGTGCCAGCGCTTCCATATCCAGCATAAGTTCCTGTTCTTTTATTTCATCGTGAATTTGTACCTGTCCATTTGGAAACAGCGCAACAGACGTTTGTAACACCATTTCCTTTAAGGAAGAAGAGGCCACCTGCTTCCGACAGGGCTCATAATCCTCCAACCGTTGCAGGTTTCCCATTGTGTCTGCGAAGGAATTAAGCCGCGTGATCTGACTTGAAATGGCACGAATCGAGCTTGCCATCTCGCCACTTGTATCAACATCCTCGGTAATTGTACTGAGCAACATATCCGTATGTCCCCGCATGACAGTGAGCGGCGTGCGCAAGTCATGGGCAAAGGCGGCGTTTAAGCGTTTGCGCTCCTCCACGGAGTCCCACATTTTCTTATTGTTTTGCTCCAGTTCCTGCCGCATGACCTCGAAAGCGTGACACAGACGGCCAAATTCATCCTGCCCATCGTATTCAATGTGGAAATCCAGATCATTTTCCGATATTTTCTGAACGGCCTGATTGAGAATCTGGAAAGGCTTTTTTAGTTTCCAGAGATAGAAAGCCAGCGCCGCAAAGCAAAGACACACGGAGTACCACAACAGAGATGCTATATCATCGAGACTAACATAGAAATCATACCGATTCTTCGCCTCTTCCGTAAAGGCAATCTCCTGTACAAATAGCTGCCCTTCTCCCGTTGCCTCTACGTACACTGGAGTTTGATCGTCACCGATGATCTGCATGCCCAGGTTGCCGTTACTTTCGCCTGTTGAAACCTCAGCCATATCCAAAGGCAGGATCGTTACATATTCTGCTTCAAGTTCGTTCATATTTTTTTGAGAAAACCAAACAGTTACTTTGGTAAGAGAGTTAGCCACCAACAAACAACTCAACACGCAAATAATAAACGCAACGGGTATGGAAACTTTACGAAGCAATTTTCTTATCCGACCCACTTGTAACCAATCCCCCAAACTGTTTCTATGCAGGCTCTACACCCAGCTTTTGAAAATGCCAGCCTTATTTTGCGAATATGCTCCATAATTACAATATCGTCACCGTCTCCCTCAAGCCCCCATACTCGGTCATATATTTTTGACCGGTCAAAGGTTTGTCCGCAATTCAGAGAAAGCAGCTGAATAATGTCAAAATCCTTGCGGGCAAAGTAAATCTTTTCACCCCGAACAAATACCTCACGCGCAGAGTAGTCAATCGTGATATCGCCGAACACCTTTCTCTGAATGTCTCGGCTGCGCCGATCCCGACGCAGGTGCGCTTCGATCCGTGCTCCCAATTCTGCCAGCGAGAACGGTTTGACAATGTAGTCATCTCCACCTGCTGCAAAGCCTTCTATTTTGTCTGCCTCCTGATCACGCGCAGTCAAAAATAAAATTGGACAGGAAACGGCCTGGCGAATAGCTTTACAAACTTCAATACCGTCCATCTGCGGCATATTTACGTCCAGTAGAATTAAATCCGGCTGCCCTGCCGCTTTAGAGATTGCTTCAGAACCGTCCAAAACATAGTCTGATTGATAGCCGTTCCGCCAAAGATAACTTTGCAGCATCGTCACAACCTCTATTTCATCATCAACTATCAAGATGCGATATGCCATTATACACTGCCTCCAATTAAATTCTCTTCACCTTTCTCCATCAAACTGCAATGTTTTCTTATTTCTCAATTTTAGTATATTTGTTCTTGTCCCAAAAGGCAAATAAAATTCACGAAATGGTGACCTTTAGAAGCTGCGAAAATTGCTCAATTTAAAATACCCAAGCCCTTACGTAATAATTAAATCATTTGAAAATACTTCAATGCCTCCATAATCGCCGCCTCTTTTTCCGGCGGGCACTGCGGCACTTTCGCATCTTCCTTCTTTGACAGATTGTAATTTTGTCCCACATCCAGCCCACACTTGCGCTTTATCTGCGAGATGTACAGGGAAGATACCTTCAAGCCGGTATGCTCCAGCACATACGCCTTGATCTGCTCATAGGTCGCTCCCTTCTGGAACCCGGACATATCCATATCCGCCAGCGAGAACTCCACCCGAACTTTCTTCGAGTCGATTTCTCCCTTGGAAAGCAAGACGACCGTCTCAACGTGTGTATCATCATCCAAACTTATTTCCATATCATCCTCAATAATCGGTAGCTTGAATTTGATGGATTTAAGCCACTGACCGTTCGGCTGGCGTTCCTCGTAAATATGGACTTCGGAAATCAGCGATTCCATGACCTGCCGCCTTTCCTGTTCGTCCATTACGGCATACAGCTTTTCAAAATATATCAGTACCTTGTAGATGTTGTCGGCAGTCAGCTTTTCGGCTTCGATTGCCGTTTTCTTTGCTCTGGCTTCAATCAGCAGGCTTTCCGTATCCTCAATCTTATCATACATCTTGTAAAGGCGAGCGTCAAGGTCTGCCTTGCGCTTGATGTAGTGCTTATCATCAGGGTCAAGGGTGTCAATTTCATCAATCAGTCTGGATTTGATGGAATAGCTCTGCCGGAGCTGCTTTTCATAGCCGGCTATCTCCTGCTCGATAACAGTGGTGTCCACCTTCATGCTGATTTTTTGCTGCATGAGTGAAGCAAACTTCGGATTGCTGACCAGCTTTGTGATAACCTCCGCAACTGCACTGTCCAGCAGTTCCTCGTGGATTTGCTTTTTATATTCGCACTTGTGACCACGGGTCATATTTCGGTGCTTGCAGCCATAGTAGAAGAAATCTTTGTACTTACTGCCGTCTGCCTTACGCTTGACGCTCTTATTGCCGTACATTCCTGCTCCGCAGATAGGACATTTGAGCAAGCCTGTCAGCAGATGCACCTTGTTATCCCTGCCGTTGTTGACCCTCTCATACTTCTTCGCCTGTGCAAGCAGCTTTACCTGTGCGTCATGCCAAAGCTCTTCGGACACGATAGCTTCATGCAGACCGTCAACCAACAGATAGTTGTCCTGCTCCACAAGACGGTAATCGTTTCTCGTTCCATGCACCTTTTCCGTCCTGCGTCTGCCATATGCAATCTTGCCACAGTAAACGGGATTTTTCAGTATTCTGCGAATAAGTGCTGCATCAAACAGGGGATTCTTGCCGTTCTGCCGCTGGATTTTTCCGACACCATGATTGGCAAGATATTTTGCAAGACCGTTTGCACCCATATCGGTATGCACATACCTGTCAAAAATAATGCGGATTGCTTCTGCTTCTTCCTCGTTGACGAACAACTCACCTTTTTCAAGCGTATATCCATATGGAGCGAATCCACCGTTCCACTTACCTTCACGGGCTTTCTGGATTCTGCCCTCCATCGTCTGCACACGGATGTTTTCACGCTCAATTTCTGCAACCGCAGACAAAACGGAAATCATCAGCTTGCCGGCATCCTTGGAGGAATCAATGCCATCCTCAACACAAATCAGATTGACGCCGAAATCCTGCATGACCTGCAGAGTTGACAGCACATCTGCTGCATTTCTGCCGAAACGGGACAGCTTGAACACCAGAACATAGGAAACACCGTCCTTACCGGATTTGATGTCCTCCAACATTCGGTTGAACTCCAATCTTCCCTCGATTGACTTGCCGGATTTACCGGCATCCACATATTCGCCGACAATCAGGAAATCGTTGAACTTGGCATAGGCTTTCATTCTGGCTTTCTGAGCATCCAGAGAGTATCCATCAACCTGAATGGTGGTGGATACTCTCGTGTAAATATATACTTTTGTCTTGTCTTTTTTCATATCATTATCCTCATTCGTGCCATTGCCGTGGCACCGTTATGTAACCCCTACTCCGAAATCGCTTTCAGAGTAGGTTTGGACACTCATCACACGTGTATTATATCACAAAATGTTTGCCTTTTCAATAGATTTCGCAAAAAGTTTGGAATTGTTTACATTTTCATTCTCTTTGCTGTCCAAACAAGTCAGCGGCTCCGGAAGATTATCAATATCCAGAACCGCCGCATATTTCTCTATTAAGTTGGCAAGTAAATCGGCAAAGCAGCTCCATTCATCCTTTTTACGATTATCTATAATGGTTAACCTCCTGCTTATTTCCGCCACGCTGTGTATACTCTCGAATAATCTCCGTCGGTATGCGGTCAAGAATCCCTTTTACACGCTCATAGTCACTTTGCAGCCTTGCGTCCTGCAACTTTTTGAGGGTGCTTTCCTGCTGACTGTCTTCCAGAGCTTCGGTAAGGTCAGCATTTTTCTTCTCCAACGCTCTCTGCTTGCCGCTGGCTGTCTTGAAGAACTTTTCGTATTTCTTCATCTGCGTTTCCATTGCGGCAACATCGGGGATGTATTTCCCCAAGAATGCCGCAATCTGTGCCACCTTGTCCTTGTAATTGGTGAACTTCACATCGGAAAGCATTTCATCCAGCTTGTCATGCTGCTTGGTGAGCCTTGCCATCTGCTTGAATACTCTTGTGGGGATGTGGTCACGCCCGGTCTCGCTCGCACTCTCTCCACGCTCTAAATCGGGATATTTCTTGACCATGTGTTCCCAATACTTGTCCTGCCACTGTGTCAGCTTCTTTTTGTTGCCAAGAATCTCTTTTGCGCATAGTCTCTTATCCACCGTCAGTGGGACAAAGCAAAGGTGCATATGAGGTGATTTCTCATCCATATGCACCACGGCAGATATGATTGTTTCGGGAGCTTGGTTTTGCTTGATGAACTCCAACGCTTCATTGAAGAAATCACGGATTTCAGTCCGTTTCTTACCTTTGAAGAACTCCGGTGTAGCAGTAATGAGCGCTTCTACCACACGAACGCTGTCGGAGCGTGTGCGGCATCCGGCTTCTGCAATCTGACGCTCGGATTCTGCACGATACTTCCTTTCGGGCTTAATCAAGTGGAAATTCAAGTGTGTACGGGTAGGGTCAATGTCGGGATTGCTGGCGTATTTCTCCTTGGTGCGCTCGTTGTGAGCTTCAATGCCGCCGATTTCGGGTCCCTTGTACTTCGCAAATCTCAGAATAGCATACTGCGGTGCTGCCATTACCGATCACCTCTCTTTCTCCATACAATGTCATAGCCCAGCACATCGGCAAGCTGTACAGCTTCGATATAGCGGAGCGATTCACGCTGGAGTTTGTTGGACAGATTGGAAACGCTGTCGCTCCATCCGTATTCGTCTTCCAAGAGGTCAATGACCTCCTGCATGGTCATGCCCTGCCGTACAATGTACGACTTGATTTCATTTCTTAGATTTGATTTCATATAAAAACTCCTCCATAAATTAGTGATATTGGTTTTCTGTGAGGTGAACTGCTGTCACCGACAGATGATGATTTTGAGATAGCGTTTTCCTCTCAGATTTCGTTCTGCGTAGTCCCACCCATAACAACACCCTATCGGGTTTACTGTTTTGTGAGAGAGCAGACCGAAGCGGAAGAAACATCACATATCCGCAAATTAGCTTTACTGTTCCGCAAATCACCGATTGATGATTTCTATATTGCCTATAGTGTAAATATTCACGGATTGCACAAGGCTTGATTTTCAATGCCCGAAAACAGAGCTTAGCGGACATCATAGAACAATAAATTGAGCCGACTAAAAAGTACGTGTACCAAGTGTACTTGCCGTACCTCGGTACACTTGGTACGGATAGTACACGTATTTGGAGGTCAATCTCATTTTTACAAAAACGGTTTTTGCAGGAGCTCGATACCGATAAATCCTCTGGCGAACTTTCCGTTGCCGATGCTGACCTTGTTGGTGTACTCAATGTTATACCGGCCCTCATTCTGCTTGAGAAAGGAACAGAAGCTCTTTTGAGAAAGACCGGACAGAGCGTTATCGTCACACCACAGCTTGTAAACGGCATACAGGTCTTTGGAACTGACCTCATAATCTGCCTTGAAGCGAATATACCCCTCCGATGCAAGAAATTCGATGATGTTATTTCCGTCCGATACAGCAGCGTCCATGTTGCCCTGTGCCGATTGGCTGACCGTAAACTTGTAATCGTTGTCAATCAGACGGCGAAGTCCCTCCAATGCCCACAGGAAAATGCCCTCCGCTTCGGCGCACATTTTTTCTGCGATATACGGATCGTCTTTTCTGTTCGGGTCTTTCTCTTTGGTGGAGAGGATAATCTGTCTGCGGAAGAAACCCACACTGCGGTCATAGAGGGATTGCAGTACACCGTTGCCCAAGCCTATAAAACGCACATACAAATCGCCCTGATAGCTCTGCTGTCCCTTTTTCTCCAAATCCATCGGTAATTCCGCTGTGATGATTGCCTTGATGTTGTTGGTTTGAGGCAAGGCTTCCAGCCTCATATCGTCATCCAGCATCACAAGCTCGTGTTCCAGATCGGCACGGGCAAAGGGACTTGTCTCCACCTTTGCGATACTGCCTGTATTCATATTGCTGCCCAACAGCGCACGAAGGACGATACCGATACGGCTCTTGCCCTCGCCGCCTCTGCCAATCAGAAGGAGCATCTTCTGCCCTTTGGTGGAAGGGATAAAGCAATATCCCATAAACTCCTGCAGGGTCAAAATATCCTCCGCCTCTAAAAGCTGAGACAAAAAATGCAGCCATGTCACAGGCTGCGGAACGTCGGGATTATAGGCGACAGGCAGACGGTTACGGCAAAAATCCTTATCGGGGCTGAATCTGCCATCCAGATAATAAGTGCCGTTTGCCACATGAATCCGGTCTTGATATAGAGATAACTTAGCGGCGCAGCACTCCATCCGCATCACATCCAAAAGGTTTGTGACTTTCTTTGCAACACCGCTGGTCACATAATACTTGATGCGGTCATAGATTACCTTTTTCAAGCGGTTTTCATCATATACTCTGCCATTGACTGTGAAAAATGCTCCGTTTACCGCAATCATGGGATAGCTCCGAAGGAATTCTTCACAGAATACAGTTTCATTGATTTTCTTTCCGTCAAACCACGCCGGGCTGTCAAATGGCAAGGCTTGCGTCTTTTCTTCGCACATGGCGCACTTCCTCCTTCCGTTTCTTCACTACATAGTCCCTCAGCAGCTCGAACTTGCCGTCCTTCATCAAATCATCCACAACTGCAACCCGTTCTTCCGGATTGCCAACGGTTAGCGTATCAATCAGATGTTCAATGTGACAGAGCATCTGCAACGCTTCCACAAAGCGATTATCCGGTTTCTCGTCCGGCGTTTTGGGTGCATACCGCACTTTCCAATTTTTAAGCAGATGCAGATAATCGGTCAGCGCTCGGAAACACTGTATTTCGTCCTCCCGAAGCTGACGGATATTTGGATGCTTTAGCTTGTGGGGAGTTGCCACAGACTGTCCCGGCTCAGCACTGATACCGAAGTCTACAGCCAGTTTTTTCGCTGCTTCATAGCTGCTCAGATTAAACAGCCTTTCCACGAAGTCAATCACGTCTCCCTTGGCTCCGCAGCCGAAGCAATAGAAGTAGTTTTCATTCAGCTTCATGCTTGGGTTGCGGTCATCATGGAAGGGACAGCAAACCATGTTGTTACGGCTTACCTTCAAGCCGTAGTGTTCGGCAGCTTGCCTTAAAGTGACAGCCGCCTTTACGTTCTCAAATAAATTCATTCGCATACCTCCGTATTTTATTGACAATTCTTGCTTGTCACCTGATTATACGGAGAAAAAGACTATAGACCGAAAAATCCGTCACTTTTGCAAAAAAATAAAAAGCCGCCCTGTAATTTTTGCAAAAATGCAAATCACAGGACGGCTATTGTTTACAGAAATGATGTTGATTTTGTTCCACTTATGAAATATAATATAGGATATAAAAAACGAAAGATTAACACCGACAGGAAAGGGACGCAAAACATGGAGCGCAAGTATTTATCCGGCAGCGTGAGAGAGCGTTTGCAGGATTTGATGAAAGAACGCAAAATCACGCAGAGCGAGCTTGCCACAAAAATTGAGATTGATGTAAGTACACTCAGTCGCTTTATCAGTAAAAAAACGGATAAGCTCGGTGACGAGAATATCAAAAAAATTGCAAAGGAATTTGGAGTCTCCACAGACTTCCTGCTCGGCGTTACCGATATTCCAGACCGCATGAATTACGATATAGCCGAACTTGGCTTGTCGGTACAGGCGGCGAAAAATCTCTATACGGGCAAGGTTAATGCAGAGGTTATCAATCGCTTGCTGGAAAACAAAAACTTCGCCGCAATGACCAATATGATAGCACACTATTTTGATGACACCCTTGCCGCCGGATATGCCGCTCAGAATCAAATGTATGCCACATTAAGTGCGCTGCTGATGGGAGAAGCGAAGCAGCATCCCGAAGATAGAGAAGCTATTACAGAAGCCGTAAAGACTGTCAGTATTTCAAGAATGCCGATGTATCAAGCTGATTTGACCGCCATTCAGAACACATTTCTGAATGTGCTGAAAGAAATCAAGAAAGAGATTGGCTCCGATGTTTCAGACGCACAGACCATTAGCAAAGAAGCGGTGCAGCAGATGTATGCAGAGTTGACCAAGGGGCAGGATGTGACAAAGCCGAATGTCACGCCCGAAATGATTGCCGAAGCAATCATAGGAAGCGTCAGCGGCATGGATGGTATTGCTCCCGAAGCGCTAAAACAATTCAATGAGGCATTGATTGGTTTGTTCACAGTCAAGCCAACAGATGATGAACATGACGACAGTTGATAACGAGAAATTGTGTGCACTGGCTCAGACCGGAGACACGGATGCGCTGAACAGTCTTGTTGAAAACAATCTGCGGTTTATCAGAATGACAGCGCATGAAATATGGAACGCACATATAGAGGTCAATCGGGCACTCGGCGTTACCTTTGACGATCTTGTGCAGGAAGGCTGTCTGGGACTGATGGAATGTGTGGAGAAATTCAATCCCGATGGTGGCAGTAAATTTCTAACATATGCTGCTCCAGCAATCCGCAATTCGATGATCGACTACATCCGAAGTCTGAGTACATCCTTTGAAGCCAAGCACATGAGCGAGATTGTCAGTCTGGATGAGGTAACGAAATTTGAAAATCGGGAACGTCATGCCTTTGTTCCCGATTCCAATATGACCAATCCTTTACAGATTTATATTGCTAAGGAAATGCACGAAGAACTTCATGCCGCACTTAATGCAATCAGCAATCGAGAGCGTGAATATCTGTCGTATCGTTTCGGATTCGAGGACGATATAGAGCATCCATTGACAGAGACGGCAGAGCATTTCTATCTGTCGGATAGCAGGGCGAAATCCACGGAGAAGCTGGCGCTGGACAATGTGTGGCTTGAATTGCCGTGGTGGTTTCACTGATGGGAGAGACGGACGCTGCGGCGGGTTTTATATACCTTTGCTCATGCTCAGTCCTTGGCTTTGTGTCCCATTCAGCCCACGGGATCCGTCTGTTCTGCTGCTGAAAAGTATCTGTCCGGCGTGGGACAGCCCCTTTCCGGCGTTAGCGGTCGTCAAAGGTATAACACACTAGACTTTCCTAAAGGAAAATCGTGTGCCAAAGGGCGCTCCGCCCCCTTTGGATACCCCACCAAGAGAAATGCTGCTCCCCTCTGGGTCTCATGCCAACATGGATGCTACTCGCCCCCATTGGATGACCCAGAGCCAAATGGAGGGCGCCGCCTTCTTTTGGAAATCACCCATATTTTCCTCACCAATGAGTACCCATACTGCAAGAAAGGCAGTTGGGTATCAGGCAAGGGAATAATTAAATCTGAATAGACAAAACAATTTACGAAGACACCATGCAATATACGAGCCAATATCAACTTCAAGTTGCGAAAACACATATATAAGTTGGTAATAATGATTGTAGTTTGCCTGTACAATACTATTATCTCAAAACTGTGATTGGAGGTATTTAGTATGAGCTTTGCGGAGAACTTACAGAGAATCATAAAAGAAAAACATCTTTTTCGGGAAGAATTGGCAGAAATACTAGCTGTCAGCAGACAAGCTGTCTCAAAATGAGAACAAAGGCTTCCCCAAACTTAAAGTCACCACCCACGCTACAATACATTCTGCAAAAAGCAAACGTCCCATCTGTTTCTGCAATCGGTACTTGAATACACGAATATTTTCAAATAATCATTTATCGTACAGATACAATTAAAACAAAGCAAATATTATGATTCACGGCTTGTTTGAAGTTTGTAGGCTGCTAAAGCTATAATTACGATGCTCTGGAAGAACATATTAACGAAATAATTTTCAGGCAAATCACGTTTAAGTGCATGACACACCAACCCCAACGCCATACGATCTGAAATCCAAACGCCCGCCTGTCCTTGCATAGAAAATCATATGCAGAGACAGGCGGGCT
Organism: Candidatus Faeciplasma sp.; assembly: GCA_048393055.1. GTDB lineage: Bacteria > Bacillota > Clostridia > Oscillospirales > Ruminococcaceae > Faeciplasma. Next base: position 251,235 of record DBFJJS010000010.1, read on the forward strand.
GTTAAATATTATCAAACTTTGCTCCAAATCGAGCTTATTTACATCAATCCATTGCAACAAACTGCATACTGTACAGCTCGCAAATGCTGCCGGAACGCTTTGCGTTGAACACAAAGAACACGCCCCACTGCCCGCTAAGCTTGTCGATTGCGTCCGCCGGGAGGCTGAATGTCGTCAGCTCCTGAGGCATTTCTTTGGTCAGTTCGATTGTCCCAAGCTTTTTGCTTCCCTTACCGACAGAGGTGATACTGCCGTTCTCATCCCGCTCAACCGGCGTATTTACGGCAGTATCCGGGCGTATGTAAACGTCGACCGTACCGGTGATTCCGAGCGGCTTAAGCTCGATCTCAAGGGTCTTTTTGCCCTTCGGCGCGTCAAGGTCGAAGTTGAAGTATTTGATACCCGCTATCACACCGCTGTTGATGTTTACAATCGGCAGGGTCGTGGTGGTTTCTTCGTATGCCGGGGTTATGCTCGCACCGCCGGTCAGGTAGCTCACGATGCCTGCAGAGTGTTGTTTATATGGGTTCAGACCGTTGATGAAGAAACCGTTCGAGGTGACCTCTGCCATCGAAATTCGCACCTCGCCACCCTCAGAAACCGGCTTTTCATCCCACTCGACACTGATAGGCTCAACCATCGACTGGCGCGCGAAGGCATGTAGATTTCGATGGTAAAAGATGTACCACTGCCCATTGATCTCGCAGATACTGCCATGCGTATTGCCGCCTGCGAAAGTGCGGTCGTAGCCGCCGTTTTCATTCGGGATGACTTCGCCGGAAGCGTCGACGATTATGCCGCCCCACTTCCAGGGACCGGCAGGGCTGTCGCTATAGCCGTATGCGAGCTGGCTGTAATTTTTGCCGGTAGGCTCGTCCTCAAGGCCATTGCGGCTGTAGATGAAGACGTATTTATTACCAACCTTACGCATAGATGACGCCTCAAAGAATCCCCATTTTTTGACGTTTTCGTCCTGATAAATGTTAAATTCCTCGGGATTGTAAGTTTCCGACATCATCTGGTCGTAGCTCGGTATGTTTCTTTTTGCGCTTATGCCGTCTGCCAAAGTTGACATATTATCAGAATCCAACCTGCCCTACCAGGAATCGCAGAAGCCCCAAAATCCATAAACCGCTCCGTCATCGTCTACGAAAACGGCGGGGTCGAAGCCAAGCGGTCCCTCGGTCTCAGTAGTGCTATTGAACTTCCAGTTCACCACCTCAAACGGTCCGTCCGGTCGATCGGCCTTGCATACCATAGAACCCCTACCCCAAGCCTGATTGTTGGGGTAGAGATAATATGTTTTCCTGCCATCTTTCTCGACCAGAGCGACATCCGGAGCATATAAAGTATCCGCCGAACCGTTCACAATAGACTCAAAAATAACACCGTCTTTTCGCCAGTCCGACAAGTCCTCAACCGGGGCTGACCACACCACAAGGTCCTTTCCGCAGTACTCAGTCTTTAACATATCGTGAGATCCGTACACATAAACCCGATACTTCCCCGGGATGTCCGGATCCTCAAAAACATATGGCTCGCCGTCCGGAATATATTCCCACAAAGGCAGATAGGGGTTTCCCTGATAATCTGCATCATAATTAACAACCGCTTGAAGCTCCGATTTGCCCATAGTCGTTCCTCCGTTTCCTGAACATGACGTAAAACTTAAAAGCATCGTAATCGCAAGTAAAAACTCCGCAAATTGTTTCATAATATTATCACCTTTTTAAAAAGTTCTGAATACATTTTCGCACATTGGCTGCTGAATGTCAATAGACCAATGGATTAAAGCTGAACTTTATATTGTTTTTTCACCGTCTGGTAAGAAAAACACTTAATTATTCAAATGCTAAATTCAGCCGATCAGTATTCAGTCTTCATAATACACGTTTGTGCGCAGCTTGCTTGCCGGCGCGGAAAGAATTCTGCCATCCGTGGCGGTAAATTCCAATATTATCTCCTGCCCGGGGGCATAATCCGTTTTCAGTTCCTCGACTATGCGGAGCCTGCCATTGCCCTCAACACTGACATTATCAGTCAGTGTTTCTTTAACCGTTCCGTTTTCCGTAAGCGTCACTTTTACTGTTCCGCTTATTATTTCTGAGGAAAGATTTTCAAGCCAGGCATATATGCCATTTCCGTGTGTAACGACGTAGTCGGAATCTATTTCTGACATATATTTCGACGCCTGCGCGATAATATTTATGCCAGAGGCTTCACTGCCGTCAGCTTCGACCGAGATTATATTTATATGATAATATTCATAGTTTTCCAGCCCGTCTACCGTCAAAGACTGTTTGCCTTTTTCAACTTCGTATGTCTTTTTGATGTAACTATCGCTTTCGGTGTCGGCAGATTCTATTGTAACTTTGACCTTTTCCGTTGACGGAGCATCGTTCCATTTTATGGCCAGGCTTCTATCTCCCGAGATTGCCGAGGCGTTTGAAACGTTTTCCGAGACAATATCCTGTCCGCTTGTCAGAGTGAGCATATCTTCAGATGAAATGCAATAATTGAACAGTCTTACCTCGTCAATGACGCCCTTGAAATAGTTCGGAAACGCCGGCTCGTTTTCACAGCTTCTGCCGATTATGAGCGGATATTTATTCAGCCCAATGGGTCCCTCGAAGTAGTTGGACGGATTTCCGTCGTCAGATGTCTGAACGCCGTCGACATAAATTCTGACTATACCGTCACCGCCTAACTCTGTACTCTTCCAGCTGAATCCAACCTGGTGCCATTTTCCGTCTCTCTGTATCTTAGTCTTTGAGACGGCTGTTGTTTTTTGAGTGATATTGCCGCTGTCGGCCGGAGACTGTATTTCCAACTGCAGGTCGCTTCCATTCAGGAGGATAAATGAAAATCCGGGATTGTTGGAGCCGTTTCCGCCTTTGTTTACAATGTTTGCATGACCTTCGCTGTCATTTTTTATCCACGCCGAAAACGATATCTGATTACTGATATCAAGCGAAAGGCTATGAGGCACAGAAACATATGTACCATCGGAATCTGTTCTTTCTCCGCTGAATTCTATAGCGCTTCCCTCTTTTCCTGCGGATGTCCAGTCAGAGGTATTCAACCCGCCGTTATTATATAAGCCGGAAAGGTCCGATACTCTCGCTCCCTCGCCTTCTGAAAAAGGCCAGTATCCTACCATTGCGTGATCAGACGTTTTGACCGCCGGAGCAGATTCTGGTGCAGGAAGAGTGTCCAAATCCAAAGGAGGCGTAGGAATTTCCCAGTCAGCGTCAAAAGTCACCGATACCTCGCTTCCGTCATATTTTACAACCGCCGATGGCTGGTAATCCGATGAAACATAGCCTCCGATGCCATAGCCAGGCTGAACAAAGACAATGTTAAACGTGCGTTTTTTTAACATTCCATCAAATTTGCCCGTCCGTTTTCCGATCGTAAGGGTTTTTGAGCTGTCATCGTATGTAAACGGAATGTTTGAAAACTCGCCGCTTTCATAGTCGTAGCCATCGCCTGCGTCTTCATACAGGGTGAATTCTCCGTCTGCGCCTGCATATACTCTTATCTCCGTCGGATCCTGATTCTCATCAACATACTGATTTCGAGGTCCCATAGGAATGATCGAACCTCCTTTAACAAACAGCGGGATCTGACTCAGAGGAGCGTCAACCGTAACTGTTTCTCCCTTGCTCCCAATAGTTTTTCCGCTCCAGAAATTAGTCCAAGTTCCTGCCGGAAGATATACGTCTCTGCTGCGCTGACCGCAAGCGGTAACAGGTGCAACCATAAGTGCGGGGCCAAACATATACTGGTCACTTATATGCTTGACATTGTCGTCGGTGCGGAAGTCAAATATCAAAGGACGGATTATTGTATAATCATCCTGCGTCACTGCGCCGGCCAGCGAATAGATATAAGGAATCAGTCGTTCGCGAAGATAAATAAAATCTGTGATGTAATCTTCATAAACAGAACCGAACTGCCAAGGCTCTCTTGGGTTGTTGGCACCATGTGAACGCATTATGGTCATAAATGTTCCCAGCTGAATCCATCTAAGATACATTTCTCGGGCATCTTCACTGTCATTGTTAAAGCCGTGGTAGCCTCCGATATCGGTTCCGAAATACGGCAGTCCTGCCGCAGAATAATTTACAATGCCCGCAACCTCAGCTGTAAGAGATTCCCAAGTAGATGGAATATCGCCGGACCAGCTTTGTGCGCCGTATCTTTGCAGTCCTGCTGTTGAACCCCTTGAAAGAGTATTGACTCTCTTTGTGTTCTTTCTGATTTCTCTTTGGTGCTCATAGACTCCCTGATTGGTCAGAAGTGGGAATAACGCGCCAATAGGCTTTGAATTGCCAGCATATATATTCTCACTGGAGGAGTTGCTTGCCCAGCTTGAGAATTCAGGCTCACACGCATCAAGCCATATCGAATCGAGTCCCTTTGAAAAAACATTGTCGTTTATCAACTGCCAGTATTTATCTCTGCCCTCGGGACTTGAAGCGTCGTAAACATAGCCAAAAAAGGGAGTGTCGCTGTGAATTATCCCTCCTGCTGAGTCCATTTCAGAATATGCTTCGGTGTCCTTATCAAAGCTCGGCCAAACGGAAATTGAGCAGCCAACGTGATTGTCATGAAGATACCGCATCATCTCCTCGGGATCTGTCCAGCTGCCGCCCCAGTTGGTGATGTCGTTAAAGCTTCCGTTCCACCAGAAGTAATCGATCACAAGCCCGTCGATTGGTATCTGCTTCTTCCTGAAGGTATCAAGTATTCCCTCAAGCTCCGCCTGTGAGGTATAGCGATTACGCGACTGAATGTAACCGAATGCTCTTTTTGGAAGCATAGTCGCCTGACCGGTAACGGTGCGGTATCCCGATATAACCTCGTCGGCATCGGGACCGTAAAAGAAGAAATAATCCATTCTGTCGGATGCAAAACCGGTGTAGCGGTATGCGGCGTTTTCATCGAGCCAGTCGAGCCTGCCGTTTGAGGTGATGTCAAAGAATATGCCATAGCCCATATTTGAATAAAACATCGGTGTGCGCTTTTCAGTGTTTAACTGTGCGATATTTATACTCTGTCCCTTTATACCCATAACGCCATTGACGTTTCCAAAACCGTAAAGTGCCTCATTTTCGTCCGATATAAATTCCTGTGACACTTCATAGGATTTTTCGTTATTATCTAAAGTTATATCATTATATGACCGGTCTTTTTCCGCTAAAATCAATTCGCCGTTCAAGGCGTCATAGTATTTTATCTTACCGGTCGCGGTATTGACCTCCATGCGGATCTTGGAGGTAGTGACGTTCAAACTGCCGTCAGACTCAGTAACTTCATAGTCGTTAAAATCCTTGTTATAATCGACCGTGAAGGTGTTTATGCCCGGCTGAGTTATTTTTCCCTCGGGAAAGAACTGCACCCTGATTATATCTGCGGCGCAAACCTCAATCCGCATAGCCGCTCCGTCAACGTTAAATGTGAGCATTTTCTCTTTCTCTCTCCTTATTATCTGATTTATTGCCGATCGCATCGGCGGTAGCTGCCCCGCAGCCGCTTAAAAGCATAGAAGCGGCAAGAACAAAAGCAATAATTTTTTTCATGATTTTATCCTTTCCCGTCTATTGCGGTTTTTTACGACGCAAATAACTGCGCACGCTGCTGCCGCAATTACTGCCGCCGCGACAATTGCCGCCGCGGGATTTATACTCTTTTCTTTTTTTACATACGGGTTTTCCTTCTTTGCAGTCTCCACGGGTATATAATCCTCATCGGGAGCGAGGTCGATTTCAATTGTTGTCAAACTGCGCCCGGGGATCTCAAGTCCTTCATGATACTCGCCAAGATCCTGCAAATACTTGTTTTTAAACGAATTATCAGCGTCCTCTGTAGATAGATATACCTTTGAGCCAAGAATTTTCTTTTCGTCAAGGTCAAGCGTTAGACTCTCAGCCTCATACGTCGGATTCATCGCGATAACTATCAGCTTGCTGCCGTCCGGCGACCTGAACGCTCCGAATTTGGTATTCAGGTCGTCCTGAACATCAACACGTTGATATCCGCGTCCTATAAATGCCGAGAAATGCGACATTATATAGTGGTTTCCACGCCGAGTGAGGGTAGTGCTGCCACCGGAACTTGAAACCTCTAAAACAGCGCCCATCGGCCATACGCCGTCCCAATATAGATAGGCGTTCACTCCTTCGTATACAAGAACGTCCAGAACAACCTCGGCGTTGCGGAAGAAGTCGCCTTCATAGTATTCGGTCTGATATATCTTTAAATTTGGGAAAGCTTCGCCAACCGCTCTCAGATTCCGTTCGCTGAAATCGGTACCGTAAAGGTGATGCGCAACAACCTCGACGGTTTCGGGGCGGCTTTCAATAAGCGGATCCAGATATCCGTGCAAAAGGTCGGGATATGCCGCCATTGTTTCAGCACCGAGCAGCGAGGGTGCATATTCTCCGAACGCCTCTTTAAAGGCGTCATATACAGCTATATGTGCTTTCCAGTATGCCGCCTGATATTCGGTCTCTTCCTTTCCGAGGAAGAATCCCGCCGAATCGCGCTGACCGCCTTTCTCGTCGAGATGGCTGTCCTGAAGCTCTGCCTCGTTGGTTATAGAGAAGTAATCAACAGGTATTCCCGCGTCAAAGAAGATTTTTATTGACTCAACACAAAAGTCGGCAAGTGCGTCATACATATACTCACCGCTGTCGTCTTTGGCAAGAGTGTAATAGGAATATCCGTTTTCAGGGTTCTCCATAAACTCTATCCAGGGCAGAGATCTGTCGTATTCTCCCCATGAGGTGACTATTACAAGTGGATCAATCCCACGCTCGATCGCTGCGTTGTAATAGAGATAATAATTGCTTTTATAACCTTCCAGAACACCATCTCGTTCGTTTGTATATACGCAATTGAGGTCGCGGAACCGAAGCATATTGAATTTTGCATCGTTAAATATCCAGTCAAAGCCCTGCTCGGCTACCTCCGTCCCAGACAGCTGCTCACTGTACCATGTATACGACGCGCCAAAACCATCAATAGTCTGATAGGTTTTGTCCATATCTATTATTACCGTACCCATCCCCTCCGCATATATCTGCACAGCCGAAAAAACGCTCAGGATCAAAGCCGCAGCCGTCGCTAATATTTTTTTCATAGTGCCTCCTTAACGTAAAATGAATTTCATGTTAAATTCCGTTTGTTTCTTAACTGTTTTCCTGACTATATTCGTCTATCATCGAATTAAGTTCATCGATATAGTAGGCAAGCCTTTCTCTGTTGCTTTCCCTGAGCGATGCCCATGTCTGAGGCGAAGCGGAACGCGGTATTTCGTTTGCAAAGCCTAAAACGTCGTTAAGACTCTGGTTAAGGTCGCCCGCAAGACTGAACATATAATGCCCGTCTGCTATCCGCTGACACTCCTCTTTCATTTCGAGCATATCGTCGCTCCAAAGATATACCTCCTTAAGCTGCCTTTTATCAATATCGCGAACCACAGGGTCGATATGCTTGAATCTTATGCAGGTGGCTAAAAGCGCCGCACCCTCTGGGTTTTCGGCGTTATTTATTATGCAGAGCGCGCCGTTTATATCATCAAAGTCAGAAAGCAGATAGTAATTCCCATCTCCGTTCGGGTCGCGCGGAAGCGGTGCAAACATCAGCTCACCATCAGAGATAGCCCCGTAGTTGTTTTCGATTTCCTCGACCGGCGAGGTAAAAAAGTTCTGCGCTTCAATAAAGAATAGCAGCTTGCCGTCCTTAAGACCGCTCGGGTTGCGCAAAGCCCAGCGGTTGCCGGTTGCATCGCGGTAGTTGCAGTCGTTCTTGCAAAGCTCGTAAACAAGGTTCCAGGCGCGTTCAATCTCAGGACTGTCAACGTTGGAGTAGTATTTTCCGTCTTCGTCAATCTGCATTATCTGCTGACCGGTTGAATCTACAATCCCATCAGCATACCAATAGCCGTCAAGCGCAAATCTATCTTCGTCCGGATCGGAAAAGTCTATGCACATTTCGTAAAACACATCCCACGTCCACTCGTCATTATAATACAGCTCCGCAGGATCGTCGTAACCATACTCCGACATTATGCGCTTGTTGTACAGGCACACACTGTAGGGTGCTGTATAAATCACGATCTGATAGTGTTTGCCGCCAAGCATAAAGTGATCAGCTACATCCTTTACGGGGCTCCATAACGGGTCGTCATAATCTATGTAATCGTCGATAGCCTGCGTCACGCCTTTTATTGCCCTCATCGGAAAGCACGCAGTCGAGCCTGAACCGCCGGGGAAAAGATCCGGAGGCGTACCCCCGAGTGTAAGGTTCGCCAAATCGTTGAATCTCTCAAAATAATCAGTCTCTATATAGTTGATGCTGCCGCCGTATTTGTTCTCAAAAGTCCAATAACCGGTATTGACAATCTCGTCGTCAGAGTAATTCTGATAGGGATCTCCCCAGCTTAAATAGTCCACAACAGTGCCTGCTCCTTTTGCCTCTTCCGCATCAGGAAGCCTAATTCCTGCGGCATTTAAAATTGCCTCTGAATCCTCTGTTGAAAGCGTAATCTGTATCGCGCTCTTTTTTCTGCCTCCGCATCCGAACAGCGTTATCAACATTAGCGATGTCAAGACTACTGCAAATACTCGTTTCATTTTGTTTGACTCCTTTACAATAAGAATTTTTTCATATGTTTTCCGATGTCTGTCACAATAAATATATTGTTTAATTCCTATTATATTATTTGACTTTTTATTTGTCAATCACAATATTTTCAGATTGATATTGTGAAATTAAGATTTTATTCATAAGTATTATTTTTAATGATATTTTAATTTTAATCTTGACATAAGGATTATTTTGAGATATACTAACATATAAAATGTATTATGCAGGAGCCAAATATGGACAATATTATTTATCCGAATTTTCTTGGTGCAGAATCGCGTCTGCCATATTACCCCGCAGGAGTTGGCGTTAATCATATTCAGGAGCAGATTATCAGACCGTGGGGCTATCATCAATACCAGTGGATACAGAGCCGGAGCGGCGTAGGTGAGCTTTTCATCGGAGAAAAGAGATATTTGATAAAAGAAAATCAGGGATTTCTTTTATTCCCGCACTTTCCAAATACCGATGAGCCGCACGAATACCGTGCACTTGACGGCAAATGGATAACCGACTGGGTAATTTTTGAAGGCGGCGGAGTGGCAGATTTTTTCAAAAACGTGATGAATATTTCGGAATCAAAAATGCTTTATATTTCAGAGCCGGAGCGGATCCGAAATAAAATAGAAATGCTTTTTTACGCAGTGAAAAACATTCCGAAAGAGAGCAGCAGGTGCTCGGCGATAACTTATGAGATACTTCTTGACATCATGACGCTGACCTCAGAAAAGGAGAACGGTTTTGATACGGTGAAGCAGAAAAAAATAGCGCTGGTGATAGATTACATCAACAGCAACTATAGCAAAGAACTGACTTTGAACGAGCTTGCGGATGTAGCCGGGCTTACACCGCAGTATCTTTGCAGCCTGTTCAAAAGCGTGACTTCAAAAACGATTTTTGAATATATCTGCATGACAAAAATTCACAAGAGCAAGGAACTTCTTCTTGCACACCCGGATATGATGGTCAAAACCGTGGCGGAGCTGTCGGGGTTCAATGACAAAAGCTACTTCTGCGCGGTCTTCAAAAAATATGAAAAGATGAGCCCATTGTCCTTCAGAAAACTGCATATTGGTGTTTGAGCGCTGAGCAGAAAACATTCAAGCAACCAATATGTTGTTAATATAATTAAAAAATATATAAGAGGTGTAACATGGAATTATATGCTGAATTAAAGCTTTTAGGCGACGGATACGCAGGCGGATTCTCCTGCGGAGCCACAATGACTTCGAGCAATACAATATGTAGTTTTAAAAAGACATATGACGGGGAAGAAAAAGCCGTATGGGAAAACCCCGAAGGGCTGACGCTGACGGTTAATAAAACGCCGTACAAAGGCGCACAAATCATATCCACCGTTCTCCGGAACGGCAGCGACCGCAAGATAACCGCGGAAATGCTCGCGTCATTTGCGGTCAGAAACATAAAAGCCGATAAGATACACCGCCTTCAGTCGTTTTGGAGCGCGGAAGGCAAGCTGCGCACGGAAACCGTTGAGGAGCTTCACCTCGAGCCGTCGTGGAACAGATGTGCTCTGAGATTTGAAAAATTCGGAAATGTCGGCTCGATGCCTGTAAGAAAATATTTCCCGTTTGTCGCTCTCGAAAACAGCGAGACTGGCGAAATTGTGGGCATACAGCTTTACTGCGCAGCGTCGTGGCAGATAGAAATTCTGTGCAAGGACGACGACACCCTCTCGGTAGTTGGAGGTCTTGCCGACGGCGACTTCGGGCAGTGGAGAAAAGCCCTTGACCCCGGCGAATCCTTCGAAGCGCCGAAGGCTGCGATAGCCGAGGGGCATTCGCTCGCCGAGGTCTGCGACAAGCTTGTTAAAGCGCAGAATCCGAGGATATCCGAAGTCGACTCGGATATGGGAATAGTCTTCAACGAATATTGCACTACATGGGGCAACCCGAGCTTTGAAAATGTTAAAAGGATATGTGACAGGATAGCCGGTAAGGGAATAAAGTATCTCGTCATAGACTCTGGTTGGTATGGTGCCGAGCGCTGGTGGGAAAGCTTAGGCGACTGGGAGGTAAACGAAAGCCGCTTCCCGGGAGGAATGAAGCCTATTGCCGACTATATACGTTCAAAGGGAATGATTCCTGGGCTGTGGTTCGAGCTGGAGGCGCTTGCCCGGGGATGCAGATACTTCAACGACGATTCGCACATTCTAAAAAAAGACGGAGTTCCTCTCACTGTAGGCGGCCGCAGATTCTGGGATATGGAGGATCCGTGGGTAAAGGAATATCTTTTTGAAAAGGTTATTAAGCTGCTTCGCTCCTGCGGTTTCGGATATATAAAAATCGACTATAATGACACGATAGGCATCGGCTGCGACGGAGCCGAAAGCTTTGGCGAGGCGTTGCGGCGTAAGGTAGAGGCTTCGCAGGAGTTCTTCAAAAGATTATCCAACGAGATTCCCGGTATTGTCATAGAAAACTGCTCGAGCGGAGGGCACCGGTTAGTGCAGCCTTTTATGGAGATTGTGAGTCAAGCAAGCTTTTCCGACGCTCACGAGACTAAGGCGATACCTATTATCGCGGCGAACCTGCACCGCGTCATAAGACCGGAACAGAGCCAGATATGGGCTGTACTGCGGCGTTCTGACGACGCTGACCGGCTGCACTATTCTCTCATTGCGACGCTTTTGGGCAGAATGTGCTTGAGCGGGGATATTTATGACCTTTCGGAAGAGCAGTGGAAGATTGTCGATGAGGGAATTGAGTTTTACCGCCGCGCCGCGGATATCATAAAATACGGGATTACCGTTCGGCAGGAATGTACCGCCATGAGCTACAACAGTCCCGTCGGTCACCAGCTTGTTTTAAGGGAGTACAACGGTCTCGGTCTTGCAGTGCTCCACCGGTTTGAAAACTCTGACGTTCCCGATAAAATACTGCCTGACGGTGCTAAGATTATCACAGAGTACGGAGAAGCAACGCGCGATTTCAGTGCTAAGGGGTGGTTGTACAGGAAAGATACATAATGAATTGATAATGTTTTAGGAAAATGATTTCCGGCGAATATATGGCTGAATTGGAACGCCCCGCAGAGCTAAAATTGCGCTTTGCGGGGCGGTATTATCATTAGAAAATCCATTACGTCGAATGGCTTTCGTTTCGGAAGTTCTATGCAAATTCTGCCGCACGGGCGGAAGAGAAATAGCGGTTTAGCCAAAATACAAAGGAGGAAAGAAATCCCCACAGTATGCTTTATTTGCGACTCATGACGATGTAGTATCATTTTGGGGAACGCAAAGCACTTTTTTAGGATGGTATGCAAATTCGGAACAGCCGGAAAAAGAACTTATTGAAATACAGGATGCTATTTTTCGGGAAATACCAACTTATGAAGCATAAAAATATTAGATGATTAAAATTATTCTTGAAATATCTGTGATTTGAGTTCATATTTATCGAGTAGAACAGCATATCATCAATGACCCCAATAATTTAGAAACAGAGCCAGTGAGTTGTGATATGCCCACAAACCACTGGCTCGTATGATTGCTCTATATCATCTTAAAATGCTCCAGCGCCGCCCGGATCGCCGCCTCTTTCTTCGGTGAGCATTGGGGATGCTTAGCATTCTCAGACTTCGGGTTATTGTAATTATCACGCTCAATGATACCGCACTTCTGCTTTACCTGCGCAATATACAAGCTGCTGACTTTCAAGCCGCTATGCTCCAGCACATAATTCTTGATTTCCTCATAGGTGGCTTTGCTCTCCGCAACCGTCAAATCAAGCTCGTCCATCTTCAGCTCCACCTCGATATGTTGGTCTGCATGGAGTTTTGACAATAAACATACCGTCTCCACATGACCAGTTCTTGGAAAAAGATCGCACGGACGGTATTTTTCAAGCTTATAGCCCTGACTGCAAAGGTATGCGGCGTCACGCGCGGCAGTTGCATGATTACAGGAAATATACACAAGCTTCTTCGGTGACATTTTAAGAACAGCGTCGAGCGTCGCCTTATCGCACCCCTTTCTCGGCGGATCTACTACTATTACATCCGGCGCTTTCCCGCCTGAAGTTTGCGCTTTACTATCCGCTTTGCACGAAGTGCCGCTGCTCATGCTGCCGGATGTGTGTTCAGACGTCTGGTTATCAGCACCGGCTATTTCCGTGGCAATAAATCCGGCGTCGCCGCATATAAACTCAGCGCACGGTATCCCGTTCCTAGCGGCGTTTTTTCTCGCATCCTCCACAGCCTGAGGCACAACCTCCACGCCTATAAGCCTGCTCACCCTGTCCGCCATCGACAGCCCAACTGTTCCTATACCGCAGTACAAATCCAAAAGAGTTTCTTTTCCCGAAAGACCCGCATATTCCTTGGCAAGTTCGTATACCGTTTCCGCCGCCGGAGTGTTCACCTGATAAAATGAATGGGACGATATTTCAACGCTGAGCCCGCACATGATGTCAGAGATTTTCCCATCGCCGTACAGGCATATGTCTTTACTTCCTAAAATCACGTTGGTTTGTTCGGGATTTATATTCAAGCATACGGTTTTTACCTGCTTATACTCTTCAGCAAGCGACGCTGCAAGCCTGTCGTATGCGTGAGTCTGCTCTGTCACCACAAGAGTAACCATGATTTCCCCGCTGTGCGCGCCTATTCTAAGATAAATGTGACGCAAAAGTCCCATTCCGGACATTTCGTCATAAACGCTAAGCCTGTTTTTGTTCTGATACTTAACTATGCTTCCGGCAATTTTATCAAAAATCTCAGGCTGCAACAGACAACCTTCTGTCTTAACTACCCTGTGCGATCTTTGAGAATAAAAGCCGTAAAAGCAATTTTCACTGTCGCATGATACGGGAAACTGAGCTTTATTTCTGTAATGGTAAATATCTTTACAGCCTATTATTGGCTCAGACTCGAGTTCAAATCCGCCTATGCGTTTAAAGGAGTCCCTTACAAAGCGCTCCTTTGCTTTTAGCTCAGCCTCATAGCTGATGTGCCTGAAAACACACCCGCCGCATTTCGAATATACAGGACAGTCTACGCTTATCCTGTCTGGCGACGCATGGATTACCCTTTCGATAATTCCGTATGCATAGCTATTTTTCAGTTTAACTATCCTGCAATCAATAACGTCTCCCACGGCGGTCATTGGCACAAATACAGCCATTCCGTTATATCTTCCGACGCCGTTTCCCTCAGCAGTAAGAGCTGTTATCTCAATTTGCACTATCTCGTTCTTATTCATTTGCAGCCCTCAAGCAGCCTTACGGCTTCTTCCTTGCGTTTAAGAACTGTATCAAAGTGCTTTATGTACTCGAGAGGATACTTTGGATTAAAAAACCTTTCAAACCCGCCGTCGACTATCTTTGTGGTAGCTCCTGCTCCGACTGATATGATAGTCTGTATCTCTTCCATAATGTTAATATTGTATATGCCGCTGCATCCGGGCCTGGTCCAGCCGATATTTTCCTGATTGTCAAGCTGGTTTTTCTGCCTGTACAAATAATAAGGCTCATAGCCGGACTGATACAACCTATCGGTCGCATATGATATCATTTCGCCAACCATGCTTTTGTCCGAAGAATTGTATTTTTGCATGAGGTCAGAGGCGCGCTTTATCGACAGAGCATGTACGGTGTAATTCTCTGGCTGTAAAGCAAGTATGCTTTCCACTGTTTCCTTAAACCCGTCAACCGTGTCTGTAGGAAGCCCTGCTATTATGTCAACGTTAATCGTCTTAAAGCCTATGGATTTTGCAAGGCTGTAGCTGTCGAAAAACTCCTCCGAAGTATGCCGCCTGCCTATGGCTTCAAGAACGCTGTTGTGCACCGTCTGCGGATTTACGCTTATTCTGTCTGCACCGTTTGACTTAATAACCGCAAGCTTATCAGCTGTTACAGTGTCGGGACGTCCCGCTTCAACGGTATATTCCCGTATATTTGATAAATCAAACGAGCTGCCTACTGTTTTCATTATTTCATCCAAATCCCCAGCGTCAAGAGATGTGGGCGTTCCGCCCCCAAAGTATACTGTATCAAGTGTAAAGCCTGATTGATTTACAAGTCTTGCCGTATATTCTATCTCCTCGCGCAGCCTTTTAACGTATTCCGGCATCAGCTTTTTAAAGCTTGAGACAGTCTGAGAAATAAACGAACAATACGCGCATCTTGTAGGACAAAAGGGGATTGAAACATAAAGGCTGTAAGACCTTTTAGGAATATTTCTTATTACTTCATCCTGATTTATCGCTGTGTCGTATCCTACTCTTATCTTTTTATCGCTCACATAGCACTCTTCTTTAAGATAGCGGGAAATGCCGTTAAAATCGCAGCCTTTAGCTCTGAGCCTGTTTATAAGCTTTACCGGACGCACTCCTGTCAGCACTCCCCATTCAGGATGCCTGTCGGTGAGTCTTTCAAGGCACTTAAACAAAAGCTTGGACAGCTCAAACTCGCACCTGTCGTCATAGTCATCGATATCGTTGCTGACATTTTCCTTTTCCGAGGCACTGCTTGAGCCGATTTTTGCAAATACGCTGAGCATACTGTTTTTTACTCCGCAGATCCTGCAAATAAAGCAGTAGTCTCCAACCGGCTTTGTTGCCGGCGGCGTTCCGTCGTCCAAAGAAATAAAATTAAAGTTTTCAACCTGCAAAAACAGCTTACACACTGCCTCCAGCTGATATTTAAATCTGTTTCCCGAGAAAATCAGGGTCATAATGAGTCTCCAATCAGGTTATTTTATTTTGTCTTTTAGCTCGCCCAAAAACGGATTGTATATGAGCTCGCTGTACAAATCGGTTTCCTCTCCGTGACCGGCAAGAACTGTATAATTTCTTCCGAGCTCATACAGCCTTCCGATCGACGGTATAATCTGTTTGTAGGCAGTGCCGCTGAAATTCCTGCCTATGCTTCCGGCAAAGAGCGTATCACCGCTGAAAATCACATTTTCAGCATCGCATACAAAGCATACCGAGCCCACGGTGTGTCCTGGCGTAGCTATGACTTTGAATTTGATACCGCCAAAATCAAGCGCGTCGCCGTCAGAAAAAGCTTTTGCCTCCTCGCACGGGAAAAACGGCTCGGAAAAATAGTCCGCAAGGCTAAGTTCAGAGCTTGTAAGCATTGGCATGTCGCCTTTAGATATATACACATCGCAGCCGGTTTCTTCTTTTATTTTTCCTGCGGCGGACATATGATCGACATGACCGTGCGTAAGCAAAACAGCCTCAAGGTTCATCCCGTCAAGCTCTTTAATTATTTTATCAGGGTAGCAGGGCGCGTCAATCAAAACCGCGCTGACTTTGTTATGGACTATATAAGCATTTGCTCCGAAATCGCCCATATTTAAAAGCTTCTTTATCGGCATAATATCTCCTATTTGTTGCTTCTGTCCACAGAGATTACCCCATCGACTTTTTTAAGCTTTGAAATTACAGACTGAAGTTCTGACGTACCGGATATGCTTATGGTCAAAAGTATGCTTACGTTTCCGTTCTTAAGCTCCTTTGCAGAAGCTTCGTGAGCCATTATCCTCGCCTCTTGAAGAGTAGACATTACATCTACAAGTATTCCTACCCTGTCATATCCGAATACGTCCAGTACTACCCTGTAGTAATTGTTTGTATTATCGTCTTTACTTGCCCACTTAGCAGGTATCCAGCGATCCGGACAGTTGTCCTTTTGAGAAAGGTAGTTTACACAGTCCTTTTTGTGTATCGAGACGCCGTGACCTCTGGTAATAAACCCGATGATATCGTCCCCCGGAAGCGGAGAACAGCACTGAGAGAGCTTTACTACGCAGTTGTCAATTCCATCGACTATGATTCCGGAGCTTGCCTTCTTGCTGTGCTGGCGCGGTATTTCGCTCAACGCCAAAGGATCTTGAGGATTTTCGTTCTGGATGTACTTTTTTGTATACTCGTCCTTAAGCCTGGGCATGATCTTTGAAAGTATGACACCGCCATAGCCTATTGCGGCATAAAAATCATCAAGCGTTTCACAGCTGTGCCGCTTCATATCAAAGGATAAAAACTCCTCAAGCTCATCTGAAGGCACTCTGATAAGATTCCTTCTGAACTCGCGTTCAAGCTCCTCCTTGCCCTCTTCGATGTTCTCCTCACGTCTTTCCTTCTTAAACCATGAACGTATTTTAGACTTTGCCTCGTTGGTTTGGCAAATATTAAGCCACGCTCTGTTCGGGCCGTGATTAGGGTCCTTAGAGGTTATAATTTCAATGATTTCACCTGTTTTAATAACATAATCAAGCGGCACAAGCTTTTTGTCTACCTTTGCGCCGGTCATCCTGTGACCAACCTGGGTATGGATAGCATATGCAAAGTCAATAACTGTCGAGCCAAGCGGGAGAGATATGACGTCCCCCTTAGGAGTCATAGCAAAAACGTCCTCAGGAGCAAGATCCTCCTTTATAGCCCTCACAATGTCCTCGACATCGTTGGACTCCTGCTGGGTATCGAGAATCTGCCTTACCCAGTTCAGCCTGTTATCAAGCTTATATTTGCCCTTTACGCCCTCCTTGTATTTCCAGTGAGCGGCAATTCCGTACTCGGCGGTATAATGCATTTCATAGGTCCTGATCTGAACCTCAAACGGTATTCCTTCCCTGCCCATTACGGTAGTATGCAGACTTTGATACATATTAGCTTTAGGCGTTGAAATGTAATCCTTAAACCTGTTCGGAATCGGCTGGAACATATCGTGGACTATTCCGAGCACATAGTAGCATTCAGTTACGGTGTTCACAATAACTCTCACAGCATATTTATCGTATATCTCGTCAAAAAGCCGTCCCTGCTCGTAGACCTTTTTGTATATGCCGTATGCGCTTTTTACGCGCCCCTCAATCGTCGGAAGCGGGTCGAAATCTGCCGAAAGACGCTTTACAAGCCTTGCCTTTATCAGCTCGATAAACTCCTCGCGCTCCTTCTTGGATTTTTCCAAAAGCTGTTCTATCTCGTTATATGCGTATGGGTCAAGGTAGGAAAAAGCGGTATCCTCCAGTTCCTCCTTGAGCTTTCTTATACCGAGACGGTTCGCAAGCGGAACAAATATGTTCATTGTCTCAAGGGATACCTCCCTGCGTTTTTGTTCGCTTCTGAATCCCAGAGTACGCATGTTGTGCAAACGGTCGCTGAGCTTGATTATGATTACCCTTATGTCCTTAGACATGAACAAAAGCATTTTTCTGATATTTTCAGCCTGCTGCTCCTCCCTTGTAAAAAGAGCTACCTGATTCAGCTTTGTCACTCCGTCAACAAGATTTGCAACGTCCTGACCAAAATTTTTTTTAAGCACATCAAGTGAAGCGTCTGTGTCTTCCACTACGTCGTGCAAAAGTGCGGCGCAGATCGTGTCGGTGTCCATTCCCAGCTCGACAAGTATCTGGGCGACCGCTATCGGGTGAGTGATATATGGCTCGCCAGACTCCCTGAACTGACCCTCATGCTTGCTCTGAGCGTACTCATAGGCAGCAGTAATCTTTTTTATATTGTAATTTTTCTTTGAAGCAGTTATAATCTTTAAAAGCTCTTCAAAAGTTTTCACATTTTCATCCATGCTCACACTTCCATTTCATGCAAATATCTATCTAACGATTCCATTAAGCCTTATAAGTGTTTCCGATGACAGGATGTCTACCTTTTTCTCCGGCTTTAAAAGCTTTACCGTACGCTTGGCGCCGGATGTTTCTATAAGCTTGGTATCTGTAAACACATCAAGTATAATATTGAGTTTAAACGCGTTAAGCCCTTTTTCATGAAGCCTTGCATAAAGTGTTTCAATATTCTGCACAGACCTCGATCCCGCAATAAATTTATATACCGAAACCAGCTCCTGCCTTGTAGGCAGACCCTTTTTCAGGACCTCTTTCGGCTGGTACTCCCGGCGCTTGAACGCCTCATAAGCGTCCTGAGCGGCAAGGAAGCTGCCTTGCTTTATTCCATGAAGCCTAAAGTCTGATACAATGACAGATATGCTCTCAACGCCTCGGAAGCTGTTTACGTTAAGAGTTCCCGCAATATCGATTGTATCTCCGACTTTTATATCAAGATTCGCCGTCTTTTTCCTGAACAAAAGCGCCTTGAAACTTACTCCGCCGTAACTGACGTCAAGCCTTGTGTGCTCGCCATTCTTGAGAGGCGTGACGCCTCTGACCAATGCGCCAGAAAACGCAAACACCGGCTCAAGATTGCCCGCTCCGTACGGCTCAAGCCTTTTTAAATCTTTGATTGAGGCTATCGTAAGCTCGTTTGGCGCCGCAAGCCGGTCTATAGTAAGAGTATATTTTGGCATATTGACGTAATTTTGAGCTGCAAACTGCTGAACAAGCTCGTTAAACCTTTGTATATTTTCTCGGCGTATAGTCAAGCCTCCCGCGCACTCATGCCCGCCAAACTTGTCGAGCAGTTCACGGCAGTATTCAAAGCACTTAAATATATTAAATCCCTTTATGCTCCTTGCGGACCCTCTTGCCGTTCCGTCTGGGTCAATGGAGATGATTACGACCGGCTTTTCGTACTCTTCAAGCAACCTTGCGGCAACTATTCCTATAACGCCGTGGTGCCAGCCCTCGCCGCTTATTACCATTACCCTGCTTACCGCTATGTCGGGATTTTCTGATAATTTTTTAGCTATCTGCGCTTCTATCTTTTCCTCTTCTTTTTTTCTCATATCATTAAGACGGGAAAGCTCTCCCGCGTATTCAGCCGCGGACTCGTCCTCTGCGGCAAGCGTTTTGAGCGCAACGGACGGCGACCCGAATCTTCCTGCAGCGTTTAACCTCGGAGCCAAGGCGAACGCTATCGTCGAGGAGCTGATTTTATCCATGTCTGCTCCGCTGTCGTCTAAAAGGCTTAAAAGCCCGATATTTTCCGTATTCTTAAGCAAATCGATGCCTTTTGAGACTATAGTCCTGTTTTCGGAAACAAGCGGAACAACGTCCGCGACAGTGCCTATGGCAACAATATCGCCGTACTGCTCTAAAACCATATCATAGCTTCCGCCGTCCAGCGCGGCAAGCAGCTTTAAAGCAACCCCCACTCCGGCAAGCTCCTTAAACGCAGACGGGCATCCCTGTCTGTGCGGGTCTACTACTGCGTCCGCCTCGGGAATTTCATCAGAGGGCTGATGGTGATCAGTTATTACAAGCTTCATACCGAGAGAACGTATATATTTTGCCTCTTCTATGGCGGTTATTCCGTTGTCCACAGTTATTATAAGCGAAACTTCGTCTGAGCTGAGCTTTTCTATCGCCTGCTTGTTTAATCCGTATCCTTCCGCACGCTCCGGTATGTAGCTGCTTACGTTTGCGCCCATGTTCATAAGATAGTCGCATAAAATTGCCGTCGACGTTACGCCGTCGCAATCGTAGTCTCCGTAAACACAGATATGCTCCCCGCTCTCAATAGCGTTGTTTATAATCTCAACAGCCTTATCCATGTCCAAAAGCTCAAACGGGTCGGAAAGCTCCTCCAAATCAAAAAAGCGAGCCAGACTTTCGACGTCCTTATAACCGCGCGCGGACATGACGCTTGCCGTAAGAGGCAAGAGGTCTGTCGAGCTTAAAATTTTATTTACACTGTCCGATTCCGGCGATAAAACTGTCCATTTTTTCATACATTACTCCGTAAAAATGATTATAATTTACCTCCGTGGCTGGAGCATAGTCATACATTCACAGCATATATTCATGCGGCAATACATAACAATAAAAATATTTATTAATTATATCACAAAATAAGCCATATTTCAAGGCGGCAATTCGTTTATAATACAAATATGTATGTTATATTTTACAAAAAAATATTCTTTGACAGTTGAATATAATAAAGAGATATGATATTATATAATTGTAGCGTTTAATCCACGTCAAACCGACGGTCATCTGACGCACGGTCGTCCTTGGCGTTTTCAAGGACTACTCTTAAGAAAGGAGAAGCCTTGCATCTGACTTTTAGGTCGTATGCAGGATAAAATTAAAATGGATTATGCTATGATTATCATTTGGGGCATTATAATGGTCCTTACAATTATAATTGAGGTTGAGACACAGCAGATGGTGTCAGTCTGGTTTTCCTGCGCAAGCATTGTCTCCATCATTTTAGCCTGTCTTAACGCTCCCAGATGGCTTCAGTTTTGCGCATTCGTTGCTGCAACGGTGCTTTTGCTGATTTTGACCAAGCCGCTTGTAGGCAAGCTGAAAAAAACTCCGGAAAGGACTAATGTTGACCTTATCATAGGTCAAAGCGCTGTCGTAACAGAGACTATACATAACGAGCTTTCCAAGGGCCGCGCAACGGTAGGCGGCGTATCATGGATGGCGGTAAGCTCTGACGGAAGCGTTATTGAAAAGGACGAGGTCGTAAAAATTATGGCGATAGACGGCGCAAAGCTTATCGTGTCAAGAGTGTAGGAGGGTACTATGGAAATCATTATCGGAATTATTGTAATCCTTATCATCATTTTGATAATATCTAATTTTAAGATTGTTCCTCAGGCGCAGGTTTATGTTGTGGAGCGCCTCGGAGCGTTTAACAAAGAGCTTCACACCGGTCCGCACATAATCTTCCCCATCATCGACAAGGTAGTCAAGAAGGTTTCGATAAAAGAACAGGTCGCGGACTTTAAGCCGCAGCCGGTTATTACTAAGGACAACGTAACCATGCAGATAGATACTGTGGTATTCTTCCAGATAACAAACGCCAAGCTCTATACCTACGGCGTAGACAGACCAATATCCGCCATTGAAAACTTAACAGCGACAACCCTAAGAAACATCATCGGAGAAATGGAGCTTGACGCTACTTTAACCTCGCGCGATACCATCAACACAAAAATAACCGTCGTGCTCGACGAAGCAACCGACCGCTGGGGCATCAAAGTTAACCGTGTAGAACTTAAAAACATCATTCCGCCGAAAGAAATTCAGGACGCAATGGAAAAACAGATGAAAGCTGAGCGCGAACGCCGCGAAAAGATTTTGCAGGCTGAAGGAGAAAAGAAATCTCAGATACTCGTAGCTGAAGGCGAAAAGCAATCAAAGATACTCAAAGCCGAAGCTGACAAGCAGGCCGAAATCCTTAGAGCGGAAGCCGAAAAACAAGCGCTCATACTTAAGGCGTCCGCCGTTAAAGAGCAAAAAATGCTTGAAGCTGAGGGCGAAGCGCAGGCTATCGAAATGGTTCAGAATGCAATCGCGCAGAGTCTTATAAAGCTGAATGAAGCTAACCCGAATGAAAGCGTCATTGCGCTTAAGAGCCTTGAAGCGTTTGAAAAGGCCGCCGACGGAAAGGCTACAAAAATTATCATCCCGTCGGAAATCCAGGGGCTTGCAGGCCTTGCTTCAAGCTTGAAAGCCATAGCAGAGGACGCAGAGAAATAAAAATTAATATTGCTGTAACGCCAAGAATAAAAAGGACGCTAATGCGTCCTTTTTATTATGCCGAAACTGCTTCCCCAAGCCGCACAGCCACCGCGCCGTCCGATACCGAACAGATTATTTCAGAATCCTCCTTAGTGCCCTTAACCGACATCATAAGGTCTGCAAGCGGATTCTCAATCTCGCTTGCTATCACTCTGTAAATATCTCTTGCTCCGTAGCTTTCTATGCTTGCCTTTTGCACCACATAATCGCACAACTCTGAGGAAAAACTGACCTTAGTTCCCATGGACTGCGCTCTCATCCTGATGCATTCAAGTTGTTTTGCAGCTATAACTCTTCCTGATTCGGTCGAAAGCTTATTAAATGAACAAACAGCATCTATCCTGTTGACAAGCTCGCGGGCAAACACCTTTGACAGCACTTCTCTTGAGGTATCTGCCGCGTTATCTACTGCAAAACCGCATGAAGAGCCGGTTTTTACTGATATATTTGTAGTAAGGATTATTACAGTGTTTTTAAACGATACTTGTCTACCTGATGAATCTGTCAAAAAACCGTTGTCCAACACCTGCAAAAGTATTGATATTACTTCTTTGTCCGCTTTCTCAAGTTCGTCAAACAGCACTACCGAATAAGGTCTTTTTCTCACCCTTTCGGTAAGTTCCCCTCCATCGTCAAAGCCAACGTATCCCGGAGGCGAGCCTATTAGGCGCGAAACCGAATGCTTCTCCGAAAACTCTGACATGTCAAAGCGTATCAACGCATTGGCGTCTGAAAACAATGCGTATGACAGCGCCTTTGCAAGCGATGTTTTTCCCACACCTGTAGGACCAGAAAACATAAATGACGCTATCGGTCTGTCCGGGTCCCTAAGGCCTGAGCCAGAACGCTTTAAGGCGTTTACTACTTCTGATATCGCCTCATCCTGACCTATGACCGCGCTTTTAAGCTTCTCAAAAACAATGTCTGTATCTATAAGCCTTTCTGAGCCTACTGGAAGGCGCAGCTGCATTGATACTGCGCTTGATATATCCTGTCTGCTAACCACCGGAACACATGAGGACTGA
This sequence comes from Candidatus Faeciplasma sp., assembly GCA_048393055.1. Lineage (GTDB taxonomy): Bacteria > Bacillota > Clostridia > Oscillospirales > Ruminococcaceae > Faeciplasma. Next base: position 274,331 of record DBFJJS010000010.1, read on the forward strand.
AACGCATACTTTGACAGCTCGCTGAAATAGCTCTCCTTAGTTATTTTTCCTCCGACATAGCTGTTAAAAAACTCAGACAACTGGGGGCGCTTTGATATCTCATCATATGCGTGAAGTTTTACAGCGGAGCATGCCTCATCAAGCACGTCTATAGCCTTATCCGGGAGTCTCCTGTCCGTAATCAGCCTGCTGGTAAGACTGACTGCTGCATTAATGGCGTCGTCACTTATTGAAACCCCGTGGTGGGTTTCATACTTCGGCTTAAGCTTCATGAGCATTTGTATTGCAGCCTCCTCGCTCGGCTCATCAACCTTCACAACGCTGAATCGTCTTTCCAATGCCTTATCTTTTTCTATAGTCCGCCGGTATTCGTCAAAAGTCGTAGCGCCTATTACCCTTATTTCGCCCCTTGCAAGCATTGGTTTGAGAATATTTGCAGCATCAATAGCGCCCTCCGCCGCTCCCGCGCCTATAAGCATGTGTATTTCATCTATAAATAAGATTATATCCTTTGAAGCAGACGCCTCGTCTATACACGCCTTTATCCTCTCTTCAAAATCCCCCCTATACTTAGCTCCTGCCAAAAGCTGCGTAAGGCTCAGCGAGTACAGCCTTATTCCCTGAAGGGTCTGCGGGACGTCGTTTCCCGCTATTTTGGATGCAAGAGCCTCTACAATTGCAGTTTTTCCCACACCCGCTTCGCCTACAAGGCATGGATTGTTTTTTTGTCTGCGCAACAATATTCCTATTAGCCTGCTGATTTCATTTTCTCTCATAACGCAGGGGTCAAAGCATCCCGACTTAGCTTTTTTTACCATGTCAAAGCCGTATTTTTCAAGACTTACCGGTTTAGGAGCGTTATTGAAGTCACCTGCCAAAACGCTCTTTTCCACAGCCTCGCCGCAGCTTGAATGAAGCTTTGATATATTGCAGTTTAAATCGTATAGTATTCCTCTTGCAGTAGAATTTTGCTGGTTAAGCATAGCATAAAGAATATGCTCTGTCCCCGCCTTGGTTTTTGACAGCTCACAAGCAGTCTTTTTCGCAAGTCTAATGCATCTTTTTGCAGCGGGAGTAAACATCTGCGATGTCAAAACTGTCCTTTCGCCCTTTCCTATTATGTCGCATACCCTTGCATAAACGCCTCCATAGCTCACTCCAAAGCGCATAAGTATTGCGCTCGCCGCCGAGCTGTTAGACGATAACAGCCCTAAAAGAATGTGCTCGGTGCCGACATATGTGTGTCCTAAATCCGACGCTATTGATATAGCCGCACTGATAGCGTCAAGGGAGTTAGACGTAAAGTTTTCACTTCCGTATGTTCTGTCAAATTCAAGCATAGCTTACCCTGCCTTTCACGTATAGGTTTACTTCCGTGCAGGCTTATTAAAAGCTTGTTTGCCTGCTGCGGATTGTATATACTACATCCTTGACAGATATTTCACGTGATAATCAAACTGAAACAAAATTCCGGCTGTATATTCTATGCCTAACTCCTGCTTGGCTAAAACAAATTTAGTCTGTAACACATTTTTTATTGCTTCATAAACTGTAGTATAAAGCAGGCGCGACCTGTTGGCAGACGGCTGAAAACCTGCTGTAAAATTTGCTTCATAACGCGCCTTCTTTAGTACTATACAGATCAAAGGAGAATGTCACTATGAACAACTCTTGCTTCGGCGGATACAACTGGTGGATAATCATACTCATTATCCTCATTCTGTTCAGCTCAAACGGCTTTGGCTGCTGCTGCAATAACAATTCCAACAGCTGTGGCTGCGACAATAACTGCGGCTGCTAAAAAATCAGGCGAGGTGTGCATTTTGATGCACGCCCCGCCTTTTTCCTTTTATAAGAAAAACTAGTACGCATTTTTCTGCCTACTTGACAAGCGATGTATAATGTGGATAATAAAAAGTGAGGATATTGATGAATTACTGGCGGCATTGCTGTTTTTTCATTTGGATCTAAAGTCGTTTGCATAAAAGGAAAATGAGGAGGAAGTTTTATGGAAAAAGACTCGTTGAGAAACATGCTCTATGCCCTTGCAAGGTTTGGGCTTTTCCTGCTAATCAACATCTTTGGAGTGATTATTGGAAGAACAGCTATGCTAGGCATTCTCGGAACATTGTTTCCAAGGCTTCATCTGTACGATAATACTCAGCTTCTAAGTCTTATCTCATGGATTATTCCTATAATATTGCTTATTGCCCTATTTGCAGACGATGCAAAACGTCACACTGCTTATGGCAGATACAACCCTATACTCGTTTGCTCGACTGTAATTCTCTCAGCCGCGGTATACTACATTCCAGCCATAGTCTCCGGATACGTAAGGGACATAAGAGTTGTAGAATTTCTTCGCGAAATTTACTTTACAAACTACTGGACGTCATGGATAACTGGAGACGATGTGGAAATTTACGCAATGCTGGGTCTTATACTTACGGCGTTAATTTGCATCCTAAGCTACATGACCGCAAGAAAGATATACCTCAAAAAATTTGAACGCGGCGAATATGAGTATGAGTATAAAAGGTAACCCGCAGAGTCAAGCATTTACATGTAATAAAGCGTCGCACATAAAAATGCGGCGCTCTTTCATTTAAAATCATCAGTCTTTACGGCATAATATCTATAATTGCATTTTCAATCTTTGATAGATAAATATTCATGGCGGAAAAAGTTCCTGTTGGCAAAATCGAGCAGGTTGATCTAAGCTCGATACTCCCGTCATCAGCAAGCGGAATTCTGAATGATATCATAAAGCCGTCTCCTATACCGGTGTCAATAATCATCTTTGTGTTCATGCTATCGCAAAATTTTTTAACGACAGCCAATCCGCCCTTATATGTTTCTGAGTTAAGATATTCATCTAGCCTTCCCTTGTCCATCCCATACCCGTTGTCAGAAACTGATATCGCAGCGCTTTCCGAAAGCCTGGATACCTTAATTTTAACATCCCCGCCGTCAGAACCAATATTTTGAACGGAATTAATAACAAGATTCATCAGACAATCCACAAGACATTCAACGCTTACATATACCCATACGCCATTATCGCATTCACATGTGATTTTTACATCTAAGCGCCGCAGCTTTGACCGACATACACTGACCATATCCTCCACCAAATGTCCAAGATTTATTTTCATAAGCTCTGGATTATCAAGCCTTTCAAGAGCGTCAAAGTTTATCATCCTGCCAAGCACATTAAAACAGCACTTGGCTACTCTTTGAAGAATTGCTACATCATCATAATGCTCCTCTATCTCCATATCATATGTCAACTGTTGAGATAATCCAATGATCTCATACACGTTTCTTTTAATTTCAGAACGGTCCTCGCCGTCAAACTTTGGCATGTCTTTCAAAATATCCACTCCTCTTCCTGACTATATATTATACTTTACATGCTTAAATAAGTCAACTTACGCACAAGTTATATTATAACACGCAAGCACAATATAATAAAGCATTTTGAAAACACTTTCTGAAGATTTATTGCGGCGACACGCATTCAGTATTAATTCAACGTTATATAATAAAAATGCTCTCGACTCATAAAAATCATCATGAGCCGAGAGCATAATTAGTATTTATAAAAAACTATAACCTATGCTGAAATTACTCAGCGGGTTCTTCCTCAACAACATAAGCAAACTGCCACTCGTCAAATACGAAGCTTCCGTCGCCGAATACGAAATACAAGTCATGTACTCCGGACACGGTCTTATTTAACTCGCAAACGTAGGTAAGATACTCGCCGTCAGTAGAAAACTGAACCTGACCGATAACGTCGCCGTCAAGGCTGTCAAGCCTTACCTCGATAATGCCTTCGCCTCTTATGGTTGCAGCAAACGAATTTGCGCCGTCACCGAAATCTGCATTGCTTATCGCAGACCAGTCGCCGTTGTCGATTGAGGTAATGTAAATCCTATCGTCCGAAGAATAATACTGTATTCCGGCAGTGGTGACAGAGGTCTCCGCCTGATTTACTGCAAATACATCCAGATTTTTAATCTGCTCTGTTCCGGCGTCCGTCATTGAAGTTGACGGCAGGGTGACAGTTTCCTCATCGACATTGCAGACATCGATTCCTATGCTTCTGAAGCCGCCCGCCACAGTTGAGCCCATGTTCTCAAGGAGAGCTACGGTTTGATAAAGGATATAGTATTTATCATTGAACTTCTGAAGGTGAGAGTGGTTATTGCTGAACGGATATCCCTGTGTGTTCGGATTTGAGAGATACTCTCCCCTGTATACCCAGCTGTCAGAATTGAGCGGATCAGTAGAAGTCATATAGCACATCGAGCCGCCGGAAGGAGCGGGAAGCTCGGAATCGGAGGGCCAAATCAACCTCTGTGCATAATTTGAGCAGTATGTGAGCACCCATGTTCCGTTGATGTAGTTAAGCTCGTTTGCCTCAAAATGATAGGGAGCGTGAATTTCGACTATTTCGCCGTCAATGGAAATCATGTCCGAGCCAAGCTTTGCAATTCTGCAGTTGCCTGTATCCAATGAGTTTTCCTCCGGGTCGTCTGCATGGGGATCTCCTCCTCCGAAAGCAATCCAGCCCACTCCATCGTCGTCTACAACTACACCGGGGTCAAAGCACCACGAAACAGGGTCGCTTGAGAGCTGGCTCATGCTGTTGTCAAGAAGCGGGCCGCCAATGGGATCTTCCCACGGGCCCGTGGGCGAGTCGGATCTGAGAACGCCGATATTTACTGCACTGTTGGCAAAGTAAAGATAAAACTGCGTCTTTCCAAATGCATTTTCTTTTTTAACTATGGACGGAGCCCACGAGCATCCGGCCCAGGTTGCAATCTCAGTTACCGGAATAGTACCGTGATATGTCCAGTTTACCATGTCGTCTGTGGAGTAACATGCAAGGGTATTGATACTGCCGTAACTGTTTTCGCCAAAGCCGGACTTCGCATCATACTCCTGCTGATCACAGGTACCGTAAACATAAAGCCTTCCCTCGTACTCCACCGATGTAGGATCGGCAAAGAACACATTAGACGATATAGGGTTGTGTTCTCCTATAGGCTTATTGGTCTGGGCTAGCGTTTCACTTACGGTATATCCCAAATCAGTACTGGTAATAAGATCGTCGGCTATTGTAAAGTCTGTTTTTGTTGCTCCGCAGCCCGAGAGACTGCCAAAGAGCGTTGCTGCACATGCTATCATAGTAACAATCCTCTTCTTCATAATAATTTAATATCATTCCTTTCAACGATATAATGTCATTATTATATAATATGACGGGTCATAAATCAACCCGTAATGCGATAAAGTTATTATAAATCAACAAAGACGTTATAATTTAATATTCTCCTACATGTTTATTAACGCGGTAAATTGACAACCTACCATGTGATAGGTATAATAAAATTGTATTATCAAATTATATTTTGTTTCGGCTGCGCCGGAACAGGCTTTATACAATTATTAGTCCAACCATATGAGAGGTAAAATATGAAAGCTATCATACTAACCTGCAACACAGGTCAGGGTCATAATTCTGTATCAAAAGCAATAAATGGAGCGTTTACCCTCCGAGAAGATGAATGCGCAACCATTGATTCATTATCGTTCATATCAGATATGGCGTCCTCTGCTATAAGCAGCTGGCATACAAGGCTATATAGGTATATGCCTAAGGTTTTTAATTTCGGATACAATATAGCCGAAGCTAACCCCGAGCTTTTTGAAGATGGCTCACCAATAAGAAAGTTTCTTGTATCTGGAGCAGGAAGACTGTATGATTATCTAATTGACGGCGGATACGACTGCGTAATATGTCCTCATGTTTTTTCAGGGCTAATGATGACGCAGTTGTCAATTGTTCATCCTGATATGAGTATAAAGACAAGCTTCATAGCTACCGATTATACCTTTACTCCTATTACAGCGGAAATGAAGCTCGACGCATATTTCGTTCCAGATAGCGAGTTGGTGCCCGTATATGCCTCCGTAGGCATACCGGAAGAAAAAATTTATCCAATAACAGGAATTCCGGTGAGACGGGAATTCTACAACCATATTGATAAGAAAAACGCCAAAAAGCAGCTTGGTATAGACAGCGATTCCAAACATGTAATAATGATGTTTGGAAGCATGGGCTGCGGACCTATAAGCAGGCTTACCTCCGAAATAAGCAAGGTCATCCCAAAAAACAGCGTTTTGACTGTCATATGCGGAACAAACGAGATATTAAGAAAGCTTTTGGCGTATCAGTATAAAAACTCTGAAAACGTCAGGATAGAAGGGTTTGTCGACAATATCCCGCTTCTTATGGATTCTGCAGACCTGTATGTCACGAAGCCTGGAGGTCTCAGCACAAGCGAAGCGAGAATAAAGCACCTTCCGATGCTTTTGGTGAACGCGGTGGCAGGATGTGAAAAAACAAACCTTGAATTCATGGTTAAAAAAGGTGCGGCAGTTACAGCGCATGGAGAAGCAGAAATCGCTGCGTTATGCAACGAGCTTATTAACGATGACAAAAGGCTTTGCAAAATGTCAAGGGCATTCAATGATACAAAAATCGCCGCCGATGAAATTTACGATACTCTGAAAAATATGTCTCAGCGAATTAACAACGTATCAGCGTAATCATGAAAATATATAGAAAAACATCTTGACAAATTCCCCGTTTGGCGATAAAATAATTTAGTCAAATGGGTATGGGCTCGTAGCTTAGCTGGGAAAGCGCTGCGTTCGCAACGCAGAGACCGTGGGTTCGAATCCCATCGGGTCCACCAAAGAAGCACCGCAATTTTGATACAATGGGTATCAAGGTTGCGGCGCTTTCTTTTTGCCTGAATGGGCTTATTTCAAGGGCTTTTGGGCTTTTGAAATTTTGCTACGCACCCGGAAGAACGATAGCCCGCCACCAATCCAGTGCTCGAAGGCGCTGGATGGCAGTGGGCTATCGTTTGTTTTTAGTGCTACCGTTTAATTTGTGGGCTATCGTTTAACTCTCAGTGCGGGATATTTTTTTAATCGGAATCAGTTAGACGAATAGCGGTCGCTGCCTTTCAGCAGCAGAATTTCAAACATGCACTTGACAATAAGCAGCGAAAGTGATATACTATGCAGTGAGGTGAGACTATGCCCAATTTAGGTGAAATGATAAAGAACAAGCGAGAAGCCGCTGGGCTGTCTCAGAAGAGATTAGGTTCCGCCTGCGGATTGAGCGACAGCGAAATCATGAAGATTGAAAATGGACAGCGAAAAACACCAAGTTGGAAAAATTTGTGTAAAATCGCACAGGTGTTAGACTTCCATCCGTTCGAGATTTTGTTGGCAGCAGGATACATTACTGAGCATGACATCAATCCTGAAGCAAGGCTTCATGGATTAGATAAGTTGAATGAGAATGACATAGAAATTATTCAGTTGCTTGTTGATTTTGTAATTTCAAGAAAAGGCACCGACAGGAACCCAGAAGGAGGGCTTTAATATAATGCCATACAGATTAGGAGAATTGTTCTGCGGCCCTGGCGGAATCGCCTGGGGCGCACTCCATGCAGATATAGGAAATCCAGAGTATACAATAGTGCATCAGTGGGCAAACGACTATGACGCGAGCACTTGTGACACATACCGCTATAATATTTGCCCGGATGCTCCACAGACTGTTTACCACGAGGACATCAGGAAACTCGACATGAGCAAGCTGGCACCAATAGACGCACTGGCTTTCGGTTTCCCGTGCAACGATTATAGCGTTGTAGGTGAACAAAAAGGAATGGATGGCGTTTACGGCCCTCTATATTCCTATGGTGTTGCCGCATTGAAACTGTTTAAACCTCAATGGTTTTTAGCGGAAAATGTCGGTGGGCTGAGAAACGCCAATGAAGGCAGAGCCTTTACCAAGATCCTTACAGAATTGAGGGCAACTGGTTATACAATCACACCCCATCTGTACAAATTTGAGGAATATGGTATTCCACAAGCACGGCACAGGATTATTATTGTCGGAGTCAGAAACGACATTGATGTGACATTCAGGGTACCCTCAACAGAGCCATATAAGGGAATTGACAATTCATGCAGAACCGCTATTGAAAATCCGCCTATTCCGGAGGAGGCTCCAAATAATGAGCGAACTCGTCAATCAGAAATGGTTATTCGAAGACTGCAGCATATCCTTCCCGGTCAGAATGCATTTACAGCGGATCTCCCGGAAGATCTGCAACTGAATATCAGGGGAGCGCGGATTAGTCAGATATATAAACGCCTCGATCCAGATAAACCGTCTTACACAGTAACGGGAAGCGGCGGAGGCGGAACGCACATCTATCATTGGGAAGAACCGCGGGCATTAACGAATCGGGAAAGAGCCAGACTTCAGACATTTCCAGACACCTATGTTTTCCAAGGAAGCAAAGAAAGCGTCCGCAAACAGATAGGTATGGCAGTTCCATGCAGAGGGGCTCAAATAATCTTTGAGGCCATTCTGAAGTCCTTTGCAGGCATTGAGTATCCACACACAGAAGCAAATATTAATGAATAATGACAGCCGGAGAGTATCGCTGAATGCTCCCCGGCTTTTTTCATTTATTATTTACGATGTCATCATAGAGTTTTTTTAGATTGTCTTCGGCAACAGCTCGCTTTAATTGGCACTCCCATATCGTGATGACATTCCATCCTTGAGATTTGAGCTGTTTAATATTTTGTTCATCGCGTTCCACATTTCTGGTGATTTTCTTATGCCAATATTCCTCGTTAGATGTAGGCCATACAAAGCGCCCGCAATCGTGGTGATGCCAGAAGCATCCATTCACAAATACAACAGTTTTGTATTTTGGAAATACTAAATCCGGGCATCCAGGAAGCCGACGGTCGTTTTTTCGATAGCGAAGACCACGGGCAAACAGATACTTTCGAACTTTTTCCTCTGGTTTGGAGTTGGTGCTTCGAATATGTGACATATTCATACTGCGAACTTCTTTTGAGTGATTATCTGCCATAAGACTATCCATTGCCTCCGGACGAAAAATCCATATAATACTGTTCATCATCGATTTTGTAGAACACCACATCTGTCCGTCCATATGCTTTTAGGTCACTGGCATGCACATATGCACCATTTGCCAGTCCGAGTCGATTCCGAAAATACTCACCAAGTTGAGCGTTGCTTGCCGGGGTCGTAATTGCCTTGTCGTTCTGCTGCTCCACACGGAGCTGCAGCGTATGATGGTCATCTGTAACTACGAGGAAATGCTGTTTGTTTAGTGGGAAAAATCCGCTCTTTGCTATCCTGCTGGGGAGAGGGATGTATGCCTCATTTTTATTGCGCTTATTCCGTTGTCCCCAGTTCAGACCAGAGCGTTTTCCCGGTTCTCCTGTCCTGGTTATGAGAGGCAGGTGAACGCAATTGTCATGAAGCTTGGCATCGGCGGAAGAAGGAGAAGCCGTTGATGAACGAATTATGATATATTCTTCAACCTCCGAATGATTACAGAAAATAGAGCGGGTAACAGCGCTTTCATATAATTTATAGGCGTGTGCTGCCGATTGTGCTGTTATAGAGCCTCCGTTGTTTCTCAGAAACGAGGTTTGCGTAAAATCATAAGTACAGTCAAACGCCTGGACGGGCTTATCATCCTGAAGCCAAATAAACAAATTGCTTTTGGATGTTGGCGGCTGGAACAAATAGCTGCAGGAAATGCTGCACTTGTTAGAATATCTGCGCCCATGAAGTTCTTTGAATCCCTCGTGAGAAATGTTATCAATACCACTGTCAACTACAGCCTCTATAATAAGTTCGATTGAAATATCGGTGATGCCCTGCTCCTCATAGGTTGTAAGAAGCCACGAAGCCATACTCGGTGTTGCGTGAGATGAAAGTATACAGAGCCTATTCGCTCCAGAGGCTATTGGATCAAACAAGATAACTTTTGCTATGCTTTCTGTATATTGTGATTCCATATCACTTAACCTTCCTCTTCAAAAACATTGTAATACATGGTGTTGTCGGGGAGTTTTATGTTTGGAACCCACAATGGCTTTCCTCCCCATCCCTTTGTTCCCGTAACCTGATACATAGTCAGAACAGTTTTATCAGAGAATGAACCGCCCAGCTGCCAGTCGTTAGGGGAGAGCAATGCACCAGTCCCTTGGGCAACATTTCTGCCTCTGCGGACAATAAGGATTCCTTGTGCTGTAGGCCGTTCGGCAAGTATTGTGTCCAAAATAGACTGAAATGCCTGCAGTTTAAAATCGGGGCTTGGTATTATGTGCGAGAGTATCTCTTTAAGCAATCGCAGACTAACTTGGTAATATGGTTCTGTTTCCGAAAACGGTTCAAGCAGTTTGGAGATAGCTTCAATAGAATCATTATCAGGATAGAATGGATAATAGTTCGTTCCGCCTGAAATGATTTCGACATGATCATTATCAAGAACATTTTTCCTCGTAGGATTCAGTCCGTTAGGGTAATAAAGTTTAACATCATCAATACCGCGTTCTACTTGAGCAATAATTGAATTGTTTGTAGCATTGATATCTGCAAACAACTTGTACAATTTTTCATCAATGAAGACCATCATCATGCCCGAATCGCGGTCATAACCGAACATCCTGCTATGCTGCCACATGGTATCCGCTTGAGGCTTCTTACTTGTGCGAGTATAGTAAATGGTTTGAAGCCCAGGAAAGGTCACACCACGACCAAGAGTATTGCCCCCTATAATAAAACAACAGCCATTGGAGTATTCAGCGCTGTCAATATCTGTCTTTCCATTCATAACAAGAACCTTTATGTTTTTTTCTGTAAGCAGTTCAACTGTTTTTGAAAAAATAACTTCGAATGGCTGCTTTTCAGATTTGGACGGTGTTAGTCCTTCATATTGTGCCTGCAGTTCTGCCTTGAATTCCGAATTAGTATGTGCGCGGCACCAATCCAGTTCTTTTTCTACTTCATCGGCAAACCTTTGATGCGCAGCTACTCTAACACTCGGGTGGAATAAGCAGTTTGATACCTTCCCGCCTGAAGACAGAATTTGAACAGATACCGCCAAATGGCGCAGCACGACAGCATGGGTTGGCTTTTTAATAGTATCCAAAAATGTGATGCAATCTGGCTTTCCAGAGACAGGAAAAAAGAAATCCCCGCCAAGATAAGCATCACCTGGCTGAAAATAGTATGTAAAATATGGATGCCAGCCAGAGGCAATTGTCTGAAGGAAGATTGCCTGCGGCGTACCCGTCACCTGCAGATACAGACTGCTCGATGCACCATTCTTGATAATATCAAGATACTTGTTGATAGATGATTGACGATCTCGATTTACAAGTGTATTCAGGGATGCAGCATCGGCCTCATCATCAATTATGAAAAGAGGATTCCCTTTCATAAATCCTGTAGAATTCAAAATGTTTGACCACAATTTCAGAACCCGCACATTTTTCTTCAAGACAATAATTGCGGGCTGGATCAGACTGTTGTCAGTAAAAAGTCGTGAGTCATTCTCGCCGCATATACAAAATCCTTCTAAATCGGATTTTACTCGATCTAAGGTCTGTTGCTGGAGTACGACATTATCAGTTGTCAGCAGGACAAAAGCTGGAAAACCAAGGTCTGCGGCTTTGCACATGATTCCAAACATTTGTCCGGTTTTTCCAGATTGAACATTGCCAAAAAGAAGACCAATTTCGTGACTCGCAAATGAGAATGTTTTAATATACCGATTTCCGACATCTTCAGCTGTTTTCTGAATAGACTCAGCAAGTTTTGTATTTCCACGGTCTGTGATTTTCTGTAAATATGTTTTTAGGTACTGCATCGTTATTCACCTCACTTCGCTTCATCCGCATTGCCTATAAAGGCAAGAAGCCACACATCCAAGGCCTCACCATTGCTGTCTAATGCTGTCTGTCCGGTTTTCTTAAACAGAAGCCGGTCGCAGCCATATTCATCCAGCATTTCTTGTGTAATCATTCCTTCACGGTTTCTGTCCTCTGCTGTATTGTTGACTGGCTTTACAATCCCTGCGGCGGCCAAACGGCCTTTAAGCCAGCGCCCCATGATAAGCTCATCACCAACCGCACTGAATTGTTTGTTGTTGTCACTTGTGGTATGTGCTTTAAACCAATATCCATCATCGGTCACAACGAAAAAAGGTTTATTCTTTTCAGGATAACCTTCCATGTGATATATTTCTGCTCCTACGGTCAGCTGTGTTTCATACCAATCCCGTGCTTTCCTCTTGCTGCGAGGAGCGGCATAGCATACGTTGATGTTTGATTTAGTAAAATGCTTGCCATCATCTAAGAAGCGTTCATCAGCCTTTGGAACTTTAAGCTGCAGGAAAAATGACACGGATGCTTCACACTGTTCATAAAATGCAACATTAGACTGAGGAACAGATGTGACTAATTCAATTCCATTTAACGCTGTATTGATTTCACGGATGAGAGGCATACCATTTATGTCAGCAATATTTGCAGAGCAAAGCGGCTGTTTGAGTTTTTCAATATGTTCGGCAATATCTGAAACTTCAGTTGTGTCAGTTGTAAGAGCCGATATTTCATACTGTCGTCGGTTGGCGGCCTCAAGTTTTATCGCCCCAAGGTTTGCCGAGCCTATGATGGCGGCAAAAGGTTTTTCATGCTTATAAAAGCAGTACAGTTTTCCGTGATATTTAAACGGTTTTACAAGCCGAATTTCGCCAATTCCCATATCACGCCATTTCTGATTTAACTTCAGTGCCGTATGATAGGAGCCCTCAGGCATTCCCTCGATGTAATACATACCAATTGTAAGGCATATGCTTTTTATCCCGTATTTTTCCACCATATTTGCCAACTCATTGACGGATGCGGTGGAAATATACCCCACTGCAATTTCAACACGGTCTGCCTGCGACATTTGTTCGGTAAAGCAGTCGATGATTGTCTGCTGGGTATCTTCAATTCCAAGTGGAAGGATGTTTGAATAAAGTAATTTCATTGCAGTCCTCCGTCAATCTTTTACAGTTTCCATAATATCTTCTAATGTGCAGTCCAAGGCTTCGCAAATTTTAAGCAACACATCTGTGGTGATGTTTGCGCCTTTACCGAGTTTCGCAATAGATGCGGCGCTGATACCAGCGGCATCTTTTAGCTCCATCTTAGTCATGTTCTTGTCAATAAGAAGTTTCCATAGCTTGTTATAACTGATACGCACTTGTTTGCCTCCTCGTTATTTCATACCCATCATCATTTCATAATGTTGGTCTTGCCCCATGTGATGGAAAATCATCTGGAAAGTGTCTCTGCACTGCTTGACGTCTATGCAGTCATCCACATAATGCATACCATCATTTATGCCGGATGAATTGGCGGCAATGTACGAAAGCATGGCGGATGCCAGTTCAAATTTAGAGTAATCCTCATTGCCAAAATCATCGTGGGTAAAGGCATCCTTATTCTCTTCGAGTATCCGCTTTCGCAAATCACTGCCCTCATACCCACAAAGCTGCAGAAAGTAATATTCCAGGATTCTCCGGATAATGCTCATAAGGGGAATACCGGACGAAGCATCCTTATATTCATCCCACAGAGCCGCATAAGAATTTTTGACCGGATTTACATTCATCCGCTCTGAAGGGCAGTCGGGGTTTGGACAGTCACACAGCCGGATGGAGGACTTGTTGTCCGTTTTACGAATCAGATAAAAGGAAACAAAGTCATAGCGGTTGGCGTAAGCATAGGTGACTTCCCTGTGGAAATAAGCGTTATGGGTCAAAATAAAAATTTGCTTGATAAAGTTCCCGGTAACTACAGGATTTCTGTTATCCGCATTGTTCCGGCACACTTCGATCATTTTCCTGATCTGTGCGCTCACAATAAAGAGCGCACTGCTGTCCATGCTCGAAACGGGGTCATCGATGACAACAATTTTCTCCCGTGTATCGCTGTCTGCGCTTTCCCTTCCAAATACAAGTTGTTGGAAATATAGAAACGCAATGAAATTCTTTTCTCCCTCGCTGAGGTTCTCCGCAATCTTGCCTGTATCTGTGCGCACGACCTCGTAATTGATGGCTGGAGTTGGGACAACGCGCTCTACAGAACCATCAGGGCGGATGATTTCTTCATGCCGGGGCCGCAGTTCAAATCCCTGGAATCCAGAGTCGCGGAGCATGGTGTTTATGCTTTTCATCGCGGTTTCGGTTTCCACGGTCTGGCTATTTAAAATACGCAGATCCTCTTTTAGCTGGTCAAGTATCCCTTTCTGTGTATTTATGATATCCTGCTGCGCCTGTATTTCCGCATCAAGGGCTGATTCGCTTCGCGCATAGGCTTCCAGGACATCTTTTAAAGTATAGGCAATTTGCTCAAAAACGGCTTTTTTGCACTCGGCTTTCTTTTTCGGCCCGGCGGACACAATATCATTATTGGCGTCTATCAAGCGGTTAAAGCTGCTGATGATGTCCGAAAGCTCCTGGAGAAGCGGCTCAATCTCGTCCAAGGCGATGATTTTAGACGGTTCCGCCACCTTGCTCTTGATTTTTTCAATATTTTCGGCTATTGCCGCCTTTACTGCAGTGAGCTTGTCGTGATAAGGCTTTGTATCGATTACGGGGTAAACCTCATCCGGCAGCCGACTCAATGGGACGAACAGGGCGTTTGCCGTATCCCGATATGTAACCAGGAAAGCGTCCAGCTTCTGAAGGTTTGTTTGATACTGTGTATCAAAACTTGCGGTCAGCATTTCTTCAAAATTCTGAGGCAGAGCCTGGGAACAATACGGGCATTTTCCACCCGCCTTTGCATGGTAATCTGCATGACCTTGGCGTACCCATTCAGTTGACCCGACTTCTTTCAGAAAGTCCGCAAATGGAGTATTTGAAGTATTCACAATCGCAAGGGAAAGAATTTCGCAGCCGGAGATGCGGTCAAGGGCAGAAACATCACTGACCACGCTAAATCTGTCATACCGCTTTGCCGTAGAAGAATAGACAGAGTCATACATCCGCTTCAGTTCCTCTACATCATGCTGTATGGGAGAGTGGCGTTTTACCTCTTCGGCAAATTTCTGTTTTGACCCTTTCTTGCCCTCCTGAGTCGCTTCAAATACAGTACGCAGTTCCTCTGTTTTGTCCCAACAGTCCTTATATAGTTGTTTTTCCAAAGCCACTTTCGTTTTAGCTTTTTTATCCTTTTCAGCGAAAGCATCCGAAGAGATTTTTTGTGACTTTTTCTGTTCAGCGGCCTTCCTGTCAATCTGTTCCTGTATTTTTACATTTGCCTCATTCATGGTAAAAACGCCAGGAAGATTGTGGTAGCTCCTCATATTGGCATCAATAAAATCCTGGTCGTATACAAGGGGGAGATAATCCGCAGCAGCTTTGCCAGGGGCATAGGTTACCCCAGAGCCGGTTTTTATTGCTTTTGCTATGGTTGTTTTTCCCGTTCCATTGTTGCCAAAGAAGTAATTGATGTAAGTTGGGGCAATGGCAGCGCCGGTGCCTTTATATGTGGCGTCATCGAGAGTAATCCGTATAATTTCACTGGGTAATTTATCTGACATGATATTCCTCCCTGTTAGCTCGGCCTTGGGAGGGTGGTAAGCCCAGCCTCGTCAAATGCCTCAAAGAGATTGACCTTATGTACGGACCATGCGCTGACATTCAAATCAGTAATGGCACAGCCCATATTAAGATCAAAATAGATGGCGTTCTTTTTCACGCACAGCAGCTGCTGGTTAATGACAGATATGGGCTGGAAAGCAACTTTGATGTTCTTTCCTTCTTTTTTGACCCTTCTGATGTAGCCATAGACCGCCCATTGGTTTGGATCGGTTCTGCCCCAATGCTCTGTATTCTCCCGACAGATAAGGGCTGGGAATGTTTTTAATTCCGCAACTCCTGCATCAGACAGGGTTGAACACCGCTCCAGAATTTCCGGCGGAACAAGACGCTGGCTCAGAGCGCGGCTGGCAGTTACAGTCACAATATTATTGATAAATACATCCTCTTCGCATGTAACAAGAAGCTGATAGTACTCCTTGCTGAAGGACTGTATTGCCATGAGCTGCTCGGCACTGTTACTTCCGCCGGGCTGTTGGTAATTGTAGTTGATATTAACCACGCCGCCGCCCTGGTTTGTGACATGGACGTTCGTGGAGCCGGTCTGCTCAACTTTTTGTGCCGCAGGAGGCACTGATGTTTTCGGAATCAGTTCGTTGTTCATAAGCTGTCTCCATCAAAAGTGAAAATTGATTGTACCGTTATTCGTCAGATTGATATTGTGATCCCCGTTTTGGATGACATTTGTCTGCTGATGGATAACGGTTATTTTCTTGTCTTCTCCGGCGGCACCTGATGGCATTTCGTCATCCACGACCTCCGCCTCTATAAATTCTGCATCGCTGTCTGTTTGCGCCGATTTCCCCGGCGGTTTTCTTGTGGCAGCAGCCGCCTCTCTGATGATGGAAGCGAACAGGTCCGCCAGCTTATCCGCAGCATTGTGTAAATTGATGTCTGGGATATATTTCTGGAACGCCTCGCACAGCCCTTGAATAGCGCAATCCTGAAAACTTCCGATGTATTCGGAAAATCCAAATGGTTCTACATAGGGGCTGATTTTTCTTGCCAGGCCGGAGATCTTTGTATTTCCGTTGTAATACGCCTTAAAGGATTCTTTATTGTACCCGTTGAGAATATCCAGGCCGTCTTCAGTGACGATTGCTTCAAATAAGGAACGGGTAAAGGCGTGAGTACTGCTCCCGGCTCCGATGCTGGGGTACAGCAAATGTGCAAAGCCCTTAAAATTCATACCCTCATCCTTTCTACCCAAGCCTACCCATGCCAACCCAACGGAACCCGCCTTAACCGACCATGTATTTTATAATGGATTCAGCCCTTAGATAAGGGACGTGCCTTCTGAAAACAGGGGGTACGGGGAAGTCGGAAATGTGTTTTCGGGACATGGAGAGATGATTTCTAATTATAACACAACCATGTGAAACATTCTACCCCTAACTCAGAATTCACATCTGCAAAAACGAGTTTATTTTCGTATTTGCAGAGCTGATTTCCAGAAATAAATCTCAATAGTCCAAGATGGCCATTAGGACGATGGGATGCATAAGACCTTGGAACACAGTGATAAAGACTGCGCTCCGAGTGAAGATGCCCCACCGTTGACTTTTGGCGTTCATTTTCGACTTGGCGGAGTCTGTGGGTATCTTCATCCATAGGCTCTTTTGTGTCCCACCGTCCTTTGACCCGGACGGAAAGGACACAAAATGAAGATTACCTACAAATTTGTCACTGGGGAAGTCACGGAGGTCGAGGTTTCTGAGGAAATCGGTGCCGTGATTGTCGACCTGGACCGCCTGGAGTATAACAACGACCATAAAGAAACCCGCCGACATTACTCGCTGGAGGGAAAGGCCTATGAGGGCATGGACTACGCCGTAGAGGATTCCGATCTGGAAGCACTCTTTGCCGGCCCCACCGATGAAGAGCGTCTCCGCGCCGCTATCCAGAAGCTCGATGCCAACCAGCGGGAGATGGTTCAGGCCATCTACTTTGAGGGCGTCAGCGTCAACGACTACGCCGCCCGGATGGGCGTGACGCAGTCCGCCATCTCCCACCGTTTACAGACCGTGAAGAAAAAATTGAAAAAACTTCTGGGCTGACCCTCATATCCGCCCGTTTTCCTGGCTGTATGTCGGAAGGAGCAAGAAAAGCAGCCTTCCAGAAAGGATGAACGCCATGAGGCACAAGCTGAAGATCAGCGTGTCCAGGGAGCCGCAGACCGGCGGGGTGGTCAGATGCCGCAGTGTGACCCTGCGGGAGAAGCTGCTCACTCGGCTCCTGGGGCGCAAAGAGCGTGTGATGATCCTCATCCCCGGCAACACCGTGGAATCCCTGGACATCACCGAACTGGCAGAGGGAGGTGCGACCGGTGAGTAAAATCAAGCTCCTCCTGGATGTAGTGGAGGATATGCGCTCCCTTGCCGACAGTCTCCAGGCATTGGCGGACGCCATGACCCAGGGAGACGCGCTGGAAGCCGAGCCGGTACAGAAATCCGCTCCGCCCTCTCCCAAGGAACCAGCGGTCACGCTGGAGCAGGTTCGGGCGGTGCTGGCCGAAAAGAGCCATGACGGGAAGACCGAAGCAGTCCGGGAGCTGCTGCAGAAGTACGGCGCTCCGAAACTGTCGGCGGTGGACCCCAAGCACTACCCGGCTCTGCTGAAAGATGCGGAGGTGCTCTGATGCCGCCCTCCAAACACGCTGTTCTCTCCGCCAGCGGCGCCCATCGCTGGCTCCACTGCAACCCCTCGGCGCGGCTGGAGCAGGAGTTCGCCGACCGGGAGACGGAAGCCGCAGTGGAAGGCACTGCCGCCCACGCCCTTGCCGAGCACAAGCTCAAGAAGGCGCTGAAGCTGCGTTCCCGGAAACCAGTCAGTCCGTATGACTGCGATGAAATGGACGTCTGCACCGATGGGTATGTGGAGTTCGTGCTGGAACAGCTGGAGGAAGCCAAGATGCTCTGCGCCGACCCCCTCGTTCTCATTGAGCAGCGGCTGGACTTCTCCTGCTATGTGCCGGATGGATTCGGCACCGGCGACTGCCTGATTGTGGCGGACAAGCTGCTGCACATCATCGACTTCAAGTACGGGCAAGGCGTCCTGGTGGATGCGGAGGAAAACCCTCAGATGATGCTGTACGCCCTGGGGGCGCTCCGACAGTTCGACCACCTCTACGACATCGCCCAGGTCTCCATGAGCATTTACCAGCCCCGCCGGGAGAATGTGTCCACCTGGACCATCTCCGTGGAGCAGCTTATGGATTGGGCGGAACACACCCTCAAGCCCAAGGCGGAGATGGCCTATCAGGGCGAAGGGGACTATGTCCCTGGCCCCTGGTGTACTTTCTGCAAGGCGGCGGTGAAATGCCGCGCCAGAGCGGAAGCCAAGCTCCAGCTCGCCAAGTATGAGTTCGGCATGCCGCCGCTCCTCACCGATGCGGAAATCGAGGACATACTCTCCCGGCTGCCGGGCCTGACCAAGTGGGCCGGTGAGATCGAAGCCTACGCCCAGGACGCCGCCATTCACCATGGCAAGGTGTGGCACGGCTTCAAGCTGGTGGAGAGCCGCACAAACCGCAAGTACACAGACGAGGAAGCCGTGATCCGCACCGCAAACGCCGCTGGGTACCACGACATCTTCAAAAAATCCCTCATCCCCATTACCGAGATGGAGAAGCTCATGGGCAAAAAGACCTTTGCCGAGGTGCTCGGTGGTCTGGTCGAGAAGCCCAAGGGCAGGCCGACCCTTGTTCCGGTATCCGACAAGCGCCCGGCTATCACTGCAATGGATGCCACCCAAGAATTTACTGAAATTACGGAGGTATAACAATATGTCTGCCAATCACAATAATCCGACCAAAGTGGTCACCGGTGTTGTCCGCCTGTCCTACGCCAACATCTGGGAGCCGGCCTCCATCAACGGAAGCAACCCCAAGTACAGCGTTTCCCTCATCATCCCCAAGACCGACACCAAGACCATCGATGCCATCAACGCCGCCGTGGACGCCGCCATCAAGGACGGAGCCACCAAGTTCGGCGGTAAGATCCCCAACAAGGCCGCGTTGAAGCTCCCCCTGCGGGATGGTGATCTGGAACGGGACGATGAAGCCTACAAGGGCGCCTACTTCGTCAACGCCAACAGCACCACCGCGCCCCAGATCGTGGACCGCTCCGTGCAGCCCATCCTGGACCGTGCCGAGGTCTATTCCGGCTGCTACGCCCGTGTGTCTGTCAACTTCTACGCCTTCAACTCCAATGGCAATCGCGGCATCGCCTGCGGCCTGGGCAACATCCAGAAGGTGAGGGATGGAGAACCTCTGGGCGGTCGTTCTTCCGCCGCCGATGACTTTGCCACCGACCTCGATGACGATTTCCTTTCCTAACAACCAAAAGCAAGGGTGGCGGAGGGCAACCTCTGCCGCCCTTATGCCGCAGGAGAGGAGGTCCTATGAAAACACTATCCATCGATATTGAAACCTACTCCCCGGAGCCGCTGGCCAAGTGCGGCGTGTACCGCTACTGCCAGGCGCCGGAGTTTGAAGTGCTGCTGTTCGGCTATTCCGTGGACAGTGGCCCCGTCCAGGTGGTGGATCTCACCGCCGGTGAGCGCATCCCTGCCGATGCGCTGGCCGCGCTGATCGACCCTGCTGTTTCCAAGTGGGCCTTCAACGCCCAGTTCGAGCGGGTGTGTCTTTCCCGGTACCTGGGGTACCCGGTCGGACGATATCTGGACCCTGACTCCTGGTACTGCACCATGGTGTGGTCGGCTACCCTGGGACTGCCCCTTTCTCTGGAGGGGGTGGGCGCCGTGCTGGGGCTGGAGAAGCAGAAGCTCAAGGAGGGCAAAGACCTGGTGCGCTATTTCTGCACGCCGGCAAAGGCCAGGGATGGCTCCACCTTCCGCCGCCTTCCCACAGATGCGCCGGAGAAGTGGTCGGCCTTCAAAGCCTACAACCTCCGGGATGTGGAGACGGAGATGTCCATTCAGCAGAAGCTGCCCCGGTTCCCGGTTTCCCCGGAAGAGTGGGACAACTACCATCTCGACCAGCGCATCAACGACCGGGGCATCCTGCTGGACCGCACCCTGGTAGCTCAGGCTATCCGCTGCGATGAGCAGTTCAAGCGCACTCATTTGGAACAGGCCCGCTCTGTCACCGGGTTGGAGAACCCCAACAGCCCCGCCCAGCTCAAGGCATGGCTGGCGGAAAAGGGCGTGGAAGCCGAATCTCTCTCCAAAGCGTCCGTCCAGAAGCTTCTGTCACAAGCGGACGGTGAAGTGGAACTGGCTCTGTCCCTGCGGCAGGAGCTGGCTAAGAGCAGCGTCAAGAAATACTCCGCTATGGAGTCGGTGGTTGGGGCGGATGACCGCGCCCGTGGGCTGATCCAATTTTACGGTGCCAACCGCACCGGCAGATTTGCCGGGCGGCTCATCCAGGTGCAAAACCTCCCGCAGAACCACCTGCCCGATCTGAAGCAGGCCCGGACGCTGGTGCGGGATGGGCACTTTGACGCCTTGGAGCTGCTCTACGACTCCGTCCCGCTGGTGCTCTCTGAGTTGATCCGCACCGCCTTTATCCCCAAGTCGGGGTGCCGCTTCTTCGTGGCGGATTTTTCGGCCATCGAAGCGCGGGTCATCGCCTGGATTGCCGGGGAGCAGTGGCGGCAGGATGTGTTCGCCAAGGGCGGGGATATCTACTGCGCTTCTGCCAGCCAGATGTTCCATGTCCCCGTGGTCAAGCATGGCGTCAACGGCCACCTCCGGCAGAAAGGCAAAATCGCGGAGCTGGCTCTGGGCTATGGCGGCTCGGTGGGAGCGCTGAAGGCCATGGGCGCGCTGAACTACGGCCTGACCGAGGAGGAGCTGAAACCCCTGGTGGACGCCTGGCGGCAGTCCAATCCCCGGATCGTGAAGTTCTGGTGGGATGTGGACCGCGCCGCCGCCACCTGCGTCCGAGACAGAGTCCCCGCCGAGACACACGGTATTCGCTTCCTCTACCAGAGCGGCATGATGTTCATCGTGCTCCCCTCCGGCAGGAAGCTGGTGTATGTGAAGCCCAAGATGGGCGTCAACCGATACGGCAGTGAGTCCGTTACCTATGAGGGTGTGGGCGAACAGAAAAAGTGGCTGCGGCTGGAAAGCTACGGCCCGAAATTCGTGGAGAACATCGTCCAGGCCACCGCCCGTGACATCCTGGTGGAAGCCATGCGCCGGCTGGAAGAGGCAGGGTACTCCATTGTAATGCACGTCCACGATGAAGCAGTCATCGAAGCCCCGGCAGACTCCTCCTTGGAGGACATCTGCGCCATTATGGGCCAGACCCCCGCCTGGGCGGAAGGACTCCTGCTCCGCGCAGACGGTTATGTCTGCGACTTTTACCAGAAAGACTGAGGTGACCCTTATGGGAATCAACAAATTTAACTGTGAGGGCTACTACGACCCCACACCCTACGAAGCCCTGACTCGAATTGAGAACGAGGCGCGCAAGCTCCACTCCTTCCGTCCGGTCGTGTATATCTGCTCACCGCTCTCCGGGGATCTGGAGGGCAATCAGGAAAAGGCGGCGCGGTACTGCCGGTTCGCTGTGGACGCCGGGTATATCCCCGTTGCGCCCCATCTGTATTTTCCCAGGTTTATGGACGATGCCAACCCCAGAGAACGGGATCTGGCTCTTTTCATGGACATTGTCCTGCTCACCAAATGCGCCCAGCTGTGGGTGTTTGGAGAGACCATCTCCAAGGGTATGAGCATTGAGATCGAGAAGGCCAAGCAGAAATGCCGGCCCATCCGTTACTTCACCGAGGACTGCAAGGAGGTCAGAACATGAAAATCGCTATGGGCAACAGCCGCATGGACAAGAAGTGGAAGAACCGGGATGTCTCCTGGGAGGACTTATGTGCCAGGGTCAGCACCACCATCCGCACCACGGAAACCGTGGAGGAATACCGCAAGCTGAAGAAAGGCGCCCAGGACAGCATCAAGGATGTGGGCGGCTTTGTGGGCGGACAGCTCCGGGAAGGCCGGCGCAAAAACGGCATGGTGCTCTGCCGCTCTATGCTCACCCTGGACATGGACTACGGTGAGCCGGGCATCTGGGACGAGATCGACCTGCTCCATGACTTTCAGTGCTGCGTCTATTCCACCCATAAACACACACCAGAGCATCCCCGGCTGCGCATGATTATCCCGCTCTCCCGCGACATCACCGAGGAAGAGTATCCGGCGGTGGCTCGGATGGTGGCCAAGGAGATCGGCATTGACCTGTTTGACGATACCACCTATGAAGCCTGCCGCCTGATGTACTGGCCTTCCACCTCCGCAAACGGAGAGTTCTTCTACAAGACCAAGGAAGGACCGCTGCTGGATCCGGACGCCTATCTCGCTAAGTATGCAGATTGGCATGACGCTTCCACCTGGCCGGTGTCCTCCCGCCAGTCCGAAGCGGTGCGCCGGAGCATCACCCAGCAGGCCGACCCCCTGGAAAAGCTGGGCATCGTGGGCGCTTTCTGCCGCGCCTACACCATTGAGGAAGCCATCGAAGCCTTCCTCACCGATGTCTACGAACCGTCCGCTATGAATGGGCGCTATGACTACATCCCCGCAGACTCCTCCGCCGGCGTGGTGGTGTACGATGGGAAGTTTGCCTACAGCCACCACGCTACCGACCCGGTCTGCGGGAAGCTGCTAAACGCCTTTGACCTGGTGCGGCTCCACAAATTCCGGGAGCTGGACGAGAATGTGGGGTTGGACACCCCGCCGGGCAAGCTGCCCTCCTTCCAGGCCATGAGCGACCTTGCCCTGGGGGACAATAAGGTCAAGGCCGTCTTTGCCGGGGAACGCATCGCCCAGGCCAGCGCCGAGTTCTCTGATGAGGACTGGCAGAATGGCTTGGAGTTGGACAAGTCCGGCCATGTGAAGAACACCCTGCACAACCTGACCCTCATTCTGGAGAACGACCCCAACCTCAAGGGTGTGGTGTTCAACCAGCTCCTGGACGGGATGGAGATCAAGGGCGAGGTGCCCTGGAAGCATCCCTCCAAGTTCTGGCGTGACGCCGATGATGCCCAGCTCATCAGCTATGTGGACACCCACTACGGCGCTTTCTCCGCCCGGAACTACGATATCGCCGTGACCAAGGTGGCAGATGACCGGGCCTATCACCCCATCCGGGAGTTCATCGAAAGCCTGCCGGAATGGGATAAGGTTTCTCGCGTGGATACGCTGCTGGTGGACTACCTGGGCGCCGGCGACACCGCCTATGTTCGGGCGGTGACCCGGAAGACCCTCTGCGCCGCCATCAGCCGGGTTCTGCGTCCGGGCTGCAAGTTTGACTCCATGCTGGTGCTCAACGGTCCCCAAGGTGTGGGCAAGAGCACCCTCATCGCTAAGCTGGCCGGAGAGTGGTTTTCGGACAGCCTGAACCTGGGTGACACCAAGGACAAGACCGCCGCCGAGAAGCTCCAGGGGTATTGGATCTTGGAGATCGGCGAACTGGCAGGGCTGAAGAAGGCCGAGGTGGAGACGCTGCGTTCCTTTCTCTCCCGGCAGAACGACATCTACCGGGCGGCGTTCGGAAAACGGGCTACACCACATCTGCGCCAGTGCGTGTTCTTTGGCACCACCAACGCCGAGTCCGGCTATCTGCGGGATACCACCGGAAACCGCCGCTTCTGGCCGGTCAAGACCCCCGGCAGCGGAAAAAAGCAGTCCTGGAACCTGACCCACGAGGAAATCCTCCAGATCTGGGCGGAAGCCCTGGTATATGTCCGCCAGGGAGAGAAGCTCTACCTGTCCGCCGAAATGGATGCGCTGGCCAAGGACGAGCAGCGGGAAGCCATGGAGTCCGATGAGCGCGAGGGACTGGTACGGGAGTATCTGGACACCCTGCTGCCGGAACTCTGGGCGGAGATGGACCTCTTTGAACGCCGCAATTTCCTCTCCGGTTCCGACTTCGGCGGTCTGCAGGAGAAGGGTACGGTCAAGCGCGCCAGTGTGTCCAACATGGAGATTTGGTGCGAGTGCTTCGGCAAGGAACGAGCAAATCTGCGCCGCGCCGACAGCAACGAGCTGACGGGCATTCTGGCGAGGCTGGGCTGGAAACGGGCGGAGAGCAAAGTGCGCATTCCCCTCTACGGGCCGCAGTATGTTTTTGTTCCGAAGGAGTGTTCCAAATGAAAAAGCAGACAGGCACACAAATTGGGAACAGGTTCCCAGGGGCGGCTCTGCGCTTTGGAACCCACACCGGAACACCCCATGGGAACGGCGGAAGCCCCATAAGCAGTAAGGAAAACCGGCATCCTTGTTCCTGTGTTCCCAACATTTCTTATATATCGAAAGATAGTGAAAATAAGGGTCATCAGCACGCAAAACACGCATATACGCGCGTAAAGGGATTTTTGCGTTCCAAGAACACAGGAGGCCGGTATGCGGGAGAAAGCCATTGAAGCCAAACTGGTGAAAGCAGTCCGATTCATGGGCGGTCTTGCACCCAAGTTTGTAAGCCCTGGGTTTGATGGAGTGCCAGACCGCCTGGTGCTCCTTCCCAAGGGAAAGATCGCCTTCATTGAGCTGAAAGCGCCCGGCAAGCCGCTCCGGCCACTGCAAATGAGACGGAAAAAGCAGCTGGAGGCTCTGGGCTTTACCGTGTACCGCATCGACAGCGAAGAACAGATTGGAGGAATATTGGATGAAATACAGTCCTCATAAATACCAGACCTACGCCACGGACTTCATCCTGGAGCATCCCGTTTCGGCGATCTTTCTGGACATGGGCCTTGGCAAAAGCGTTATCACCCTGACCGCCATCTTCGACCTCTGCCTGGACAGCTTCCTGGTTCGCAAGGTGCTGGTCATCGCCCCGCTTCGTGTGGCGGCGGACACCTGGCCCGGTGAAATTGAGAAATGGGATCACCTGCATGGCCTGAGCTACTCGGTAGCAGTCGGCAGTGAAGACCAGCGCAAGGCGGCGCTCCTGCAGAGAGCCAGCGTGTATATTATCAACCGGGAGAACGTCCAGTGGCTGGTAGAGAACAGCGGCCTGCCCTTCGACTATGACATGGTGGTCATCGATGAGCTGTCCTCTTTCAAAAGCTATCAGGCCAAACGGTTCCGCGCACTGTTGAAGGTACGGCCCGGCGTCAAGCGCATTGTGGGGCTGACCGGCACACCCTCCTCCAATGGGCTGATGGACCTGTGGGCAGAATTCCGCGTTCTGGATATGGGCAAACGTCTGGGCCGGTTTATTACCCGGTACCGAAACGCCTACTTCCAGCCGGACAAGCGCAACGCCCAGGTGGTGTTCTCCTATAAGCCCCTGCCCGGCGCCGAGGACGCCATCTATGAGAAGATCTCCGACATCACCATCTCCATGCGGGCTGGCGACTATCTGGATATGCCGGAATGCGTGATAAACGAGGTCAAGGTCGATCTCTCCGAAAAGGAGAGGGACGCCTACGACACCATGAGGGCGGAACTGGTGCTCTCCCTAAATGGCGAAGAGGTGGACGCCGGAAATGCTGCGGCTCTGGCGAACAAGCTCTCCCAAATGGCAAACGGCGCAGTGTATGGGGAGGACAAACGGGTGCTCCGTCTGCACGACCGCAAGCTGGATGCCCTGGAAGACCTCATCGAAGCCGCCAACGGCAAGTCCGTTCTGATTGCCTACTGGTTCCAGCACGATTTAGAGCGTATCCGGGAGCGGTTCACCGTCCGGGAAATCAAGACCAGCCGGGATATCGCCGATTGGAACTTGGGCAAGATCCCCGTGGCAGTCATCCACCCGGCATCTGCCGGGCATGGTCTGAATCTGCAGGCTGGCGGTTCCACCCTCATCTGGTTTGGGCTGACCTGGTCGCTGGAATTGTACCAGCAGACCAACGCCCGGCTCTGGCGCCAGGGGCAGAAAGACAAAACCGTGGTCATTCACCACATCATCACGAAAAACACCATTGACGAGCGGATCATGTCCGCCCTTCAAAAGAAGGAACGGGCGCAGTCGGCTCTGATTGACGCAGTCAAAGCAGATCTGGAGGTGCGAAAATGACAGCAAAAGAATACTTATCCCAAGCCCGGCTTCTGGACGCCCGGATCAACGCCAAAATCCAGCAGGTCGCGGCGCTCAATGATTTGGCTACCCATGCCACCGCCACTCTGACGGGGATGCCCCGCAATCCCAACCGCTCCGAATCCCGGATGGCGGAAGCGGTGGTCAAGATCGTGGATTTGCAAAACGAGATCAACCACGACATCGATGAGCTGGTGGATCTGAAGCGGGAGATCACCCGCCGGGTGAAGTCCATCCCCAATACGGAATACCAGCTTCTCCTGGAGAAACGGTACCTGTGCTTCATGCCCTGGGAGAAGATCGCTGTGGACATGGGCTACTCCATCCAGCACATTTACCGCCTGCACGATTGGGCGCTGCGGGAATTTCCCGTCCCCCAGGAAACATGAGAGTTCGATGTATTGAATGAGAGTGCCGCTCCGTGGTACCATTATAATTGCCAAGATAACAAGGACAGCCTCATGGGAGCAATCCCGTGGGGCTTTCTTTATGCCCAAAGGGAGGTGAAACGGTGCCTACAAAACCCAAGCGCCCCTGTTCGTACCCCGGCTGTCCCAAGCTGACGGATGGCAGATTCTGCGAGGAGCACGCCAAGGCGGAAGCCAAACGCTACGAGAAGTACGACCGTGACCCGGCTGTACGCCGCAGGTATGGCCGCGCCTGGAAACGCATCCGTGACAGGTACGTCCAGGAGCACCCGCTGTGCGAGCTGTGCCAGCGGGAAGGCAGACTGACCCCCGCCGAGGAGGTTCATCACAAGGTGCCTCTCTCGGAAGGCGGCACACACGCACGAGACAATCTTATCGCCCTGTGTAAGTCCTGCCACGCCAGAATCCATGCCCAGCGTGGTGACCGCTGGCACACACAAAAAGGCTGAGCCGCTTACGGCCCAGCCCATCTGTTTTTTAGAAGATGAAGCCCTTGCGCTTGGCCGTGATGCTCGTTCCAATGGAACGCCCCCTGGCTTTGACGTCTTACAATTACGCTGCTGCGCAGCCCGAACCCACGCAGGATAGCTTCATTAACCACACAGTACCAGCTGTGCGCGGGAAAGTCAAGGCTGAGATTTCTCCACCCCAGGGGGCGGTCAAATCTCTACAGGCTGTGGGCCGTGCAACGGGCCGGGGGTCTCGCACACAAAATCGCGGTTTCAAAGGGGGTATATACCCCAGGCCGAGAAAGGAGGAAGCCTGTGGCCAAAGATGGTACCAACCGCGGCGGCGCCCGTGCTGGTGCCGGCGCAAAGAAGAAGTCCCTCGCCGACAAGATCGCCGAGGGGAATCCAGGCAGAAGGAAGCTGACTGTCATCGACTTTCAGGACACAGCCGATTTAGAAGGTCAGCCCATGCCGAAACCGTCAGCCATGCTGTCCGCCACCCAGAAGGATGGCAAGACGCTGGTCGCCGCCGAGGTCTATGAAAAGACCTGGACCTGGCTGGCGGAGCGGGGCTGCGCCGCTCTCGTTTCCCCGCAGCTTTTGGAGCGATACGCCATGAGCGTGGCCCGCTGGATACAGTGCGAAGAAGCCATTACCGAATACGGCTTTCTCGCCAAGCACCCCACCACGGGGAACGCGATCCAAAGTCCCTATGTGGCGATGAGCCAAAACTTCATGTCCCAGACCAACCGCCTGTGGATGGAGATCTACCAGATCGTCAAGGAGAACTGTTCCAGCGAGTACGGCGGGGCTACGCCCCAGGACGATGTGATGGAGCGGCTGCTGTCCGCTCGGAAAGGAAAATGAGTATGACCAAATATAAAACGGCTGAAAGCGTCCGGCGCGGTCACCCGGATAAGCTGTGCGACCTGATCGCCGACAGCATTCTGGACGAGTGTCTGCGGCACGACCGCTATTCCCGCTGCGCCTGCGAGGTTATGGCCACCAAGGGGAAAATCTTTGTCTGCGGGGAGATCACCTGTGCGGCAAAAATCAACATCCGCTCGGTGGTTCGGGAAGTCCTCCGTAAGGTGGGCTACAACCCCATGAAATTCATTGTGTTCGTCTATGTCCACCGGCAGAGTTCTGACATCGCCGGCGGCGTGGATTCTGCTCTGGAGGTTCGTGGCGGGACCAGCGAGGATGTGTTCGCTTCCACCGGCGCCGGCGACCAAGGTACCGTGTACGGCTACGCCACTAGGGAGACCTGGACCCGCCTGCCCGTCCCGGTGGTTTTTGCAAACGACATCTGCAAAGGGCTGGATGAAGCCATGCAGGATGGAGCCATCCGCGGCATCGGCCCTGATGGCAAGGCCCAGGTGACCGTGGTGTATGAGGACGGGAAGCCTGTGGGTGTAAAAAATATTGTGGTATCCGTCCAGCACGATGCGGACAAAGACATGGAGGAACTTCGCCGGGAGATTATCTCGGAGGTGCTGTACCCCATTCTGGACCGCTTCGATTTTTCCAAGGACGTAGAGATCCTCGTTAATCCCTCCGGCAGATTCGTGGAGGGTGGCCCCGCTGCTGACACCGGACTGACTGGCAGAAAGTTAATGGTGGACACCTACGGCGGTCTTGCCGCCCATGGCGGCGGCGCTTTCTCCGGCAAGGACCCCACGAAGGTGGACCGCTCCGCCGCTTACATGGCCAGAGCCATTGCCCGGAATGTTGTGGGCGCATGGCTGGCGGAGGAATGCCAGGTATCCATTTCCTACGCCATTGGCAAAGCGGAGCCTACTGCTGTGGAGATCGACACCTTAGGAACCGCCAAGGTGGACGAGGATGTGATTCGGATGGCAGTGCTGGATGTATTTGATCTGCGCCCTGCGGCTATCATCTCACTTCTGCATCTCCGCGCTCCCATCTATGCGGACACCGCCGCCTACGGCCACTTCAACGGCTACAAGTATAGCTGGGAGAATCTTGATAAAACGGAGGAGCTGAGAAAGGCGGTGGAAAAGTATGCTGATTGAACGCAAGCACACCGCCGACCTCATCCCCGCCGACTACAATCCCCGCAAGGACTCAAAGCCCGGCGACCCGGAGTACGACAAGCTGAAACGCTCTATGGAGCAGTTCGGCTATGTAGAGCCGGTGATCTGGAACAAGGCCACCGGACGGGTGGTGGGCGGTCATCAGCGGCTGAAGGTGCTCATGGACATGGGCGTCACCGAGGTGGAGTGCGTGGTGGTGGAGCTGGACGAGGATCGGGAAAAAGGCCTCAACATCGCCCTCAACAAAATCTCCGGCGATTGGGACAAGGACAAGCTGATGCTCCTCATCTCCGACCTGCAGGGCGCCGACTTTGATGTGTCCCTCACCGGCTTTGACCCCGCCGAGATCGATGACCTCTTCAAAGACAGCCTGAAAGATGGGGTCAAGGATGATGAGTTCGATGTGGACGCCGAGCTGCAGAACCCCGCCATCACCAAGGCGGGCGATGTCTGGACGCTGGGCCGGCACCGTCTGGTCTGCGGAGACAGCACCAAGCCGGAGACCTTTGCCCTGCTGATGGACGGTCAGAAGGCTAACCTGGTCATCACCGACCCGCCCTACAATGTGAACTACGAGGGCAGCGCCGGCAAGATCAAGAACGACAACATGGAAAACGCCGCCTTCTACGATTTTCTGCTGGCGGCGTTTCAGAATACCGAGGAGGTCATGGCGGATGACGCCTCCATCTATGTGTTCCATGCGGACACCGAGGGGCTGAACTTCCGAAAGGCCTTCTCTGACGCCGGCTTCTACCTCTCCGGGACGTGTATTTGGAAGAAACAGTCCCTGGTGCTGGGCCGCTCTCCCTACCAGTGGCAGCACGAGCCGATCCTCTTCGGCTGGAAAAAGAAAGGGCGGCACCAGTGGTACACCGGGCGGAAGGAGTCCACCATCTGGGAGTTCGACAAACCCAAGAAGAATAAGGATCACCCCACCATGAAGCCCATCCCGCTTTTGGCCTATCCCATTCTGAATTCCTCCATGAGCAACGCCGTTGTGCTTGACCCCTTCGGCGGATCCGGCAGCACCCTCATCGCCTGTGAGCAGACTGACCGTATCTGCCATACCATCGAGCTGGACGAGAAGTTCTGCGATGTTATCGTGAAGCGGTACATCGAGCAGGTGGGCAAGGCGGATGGTGTGTCCCTTCTGCGTGACGGTCTGACTTACCGCTATGACGAGGTTGCCGGGGATGATGGGGAAGAAATCCCGTTGTTCTGAGGAGGTACCCATGGAAACGAATACGACTTTGACCCTCGGCAGCCTTTTCGATGGCTCCGGGGGTTTCCCTATGGGTGGACTGCTTGCCGGGGTCACTCCGGTATGGGCTTCGGAGATCGAGCCGTTCCCCGTCCGTGTGACTACCAAACGGCTGCCTTTTATGAAACACTACGGCGATATCTCCCAGATGGATGGCGGGAAGATCGAGCCTGTAGACATCATCACCTTCGGCTCCCCCTGCACCGACATGAGCATTGCCGGGCGGAGGGCCGGACTGGACGGGAAGCAGTCCGTCCTCTTCTATCAGGCCATCCGCATTATCCAGGAAATGAGGGATGCCACCCATGGCAGATATCCAAGATACATCGTGTGGGAGAATGTCCCAGGCGCATTCAGTTCCAACAAGGGAGCAGACTTTAAGGCCGTCCTCGAAGCGGTCATCGGGGTCAAGGAGCCGGGCGTTCAGGTGCCTATGCCTGAGAAAAACCTCTGGCCCTATGCCGACCTATACCTGGGAGAGCAGTGGAGCGTTGCGTACCGCACTCTTGACGCGCAACACTGGGGAGTCCCCCAGCGAAGACGCCGCATCTTCCTTGTCGCAGATTTTGCAGGCTGGGGTGCCGGACAAGTACTATTTGAGTCCGAAGGCCTGTCAGGGTATTCTGCGGAGGGCTTCCGTGCGTGGCAAAGAGCTGCCAGAGATTCTTCGGCTGGCTCTGGAACGGCAGGCATCTGCCTGAACGACCAGGGCGGAAACTGTATGGATGTGTCCAGCGAGGTTACCGCTACCCTCCGGGCAGAGCACCATGGGCATCCGCCCTGCGTACTGGACGCCGCCGGCTTCTGTACGGAGCACTCGGCGGACAGCCGGGGTATCGGCTTTGAGCCGGAGCGCGCCCCTACGCTTCGAGCTGGTGTGGTTCCCGCCGCTATTGCGCTGGAGAGCCACCCCATTGACAGCCGAATCAAAATTGCCGATGACAACACCGTCCAAACATTGACCTCACGCATGGGGACAGGCGGTATGAATGTGCCGCTGGTGATGAAGATCCGCTCTGGCTGCGAGGGCGGTGGAAAGGGGCCGCTCATCCAGGAAAACAAATCCGCTACGCTGGGCTGCAACAATGACCAGACCCTTTTCGAACCTGTGGCCTTCGGCATCTCTTCCGACCAGTCCAAGGCCATGCTCTCCAGCAATCCTCACGCCGGGATCTACAAAGCTCGGACATCCCGTACCCTGGATACCAGTGGCGGGAATCCCGGCTGCAATCAAGGCGGGATTGCCGTGGTCTACGCTATGACCACCGGGAACTATGCCCAGGTTGAAAAGGAAACCTCTCCAACGCTTATGGCACGGGACTACAAAGATCCCACTGCTGTGAACAGCGGCTACACCGTGCGTAGACTGACCCCAACCGAATGCGCTCGTCTGCAAGGTTTCCCGGATTGGTGGTGCGCAGGCCTGGAAACCCCAGAGCCTACCACTGAGGATATAGCGTTCTGGATGGAGGTCTGGGAGACACACCGCAGAGCCGTGAATCCTTCTGCAAAGCCCAAGACAGAGCGGCAGGTCATCAAGTGGCTAAAAGCCCCACACTCCGATTCTGCTGAGTACAAAATGTGGGGCAATGGTGTGGCGCTTCCCTGTGTCTGGTTTGTCCTCGCCGGCATTGTGTTCACTACACAATTAAATTCCTTTTAATTCTACAATTATGGTTCTCTAATTGACTTGATATTTGGGGGCCGCAGAGCGAATATGTGACTACCAAATTCAAGGAGGAATTCTAATGACACTGCGATATAATTTGACCGGCACCGATCGCAAGCGGCTGGTGAACGCCATCAGCGAAATCACCGGTGCCCCTGCCAAATACCTGGGTGCACCCAGCTTTGCCTATCAGGTGGACTACTTCACCATCGACCGCAACGGCGGCGTCACCTTCGATGACCGAGCCGACAGTGAGGAAATCGAAAACCTCATCGAAACGCTGGACAGCCGGGGCTTTAAAGCCGAACCGCAAGCGGTCGAAGCATCCGAACCCGTGGAGTCGGCCCCCGCCGAGGTGGACAGGCTGTGCATCTCCATGGCCACCAGCCTTTTTTTCTGAAACAGCCCTGCAAAACCTCAAGGATATTGTGGCCGCAAAAGGCCACCTGATCCGCAAGGCCCTGGGGGTAGACAAACTGCCCATCGAAGTCGGCGATACGAAAGTCTCCTTCCCCTGGTTTGCCGGAATGCCCACGCCGGAGGAGGTCAAAGCCTATGACCACTTCATCTGCGCCCTGTGCGAGATGGCCAGAAATCAGAAGCGCGTTACCGCCAAGGAGCGGGACACAGGCAATGAAAAGTACGCCTTCCGGTGTTTCCTCCTCCGGCTGGGCTTCATCGGGCCGGAGTTCAAACAGGAACGCAAAATCCTCCTGCGAAACCTGACCGGTAGCTCCGCATTCAAGTCGGTTCCCCAAAAGGAGGAGGTGGCAGACGATGCGGCTTCCGAGTAAGGAAACGCTGACGCTTCTCCGTATGCGCTACCCTGCGGGAACGCGCGTGGAGCTTATCCGCATGGACGATCCCCAGGCTCCCCCGGTGGGGACAAAAGGTACGGTGCTGGGTGTGGATGATGTGGGGAGCATCCTTGTGGCTTGGGATAACGGCAGTGGACTAAATGTGGCCTTTGGCGAAGACGTCTGCCGCAAGGTCGAAGAATAAGGCACTGTAAGATGCACAGTTTTCAAACCACAAGATCGTGTAGTTTATGGCTCAGATAATCCTGGATATAGTGTGCCTTCAGAGGTAATATGACACTACCGAGAGGGAAAACAACACCAACCAGGAGGCAGAATCATGAACGAGAAAACGAGAACCCAAATCGAAGAAATGAAGAAGCAGACCATTGGGGTCGAGGTCGAGATGAACAACATTGAGCGCCGCCGGGCGGCAAAGGTCGCCGCCGACTTCTTCGGAACCGGCCGGAGTGAGGACACCGCCTACCGCAACGGCTACAGCACTTGGTCTGCCTGGGACGCCCAGGGTCGGGAGTGGAAGTTCCAGAAAGATGTCAGCATTGAAGGTCCTGACAGCCAGAAATGTGAACTGGTCACTCCAATCCTGACCTACGCTGACATGGAGACCCTTCAGGAGCTTATCCGCCGGCTCCGCAAGGCGGGTGCGAAGAGCGACTCCTCCAGAGGATGCGGAGTTCACATCCACATCGGTGCCAAAGGCCACACGCCACAGACCCTGCGCAACCTGGCCAACATCATGGCCAGCCACGAGAGCCTGCTGGCCGAAGCCCTCAACCTTGACCACTACCGCGTGAGCCGGTACTGCCGCACGGTAGACCCCCGCTTCCTGGAACAGCTCAACCGCAGGAAGCCCACCACCATGGCCGCCCTTGCCGACATCTGGTACGGGAGCCAGGGCGCCAACTATGGCAGAAGCCACCACTACAACGACAGCCGCTACCATATGCTCAACCTCCACGCTACCTTCACCAAGGGCACGGTCGAGTTCCGGCTTTTCCAATTTGACGCTCCGGCGGATGGGAAGCGCAACGGCCTTCACGCCGGGCAGCTTAAGAGCTACATCCAGCTTTGCCTGGCCCTCAGCCAGATGGCCAAGACGGTGCGCACCGCCAGCCCCAAGCCTCAGCAGAACGAGAACCCCAAATACGCCATGCGCACCTGGCTCCTCCGCCTTGGCTTCATCGGTGAGGAGTTTGAAACCGCGCGAGACATCCTGACCCGCCGCCTTTCCGGTGACGCGGCCTTCCGCAACGGCAGAGCAGCCGCTTGAAGGACGCCGCCCAGAGGCCCCCGAACCCGCTGACGCGGGCTTTCGGTGGTAGAAGGGGTATGTGCCCCGGAAAGGAAGGTTTAAAAATGAAACGCTACTACGTTGCCTACGGAAGCAACCTCAATGTCCAGCAGATGCACTGGCGCTGCCCAGGGGCAAGAATCATCGGCACTTCGGAACTCAAGGACTACCGGCTCCTGTTCAAAGGGAGCAAAACTGGCTCCTATCTTACAATCGAGCCGGAGAAGGACTGCACGGTCCCCGTTGCGGTCTGGGAGGTCACCGAACAGGATGAGCTGGCGCTGGACCACTATGAGGGGTTCCCCAACTTCTACTACAAGAGCGAGATGACATTGGAGGTCAAAGGATTCCGCTCCGGCATCCTCCGACGCCGTAGGGCATTCGTGTATATCATGCGGGAGGAGCGTCCCTATGGTATTCCCAGCAGCAGTTACATGAGCACCTGCGGTCAGGGCTACCGCTTCTTCGGATTTCCCGTTGACAAGCTGTTGGAAGCCTACCAGTACAGCAGAGAAAGGATGAAACCCCATGAAAGAGGATAACATCACCCATTTGTCGGTTTTCCCCCGCTGCGGCAAGCCCTACCATGAAAGGCCGGCGCTTTCCCGCTTGGACAACGAGACACTTATCTGCCCGGACTGCGGCACACGGGAGGCACTGGACAGCATCGGGGTTGCCCCGGCAGAGCAGGACGCCATCATTGAGACCATCCACCGCTACCAGCGGTCGGAATGAAGCTGTACAACTCACAATATCGAAGCGCCATGTTTGTGTAGTATATTCTGAGAAATCGCTTGCTATTTTTCGCCTTTAGAGCGAATATGTACACACCGAAAGGGAAAACACACCGAATTGGAGGACACGAACATGAAGAAAACTACCGCTCAGAAGGCCGCGACCTACCGCCTGCCCGAAACCACCACCCCGGAAAACCTGGAAATGAAGCTGATGAACAATCTGGGGACCATCCTCACCTTCGGGGACTACATTCTCGCCGCCGGGTACTTCTACGATCCCAATGGGCGCAGCTACTACGGCGCCATCTACCAGTTCACCACCAGGGACCACACCTGCGAAGGCGACATCAAGCTGGTCAGCATTTCGGACGAGACTTTCATCGACAACGGCCACGCCATTGCCTGGGCGATGAGCAAGGCAAACTAAAGCAACCGCAACATAATACCATAGGGATGGAGCCGGAAGGCTCTGTTCCTCGTTACAGCCGAACAGGGCTGTTTTTTTATGCTCATTTTAGAGAGGTGACGGATCATTAGAAAGCTGAAGAAATACACCCCCACGCCTTTTATGGCCAAGGGGTCCCACTACGACAAAGGCCTGGCGGACTATGCCGTCAACTTCATCCAGTGTCTCTGCCACACGAAAGGTACCTGGGCAGGAAAGCCCTTCGAGCTGATTGACTGGCAGGAGCGCATTATCCGCGACCTATTCGGCGTGGTCAAGGAGAATGGTTATCGCCAGTTCAACACCGCCTACATTGAGATTCCCAAGAAGATGGGCAAATCGGAACTGGCCGCTGCGGTGGCCCTCCTGCTCACCTGCGGAGATGGCGAGGAGCGCGCTGAGGTGTATGGCTGCGCCGCCGACCGCCAGCAGGCGTCCATCGTTTTCGAGGTGGCGGCGGATATGGTGAAGATGTGTCCAGCTCTCTCCAAGCGGGTCAAGATTCTCGCTTCCCAGAAACGGATCGTCTACCATCCCACCAACAGCTTCTACCAGGTGCTCTCGGCGGAGGCCTACTCCAAGCACGGCTTCAACATTCACGGCGTGGTGTTCGATGAGCTGCACACCCAGCCCAACCGTAAGCTCTTTGACGTTATGACAAAGGGTTCCGGCGATGCCCGGATGCAGCCCCTCTACTTTCTAATCACCACAGCGGGGACTGACACCCGCTCAATCTGCTACGAGACACACCAAAAAGCCAAGGACATTCTGGAAGGCCGGAAGATCGACCCCACCTTCTACCCGGTCATCTACGGGGCCGATGAGGGGGATGACTGGACAGACCCCAAGGTGTGGAAGAAGGCCAACCCATCCCTCGGCATCACGGTGGGCATCGACAAGGTCAAAGCCGCCTGTGAGTCCGCCAAGCAGAACCCCGCCGAGGAGAACAGTTTCCGCCAGCTCCGGCTGAACCAGTGGGTCAAACAGGCGGTGCGGTGGATGCCCATGGAGAAATGGGACCGCTGTGCCTTCGCCACCTCAGAGGACGATCTTGAAGGCCGGGTCTGCTACGGTGGCCTGGACCTGTCCAGCACTACGGACATCACCGCTTTCGTGCTGGTGTTTCCGCCGCTGGATGAGGAGGACAAATACACGGTGCTCCCTTACTTCTGGATACCGGAGGACAATATCGACCTGCGTGTCCGCCGCGACCATGTGCCTTATGATGTCTGGGAACGGCAGGGCTATCTCCAGACTACGGAGGGAAATGTAGTCCACTACGGCTACATCGAAAAATTCATCGAGCGGCTGGGAGAGCGGTTCAATATCCGGGAGATTGCCTTTGACCGCTGGGGTGCCGTGCAGATGGTGCAAAATCTGGAGGGCATGGGCTTTACGGTGGTTCCCTTCGGACAGGGCTTCAAGGATATGTCCCCACCAACCAAGGAGCTGATGAAGCTGGTGCTGGAGGAGCGCATCGCCCATGGCGGCCACCCAGTGCTCCGCTGGATGATGGACAATATCTACATTCGCACCGACCCAGCGGGGAACATCAAGCCAGACAAGGAAAAGTCCACCGAAAAAATAGATGGCGCCGTTGCCACCATCATGGCCCTTGATCGGGCCATCCGTTGCGGCAACGACACCAGCGAGTCGGTCTATGACAGCAGAGGGCTGCTGTTTATCTGAAGGGAGTGACACATCATGGGCATCTTTTCAGGTCTGTTCAAATCCCGGGACAAGCCTCAGAACCGGACATCCGGCAGCGGGTACAGCTTCTTCTTCGGTGGCTCCACCGCTGGCAAGAACGTCAACGAGCGTTCCGCCATGCAGATGACCGCCGTGTACTCCTGCGTCCGCATCCTTGCGGAAGCAGTGGCGGGTCTGCCGCTGCATCTATACCGCTACAAAGAGGATGGCGGCAAGGAGAAGGCGCTGGACCATCCGCTCTATAATCTTCTCCACGATGAGCCGAACCCGGAGATGAGTTCTTTCGTGTTCCGGGAGACGCTCATGACCCACCTGCTCCTGTGGGGCAATGCCTACGCCCAGATCATCCGAAACGGAAAGGGCGAGGTCATTGCTCTTTATCCGCTGATGCCGAACCGCATGGTGGTGGATCGAGACACCAAGGGCCGGCTCTACTACCAGTACACCACCAGCACCGAGGACGCTCCTACCATGAAGGGCGTCACCGTCAACCTTCCACCCTCGGATGTACTGCACATCCCCTGCCTGGGCTTTGACGGACTGGTGGGTTACAGTCCCATTGCCATGGCCAAGAACGCCATTGGCATGGCGATTGCCTGTGAGGAGTACGGGGCCAAATTCTTCGCCAACGGCGCCGCTCCCGGCGGCGTGCTGGAACATCCCGGCACCATCAAAGACCCCCAGCGGGTACGGGAGAGCTGGCAGTCCACCTTCGGCGGCAGCGGCAACAGCAATAAGATTGCCGTGCTGGAGGAGGGCATGAAGTACACGCCCATCGGCATCTCGCCGGAGCAGGCGCAGTTTCTGGAGACACGAAAATTCCAAGTTAACGAAATCGCTCGAATTTTCCGAGTACCGCCACACATGGTTGGTGACCTGGAAAAGTCGAGCTTTTCTAATATTGAGCAACAGTCGTTGGAGTTCGTGAAATACACGCTGGACCCCTGGGTGATCCGTTGGGAGCAGACCATTCACCGGTCGCTCCTGCTGCCTGACGAGAAATCGCAGTATTTCGCGAAGTTCAATGTGGAAGGGCTGCTTCGCGGCGACTATCAGAGCCGCATGAACGGGTACGCCATCGGTCGGCAGAACGGCTGGATGTCCGCCAATGACATCCGGGAGCTGGAAAACCTCGACCGCATCCCTGCTGAAGAGGGCGGCGACCTGTACCTGATCAACGGCAATATGCTCCCGCTCAAGGATGCTGGGGCTTTTGCAAATACCGAAGTTAGCGATGACGGAAAGGAGGAAAATACCGATGAAGAAGTTTTGGAAGTGGAAGAATCAAGCCCAGACGGAGATAGCTCCGGCGGAACGGACGCTGTATCTGAACGGCACCATCGCCGAGGAAAGCTGGTTTGACGATGACGTCACGCCCCAGCTTTTCAAAGAGGAGTTGATGGCTGGAAACGGAAACATCACCGTCTGGATCAACTCTCCCGGCGGTGACTGCGTGGCCGCGGCCCAAATCTACAATATGCTGATGGACTATCCCCACAATGTGACCGTCAAAATCGATGGCATTGCGGCATCCGCCGCATCCGTCATCGCTATGGCGGGTACCAAAGTTCTCATGTCCCCGGTGTCCATGCTCATGATCCACAACCCAATGACTGTGGCCATGGGTGACACGGGTGAGATGCAGAAGGCCATTGAGATGCTCTCCAGCGTGAAAGACTCTATCATCAATGCCTATGAAATCAAGACCGGTCTGTCCCGCGCCAAGCTCTCTCATCTCATGGACGCCGAGACTTGGATGGACGCTGGAAAGGCTGTAGAGTTGGGCTTCGCCGATGAGGTGATGAAACGGCCCACCGAAGTGGAGGATGTAGAACCCCCAACAGTCACCATGCTGTACTCAAAAGCATCGGTGGTCAATTCCCTCATGGATAAGATCGCCGAGAAATGCAAAACCAACCGCCCCGCCGCTAAGGCGGAACCCAAGGGCCGCTCCGTAGACGATCTCTACGAGCGACTCAATCTGTTGAAACACTAAAGGAGGAAAACTACCATGACTATTTTGGAACTGCGCGAGAAGCGCGCCAAGGCCTGGGACGCCGCCAAGGCTTTCCTGGACTCCCACCGCACTGACAAGGGTACCCTGTCCGCTGAGGATGACGCCACCTACTCCCGTATGGAGCAGGACATCTCCGATC
Organism: Candidatus Faeciplasma sp.; assembly: GCA_048393055.1. Taxonomy (GTDB): domain Bacteria; phylum Bacillota; class Clostridia; order Oscillospirales; family Ruminococcaceae; genus Faeciplasma. Next base: position 313,956 of record DBFJJS010000010.1, read on the forward strand.
TGGGTAAAGAAATCGCTCGCATGGAGCGCCGTGAAGCTCTGGATGCCGAACTGAGCAAGCCGGTCAACCAGCCCATCACCGGCAAACCCGCCGGCGACCCGCAGATTGAGAAGAAGGGCCGTGCTTCCGATGAGTATAAGCGGAATTTCTGGAATGCCATGCGTCTGCAGGGTAACCCCTATGAGATCCGCAATGCCCTGCAGGAAGGCACCGACAGCGAGGGCGGTTACTTGGTGCCGGACGAGTTTGAGCGAACCTTGGTGCAGGCTCTGGAGGAGGAAAATGTGTTCCGCCGCCTGGCCAAGGTTATCCAGACCTCCAGCGGCGACCGTAAAATTCCCATCGTAACCAGCCATGGCTCCGCCGCCTGGTTGGATGAGGAGGATGCCCTCACCGAGAGCGATGAGGTGTTCGGTCAGACCTCCCTGTCTGCGTACAAGCTGGGTACTTTCCTGAAGGTATCGGATGAGCTGCTCAATGACAGTGTATTTGACCTGCCCTCCTATATCTCTACCGAGTTTGCGCGCCGCATTGGCTCCAAGGAGGAGGAAGCCTTCTTTACCGGGGATGGCAGCGGCAAGCCCACCGGTATCTTCGCAGCTACCGGCGGCGCCCAGACTGGTGTCACCGCCGCCAGCTCCACCGCCATCACCGCCGATGAGCTGATCGACCTGTTCTACTCTCTGAAGTCCCCCTACCGCAGGAAGGCGGTCTGGGTGATGAACGACTCCACGGTCAAGGCCATCCGTAAGCTGAAGGACAACCAGGGGCAGTATCTGTGGCAGCCCTCCCTTACGGCTGGGACTCCCGACACCATCCTGAACCGTCCGGTCTACACCTCTTCCTATGTTCCTGCCATTGCCGCCGGCGCAAAGACCATCGCCTTCGGTGATTTCAGCTACTACTGGATCGCCGACCGCCAGGGTCGCTCCTTCAAGCGCCTGAACGAGCTTTTCGCAACCACCGGTCAGGTGGGCTTTATGGCCACTCAGCGCGTGGACGGTAAGCTGATCCTGTTCGAGGCCATCAAGGTGCTGGCGCAGAAGGCCGCTGGCTAAGGAGGGAGACGGCGGTGATGAGCGAACTCCTTTCAAAGGTCAAGGAAAACCTCATTCTGGAGCATGACGCCGATGACAAGCTGCTGGAACGCTACATCACCGCCGCCATCTCCTATGCGGAAAGCTATCAGCACATTGAAGCGGGGTACTACCAGGAACACCCCATGTCCCCAACTACTGAGCAGGCCGTCATCATGCTGTCATCCCATTTTTATGAGTCCAGGGATGGCAGCACGGGCGGCTTTTTCGCAGATAATGTGCAGGCCGGGCAGCAGGTTTGGAATACGGTGAACCTGCTTCTCCGGCTTGACCGGGAATGGAAGGTGTGACATGAGCTTTGGAAAGATGAACACCTTCATCGAACTGACGAAAAAAGAAGTCACAGTTGATGAGGAGGGCTTTAAGTCCGAACAGGAGGTCACGCTGGCCGCTGTCCGGGCTTATCGGGAAGGAAGGCATGGGAGCGAGAGATGGGCAAATATGGCGGCTTTTTCGGAAGCCACTGACTTGTTCCGCTTCCGGGCCATTCCCAGTGTATCTGTTACCACGGATCTGGCGCTCCTCTGCGATGGCGACCGTTTCGAGATCACCTCGGTAGAGGACGTAAAGGGTCGGGGGATGTATCTGGAGGTCATGGCAAAGGTGGTGAAAGCAAGTGGAGCGTAGCGGAACGCGGGGTCCCCGCAAAGCAAATCTGCTTTGTGGGGGAAGGAGGAGCAACGGATTGAGTGAGCTTTCGCATTTATGCGGAAGCGAAGGATAAGGAGTTTGTGACGACGTGGCTAAAGTGAAGGTGGAAATGCCGGAGGATTTTCTCCGCAAGCTGTCCCTCCTGGGCAGCAAAACAGACGAGATAGCCGGGCGGGTTCTGGAAGCCGGCGGTGAAGTAGTTCTGGCAAAGGTTCGAAGCAACCTCTCCTCTGTCATTGGCAGCGGGACAAAATACGACTCTCGCTCCACCGGTGAATTGGAAAGCTCTCTGGGTCTGACCCCGCCTTTGGTAGACCGGGACGGAAATCACAACATCAAGGTTGGCTTTGCCGAGCCGCGCTCCGATGGCGGCAGCAACGCCATGCTGGCCAACATCATCGAATACGGCAAGAGCGGCCAGCCGGCGAAACCCTTTCTCAAACCCGCCCAGAGTTCGTCCAGAAAAGCCTGTACCAGCGCCATGATCCGCAAACTGGAAGAGGAGATGGAGAAGCTGTGAGTCTGCTGTCTGAACTGAAAACAGTGGCGGATGCCTGTTCAATCCCGGTGGAGACCGGCGTTTTTTCCGGCGTACCGCCTGACCTTTATTTGGTCATTACGCCAATGGCGGACACCTTCGAGCTTCACGCCGACAATTCCCCAGGGTACGACACCCAGGAAGCGCGGCTGTCCCTGTTCGTGAAGGGCAGCTACACCGCCACCAAAGACATTCTTGTCCGCGCTCTGCTGGGTGCGGATTTTTGCATTACCGACCGCCGGTATATCGGCCATGAGGACGATACCGGCTTTCACCACTACGCCATTGACGTGGCGAAAACTTATGAAATGGAGGAATGAGCTATGGCTACTATCGGCTTGGATAAGCTGTACTACGCCAAAATCACCGAGGACGCTTCGGGCAATGAAACCTACGGTGACCCCCAGCCACTGGCAAAGGCCATGACCGCCGAGCTGTCGGTGGAACTGGCGGAAGCCACGCTGTATGCAGACGATGGCGCCGCCGCTGTGGTCAAGGAGTTCCAGAGCGGAACCCTGACTTTAGGCGTAGATGATATTGGCGTTGCAGTTGCACAGGACCTGACTGGCGCCACCATCGATGACAACAAGGTACTGGTTTCCACCAGTGAGGACGGCGGCACTCCTGTGGCTGTGGGCTTCCGTGCGAAAAAGGCAAACGGCAAATACCGCTACTTCTGGCTCTATCGGGTGAAGTTCGGTATTCCTGCCACCAACTTAACCACCAAGGGCGAGAGCATTGAGTTCTCTACTCCCTCCATTGAGGGTACCGTGACCCGCCGCAACAAAGTGGATGGCCAGGGCAAGCACCCTTGGAAGGCGGAGGTTTCTGAGGATGATACCGGCGTTCAAGCTGCTACCATCTCCGCCTGGTATGATGAAGTGTATGAGCCGGACTACACCTCTTTGGAAACCTGATAAGGAGGGCTGACTCATGAGCAAGGAGAGAAGCGCCGCTATCACCATTGGCGGCAAGGAGTATGAGCTGGTGCTCACCACCCGTGCGACAAAGGAGATTGCCGGTCGCTACGGCGGTCTGGAAAATCTGGGTGACAAGCTGATGAAGTCCGAGAACTTTGAAATGGCTCTTGATGAGATCATCTGGCTCATCACCCTGCTGGCCAATCAGAGCGTGCTGATCCACAATCTCAAGCACCCGGAGGATAAAAAAGAGCCGCTGACCCAGGATGCGGTGGAACTGCTGACCTCGCCCTTCGAACTGGCCGAGTACAAGGAAGCCATCATGGAAGCCATGTATAAAGGCACCAAGCGAAATATCGAAAGCGAGACGGACTCAAAAAACGCACAAGTCGGGTAACAGACGCCGAGCTGTTTACCCGGCTTTTCTATTACGGCACCGCCCAGCTGGGCTTTACCCCAGAAGAGACCATGCTTCTGCCCTTCGGACTTCTGCTGGATTTGTGGGAGTGCCACAAGCAGTTTCTCGGCCTGGCAAAGCCTAAGCGGGAGCTGACCATTGACGATGCAATTCCCTACGGGATTTGAGATATGTATTGCTTTTGTCCGCACAATCGAGTATAATAGAGGCAAAGAGGAATACACAATCTCGAAAGGAGTCTTTGATATGGCAAAGTCGGCAAATCTGTACGCACGCATCGAGCCGGAGGTAAAGGAACAGGCGGAAGCCATCCTGAACGCCCTGGGCATCCCGGCGTCCAATGCCATCACCATGTTTTATAAGCAGGTCATTTTACAGCGGGGCCTGCCCTTTGAGGTCAAGCTGCCGGAGCATCCTCTGGATGTAAGCCGCATGACCGCTGAACAGCTGGATACCGAACTGGAAAAGGGTTATGCTCAGATGAAGGCTGGCCAGACAATCCCGGCAAAGCAGGCGTTTGACGATCTGCGGGGAGAACTTGGTGTATGAGTTATGAGGTAACTTTGACCCCGGAAGCCAAGCGCGACTTGCGGGAAATCTACCGCTACATTGCGGTGGATCTGCAGTCCGAGCAGAACGCCAATGGTCAGCTGGACCGTTTGGAGGAGAACATCCTCAAGCTGGATGAGATGCCGGAACGGTTCCGGGTCTACGACCGGGAGCCATGGCGCAGCCGGAACCTGCGGATCATGCCAGTAGACAATTACCTGGTGTTCTACATTCCGGACCACCAGGCAGAGACCGTCACGGTGCTCCGTGTGATGTACGGCGGACGGGATATTGACGCACAGCTTGGGAAACTGTAAACATCTAAATATTGCTGTGGAAAGAGTCGAGTAATCGGCTCTTTTCTTTTGCCTGGAGAAATCCGGGCTTTTTTATGCCATTTCGAAGGAGGTGACCACGGATGGCGGATAACTTTGGCCTGAAAATCGGGCTTGAGGGCGAAAAAGAATTCAAGAAGGCGCTGGCGGACATTAACCAGTCCTTCAAAGTCCTCGGCTCTGAAATGAAGGTCGTTCAGTCTCAATTTGATAAAAACGATAACTCCGTGGAAGCCCTCACTGCCCGGAACCAGGTGCTGGGCAAGGAGATCGATGCCCAAAAGAAAAAGATCGAAACCTTGCGCAAGGCGCTGGAGAACGCTTCTACCTCTTTCGGGGAGAATGACCGGCGCACCCAGCAGTGGCAGATCCAGCTCAATAACGCCCAGGCCGCTCTGAACAATATGGAGCGGGAGCTTGACCAGAACCAGAGAGCCATCGACTCCATGGGCAGTGAGATGCAGGACGCCGCACAGCAAACGGACAAGTTTGGCGATGAGATCGATGATGCCGCAGACAAAACGGACAAGGCCTCCGGCAAGCTGGAGAAGGTCGGTTCCGTCCTCAAGGGGTTGGCAGTCACGGCAGGAGCCGCTGTTGCCGCCGCTGGGGCTGCTCTGGCTGGGCTGACCAAGAGCTTCCTCGACCTGGCGGAGTCCACGCGGGAATACCGGGAGGACCAGGCCAAGCTGGACGCCGCCTTCACCACCGCCGGGTTTACGGCGGAACAGGCCGGTGAAGCCTACACCGGTTTCTACGCTATCCTGGGCGAAGAGGATCGCAGCGTGGAAGCGGTCAACCACCTCGCCAAGCTCTGCTCCACCGAGGAAGAGCTGGCACAGTGGACGGACATCGCCGCCGGCGTCTGGGCCACCTTCGGGGACAGCCTCCCCATCGAGGGTTTGACCGAAGCTGCCAACGAAACCGCCAAAACCGGCACCATTACCGGCCAGCTGGCGGATGCGCTGAACTGGGCGGGTGTAAACGAAGAAGCCTTCCAATCGGCGCTGGATGGGTGCAGTTCCGAACAGGAGCGCGCCGCACTCATTACAGATACACTCAACGGCCTTTATCAGGAAGCGGCGGAAAACTACAAAACCCTCAATGGGGATGTGATGGAAGCCCAGCGCGCTCAGGCGCTTCTCACAGACGCCTATGCCCAGCTGGGCGCCATTGCCGAACCCATTATGATGACACTGAAAACCATGGCGGCGGATCTGCTCACTTCCATGATCCCCTTCGTTTCCTTCATGGGCGAGGGGCTGCAGGGCGTTCTGAATGGTACCGCCGGCGCCGCCGAGACCTTTGCCGAAGGCATCTCCGGCCTGGTAAATGTGCTGATGGAGAAGCTCTCCACCATTGTCCCGGTCATCGGGGAAGCAATCCTCGCCAGCTTGCCAGTGCTGCTGGAAGCCGGGGTGAATATCATCGCAACCCTTGTCACCGGCATCGTGAACGCACTGCCCCAGCTGGCTGCCGCCGCCCTTTCCATTGTTCTCCAGCTCATCACCAGCCTGACCGAGCTGGCACCGCAGCTTTTGCAGGCGGCGATGCAGGTGGTGGCAACCCTGGCTTCCGGCATTGCTTCCGCATTGCCTCAGCTGGTTCCCACCATTGTGCAGATGGTGGTTCAGATCTGTCAGGCCCTCATTGCCAACCTGCCCCTCATCCTGGACGCGGCGCTTCAGCTGGTCACGGGGCTGGCACAGGGTATTCTCAACGCACTGCCGGTACTTATCGCGGCCCTGCCGGAAATCATCAACGGCATCGTGACGTTCCTGCTGAACTCTATCCCGCAGATCATTGAAACGGGCATCCAGCTTCTGACCTCGCTGGTGGTGGCTCTGCCGGAGATTATCACCGCCATTGTCGCGGCTATTCCTCAAATCATCGAGGGCATTGTCACCGCTGTTTTGAACTCCATCCCGCAGATTATTCAGGCGGGTATCGACCTGCTGGTGTCGCTGATTCAGGCACTTCCTCAGATTATTACTACCATTGTGGCTGCAATCCCAGAAATCATCACCGGTATTGTGAATGCCCTCATCAACAGCATTCCCCAAATTATCCAGGCCGGTGTGGAACTGTTGGTGTCCCTGATTGCGAACCTCCCGACCATCATCGTGGAGATTGTGAAGGCAGTCCCGCAGATTATCGCGGGGATTGTTTCGGCTCTCGCTCAGGGAGTCTCCCAGATCGCCGAGGTGGGCGCCAATCTGGTTCGCGGCCTGTGGCAGGGCATCCAGTCTTTGGCAGGGTGGATTTGGGATAAAGTCTCCGGCTGGATCTCCGGCATTTGGGACGGTATCTTGAACTTCTTTGGCATCAACTCACCCTCCAAGGAAATGGCCTGGGTAGGCGAAATGCTGGTGAAGGGTCTTGCCGGTTCCATTGATGACAACGGCGGTCAGGCGGTGAAAGCCGCCGTGGGGATGAGTAAGGACATTAACGGGGTCATGCAGGGTCTTGCCAAGGATATGACCACGGCGCTGCCCACAGATTTCTCCGTAAAAGGCAGCGTGGAAAGCGCAATGTCCTCCGCTGCTTCTGCCGGCGCTGGGAAGAGCGGCTTCGTCCTGCAGCTCAACATCGGCACCTTCAACAACTATACCAATGAGGACATCCGGCAGCTCACCAATGAAATCATGGTGACCGCAGGCCAGTTTGCCAAGCGGAAAGGGGTGGTTTTCGCGTGAACTATTTTGTGTATAACGGGATTTCTTCTCTGGATATGGGGCTTCGCATTGAGAGCAAGAATGTCTTTTCCGCCCCGGAGTACGATGTGACTTTCCAGTCTATCCCCGGCAGGAACGGCGACCTCATCCTGCCCAATGGCCGCTACCCAAACGTTCAGGTGACCTATTCAGTCTTTCTCCCGGCAAAGTCCATCGCTGAGTTGTCCGAGAAGATCACCAAGGTCAAGGCGTGGCTCTATGGGGAGCAGAACGCCTACCACACCCTGTCCGACAGCTACGATACCCTCTACACCCGGAAGGCGGTATATTATGGGAGCCTGGACATCGAGGATCAGCTCAACCGTATCGGTGTATTTACCGTCAGCTTCTCCTGCCATCCCTTCCGGTACAGCGTGGCAGGGGCCAATCCCATCACCCTTACCCAGTCCGGCTCCACCGTGACCAACCCGGAGAGTTTTGAGTCTCTGCCCATTCTTACCCTCACCGGGGAAGGGACAGTGACCCTGACCATTCAAGGCGGTGGGCAGAACAAGAGCTGGGTCTTCACTGGGCTTGACGGGAGCATTGTCTGCGACAGTGAGCAGATGAATTTTTACTCCGGTACGACCCCTATGAACGACAAAGTCAGCGGTGATGGGTTTCCCAGGCTGCAGCCCGGAGTCAACACCATATCCTGGACAGGCACGGTAAGCAGTCTGGTGATTCAGCCGAGGTGGGTGACGCTATGATTCCGGTTCTATTCAAAGCAAATGCAGTGGATTTCTCCACTTTTGGCATCGGCGTTCTGGCGGACTGTATTTCCTGCGAGGTAACCGAGGAGCGAAACGGCGCCTATGAGCTGGTGCTCCAATATCCCATTACGGGGCGAAACTATGGGGAGCTGTCCTCAGAGCGGATCATCAAGGCCAAGCCTAACGACACCGCAGATGACCAGGCATTTCGCATCTACCGCATTACCACACCCATCGATGGGGTGGTAACGGTGTATGCTCAGCACATCTCCTATGACCTCTCCAACATTGCTGCACTGACCTGGTCCAGCGAGAGTATTTCTCCCTCTCTGGCCATGGAGCGTGTATTCCAAAATACCGCGACCACCCACAATTTCACCTGTCAGACCGACTACACCGAGGCAAAGCCCTTCTCCGTTACAAAGCCCCAGAGTGTCCGCGCCTGTCTGGGCGGCGTGGCGGGTTCCTTTTTGGATTTATGGGGCGGCGAGTATGAGTGGGACAACTTTCATGTCATCCACCACCAGGGGCGCGGCCAGCATACCGGCGTGGTGATCGAGTATGGCAAAAACCTCACCGAGCTGGAGCACGACAGCGACACCACCGAGGTCTACACCGACCTTCTGCCTTATGCGGTAATCTCCGGTGAGGACGGGAGCGAAACGGTGGTCACTCTCACCGAGGTGCTGCTGCCTATTTCTGAAACCACACTGTCCCAGCGTAAGACCGTCATCCGGGATTTCACCGACAGCTTTGGAGAGGAAGAAGCCATCACCGAGGATGCTCTACGCACCAAGGCGCTGACCTATCTGGAGAACAATCCATTGGGCGTTGAAGTTCCAACGCTTACCGTTTCTTTCGAACCGCTCTGGAAGCAGCCGGAGTACGCCGCCGTGCTGGAGCGGGTGTCCCTCTGCGATACCGTGACCATCCGCCATTCTGTTCTGGGCATCACTGCCAAGTCCAAGGTCATCACCACAGTCTACGACACCCTGGCGGAAAAGTATGTGTCCATCACCCTGGGCAGCGCAAAGGCAAACCTGCTGAACAACGTCTCGGACGCCCAGGCCAGCGCCGAGGAAGCGGCTGAAAAAGCCGGACATTTCCCCGCACTGATAGGCTCCGCCATCCAGAACGCCACAGACCGCATCACCGGCCAGACGGGCGGCTATGTTGTGCTTCATACCGACAGCGAAACAGGTATGCCCTACGAACTGCTGATTTTAGACCAGCCCTCCATAGAGGATGCGGTCAATGTCTGGCGTTGGAATGTGGAGGGGCTGGGGTTTTCCAGCAATGGCTACAACGGCCCCTATGAAACCGCCATCACCGCCGATGGGCAGATTGTGGCGGATTTCATTACCTCCGGTTCTCTCATCGCCAATATCATCAAGGCTGGGGTAATTCAATCCCAGGACGGTTCCTCCTGGTGGGATTTGGAGAGCGGCGAGGTCATGTTCAGCGCCTATGCCACCACCGATTCCTTGGAGGAGGTCAGCGGACGGGTCAGCCAGTTTCAGCAATCCATTGATGGCCTGAACAGCTTTGTTGCAGACCTCACCGAATCGGTAGAGGGTGTTACTGGCGAGCTGACGGAAGAGCAGGAAAACCTCCGGCTTCTGGAAGGCCAGATGTCTCAGCTTCAGCAGTCGGTGGACGGGCTGTCCATCACCATGCAGGAGCAGTACAGCGGAGGTATCAACTTTATCCGCAACTCAGCCGGGCTGAATGGGCTTTCCGATGACTGGACGTACGCCGGAACCATCACCGCCCAGCAGGGCGCGGAAACCAAGAACAGCACCGTCTCCAACTCCTGTTTCCAGCTGAACGCATACAGCACACTGACCCAGGTGGTGGATACCATCGTGCCGGGGCAGGCGTACCGGCTGACGGTGAAGGCCAAAAAGACATCCACCTACAATGCCTATGTCCGTGCCACCATCAACGGCGATACGGAAATCGACCTGCTCAACACCTCCGAAACCTTCGAGTGGACGGAATATTCCGCCCTGCTGCCGGATGTGCAGGACAGCGTCATCACCATCAAGATCTACTCCCGTGACGCCAGCCTGTTCGTCTCGGACATCATGCTGACGGAGGGGGCATCTTTTCACAAATGGACGCCGGCGCCCAATGAGATTTACACCTCCGAGGTGAAGATCGACCGGCGCGGCATTGAGGTTTCCAATGCGGACTCCGCCCAGCGGACGGTCATCAACAACACGGAGTTTTCCGGCTACTACAACGAGGAGAAGATCTTTTCCCTGAACAAGGATGAAACCATTACCAAGAAAACCACCGTGGACGGTGAGCTTATGGTAGGCAAGACGAAATTTGTCCCCATGGCCACAGCGTCCGAGGGACTGAACATCGTGATTCTGGATTAAGGAGGTGGGCGGTACGGCGCTCAGCGGCACATTTCAAAAATATCCGGTTTCCAGCTTTGGCCTTTACTGCGAATGGAGCGGTACGCAGAGCATCACAGGAAACTACACGGATGTAACCCTCAAAGTTTATCTTTCCTACTATACCCTCGAAGTGGGCGCTCGAAGCGACTCCACCATCTCCATCAATGGCGTGAGTGAAACCTATACCGCGCCCGCCATTGACGATTACAGTAGCGGTTGGAAAAAGAAGCTGTTGAAAACCAAAACGGTGCGCGTCAGCCACAATGCGGATGGTACGAAATCCGGCGTGGTTTTGTCCGCGTCCTGGCGTTTTTCCGGCACCTATTCCGGTGTATCTATTGGAACCATTACGGCTTCCACCACCGTCACCCTCAACAGCATTGACCGCTCCGCACCCACGGTGTCCTGCTCGGTTTCCAACATCACCGCCAACGGCTTCACGATTTCCGCATCGTCCTCGGCCACATCGGACATCTGGCAATACAGTCTGAACGGCGGCACTTCCTGGACGCAGTTCTCCACCACGGCGGGCACCAGCGCCAGCGTCACTCTTTCCTCGCTTTCTCCCAACACCACTTACTCGGTTCGGGTACGGGCGAGAAAGCGCACAAACCAGGTGTATGGCACCTCTTCCACGGTATCCGCAAAAACGCTGGGCGGAGCGGTGATCTTGAGCTGCGGCAGCTTTTCGGCGGACGCAGCAACCGTCAGCCTTTCTCTGCGGGTTACCGTGTATAACTCCGCCTACACCAATTACATCACCATCAAAAACGGTTCCACGACCTATCTGTCCCTGGCGGGGCGCGTCTGGTCGGCGGGAACAGCTTACCGCTCTATTACGCTGACCGCTTCGGAACGGACAACCCTCCTGAACTCCATGGCCAGCGTCAAGTCCTTCACGGCGACCATTGAGCTGGTCACCAAGAGCGGAAGTACGCAGATCGGAAACGCATCTACCTGTACCTGCACCATCAGTACGTCCGCATCGAATTCCGGCCCGACACTTTCCGGTTTCACCTTTGCGGACAGTTATTCTACCACCACCGCCATCACGGAGAATAACCAGGTGCTCATCCAGGACTACTCCCGTTTGACGGTCACCCCCGGAACCGCCACCGCCAGGAATGGGGCGTCCATCGTCTCCTATTCGGCGGTGTGCAGCGGCGTGACGAGATCCAATACCAGCGGCGCCGCACTCTCTCTGGGAACCATCGGCACCTCCGGCACGCGGGACATTACCTTGACCGTCACCGACTCGCGGGGATACACCGCCTCGGTCACCCAGAGCGTCACCGTGGTGCCGTACTCGAAACCCAGGGTGAGTTCGGTTTCCCTTCGCCGCACCAACGACATCGAAACCGAGATGCAGCTTGTCTTTAACGGCAGCATTTCTCCCATCACGGTGGACGGGGCGCAGAAGAACAGCCTGCTCTACGTCCGCTACCGCTACAAGCTCACCAGTGCGTCCTCATATAACGCATACACCAGCATCCTCGGCTCGGTATCCGCCACCGGCTCCAGCTTTTCCTACTCCAATCTGGAATTGTGCAACCTGGACTCCGAGGCGTCCTATGACTTCCATCTGCAGATTCGGGACGAGCTGAACTCGCTGACCTCGTTGGACCTGTACTTTGTCGTTTCCCAGGGCACCCCTCTGGTGGCTCTTCGGAAAAAGATGGTGGGCATCAATACCCCAAGCCCGGAAGCGGCCCTTCATGTGGTGGGCGACACCCGCATTGAGGGGACGCTGATCCCGGATGGTATTGATTACACCTTTGACAAGCCCTACTTTGGCGTCTGCGAAACCGCCGCCGCTACACAGGCGAAGGTGGTCACCTGTGATGAGTTCAGACTGGAGAAAGGGACGCTGCTGGCAGTCCAGTTTACCTATGCCAACACCGCGTCCTCTCCCTCCATGAATGTAAACGGGACTGGGGCGATTGCCATCTGCGGCACCAACGGCTACTACGTCAACGCAAATATGTGGACAGCCAACCAGGTAGTGCATTTTGTGTATAACGGCACCTGGTGGATTGCACTCAATTGTCTCCCGGCCACCACCGCCCGGTACGGCATTACGATGCTTTCCAGCAGCGTGACATCTACCAGCGCATCGCTGGCGGCAACGCCCTATGCGGTCAAGCGCGCTTACGACCGCAATTCCTGGACGTCCATTTCGCTGACCAACGCCCTGGCGATTGCCTACGGCGGCACCGGGGCGAACAATGCGGCATCCGCCCGGACGAACTTGGGCATCGCCGCCACGTCCCTCTACAATGGGACGCTCACCAGCGGCAGCATCACCTTCAATTACGGCAACTACAACTTCTATGTCATTATAGGCCGGCCCAGCAGCACGGCGTCCCGTGCATCCCTGGTGGTTCCACGCATCATGCTGACCGCCTCGGCGGTCTCGTTTCAGATCGCCGATGAATCCAACTATAAATCCTTCAACCTTTCCTATTCTGGCTCCTTGGTGACTCTCGCCATCCAAGGCGGCAATGGGCAGATCAACCGTGTATTTGGAATCAACTGAGGTGCGACTATGAAGGTATTACTGAACGAACGGGGCTATGTGGAAAGTTACGCCCTGGAGGGCGACCTGCTGGACGCTGTGGAAACGGCGGAACCGGATGATCTCTCGCATTTTGAGGAACACTTCACCGCCTATCAGGTGCAAGACGGTATCCTGGTCTTTGATGACACCCAGGCCGAAGCGGAACAGGCTCAAGCCGCAAAGGACGCGTACCGAAAGAGGCGGGAGGTCGAGTGCTTTCCCATCATCAACCGGGGGTGGCTTTGGTACGATACCCTCTCGGAGGAACAGCTCTCGGAATTGAAAACCTGGTACCAGGCATGGCTGGACGGTACCAACACACAAACCATCCCGGAAAAACCGGAATGGCTGACATGAGGACAAAGGCGCTCCCGCTGGGGGCGTCTTTTCCATATTCAAAAATAAGGAGGACGAGACTATGAAATCGATCTGGGTCGGCATCCAGGTTGCCTTTTCCACCCTGGGCGGCTTTCTGGGCTGGTACCTGGGCGGCATGGATGGCTTTCTCTATGCGCTGATCGCCTTCGTGCTGGTGGACTATATCACCGGTGTGATGTGCGCCATCGTGGACAAGAAGCTGTCCAGCGCCGTGGGCTTCAAGGGCATCTGCCGGAAAGTGCTCATCTTCGTGCTGGTGGGCATCGGCAATCTGGTGGACGTGTATGTGCTGGGTCAGGAGGGAGTGCTCCGCACGGCGGTGATCTTCTTCTACCTGTCCAACGAAGGCATCTCTTTTCTGGAGAACGCCGGGCGCCTGGGCCTGCCCATCCCGGCAAAGCTGAAGGACGTGCTGGAACAACTGCATGACAAAGGAGGAAGCGACATTGAATCTGCATAAGCTGATTTTTACCAACAACGCCTGTTATAAGGCGGGACGCAAAATCACCCCCAAGGGCATCATGGTACATTCCACCGGGGCCAATAACCCGTGGCTGAAACGCTATGTGGGGCCGGACGATGGCCTGCTGGGGAAGAACCAGTACAATAACCATTGGAACCAGCCCATGGATCGGGAGGTCTGCGTCCACGCCTTCATTGGCAAGCTGGCCGATGGAACGGTGGCTACCTACCAGACCCTGCCGTGGGATCATCGGGGCTGGCACGCCGGCGGTTCCGCCAATGACACCCACATCTCCTTCGAGATCTGCGAGGATGACCTCACGGACGCCGATTATCTGGATAAGGTCTATCATGAAGCGGTGGACCTCTGCGTGTATCTCTGCGGACTCTATGGCCTGACGGAGCATGACATCATCTGCCACTGCGAGGGTCATGATCTGGGCATTGCGTCCAACCACGGGGACGTGCTGCACTGGTGGCCGAAGCACGGGAAGAACATGGACACTTTCCGTGCGGAGGTTGCGGCCAGGCTGGGCGGCTCTGAGCCGGATATGCCTGTGGAGCAGATTCAGCCCAACGGAGACATCCAGGCCGGCGACCTGGTGGCCATCACCGGGACGAAGTATTATGGCGGACAGACCATCCCCGCCTGGGTCAAGAAGCAGCGGTGGTACGTCTGCGAAGTGTCCGGCGACCGTGCGGTCATCAACAAAAATGAGAGCGGCACCAATGCCATCATGTCCCCGGTTCGGATTTCCGACCTGGCTCCGGCGGAAAGCGCGGCGGTGACCTACCGCGTCCACACCGTGGTCAAGGGCGATACTCTCTGGGGCATCGCCGAGAAGTATCTGGGCAGCGGCGCCCGCTACAAGGAGATCAAGACCCTCAATGGTCTTGACAGCGACACTATCTACAGCGGCCAGAAGCTGAAGATTCCGAACTAAATATCCATTCCAGCCGAAGGGGTGCAGTCATGTTTTGTGGCTGCACCCCTTTATTTTTTTATTCTCCTCATATTTGCCCTTTCCCGTGGCCGTATGGTGAAGAGCAGCCAGAGCTTCTCGGAAAGGGGCAAGTCATGACAGAAACTGAAAAACTCAAAATCAGTAAACTCAGGCGGGACGGGCTGGGGTACAAGAAAATCGCTGCGGCTCTCGACCTGCCGGTCAATAGTGTCAAAACCTATCTCCGCCGCCATCCTGCCGATGAGGATGCCGCCGCTATTCCAGACTTCTGCGAGATGTGCGGAAAACCCATCATCCAAATACCGCACCGCAAACACAAGCGGTTCTGCTCCGACTCATGCCGTATCTCCTGGTGGAATGCTCACCCAGACAAGGGCGGAAAGCGGACGCTTAACACTTTTACCTGCATCTATTGTGGGCGCACATTTCAAAGCGGCGCGAGAGATCGGCGTTACTGTTCCCGCAATTGTTATGCCAAGGCTCGGAAAAAGGCGGTGAGTGAGAATGGATGATTTCTGCGAGAGACTGACCGCCTATCAGACCGCCATGAGCCTTGCCCGGAGTATGCTCCGGCAGGGCATCATCTGCGAGGATGACTACCGCAAAATTGATACAATCATCGCCAAAAAGCATGGAGTATCTTCGTGTAGTATATTCCGCTTTGAATCGCCAAAATTGCTGGATAATAAGCACTTTTAGAGGTAATATGCAGTGGACAAGGAGGTGACAGAATGGCAAGAACCATTCAACAAATTTCATTCCCCGTACCCATGCGGCCCAGCCTGAAGCGGGTCGCAGCCTATGCCAGAGTTTCCTCCGGGAAGGATGCCATGCTGCATTCTTTGTCCGCACAGGTGAGCTACTACAGTGCGCTGATCCAAAAGCATACTGGCTGGCTTTACTGCGGGGTCTATGCCGATGAAGCGTTCACCGGCACCAAGGACAGCCGGGACGGGTTTCAAAGCCTGCTGGCTGAGTGCCGCGCTGGAAACATCGATATGGTCATCACGAAATCCATTTCCCGCTTTGCGCGGAACACGGTGACCCTGCTGGAAACCGTCCGGGAGCTGAAAGCCCTGGGGGTTGACGTCTATTTCGAGGAGCAGAACATCCACACCATGAGCGCAGACGGAGAACTAATGATGACCATCCTGGCTTCCTACGCACAGGAAGAAAGCCGCTCCGCCAGCGAGAATCAGAAGTGGCGGATTCGCCGGGGCTTCGAGCGCGGTGAGCTGGTCAACCTACGCTTCCTGTTCGGGTACAAAATTGAGAAGGGCTGCGTGGCCGTTGACCCGGAAAAGGCAACGGTGGTGCGGGAGGTGTTCCGCAGGGCTTTGGAGGGAGAATCCCTTACCAGCCTGGCCATTGACCTAAACCGGCGAGGGTTCACTGGTGTTCTGGGCGGGAAATGGAACTCCATGCGAATCCGGGAGATGTTGTCCAATGAGAAGTACCTGGGCAACGCGCTCCTGCAAAAGCAATACCGGAACAACCATCTGGAGAAAAAGGAGATTCCAAACCGAGGTGAGCTGCCCCAATATTATGCGGAGGGAACTCATGAAGCCATTATCGACCAGGCCACCTTCGATGCAGCTCAGGAGCTTCTTGCCGGAATTACGGAGAACAGCCCGGTCAAGCGGCCCCGCCGGCGGTCGGCCTTCACCAGCATGATTACCTGCACGGTGTGCGGTCGCAACTATAAGCGATGCACCGGCGGGAAGCGACATTTCTGGAACTGCCCAACTGCGGTGCAGACAGATTTGCCTTCCTGCGGTACATCACAGATTCCGGAGAAGCTGCTCTACGACCTTGCTGCCCAGGTACTCGGCCTTGCACAGTTCGATGAGGGAGTCTTCCTGGAAAGGGTCAAAGGCATCGATGCCCTCCCGGACAAGACCCTGGTGTTTCATTTCAAAGACGGCTCCACGGCAGAGCGGCATTGGGAACACATATCCAGGGCCAAGAGCTGGACGCCGGAAATGAAGGAAATTGCCCGCCAGCGGGCGCTGGCGCAAAGGAGGGGTGAGAAATGGCAAGAGCCGTAACCGTCATCCCACCCACGATCCAACCCATCACGCACCTTGCGCGAAACGCTGTGGTGCGCCGGCGGGTAGCGGCCTATGCCCGTGTCTCCACCTCCAGTGAAGAACAGCTCACCAGCTACGAAGCCCAGGTGGACTACTACACCCGCTTCATTCAGTCCAAGCTGGAGTGGGAGTTCGTAAGGGTCTACACCGATGAAGGCATTTCAGCGGTGAACACAAAAAAGCGTGAAGGTTTCAACCAGATGGTGCGGGATGCGCTTGATGGGAAAATCGACCTCATCGTTACCAAGTCGGTCAGTCGGTTTGCCCGAAACACCGTAGACAGCCTGGTGACCGTCCGCAAGCTGAAAGAGAAGGGTGTGGAGGTCTACTTCGAAAAGGAAAACATCTACACCCTGGACAGTAAAGGCGAGCTGCTGATCACCATCATGTCCTCTCTGGCGCAGGAGGAGAGCCGCTCCATTTCGGAGAACGTCACCTGGGGACAGAGAAAGCGTTTTGCCGATGGAAAGGTCAGCCTACCGTACAGCCACTTCCTGGGCTATCGGAAGGGCGACAACGGTTTGCCGGAGATCGTGCCGGAGGAAGCGGAAACCGTCCGCTGGATTTACAGCCTATTCCTCAGCGGAAAGACAACCGGCTCCATTGCAAGCCTTCTCACCAGGGAAGGGATGCTCACCCCCGCCGGCAAGAAAAAGTGGGCGGCAAGCACGGTGGAGAGTATTCTGAAAAATGAGAAGTACAAAGGAGATGCCCTCCTCCAAAAGGCATTCACGGTGGATTTTCTCACCAAAAAGCAGAAGAAAAACGAGGGTGAGGTGCCACAGTACTATGTGGAGAACAGCCATCCGGCTATTATCGATCCCGCCGAATGGAAGCTGGTGCAGCGGGAGCTGGAGCGCAGGAAAGCCATCGGGCGCAGCTACAGCGGCAACAGCATCTTTTCCTCCCGGCTGGTTTGCGGAGACTGCGGCTGTTACTTCGGCTCAAAGGTCTGGCATTCCACCGACAAATACCGGCGCACCATCTGGCGGTGCAACAGCAAGTTCACCGGTGAAGAAAAGTGCCAGACACCGCACCTGACCGAGGAAGAGATCAAGGCTCGTTTCCTGGATGCCTTCAATGCGCTGGTAGCGGACAAAGAGCGGCTGCTGGACGAGTGCCGCACCATGCAAGCGGTGCTTACCGACACCGGCTCCCTGGACAGTGAGATTTCGGCGCTTCTTTCCGAAATGGAGGTGGTAGCCGAGCTGACCAAGCGGTGCATCGAAGAGAATTCCACCACGGCACAGGACCAGGCCACTTACCTGGAACGGTACAACGGCTTGGCAGAGCGGTACGAAACTTCCAAAGCCAAGCTGGAGAAACTCCAGGCAGCAAAGGCCCAGCGGGAAGCCAAGGCCGAGGACATCGGCGGCTTCATGTTCGAGCTGGCGGAGTACGGCGACCCAATCACCGAGTTCGATGATCGGCTCTGGCTCACAGTTATCGACACCGTGACCGTCCACCGGGATGGGCAGCTGACATTCAAATTCCAGACGGGTCATGAGATTTCGGGTTGATTATTCAAAGCGGGTGTTCCCAACGGGAGCACCTGCTTTTTCTCTCTACTGAAATAGTAGAATTCTCTGATCAGGTATGATATAATATTTTCCAAAGAAAGTGTATATCTGCCTGGCATCGGTGAGGGGAAATCATTTATGGACTGGATTACAATTTTATTAGTTGCGCTGTTCGTTTTTCTTCTTGGCCTTTATATTAAGCATTATCTCCCGTCTTATTTCAATGAAAAAGGCAAAAATTTGGCGACTAAAGAAGATATTGAGGATATTACACGCAAAACGGAAGAGGTACAAAAGGAATTTAAGGAGGGTTTTGAACTTTTTACTTCTGATGTTCATTTCAAATATGACTTTTATTATAGGCAGTATGCTGAGTTATACAGTAAATTGTATGGTATTATCATCCAGTCAGAGTATGTAAGAAAATTTATAAAACTGAGTGATGGCAAGGATATTCCTTTTGAAGAAGCTCCGTTTATCGAGATATCTCCAACTCACAAGGTTACGCAAACATTTACGTTTGGTGAAGGTCAGCCATTAAAAGCAACCCAAAACGAAGAATCCATTAACACGCCTATATCGGATTTTAACAAAAAGCAACTTTGTGAGTATATTATTCAGAATGCTGAGTATGCAACACAGCGGTTATTAAAATTGGCTATTTCCTATCGGTTTTCTTACTATTATTATTCTGGAAATCCTGATGTAAAGAATGCATCTTGCAAAAATACGGCAGATGAAGAAGAGTTCCGCTTAATTAGAGAAATGGTCTGTTGTATTGTGCAGGAATATAATTTCTTCCGAAAAGAATTAAAAATGGGATATGATGAAGATGAACTAACAACAGGGATTCCCAAAATCATATGAACCCCCTTGGCGAAAAGTGAACCCCCTAACGCAAAAGGGGGTTCATTTGTATCACAATTAGGGTCATTTTCCAAAGAAGCACCGCAATTTTGATACAGTGGGTATCAAGGCTGCAGTGCTTATTCTTTATTTAAAAGCTGTAATTTTAAGGACTTTCAGGTGTTTATGGCGTTGACCTTTTCACTACAGAACGATAGCCCGCTGTCCTCCAGCCCCCAGTAAAGGCTGGTGTGACAACAGGCTATCGTTTACTTCTCCTTTTTTCCTTTGTGATAGAGGAAAAAGCAACTACACATTGCAGCAATTTTGATTATAGTAAAAGTCAGTCATGCATAATTTAATCCGGCAAAGTGAAACAGCAATATTAGCGGAAACGAAAAAATGATCTGCCGCAACATCGTAATGAAAACACTGCTTTGCCTTTGTTTATTCCCTAAAAATGATATAATAATTTAAAGATCAAGAGTTCTACAGGAGCAATACACATATGCCTATTCTACTTGACCATCAATTACGGGAACAAATCTCTCACAAAGTCACAGAATTTCCCGTCACCTATTATCACGATGAATTAGTTGAATTGCCAAATTGGACTGGACCTTTTCATTGGCATTCTGACTTTGAAATAGCGACTGCTGTAAGAAATGTTTTAGATTATCAAGTTGGTCAGCAGCGTATCACGCTGAATGCAGGTGACAGCATATTCATCAACGGGAATATACTGCACAGAGTCCGGCAATTGTCTGGGGACAGTCCCGATCCCATACCCGTTGTTGTCTTTTCCGGTGTTGCTATTGCTCCTGAGCAAAGCACAATTTATCAAAAATATATTCGCAAAATCTTGGAGTTTGATTCATTACCATTTGTTGTATTTCGGCAGGAAGACAGTTCTTGTAGCGAAGTCAACAAATTAATCCAAGATACCTACCATTGTTTGAGCCAACAAGCACTATGTTATGAAATGACAGTACAGCGCAACATCAGCCAGGTATTTGAATACCTGTTCTTTAATCTTAAAAGCTTTCCAAAATTTGAAGCTTCCCGCATCCAACTGAAAAATCAGATTCGACTTCAAAAGATGCTTACATATATCTATGAACATTATTCAGAAACAGTTACACTAAGGAATATTTCCAATTCCGCTCATATCAGCTGCAGTGAAGCCGGGCGCTGCTTCCATACCTGTATGGGATGTTCTCCTGTGGAAGCGCTAATACAATACAGGCTTCAAACTGCCCACCGATTGCTGGTTGAAAAAACACTTACCCTCCAAGAAATCAGCTCTGCCTGCGGATTCAATTCGGTAAACTATTTTAGCCGTCAGTTTAAGAAGATCTATGGATATGCGCCTAGTCAAAACCGTGATTTGGGTAAATAGTGCTTTTCCACGGCGTAATTATACCTTCACTTTGATGAGCTCTAATGCTATAATGCATTTAAAATTATAACGGAAGGATGAACATAATGGAATTTAGGTGGTTAAACGAAAGCTCAGTAAGTCAGACAGGGGACAGAATTGAGATCATGGCACCGGCTCAGACGGATTTCTTCTGTGGTAGCATTGACAAGTGCCAAGAGGGGATTCTCCCTGAGTCACTTTGCAACGCACCCTATTACTATACGGAAGTGGAAGGGGATTTTGTGCTCAAGGTGAAAGTCTCCCACGAATTTAAGGATACCTACGATTCTGCTTCTGTAATGGTTATGAAAGATATGAATTACTGGGCGAAATGCTGCTTTGAACTAACCGATTTTGGCACACATGCTGCGGTAAGTGTGGTGACAAAAGGGGATTCCGATGATGCTAACGGCTGCAATCTGGAAGGCAACACCGCTTGGCTTCAAGTTTGCCGTGTCGGCAATAACTTCGGATTCCATTACTCTGTGGATGGAGTGAACTTTTATATGATGAGGTACTTCCATCTTCCTACGGAACTTATTGTAAAAGTTGGTCTTCTTGCCCAGGCTCCTGTGGGCAACGGCGGCATCCGCGTGTATGAACATCTTAGCATTGAGAAAAAGACTGTGAAAAACATTCGGGCCGGTAACTGATATGATCGGAAATCGAAAGTATCAAAAAACATTGGTAACCTGTTATTTGGGCTTCACAACGCAGACCATCGTTGCTAACTTTGAACACTCTTATTCCTAACCTTCAGGAACACTTGCGGGATCACACTGTAAAAATTGATATGATTCCCATGGCATCCCTGCCGGATCGGTTGTCCAATCCGTTTCTAGGCATCCTGATCTTCGAAGTGCTCTATGCAATAGGCAGAGGATTGTTCGAGGTTTTAATGAGTCCATTGTAGAATTAAAACTTTTCAAATAAGAGCGGAATGATGAGCTTCCTCCATTTTTTACTGTTGAGGCACAATGGGTTTCCGTTTTTGCCGAAGCTGTCATCGACGTTTCCAAAACATTAGGCAGCTTAGCGAAGTCCGGTCAGCAGGATCGGATTACAGCTTGTAAATAAGCAGTAAGTCGTTTCCTTAATTCTGCCGTTGATAATTATAGAAAATGGTGTAGTCTCAATTATCCGTATCACTCATCATAAAATCTGGCGCAGACGTGTCAAAGATAAAATATAAAAACAAGATTAGCGATATCCATTGTTGATGTACTAATGCACGCCGCGGCAAAGTAAATTTTGCTGCGGCATTTTTATTAAAGCAGCAAATTAGAGCGCCGCTTCCGATATGCTATGTGTCGGAAGCGGCGTTATTTTTTACTAAGCCGTTCTCGGTATTCACTTCCCTATAAATTCTCTTATCAAAGCATTCTCCGGAATATCTACGTTCTGAAGCGGGAGAAGCTCGTCAAGGGCTTTTACAACATCCTTTACATCGTCCAAAGACTCGGCAAGGTCCATGATCTCCGGAAGATACGCGCGGTAAAGCGCCGGCTCATACGTTAAAAACGTATCTATCTGTATATGCGCGCGGTTCTTATAAGGCATAATGTAGCGCTGCTCTCCCCTTTCAACGCTCTGATACATCCTTACGGTATCGTCGGGATTTCTTGCTCTGAACAGCTTATCCCTTATCATCCGGCGCAAAAGCCGTATCTTGCTCGGATGGAGCTTATCACCCTCGGAATCCACTACCCTTGTTCTCACGCTTACATATATCCTGGTTGAGTGCTCGTCGTTGTCCCCCGTCACGGCGGGGTTAAGCGCGTGTATACCCTCCATAATTACAAATCCGCCGCCGCGGGAAATAAGCTTGCTTGTCAGGGTTCTGGAGTTAGTCCCGAAATCATATTTCGGAACTGCAATACTTGCGCCGTCTATAAGCTTGTGAAGCTCACTTATCAGAAATTCGGTGTCAAGCCTGTCTGGGGACTCAAGATCAATTTTATTTTCAGCTTTCAGAGTGCGTTCCTCATCAGTAAAAGTCTTAAAATAGCTGTCCATAGACAGGTAACACACAGGATATCCGTTTGCCTTTATTGCCTTGCTCAGCTTCTTTGCCATAGTTGTCTTTCCGCTTCCCGACGGCCCTGAAATAAGTATAAGCGGTCTATTCTCGCTTCCTCCCGACACTATTTCTTCGGCTATGCTTTCTATATACCCGTCGACTGTGCCTTCGCTCTTTATAACAAGCTCCTGTGCATTTTTAAGAAGCTGTTCGTTTATTTGCGCTGTAGTGATTACTTTATCCATAGGCTAATCCCTCTTATATTTTTCGCAGAGCGCGATAATCTGGTCTGCAAACCTTGCCAAGTCCTTATTTGCACCGCCCCTGTTCTGCTCGATTACGGACATGAGATTCTGCCCGGCAAAATAAAGCCTCTCATACACGGCGTTCGCTTTTTTTGCGGGAGCAGACTTTTTGCTGTTCAGGGTACGCGATCCTGAATTTGTCTGAACGACTGCGTTTCCAAGCCTGAACCCGTCTCCTGAATAAGGCGCGAAAGCGTTAATATCCAGTTCTCGCTCTATTGCAGCGGCAAATTCATCGCACACGCTGTCATGCCCATGATTGACAAATACCATCTTCGGCTTCTCCGGCATATGCCCAAGCCAGTTGAGCAGCATATTCCTGTCCGCATGACCGCTTATGCCGTCAAGCTGCTCGATTTCGGCGTTTACATGTATATCCTCGCCGAAAAGCTTCACATCCCGCGCGCCGTCGATAATCTTTCTTCCGAGAGTTCCGTCCGCCTGATAGCCTACGAATAAAATCGTAGATTCCTCTCTCCACAAATTGTGCTTGAGATGGTGTCTTATCCTTCCCGCCTCGCACATCCCGCTTGCCGAAAGTATTATCTTCGGCGCAGGGTCGCTGTTTATCGCCTTGGACTGCTCGCTTGTAACAGACAGATTAAGTCCGGAAAAATATATCGGATTGATTCCGCGGTCCACCATTTCAAGAGTCTCGGCGTCAAAATAATTTCTTAGCTTCGGATTTGTATATATGCTCGTTGCGTCTACCGCAAGCGGGCTGTCAACCCAAACTGCAAAATCGTCATGCCCATAAATAAGGCGCCTTTCTTTTATATGACGGAACAGATACAGAAGCTCCTGAGTCCTGCCGACGGCAAACGACGGTATCACCACGTTCCCTCCCCTGTCCAGGGTAGTCTGTATTATCCTCGTGAGCTGACCGACATAATCTGGTCTCGGACCGTGCAGACGGTTGCCGTAGGTCGATTCTATAACGACATAGTCTGCCTGAGGCGGCATTTGGGGATCTCTTATAAACGGGCGGTTGACATTGCCCAAATCGCCTGAGAACAGAATGGTTTCGGTATCGCCATCCTCGGTAACCTTTATTTCTATGCATGAGCTGCCCAAAAGGTGTCCCGCGTCTATAAAACGTATCTGTATTCCGTCAAAGAGCTGATAATATTCACTGTAACGGCAGGGGCAGAAAAGCTCAAGCGACTTTTGAGCATCCTTAACTGTATAAAGAGGCTCTATAAAGTCTTTCCCGGAACGGGTATTTTTCCTGTTCTGCCACTCAGCGTCAGATTCCTGAATATGGGCGGAGTCAAGAAGCATTATCTTGCACAGCTCATGCGTCGCCTCGGTGGCATATATCTTTGATTTGAATCCGTTTGCAACTATATAAGGAATCTTGCCGGAATGATCGATATGGGCGTGCGTCAAAAGCAGTGCGTCTATATCGCCGAGTGGCACAGGTATATCCGCGTTTACATATACGTTTCCGCCCTGCTCCAGACCGCAGTCGATCATTATATTTTTCCCGCAGGCGGTAAGCAGGGTACATGACCCCGTCACTTCGTGCGCCGCGCCGATAAAATACAGTTTCATATATATCCTCCCATTCAGCATATGTTTATATCTATGAAAAATTCAATACATGCCACAGTTTTAGCTAAGCATACCCATAAGCCTCTGCGCACCGTTTAAAGCTTTTTATATTTCTATTATGTTTTAACATGGACAGTTTGTCAATAAAAATATTGTTAAAACTTATGTATTTTAAATGAAAATAAATATCAATTATTTTTTGTAAAGTTCCATTTCCTTTATTGAAAATGACGTCGCAACTGAAGCTATCCTGCCGAAAAATGAAAAGCGGTTCGAACACCAAAGTCAGCAAAACGTATTCAATCGTTAGCCAAGCCGTAAAAATAAAGTTCTGCGGTTATGACTGTATACTCAGTTATCAATAATGAATGTTGATTTACCCGAACTTGTTATGCATATCTCAGCACAAACGATAATCCCGCTCAAGTGCCTAAATATGAATCAATGTAGGAAATGATCATGAACACGATAGCCTTGAACAATGACATTCAAATGCCCATACTCGGCTTCGACACATTCCTGATGGACGGTGCAGAATGTGCGGAAAACGTTTTGACAACGCTCCACAGCGGCAATCGCATGATTTACACAGCTGAAAATTATGGAGCATGGGTAAACGAAGAACTGGCGGGCAAGTCTCTGGATACGCTCCGCCACAAAGTCACGATTACCGCAAAACTATATTTATACAGCAGGAAAACCGTTTAGCAGCAAATAGAAAACCGTCTTGACGCTTCTCTAAAACGTCTTCGCACCGACTATGTAGATTTGTATTACCAGCGCCGGAGTAAGTCGCTGGAATTATGGTAAAGCTCATTCACAAAAGGGGAAAATCCGCGGCTGAGAGCAGTCCATGACAACCGCAGACGAAATTAGTCAGGCTAATGCGGTAACACCCCTTTCCGCGGTACAGAACGAGTATTCCACGATGGAAAGAACATTTGAAAAAGACGTGATTCCACTGGGAGTCGGCCTTGTAACGTTTTCGGCCTATGGCAAGTGGTTTTTTGAGCGGTAAATATCAAAAAAACAGATGTATATACCGGCGATGATGTGCGCCGTGTCATTACCCTCTTTACGCCGGAAAATATGGAGGCCAATCAGTCGCTGTTGCTTATGTTTTAAAGGTTTTCAGAGCAGAAATATGCCACCCCAGCACAAATTTCCCTTGTGTTGGTGCTGCACAAGTACAGCTTTGTTGTTCCTGTTCCCAGCATAAGAAAAGAAGAACGATTTAAAAAATTTAGGAGCAGCAAAAATTGTTTTGACCAAATTAAAAAAGCACTTTCCAATATCTTTATTTACGAAAATTGTACAGATAAACATATTGCAAATTTGTATAAATAAATATAGTTATTTTAGAATTTAACAGTATACTTTACCCAAAGATATAGTCGAGAGAATACAATTTTTATCGTTGTGCACACTGGCGAAACTACTCTGCATACGCATTTAATAACATATTATTAGCAATAAATCCGATTAAAACCATACGAATGACCGTTAAATGAGTACGGCGACGAACTGCGAAATACAGTAGTATATAAATATACATTTCATTACAACCTGCATAAGTTGCGCCGAAAGTAACAAACATTGAACAACGGCAAAGCGGCGGTTGCTTCACACAAAGCTTCCGCCGCTTTTTTGTTTACAATTCTTTGATAAAAGAGAAAATCCGAACCATTAGCTTGTTACAAGCAAATAATTCGGATTATGCCTCTTTGGCGCGTCTTGCGGGACTCGAACCTGCGGCCTACTGCTTAGAAGGCAGTTGCTCTATCCAGCTGAGCTAAAGACGCAAAAAAATGGAGCGGGTGATGGGAATCGAACCCACGCAACCAGCTTGGAAGGCTGGAATTCTACCATTGAACTACACCCGCATATCCGCTATAATTTTAAGCGGCTTCATTAGTATAGCACTGCTGTTTTTAGTTGTCAAGAGTTTTTTTTATTTTTTCACCATACAAAAAGGCGAGCCTGAAGTTCAAAATACTCGCCTTTCCGCTGTTCAAAAAACGTTCGAACTATTGTTCGTACTGCATCTTGCTCAGGAAGCAACATATAAGTTTTTAGTAAAAGTTCCGTCTTCAAGTGCTTCTAAACGTTTTTACAGGTTTCTAAAGCTGCACAGCCGACTTACTCGTGTATTCCCTGCTGAGATTGTCCGTCAAAAGGCTGAGCGGCATTATACTGAATATTCGCTCCTTTCTTTTCCGCTTTCATCATAGAAGCTATCTCGCTTGTCTTTTCAATAAGCTCGCCGAAGCCGTAAAGCAGAAAGCTTGAAATCCAAGACGCAAGCGAGCCTACAACCATTACGATAAGTCCGGAAGCTACACCTGTGCTAAATCCCCTAAAATAGCTCATGTAACCTGCAATTACTGCTACGCCAAAAATAACAGACACTGAAATTCCCAGTATTGTAATGACTGTGGCAAGCGTTTTTATCTTTTTTCCTATGTTGTTAAACATGTTATTTCCCCCGTTCACTTATATTTAATTATTAGTATACCCGACTTAAAATTCAAAGTCAATCTGCGGAATATTAAGTCCATAAAATAAACCCTATTGCCTATTGATTTAATTACTAAGCTGTGCTACAATATCCGTTACGCGTTCAGGGAGGGTATATAAAATGCTATTCGGTAGACATATTAATAAATATTACATAAAATATGCGCCAATGCTGCTACTAGGCATACTCGCGCTTATTGTGGTAGATTATTTTCAGCTCATAGTCCCGGAGCTGTATCGCACGGTTGTAAACGGCATGAACAACGGCATAATAACCGAATCGTCAGGAGAAACGGTCACGTTTGACATGGACTATCTTTTAGACAAGGTATGCCTGCCGCTGATTGGAATAATAGTAAGCATAGTGTGCGGAAGATTTGTGTGGCGAATATGCTTTTTCGGCGCCGGAATAAAAGTTGAAACCGATATAAGAAGCGAAATGTTCGATCACTGCAAGGATCTTTCCCAGCAGTATTACCAGCACAACAAGGTCGGCAATCTGATGTCGCTGTTTACAAACGACCTTGAAACGGTTCAGAACTGCTTCAGCTCGGGAATACTCATGTTCTGCGACGCGCTGTTTCTTGGAATTTTAGCGCTTGTAAAAATGCTGAATATGAACGCGGTGCTGGCTTTATTATCGATGATACCAATGGTATTTTTGCTGGCTGTAGGACTTATCATAGGCAAATATATGACCAAAAAATGGGAAGAGCGTCAGGAAGCGTTTTCCCTGCTGTCCGACTTTTCGCAGGAAAGCTTTGCGGGAATCGCCGTAATCAAGGCGTTTGTAAAGGAAGGCAAGGAGCTTGCGGCGTTTCAAAAGCTGAACCGCAAAAACGAGGTTACAAACATCGAATATACCCGGCTGTCGGTCACTCTTAATATATTTGTGACGCTGCTAGTAGAGTCTGTAGTGTGCGTAATACTCGGATACGGCGGCTATCTCGTTTTTAAAGGAGTTTTTAATGCCGGTCAGCTTGTTGAATTTATCGGGTATTTCACATCTATCGTGTGGCCGATAATGGCGATATCCGAGCTTATAAATATGCGTTCCCAGGGGAAGGCCTCTCTCAACAGGATTTCAGAGCTTTTGGAGGCGGGAATCGAGGTAAAGGACGCAGACGACGTTTCCGAGCCTGAGCCAATAAAGGGCGACATAGAATTCAGAAACCTAACATTCCGCTATCCTGACGGGGAATTCGATGTTCTTAGAGATGTATCGTTTAAAATAGAGGCGGGTGAAAACGTCGGGCTCATCGGAAGGACCGGCTCGGGAAAAACAACAATAGTCGACCTGCTGCTAAGGACTTACAACGTCCCGGACGGCACAGTGTTCTTAGACGGCGTCGATATAAACAAAATACCCATTAAAACTGTGCGCAAATACTGCGCGTATGTGCCGCAGGACAACTTCCTGTTCAGCGACACCATTGAAAAAAATATAGAATTCGCATCCGACTCCGCCGACAGGCAGGAGGCAATTAAGGCGGCAAGATACGCCGCGGTGGACGACAACATATCGGAATTTACCCACGGCTACGACACCGTTCTCGGCGAGCGCGGAGTTACCGTATCGGGAGGACAGAAGCAGCGCATTTCTATCGCAAGGGCGCTTATGAAAAACGCGTCCATACTTATTCTCGACGACTCTGTATCCGCTGTAGACGTAAGAACCGAAAAGGAAATACTCGCAAATCTCAGAGAGGTGCGTCGCGGAAAAACAACTATTCTTATAGCGCACAGAGTAACTACAATTGAAAACATGGATAAAATAATCTTTGTAGACGACGGAAGGATTCTCGCTGTCGGCAGCCATGAAGAGCTGTACAAAAGCTGCGGCGAATACAAGCTTACCGTTGACCTTCAAAGGCTGGAGGACCAAAGCGGAGGTGATCTGAATGCGTGAGTTTTATCCCTTAATAGCTGTCGGAGCGGTAGTAGGCGTTTTGGCTATAATATTTATAGCTGCATACGCCTCTATAAAGGATAAAAAGGCTGCCATGGGCTTTGATCGTAACATGCCTGACGGCGAGATCATGGTAAGGCTTCTGCGCTATGCAAAGCCCTATGCGAAAAGCTTTATCCTGGTATTATTTGTGATGATTTTCTCGATAGCATATGATATTATATCCCCTCTTATTATAGGAGATATCGAGGAAATGATTAAAGACGACTTTGAGCTGAGCGCACTGTTCTCAAGAGTTGCAGTCTATGCCGGAATACTTATAGTCTCGCTTGTCTGCACCTATATCCAGGCAATAGTCCTGCAGAAAACAGGACAGAAGATTCTTTCAAGCATACGCCTTGACCTTGTAAGGCATATTGAAAGCCTGTCGCACTCTCAGCTGAATAAAATCCCGGTCGGCAAGCTTGTAACAAGAGTTACAAACGACACAAACGCCATCTCCATGATGTTCACAAACATACTGGTGAACTTAATTAAAAACATGTTTATCATTGTGGGAGTGCTGTGCGCCATGATGGCTGTAAACTACGCTCTTACCCTGATGGTTTTGTGCTTTGTGCCGTTTATAGTGCTGTTTACCGTAATATTCAGAAAGTTTTCCAGAAAGGCTTACAGAGCGGTAAAGGACGGCACCACCGATATAAACACCTTCGTATCCGAAAACCTCTCAGGAATGAAGATAATCCAGATTTTCAACCGCGAGGAAAGAAAAATGGACGAGTTTGAGGAGCGAAACCGCCGCCTGAGAAAAGCTAAGACGGAACAGATTTTCGTGTTTGGCGTATTCCGCCCTGTAGTCTACATGCTGAACATTGCTTCTATACTCTGCCTTTTGTACCTCGGAGGGCGCGGCTATATCAGAGACACCGAATTTTTGGGTCAGGCGATAACAAGCGGCACGATAGTGACGTTTTACATGTACATATCGAAGTTTTACACCCCTATCCAAAACCTTGCCGAGCAGTTTAACTGGCTGCAATCCGCGTTTGCCTCGGCAGAAAAGATTTTTACGGTCATGGACATGAAGCCCGAGATAGTTGATTCAGATGGAGCAATAGAGCTTGAAACCTGCCGTGGAGACATAGAATTTAAAAACGTCTGGTTTGCGTATGACGAAGGAGAATGGGTATTAAAGGACGTATCCTTTAAAGTCAACGCGGGAGAGACGATTGCGTTCGTGGGTGCAACAGGCTCCGGAAAAACTACGATTTTGTCGCTGATATGCCGCAATTACGACATTCAAAAGGGTCAAATACTTATCGACGGCATAGACATCAAAAAAATCAAAATATCTAGCCTCAGACGCCACTTCGGTCAGATGCTCCAGGATGTTTTCCTATTCTCGGGAACAATAAGAAGCAACATCGTTTTGCGCGACGACGACATAAGCGATGAGCAGATCATGGCAGCATGCAGATACGTCAACGCCGATAAGATAATTCAAAAGCTTGACCATGGTCTAGACGAGGAGGTCCGCGAAAGAGGCAACAACTTCTCGTCAGGACAGCGCCAGCTGATATCATTTGCAAGAACGATAGTTCACAAGCCGGAGGTAATGATACTCGACGAGGCTACAGCAAACATCGACACCGAAACAGAAATCCTTATTCAGGACTCTCTCGAAAAAATGATGAACATTGGCACGCTGCTTATCGTGGCGCACAGGCTGTCAACCATCAGAAAGGCGGACAGGATAATATACCTTTCACACGGCGAGATAATTGAACAGGGCAGCCATACGGAGCTTTTGAAGCTTCGCGGCAGGTACTACGACCTGTACATGCTTCAGTTTAATAAGGAACAGCTAAAGCTTGAAACTTCTAATTGACGATTTTCGCAGCGTATGCTATAATTATGCTTGATTTTTTGTACATGAGCAAAATAATTGATTCAGCGAAAGGAGAGCTTTTAGCTAAAGGCGTTTTGAATATGGATAATATGGACAATGAGCAAATTTTTTCAGAAACCGATGACACAAAGCTCAAGCGGTTTCTTACGGGAAATCGGATATATACAATGTTGGCAGCAGCAATAATCTCCCTCATAGTATTTATCCCGACCTTTGCCTCAATAATGGGAATTTATCATAATATTAACGAGTCTGAAAACGTCATTGAACTGTCTGACATAGACCTTTCAGCAGACCTCGACGGTCAATATGTAACCGGAAACGCATATAAGTTCCTTACAAGAATCGGATATATAGCTGCTTCCGAAGCAGCCGCTACCGATTATTATTACATTATGTATATAGACGCTCCTACCGGCGAACAGGTTGCAACGCTCGTTCAGGCAGACAAAAGAGGAGACGAAGATCTTCAAAATATTATAGACGCATATCTTTCGTACGCTCAGGACCCCGAAGCCGGATATTTCGGAAACGTGCTCGAGCTTACGGGGAGGTTTAAAAACATGAGCAGCGCAGAAACCCAGCTGTTCAGCGAGGGGCTTTCTCAATGCGGAATTACCGGTCCCGCGCTTGGTTACACACTTAAGCTGACCCCGATGCCGGTAGCTTCCGATACAGTGCCTTACTGGTTTATAGCCGTCCCATTTGGCATTGCGGCTGTAGTATGCGGCATTCTGTTCGTATATGGGCTTATACTTGAGGATAAGCGCGCAAAGGCGAATTTAAGCCCGTATCCGTATCAGAACAGAAAGAAAAAAAGGAAATAGGCTTGCTTTTTTATAAAAGCTTGTCTTTTAACTAAGCAGCTGCATATAAGCTCTGCGGGGTCGTCGTTTTGAAAATGTCATCGAAAAAACATGTGCGGCATATCTATATGCAATAGATACGGCACCTCATTGGTAATTCAACAGAGCATACAAAGCATAGCGCATATAAAAGTAAAAAATCGCATCCAATCGTCATTGCGGCACAGTTGGATGTGATTTTACTTTTAAACAAAACTATATGCTCGCCTTACTTCACCAGCTCACTGTAAAATTTCATATAGTCAAAGTCGGCGTATCCGCCCTCTTCCTCTGTCGCATAAATAAACACTCCAAAGCGATATCCCATAAAATCAGGCCAATCGTACGCCATCTGCAGAGTTTCGCCGATAGGAATCCACTCATCGGTTTCGTTAAGCCTGTAGTAAAAATATGCCTTGTCAGTCTGATCGGTAAAATCGGCGTCTGCTCTCAGGTATACCCTTTCAATGTCCTCTTCAAGAGCTACAAGAGCGCAGTGCCTTCCCTGTGCGTCGCCTTTCGCGTCAGCCTTATGCATGACAATATACTTTTCCCCTCTAAATACAGTTACTCCAACATAACCGTACTGATTTTGGAATATCGTAAGTCCGGCAACATCTCCTTCGTTGAGGTTTTTAAATTCAACAGCGGTTTCCGCAGCGGACTTAGGTCCAAATGTGCGAACCGTTGCGACATTTCTCGCAGATCTGATATTAGGAACTACGTTTCCCGCAGTAAGACGCAAATAGCCGTCGCGTTCTGTCAACGACCAATATCTGTTGTCCGGATTGTGATTCCACTGCCACTGCAAAGACATTTGCGAGCCGTTATAATCGTACTCTCCCTTACCTATTGAACCATCCCAGGAGGTATCGTATGGGCGGTAATTTTCTTCGTAATTATTGAAGTCATCATCGTAGATGAGCGATTTTATGCCATATCTGTCCACAGGCATATCATATGTAAGCTGCATATAATTTTGCCTGAATGCATCGTCGCCGTCAACTACGGTGCCAATAACAGGCCAGTCCTCGTCTTCTCCATCCGTACCCCAGACAAACGGTGCAAGGCACGGAATCCTTCCGACAGATCCGGTATCCTGAAACAGGAAGCAATAACCGCCTTCGTCCGAAGTTTCAACTATTCCCCCTGCGCAACGCCTGTTGATGCATATGGCTTATTTCCCTCGGCGTCCTCAATGTCCCCGCAGAATATTTTACGGCATTCCCATTCGCCGCCTTCATCCCATCTGCCTCTTGCATCAAGGCTGTCAGCTCTCCAGCATATTTCCTGACGCTGCCAGGCAACGCCCTGTATGCAGAATATATAGTAATATCCGTTATACTTGTAGACATGAACACCTTCTCCCCAAAGACCCTGCTGGGGCTTCTCATAATTCATACAGTTAAACAGCGTTACCTCTTCTCCAAGACTGACCGTATGTGATTCATAGTCAACATACATTTCACGATAGCACATATCATGAATGGAATCCACTCCAGTATCCTTGGAATAGAAAATAAATTTTTCTCCTGTTTCTTCATCAAAGAACAGACCGGCGTCATAACACTTAACCTCGGCCGTGGTTTTATACCATCTGCCTTTTTCAATATCATCTGTCATGTAAAAATATGATTTTCCGGTTGACTGACAGCTGAAGGTAATTATAAACCATCCGTTTGCCTCATCATACCTCAGACTTGAAGCCCACGATCCACTTGCATAATCGTTCCTTCCGTTCTTAAGAGCAAAATTATCTTCTTCGCCTAAAATACTGTAAACATAATTCACTGTCTCCCAGTTCACAAGATCGTATGATTTCATAATCGGCACTCCGGGGGACATATGCATGGTGGTTGATGACATATAAAAACGCGTCGCCCACTTTGATTATATCCATATCGGGCACATCTGCATAAATCAACGGGTTGTTAAATGTTCCGTCGCCGTTGTCGGCTGTAAACGATTCATTGTACACGTATATTTCCTCCTCTTCAATCTCATCATGCCGCCCACAGCTTACTAGTGAAAAAGTATAATTCCCGCTAAAGCTGTAAAAAAAGCTCTTTCCATCGCTATCCTCATTTCAATATGAAATACATGATAATTTATTTTTCAAATCTAAACCAATTCAAGTTGCACACTGAATTGAATTTAATGTATACGTCGTGAACACCTGTAATCTTCTCGCCGTCAACGGTATCAACATCGAACGAATCCGTT
The DNA here is from genome assembly GCA_048393055.1 of Candidatus Faeciplasma sp. GTDB lineage: Bacteria > Bacillota > Clostridia > Oscillospirales > Ruminococcaceae > Faeciplasma. The sequence goes on from DBFJJS010000010.1 coordinate 347,819, forward strand.
CTGTAATCATTCCACGATCCCGTGCCTTCAGCACTTGCATTTACGATAACCTCTCCGTCAATGCCGTCTATTCTCACCTCGATATTTGAGCTGCTCTGCGACGCATGACGCATTGTGAACGTTGTTACCCCGTCTTCAAAGTCAACGCCGGAATACTTTACCCAGTCGCCCGAGACTACATATCCGAGATTCTGACCTCCGTCGATATCTTTAGTCTGCTCAGCCATGACAGAACCGTATTTTTCATTATAGCTTTCGGCTTCGATTGTATCTCCAGGGTTTCTTGCGATAAGCTCAAAGCTCGTAAACTCAATGTTTCCGTTCAGTATAAATGTCAGTTGGAATTTTGAATCGCTTACCGAGCTTAAATCCACAATCAGATCCTCATCGCGGTATTCTCCGTCCTCAGAGGGTACAAGTACTATATCTGCGATTTTTTCTCCGTCAGTTCCACCAAGCAAAATCTCAACTGTGCCTTCGGAGGAACCGGAAAATCTTGCCGAGAAGTTTTTGGGAACAGAGGAGCCGCAATAAATATTATATGTAGCATATGCCTCAGTTCCGTCTTCGGACACTATCATATCAGTTCCGTCGTCAGGACATGGCGCAATACTTACGCCCTTGGCATCGGCATAATTGTTTGTGCTGATTCCATTATCCGCAAGGACGGGAACCGTTGTAATCTCCTCATCGTCTTCAGCCTTGATTTCAACTGCAAACGGACCGGTAAGCCTTTGCTCATAATCATCCGGAAGCGTAATCACAAGCCCATCATCGGTCTGCTGAAAGTCAAGCCTTTCACGATCAGATCCGTCGATAAGGCTTACAGATGCTATACTCTGATTAAAATCGCTTGTATTAAGCGTGACGACCGTGATCTTACCGCTCGTCGGCTCTGCCATAACAATTGCATAAAGCGATTTTGAATCCTTACTCTTTGTAAAGCGAATGTCCCTGTTTGTAAAGCTGTAGCTGTCATAGCTTGTGCCGGTCGGACCTTCGCCGAACGTCACCCATGGTCTTGTCGCATAAATTGCATCTCCGTATTTATCCAGCCATTCACCAATGTCAAGAAGTGTTTTCTTTGCCTCCTCAGGTATTGTTCCGTCCGGCATCGGTCCTACGTTAAGCAAAAGATTTCCGTTCTTTGACACCACGTCTATAAGCGCCTTAATACAGTCTTCAGAGGAACGGAACACCTCATCACTTGTATAACCCCATGACTTCGTTCCAATTGATGTATCCGTCTGGAACGGAATTAAATTAATTTCTGATAAGGACGAGCGTTCCTTATTAAATACAGCTTCTGACGGAAGGAATCCGTTTTCTTTATAATTACACACTACTCCGTCCGGATTGTTGACCTTAGCTTGATTATAAAACCTTGCAAGCATCAGGTATCTGTTCGCATCATCAAAGTTATCATAGGGAGCGTAATTAATGCCGTAATCATAGTAAATAATATCCGGGTGGTATTTATTTATAATTTCCATTGAAATGTCATACCATTTTCGTATATGCCACTCCAAATTGAGCTGCCCGTCGCCGTAAAGCTCATCGGGCTCTGTCTTTGTCGCCTTAATATCGGCGCCTTCCGGGGCTTGGTCCTCATCATAATATCCATCGTTTTCAGCAAAATGGTTTGAAATTCCGAATTTCATTCCCCTGCTCGTAACAGCCTCCTGAAGCTCGGCAATATAATCCACTCCTGCATGATTCACCGAATTATATGTCGTCTGTATGTCGGAATCGTACAGGGCATAGCCGTCGTGATGTATACCTACAGGCATGACATACTTTGCTCTGGCTTTTTCAAACAAATCCGCCCATTCCTGAGCCATGTTGTTATCATCAAACGACTTTAAGCCTTCCGTAAAAGCCGGAATAAACTGCTTGTAGCCGTATCCCTCACCCTGTGATATGTCGCCGTAGGTTTCCTTATTATACTCATATACCGGCGTGCCGCCCCATGTTGTTCCCCCCGGTATATACATCCACTTTGGATACCACTCGTCGCCGTATGCAGGGACAGCATACATTCCGTAATGAATAAAGATCCCGAATTTAGCATCGCGATACCATTCCGGAACCGTATATCCATCCAAAAGCTCCTGAACATCATCCTGCGTTAAAGGTTCACTATACACCTTACCCACTTCCTTTACTGTTTCGTTTTTACTGTCATCTGCCATTGAAGCGTCTGTACACGCGGTCGTCAACAACACCGCCGTCATCAATGCAAAAGCCGTTATCCTGCAAATAAACTTTTTCATATACTCCCAACTCCCCGGCAAATTATTTTTTCGTATGCTACGATAATTTCAGTATATTACATACAGTGCATTGCATTCAATGCAAAATCACGCCGAATAAACATTACTATTGACGTGATTTTGCAATTATGATATTATTTTTTACATCAAAAACAGGGGGTGTTTAAATGTCTGATTTGTATACAGAAAAAATTGTTTTAAAATCATTCAACATAACTGATGGCACGTTCTACTGTGATTTTCCAGGACACACTCATGCTGCAAACTGCTTTGAGCTTCATTACATTAAAGACGGAAAAGGAACTCTTATTACCAGCGAAAAAACCTACAAACTAAGGAAAAACACCGTTTATGTAACCGGGCCGAACGTATATCATATGCAAAAAACCGATTTTGAAGTCCCCATGCGTGAATACTGCATTTTTTTCGAGCTTGACGATATGACGCAGGATATGTTTTTAAATATTTTTTTATCTCAAGGCTTCTGGATAGGAAAGAGCAGCAAAATAATAAAAAAGCTTTTTGAAGATATTTACGCTTTGCATCTTCAAAACACGGCGTTCCATTTAAGGCAGGCGGCGCTGCTTATATACTTGCTTATGCTTGAGCTTGCTGCAATGTATCAGCCTCAGATACTCAAGCTTCAAAATAAATCAAATATAGGCGTGACAAACGACATAGTTACCATAGAAGACTTCTTTCTGTTTAATATCAGCAATCTTTCACTTGACGCTCTTTCCTGCGCATTGAGGCTGAGCAAACGCCAGACACAGCGATTACTGTTGAAAAATTACGGGAAAAATTTTCAGCAAAAAAAAAGCGAAGCTCAGCTCGAGCATGCAAAAATGCTTCTCGAAAGCGGCGGTATACCCTTGTCTCAGATTTCGGATGAATGCGGCTTTTACAGCAGCTCGGCGTTTTGCAACTTCTTTAAAAAACATATGGGACTTACTCCGACAGAATATCGCAGATGCTTGCAAAAAAATAGCGGTATCAAAAGATCTGATTCCGCTATGTATCGCTTTAATAATGCTTATGTATGTTTTCAAACATGAAATATATCAAGATATCCTGAAATGCGCAATAATGTCGTTTCTGTTTTCGAGTATATCCTGCTCATAGGAGGTCTGAAGCGGCGAGCCGTTGTGTATAACAAACGCCACACCATTTTTATTCCTTTTATCGGACACAACGCCGATATGCCCTTCAAAAACAACTATATCCCCTCCCTGCCACTGCTCTATGTCATAAACGTCGCAGGTAAGCTCTGTCGCGGTATGCTTAAAATATATCAGTAAATTTCTCACGCGCCTGAAATCAATATTTTTATCTATCGGCTCGTCTGCATATTCATCCGGGTGCGCATATCTGTCCGCCTCGACAAGCTCCATAAGATCGTACCCGGCTCCGAGAAGCCCGTATGCCACCACGTCGGTGCATACGCCGTATTCATCATCCGGATACCCTGTGGCATAATACTTGCTCTTATATTTTGGCTCAGTGGCTATGTAAGCGCGGACGTTTTCAAGTATATCCGTTTGATCGTCTATGCCGTCGCCGTCCTTATCAACCTGACTTACATACGGTGTTATTCCAAAATCCTCGTTTGTGTACATTTTATGCGGTATGTAATTATATCTGTATGCAAAGTAAATTATCCCACAGATAATAATTACGCACAGTAAAACAAATATCAAAACGTTTTTTACCTTGACATATTTTTTCATGTTGTCCCCTGCCCTTTTTACAAGTTTATTTTATTGTAGGCGGGAAAATAATCAAAATCAAGGATTCTTAAGCACTCTTAAGCTAACGTTAATAGTCTTAAACTCAATTAAGATTTTCAAAACCTGTCTGTTAAAAAACCCGCATGCATATGCATGCGGGTTTTTGGAGGTGTCACCCAGATTTGAACTGGGGGTCAGGGAGTTGCAGTCCCACGCCTTACCACTTGGCTATGACACCGTATGGAGCGGATTACGAGGCTCGAACTCGCTACCTCCACCTTGGCAAGGTGGCGCTCTACCGGATGAGCTAAATCCGCAATAACTGGCGACCCGGATCGGGCTCGAACCGACGACCTCTAGCGTGACAGGCTAGCGTTCTAACCAGCTGAACTACCGGGCCAAACACTTCAGCGAAAGCTGAAGTATGGCTTCGATATAACCGAAACCTGGTGGAAACAATAGGGCTCGAACCTATGACCCTCTGCTTGTAAGGCAGATGCTCTCCCAGCTGAGCTATGCTTCCGTCTGAGCCATTTTTTAATGCGCTGAACCATTTCCACGCGCTATGAGCTAATGCAATGCGTTACGCTCTGAGCTAATATGTTCAGCATTATGCTTTGCCCATTAATTACCGTGCGACTTGATTATTATACACAAACTTTCATCAGTTGTCAAGAGCCTTTTTATCGCTTTCTCATTTTTCAATGAGCTTTAAAATTTCCTCTCTGCTGAATTTATAAGACGCGCCGCAAAAATGACATTTTACCTCCGTTATTTCATCGTGAGACAGCTCCTCGAGCTCTTTTTTACCAAGACTTTTCAGTATCCTTTCCGTCCTTTCGCGAGAGCAATCGCACTTATAGCTCACTTCAAAATCATCGAGCGGATTCGGGTTAAGACCGTCAAGCGCAAGCATAGCTATGCTCTTAGCGTCGTGTCCAAGCTCAAGAAGGTTTGTCACGCTTGCCATTGAAGAAATGTTCTTCTCAATGACGCTTATACATTCATCCGAAGCAAACGGCAAAAGCTGTATAATAAACCCGCCGGCTCTCTTTACTGTCAAATCGGGATTTACAAGCACCCCAAGCGCACATACCGTCGGAGTCTGCTCGCTTACGGCAAAGTAGTTTGTTATATCCTCCGCTATCTCCCCGCTTACAAGCTTCGTCTGACCGATATACGGCTCTTTCAGACCGAGGTCCTTTACAACGCTTATTGTTCCTGAACAGCCTACCGCCGCGCCAACGTCGAGCTTGCCGTTCGGCTTGAGCGGAATCTCAACTATCGTTTCATCGCAGCAGCACTTCACATTTCCCATTGAGTCGGAAACCGCCGTCATCGTTCCTATAGGTCCGCCGCCGTTTATTCTGACGGTAACGCTGTCATCTCTGTCCTTAAGCCCAAAGCCTATAAGCGACGTACCCATAGCCAATCGTCCCAGCGCGGCAGTAACCACAGCCGAGGTCTTATGGATTTTTTCAATCTCGGAAACTATGTCCGTACCCTCTATCGCGCTGCATACAACAGACGCATCCTCTGAAATTGTCCTGACTATTCTGCCCATACCTATACCCTCTGCAAAGCTGTTTTATTTCTTTTTTGCAACGAAAAGCACCCTTTGTGTGCTGTCCGATATCTGCTCACGGCTCAACCCGTCATATATCCCGACGGTCTCGAGCCCGCATTCCGCAAGCGCCGACAGCACATCCTCCACAGGATACGCCCTCTCTGTAAACTGCTCGGTCGCGCGGATATATCCGTCTCCCTCCGGAATGAAAAAGTCAAGCGTTATAATAACGCTGCTTCCGTCGCCGCACAAATCGTTCTGCCAGCCAAGATATGCCTCGTCGCTGTCAAAAATGAAGGCGTTGTCGGCAAGAACATTTTTGTGCTTATACACGGTATTCATATCAAAGATAAATGCTCCGCTGCCCACAAGATACTTTTTCACGCGGGCAAAGGTTTTTTTGATCTCCTCCATACTGTCAAGATGGTTAAGCCCGTCGAGCGACGACAGTATCACGTCCGCCTTCCCCGGAAGGCTAAAACGGGTCATATCCTGATTTACAAGCCTTACCGCCGCCCCAGACGCACATACCTTTGAATACGCCGCCGTCAGCATATCGCAGGAAATATCTATTCCCGTTACGTCGTAGCCTAATTTTGCAAGCTCTATATCAAGGCTCGCCGTCCCGCAGCCCAAATCAACCAAAGAGCCTCGCTTTAACCCGAGGCTCGTGACAATATCGTCAACTCTTCCGGCATAAGCCGCATAATCGACGTTTTTTGTAAAAAGGTCATAAAACTGAGCGAACACGCCGTAGCTCATTCATTTTCGCCTTTCTTTTTCTTCAGCCTTTCAAACGCTATCGCATAACCGTCGTTGCCGTAATTAATCGAACGATTTACTCGGCTGATAGTAGCGGTAGATGCGCCGGTCTCGTTTACGATATCGGAATATACATGGTGCTCGAAAAGCATTTTAGCTACCTGATACCTCTGCGACAATGATTTAAGCTCAAGCACCGTGCACAGGTCTCCAAAGAAATCATAGCACTCCTCAGGCGTCTTTAAAGTAAGTATCGCTTCAAATAAATTGTCAATGTACTTGTCCTTCATTTTAGAATTCATTAATTTGCGGCCTCCATTCACTCATTTATTTCTACATAAATATATTTTAACACGGCGGCTCACAAATGTAAAGCACTAAAGTGTAAAACTATTCGGATTTAAACCCGTTATAAATCGATTTTTCTCGTTTTTTATTGCTTAATCGCAGCAAGAAACTTCCAAAATAATCTCCCTTATCCTGTCTAAGCCCTCGTCTGTCACCGCCGAAAACGGTATGACGGTGAGCTGCTCGTACAACGGAAGCTCGCTTTTAAGCTCCTCGAGCCTGCGCTGCCTCTCCGTTTTCTTAAGCTTGTCAGCCTTTGTCAAAACCACGCAAAACGGTATTTCGCTGTCTATCAGGAAATTTATCATTTTGATATCGTCGGCGGTGGGCGGGTGGCGCATATCCACAAGTGAAAAAACCAGCCCGAGCTCCCTGCGGTCGTCGGCAAAATAGCCGCCTATAAGCTCACGCCATCTCGCCTTTTCGTTCTTCGCGACCCTGGCATAACCGTATCCGGGCAAATCTACGACAAAAATATTTTCAAGGCTGTAAAAATTTATCGTCTGCGTCTTCCCTGGGACAGAACTCACCCTTGCAAGCGAGCGTCTGCCGAAAACCCTGTTTATAAGCGAGGATTTCCCGACGTTCGACCGCCCCGCAAAGGCTATTTCCAGCCGCTGCGGCAGCGGAAGCTGCTCAAACGTACCGTACGATGCGTAAAATTCAGCGTTTCGAAACTCCATCAAGTCTTGCTCCAATCACAGCCTCAGGCCTTTTAAAGGCGGCGGGGCTTACGCTCAGCTTCTGCTCGTTCGGAAATACCAGAGCAGCATTTAAAACGTCCTCAATAGTATTTGCAAACACAAAATCAAGGGAAGCCCGCACCTTTTCATCTATTTCCTCAAGATCCGGCTTATTCGCAGCAGGAATTATAACGGTCTTTATCCCCGCCTTATAGGCAGCCATGGTCTTTTCCCTGAGACCGCCGATGGCAAGCACCTTTCCCCTGAGAGTGATCTCTCCGGTCATGGCGACGTCGGACCTCACCTTTATTCCAGACAGCTCTGAAATGATTCCCGTCGCAAGCGTAACTCCAGCCGACGGACCGTCCTTAGGCACAGCGCCCTCCGGAGCGTGGATATGTATATCCTTTTTAGAGTAAAAGTCCTTGTCTATTCCGTACTTTTTAGCGACGCTCCTTGCGTATGTGACCGCAATCCTTGCGCTTTCCTTCATTACGTCTCCCAAAGAGCCGGTGAGCTCAAGGCTGCCTTTGCCGTCCACCGACAGCACCTCGAGCGGCATTAAAGTTCCTCCGACGGCTGTCCACGCCATTCCGTTCACTTCTCCAACCTGCGGTGACTCAGACCTTAAATCCTCGGTAAACTTTCTCACGCCCAGATACTTCTCAACTATTTCAGGCGTAACAGTTACCCTTGCCGCGGTCTTTTCGACAATTTCCTTCGCAGCCTTGCGGCATATTGACGCGATTTCGCGCTCAAGAGTTCTTACCCCCGCTTCGCGGGTGTAGTAATCTATAAGCTCGTATATTCCCTTGTCGGTAAACCTGATATTGTTTCCGTTTAAACCGTTCAGCTTTACCTGCTTTTTAACAAGATGCCTCTTGGCTATTTCAAACTTTTCCTCGCGGGTATAGCTTGAAAGCTCTATTATCTCCATCCTGTCCAGAAGCGGCGCGGCGACGGTGTCAAGGCTGTTCGCGGTAGTTACAAAAAGCACGTCCGACAAATCAAAAGGAAGCTCTATGTAGTGATCCCTGAATTCCCTGTTCTGTTCGCTGTCCAAAACCTCGAGCATTGCGCTCGACGGGTCTCCCCTGAAGTCGTTTGCCATTTTATCTATCTCGTCAAGCAGAATAAGCGGGTTTTTGCTCTTGGCCTGCCTTAAAGCGTTGATTATCCTGCCGGGCATAGATCCTATATAAGTCTTTCTGTGACCGCGTATATCCGATTCGTCCCTTATTCCGCCGAGCGACACTCTGACGTACTTTCTTCCGAGAGCCGCCGCAATGGATTTGCCTATCGACGTCTTTCCGACGCCGGGAGGTCCTACAAGGCAGATTATCTGACCTTTAACGTCAGGAGTAAGGGCACGGACAGCCAAAAGCTCAAGAATTCTCTCCTTGACCTTTTTCATACCGTAGTGGTCCTTGTCGAGCTGCGCCTTGACCTTTGCAATATCAAGGCAGTCCCTGGTATAGCTGTTCCACGGCAGCTCCAGAACAGTGTCGAGATACCCCCTGATAACAGCCGCCTCCTGAGACGCATAGCTCATTTTTGTGAGCTTATTTACCTCCGAAACGAGCTTTTCTACGCATTCCTCGCTCAAATTCAGCTTAGATATTTTCTCAAGGTAGTCGTATCCCTCTTCCTCGACGGATTCATCCTCGCCGAGCTCATTCTTTATAACCCGCAGCTCCTCGCGCAGATAATATTCTCTCTGACCCTTTTCAATTGCCGCTCCTACCTTGGTCTGTATATCGTTTTCGATTGAAAGAATGTGGGTCTCCTTTGTCAAAATAGCGGCAAGCGCTATAAGCTTTTCGCTGAGGCTCGACGCTTCGAGCACCTGCTGCCTGTCGGCTGTGCTCATTATTACATTGAACGCCACGCTTTCGTACAGCTTTTCAGGCGTGCTTGCGCGCAGGACCGCGGTTCTGAATTCCTCCGGCATCCGCGGCACGGCCTTGGAGTACTCCTCAAACACGTCCTTTACTACCCTTGAAACGGCGTCCAGCTCTTCGTCGGAGGCATTGTCTGGCGCATAATTTTTTAGCGGCTTTACAACAGCCTTTATGTAATCGCCCGTAGAATCAAACTGAACAAGCTTCGCTTTATAAAGCCCCTCCACCATGACCCTCGATGTTCCGTCGCTTCCGTTTACCACCTGCCTTATTTCACAGACGGTTCCGATGTCGTAAACATCGTCCCTGCCTGGGTCTGATACTCCCGAATCCTTCTGAGCGGTCAAAAAAACGTGCCTGTCAATTTCCAGCGCCTCTTTTAAGGCGGCAAGCGACTTCTGACGTTTTACGTCAAACTTTACCACCATATGAGGATGGACTATGATATCGCGCGTTGCAACGCAGGGAAGGCTTTTGTTTATTTTAGAAGGCATACTGATCTCCTTTTTTACTTTGTCTTGCTTTCATGGCGGTTAGTCCCATGAGTTATTTATGAGGATATTATATCAAACCGGTCTGTGTTTTGCAATAGCTATTCTTCTGGTAATTAAACCGCCCTTTTTGTAATCTCGACGGAAGCATTAAAAAGACCGGCGCGGCAATGTTTACATCTTATAAAAACTGTGCTATAATACTTTAATATATGGCATGTTTATGCTGCGCATAAGGCAAAACTCTCGAAAGGAGCCTTATATTAAGTAAGGCACGGATAATTAAGAATGGATCAATCCAACATAAGAAACTTCTGCATAATTGCACATATAGACCACGGAAAATCCACCCTGGCGGACAGGATACTCGAGCTCACCGAAACTGTGGCTAAAAGGGATATGTCCGACCAGCTCCTTGACAACATGGATATCGAGCGGGAACGCGGAATAACCATCAAGGCAAGAGCTGTCAGGCTGAATTATAAATCAAAAAGCGGCGAAACCTATGTTTTCAACCTTATAGACACACCGGGGCATGTTGACTTTAACTATGAGGTGTCTAGGTCTTTAGCTGCATGTGAAGGCGCTATACTTGTTGTAGACGCGTCGCAGGGCATAGAGGCGCAGACGCTTGCGAACACCTATCTTGCCATAGAGCACGACCTCGAGGTGCTTCCCGTAATAAACAAAATAGACCTGCCGAGCGCAGACCCAGACGCCGCAATAGAAGAAATTGAAAACGTCATAGGGCTTCCCGCCAAGGACGCTCCGAGGATATCTGCAAAAATGGGTATAAACATTGAAGAGGTATTGGAACGTGTCGTAACGGATATCCCCGCCCCCTCGGGAGACCCCGGCAAGCCGCTCAAATGCCTTGTGTTCGACAGCTACTACGACTCATATAAAGGCGTAATCATATATGTAAGAGTGATGGACGGGACGCTTAATGTCGGAGACGTTATAAGGCTGATGGCAACAGGCGCGGAGTTCCAGACAGTAGAGGTAGGCTACATGGGCGCTACCGAGCTGATACCGTCCGGCGTACTAAGGGCAGGAGAGGTTGGATACATCACGGCGTCCATAAAAAATATAAAGGACACAAAAGTGGGAGATACCGTTACCAACGCCGCAAGGCCGTGCGATGAGGCGCTGCCAGGATACAGGAACGTAAACCCGATGGTTTACTCAGGCATATACCCCGCTGACGGCGCAAAGTACGGCGACCTCCGCGATGCGCTTGAAAAGCTTCAGCTCAACGACGCGTCGCTCAGCTTTGAGCCTGAAACCTCCGTCGCTCTCGGCTTCGGGTTCAGATGCGGCTTCCTGGGACTTTTGCACATGGAAATAATACAGGAACGCCTGGAGCGCGAATATAACCTCGACCTGATAACTACAGCGCCGTCCGTTATATACAGAGTAACGCTCAACAGCGGCGAGGTAAAATATATTGACAATCCTACAAATTATCCCGACCCGTCGCTTATAAAGCTTGCGGAAGAGCCCATAATCAACGCTCATATATTCTCTCCGAGCGAGTTTGTCGGAAACATCATGGAGCTGTGCCAGGAGCGCAGGGGTACGTTTAAGGACATGAAATACATCGACAGCACAAGGGTTGACATACACTATGAGCTGCCGCTGAATGAAGTAATATACGACTTTTTCGACACTCTCAAGTCAAGAACGCGCGGATACGCTTCATACGACTATGAAATGGCAGGATACGCTCCTAGCAAGCTTGTAAAGCTTGATCTTCTTCTGAACGGCGAGATAGTAGACGCTCTGTCGTTTATCGTACATGCCGACAGGGCGTACGCAAGGGGAAGAAAGCTGTGCGAAAACCTGAAGGAAAATATCCCACGCCAGATGTTCGAAGTGCCGATACAGGCTGCCATAGGCGGAAAAATAATCGCACGCGAAACCGTAAAGGCGTACCGCAAGGACGTTTTGGCAAAATGCTACGGTGGAGACATAACAAGAAAGAAAAAGCTTCTTGAAAAACAAAAGGAGGGCAAAAAGCGCATGAGAAAGCTTGGCACTGTCGAAGTCCCGCCGGAAGCGTTTATGAGCGTTCTCAAGCTCGACTGATAAATATTAAGTTTTTTATAAGACCCATTATTTTGTTGCTTTTTGAAGCGGGAGAATATATAATCTATCTTTGTTGAAAGGAGTCTGATATGATGGACAAAACGCCGATATCTAATAAGTACATCCGTTTCGGTATATCATGCTTCAATGTTCTCTATCTGATATTGATAGCTGCCCTGACAGTATGGAGCTTCCTATATGAAATCGTATTCACCAGCCCAACCGGCTTTTATGTGTTCTATATTATCCTGAGCATTATTTTCGGCGCACTGATGCTGCTGACAAAAAACCAAGTGTTTACACGTATAATTTCAATGTCGATACTCTTTCCAACCTTCTTCCTGACGTTGTTTAACTTTGACAGCCCAATACTGTTTGTGCCGCCTCTGATCGTGGGAGTGATAATGTTCTTTGCCTGCGGCGCTTCGGACCTGTCAAAGGTAATATTGGGTTCGATATATGTTTTAATGTTCGTTGTTGGAATCGCGGGATACAATATTATAAGCACGCTGTTCGGCGGCTCTGCGATAGAAACCCGCCTCGACGCATCCGTTACCGATACGGAGATAACTTCTCTTTACGACATGGATAAAATAGCGGACTTAAACGCAAAAAGCGTCTCGCCTGACGGGAAGTACCGCTATTACATTCTCGACGTACAGGACAATGACAGAGGAAAGGTCATAATAGTAGTAGAGCCGAACGACCTTGACATCCATTACATGTTCTTTGATCTCATAGAGGCAGGGTACACGTCCAGAATTGCAAAGTATCCTACAAGAGGCGTTACGCCAGATATAGAATGGGTGCTCGACGATGAATCTGACCGGTACATGCTTAGATACCGATTCGGAGAAGGAACAGAGTGGAAGACCTCCACAATCAACATCCCAAGCAGCAAAAACTATCTTAGATTCTTAAACGTAGACTGATGCCAAAACTGCCGTCCTTATATTTAGGACGGCAGTTTTTACAGCACGTGAATACCAAACGAGCCTCATTATTATTTATTTGCGGCATTGCGAGCCGTAAAATATATGCGCACAAAATCCCCGCAAATGCTCAGCACTGCGGGGAAACCACTTTTTATAAAACCTTAGGACCTCATCAAAGAATCAGAGTTTCAGAGCCGTCAAGTCCGGAAAGTATTTCCGTCCTGCTTCCGGAAACTATGCCTATCTCAACAGGCGTTTGAATCTTAACGCCGTCTATAAGAACATTTACAGCATATCCGTCGCCAAACTCAAATACCGCATCAGTAGGAGCTATGAGCGCATCGTCGCGGCGAAGAGTCGTAAATATAACGTCGATAGAGCCGAAGCTCTCAAAATGCACGCTTTCATCGTCCGGCTTTATTATATACCTTGTAACGGTCCTGGACTGTCCGAAGAAGCCTCCGACCTTCTCCGTCACAACGTCTACAACCTTGCCTGTAGTGCTTGCGATAGCTCCCTGCCTGATATCAACCTTCGCGCCGAAGCCGATGTTGGAGAGCTGCCCGTTGTCCTCAGCGGAAAGGCACACCCTTGTAGTATCCTCTATGGTGCATATAGTCGCATTCTTCTCAACATGAGCACCAGGCCAGTAATTGCTGACGCTGGTTATTCTTCCGTCATACGGAGCGGTAATTACAAGAAATTCTCTTCTTTGAACAAGATCGTCATACTTCGCCTGCTCGATATCCAGATCTATCTTTGCAAAGGCAATTTCGTTTTCGGTGCCGGTCTCCAAAAGTATCTCATAAGTCGACTTTGCGGAGTTGAGCTTCAGTTCCTGAACGGTTATCTCCTCCTCCAACTCATCGGAATCAAGCCTTGCGATAACGTCTCCCGCTTTTACTTCCATGTCCTGATGGACGTTTATCTCGGCAAGCGTTCCGCCCATCATTGTAAACGCAAGATTGGTGTAATAAGGAGTGGCATACGAGGCCTCAAGCGTGACCTGCTCCATAATAGTGCCTCTATAAACTGTAGCGGTATCGTAATTTACCGAGTTACCCTGCCGGATAGGTATGTATATCTCGTCCTCCAGGTTGTCGTCGTTGCCACAGGCGGTAAACGCAGACAGACAGATGGACAGTGCCACAGCAATTGCAAAAAAGCGCTTCATAATGTTCCTCCGAATAAATGTAAATAAACGTAATGACATGAAACGGCTCATACCGCATCATATAAAAAGTATAGATTTAGATATAATAATAATACCATAAATCGCTTTCCATAACAATGGTTATTTGCATAAAAACCTGAGCGGATATTTATGCATTTTGCTTAATTGCAGCAAGATAAAGCTCGCATATTATCCCGTTTGAGACAAGCGCGCCCTTATCAGTTAAAAAAACGCGCTGTCCGTCGGAGCTGGCAAGCCCCGCCGATATGTATGGCTTTGCCGCTTTTTTTACGGCCTCGGCGTTTCCTCCAAGGCGCGAAATGCTTTCAAAGCTTATCCCGTCGCTGAGCCGAAGCGACAGCATTATATATTCCTCAAGCGCATCCGGATGGCTGTCCTCTGTAATTTCAGTCTGAAGCTGCGAGCCGACAAACAGCCCAAGATCATCCGGGACGTAAAATCTTTTGCCCCCAAAAAACGAATGCGCGGACGGACCGAAGCCTATATAATCCTCGCGCAGCCAGTATTTTAAATTGTGCCTTGACTCGCAGCCCGGCTTTGCAAAATTGGATATTTCGTACCTTTGATATCCAAGCCCCTCGAGCTTTTCACAAAGCGCAAGGTACATGTCAGCGCACAAATCGTCAGACGCCGCTTGGGATCTTATTTTATCGCAGTCAAACAGCGTTCCCTCCTCTATTTTAAGCATATAGCAGGAAATATGCCCTACCTCGAGCTCCGCTATGCGCCCGGCAGAGTAAACTACCGAGTCGAGCGTTTGAAGCGGCGTTCCCAGCATTATATCGCAGGATATGTTTTTTATTCCGGCAAGTACGGTGTTTTCAACCGCTTTTCGCGCGTCGTCAAAATTATGAAGCCTGCCGAGAGCCTTAAGCTCGATGTCAGAGGCGGACTGCACCCCAAGAGATATCCTGTTCACTCCTGCCGACGCATATCCGCGAAGGCTTTCAAGGCTTACGGACGACGGGTTTGCCTCCATCGTTATTTCAGCGCCGTCAGACACGTCAAAGCTTCCGCATATCCCGCGAAGCACTGAGTCTACGCTCTCTGGGCTTAGAAGCGACGGCGTTCCTCCGCCGAAATACACGGTATCGACCGCTATATTTTCTTCTCTGTACCGCCCGATGTTCCTTACAAGCGCCGAAACGTATTCCTGCGCCAGCAGGCTGTCGTATTTAACAGAGTAAAAAGCGCAGTACGGGCATTTTCTTAGACAGAAAGGCACATGTATGTATATTCCGGTCATTTTGCCTCCGCAAAATCATAGTTTTTAGCATTTTGTTACTATATTATCACATTGCCGCTTTATAATCAACAAGTACCGCAGTTGATTTTTTCATGTAAATATATTATAATATCATTTATTATGCGTAAAGCTCGCCGGCATCAGTTGTAAAGAATGCAATAACGCCGGTATTATATTTGTTTTATAAAATGGAGAATGGAGGCCGGCTTTGGACTATGATATATCTTGATAACGCCGCCACCACCAAAGTGATGGCCGAGGCTGCGCAGGGCGCATATTTTGCAATGACAGAGGCGTACGGAAATCCGTCAAGCCTGCACAAAATGGGCATAGAAGCGGAGCGCCTTATAGCCTTTGCAAAAAAGCAGATACTCAACGCGCTTGGCGACCAAAACGGCGGCATAATCTTTACCTCAGGAGCCACAGAGGCTAATAACACTGCCATCTGGGGTCTTGCGAAGGAATACGGAAGAAGAAAAAAACGAATCGTTACAACTGCGATAGAGCATCCGTCGGTTTTGGCGGCGGTAAACAGGCTTCGTGAGAACGGCTTCGAGGTTGTGGAAACAGTACCGGACGAAAACGGCGAAATCAGCGCGCAGGCGCTTATAGACGCAGTGGACGAAAACACCTGCCTTATAAGCGCGATGCTTGTAAACAACGAAACAGGATACATACTTCCGATAGCCGAGGCGTTTTCAAGGATAAAAAAGATGTATCCCGAATGCCGAACCCACTGCGACTGCGTTCAGGGGTTTGAAAAGCTGGTTCTGTCCGCTAAAAAGCTTTGCGCCGACGTTATTACTCTGAGCGGCCATAAAATTTACGCTCCGAAGGGAACAGGAGCTATGTACATAAAAAAAGGCGTCCGCATGCCTGCGCTTATGGCAGGCGGCGGTCAGCAGGGCGGGATTCGCTCAGGAACGGAAGCTGTGCCGCTTATATACGCGTTCGGGAAAGCCGTCGAGGCACTAACCCCGACGGTAAGCCAGCGGTACGACCATGTACAAAGGCTTAACAAATACGCCAAAGACGCGCTGAGCAGGGCTGGAGCTGTAATCCTCTCGCGCGGGCAGGCAAGCCCGTACATTTTGAGCGCTGCCGTTCCGGAATTTAAAAGCGAAACCATGCTTCATTTCCTTGAGTCGCGTCAAATATACGTTTCAAGCGGCTCAGCGTGTTCAAAAGGCAAAAAAAGCAGCGTTCTTAAGGCTTTCAACCTGCCGGGCAAATATATAGACAGTGTCCTCAGGATAAGCTTTTCGTATGAAAACAGTGCTGAGGACATCGACGCTCTTGCAAGCGCTGTCGGCGAGGGAATGAAAACACTGGCAAGGATAAAATAAAAAAGGACAGATAAAGGTAATGAAGGAAGTCATACTTTGCAAATACGGTGAAATAGTTTTAAAAGGTCTGAACCGCTCCAAATTTGAAACTGATCTTATTAAAAATGTGCGAAGAAGGCTGAAAGAGCTCGGAGATTTTAAATTCAGCTCAAGGCAGTCCACACTTTTTATAGAGCCGTCAGACAGCGGCATAGATATGGACGAGGTAATGAGCCGGCTTAAAAAGGTGTACGGAATTGCAAAAATTTCAACTGCCGCGGCAGTCGAAAAGAACCTAAGCGCCATTTTTGAGGCGGCGAAGGATTATCTTGGGGACGTGCTTTCATGCGCTGAGAGCTTTAAGGTCGAGGCAAAAAGAGCCGACAAGAGATTTCCGCTAACATCACTTGAGATAATGTCCGAGCTCGGCGGAATGATACTGGAGCAGTACCCGAATCTGAGAGTAGACGTAAAAAATCCCGAGGTCATAGTGGTGTGCGAAATACGTGACGACGCCGCGTACGTTCACGGAATGCCGACAGACGGAGCGGGCGGAATACCGGTTGGAACATCCGGAAGGGCGCTTTTGCTCCTTTCTGGAGGGATAGACTCCCCTGTCGCCGGAGTTATGATGTCGAAGCGCGGAGTTATCATAAGCGCGATTCACTTTCAGTCTCCGCCGTACACATCGGAAAGAGCTTTGATGAAGGTCGAAAGGCTCGCAGCGAAAATGACGGAATACTGCGGGCAGATAACGCTGTTTACCGTACCTTTCACAAGGATCCAGGAGGCGATAAGGGACAACTGCCCGTCCGAGCTGTTCACGCTTATAATGCGCAGGCTTATGATGGATATATCTCAAAGAATCGCTGAGAAATATGGATTTTCTGCGCTTGTCACAGGCGAAAGCATCGGGCAGGTGGCGTCGCAGACTATGGCTGCAATGGTTACTACAGACGCCGTGTGCAATATCCCAGTGTTCAGACCGTGCATAGGTCTTGATAAAAAAGAAATTGTAGACATATCATATAAAATAGAAACGTTCGACATATCAATCGAGCCATACGAGGACTGCTGCACGGTTTTTACGCCAAAGCACCCGAAAACCCAGCCCACTCTTGAGGAGGTCGAACGCGCGCAGGGCATGTTCGATTTTGAACCTCTTATTGCAGAAGCTATTGACGGCATAAGCTCCAAAACATTTAAGCCGTATAAAGACTATGAGTTTTGATAATACTTTTTCTTACATAGAGGAACATGGCGTGCTGAGCGGAAAAATCCGGCTCGACGAACCGTATATTTCATCATATGTTGACAAACAGGCGCAAAATGTAGTAAAATACTTAAATAAGGCATCTTTAAAGATAGCCTTGGCGGAAAGCTGCACCGGCGGAATGCTCGCGCAGCGCATAACCTCCGTGCCTGGAGCGTCTAACATATTCGAGTGCGGAATCGTCTCCTACTCCGAAAGGATAAAGTCAAATATCTTGGGAATAGACCCCAGGGTCATAGAACGCCATGGCGTCGTAAGCGAAACGGTTGCAAGGCTTATGGCCGAAGGTGTATGCAG
Source organism: Candidatus Faeciplasma sp. (assembly GCA_048393055.1). Taxonomy (GTDB): domain Bacteria; phylum Bacillota; class Clostridia; order Oscillospirales; family Ruminococcaceae; genus Faeciplasma. Next base: position 365,930 of record DBFJJS010000010.1, read on the forward strand.
GCTGTCCGGCGCTGAAATAGGCGTTGGGATAACCGGAATAGCGGGGCCTGGCGGAGGAAGCGACAGGCAGCCGGTCGGAACAATATACGTATGCGTTATGTATAACGGCGTCGCGAATGTTAAAAATCTTGAATTATACAAGCTCGGGGCTTTGTCCCGCGAACAAAACCGCCTTGCGTCTGCCGCATATGCATTTGAAGCAGTCCTGGCGGCAATATCAGGCAGTCATCAACAGGTTTCGCTTTTTGACGAGGTGATTTAAATGTCAATGCTGAACGAAGTTCGCCCTTCAACCAGTGCACCCAGAGACCGCTCTTTCAAAGGTCGTATTAAAGATTTGCTGCCGTGGAAAGGTGACAGCGTAAAGGAAATAGTGCGCAAGGTGGTGTATATTTCCGCCGTTGCTGTGCTGATTTTTTCAGGCTACAGCGCTATCGAATATAAATTCGGCTCTACAGAAATGTGGGAGGACAATAATTACTTAAGCGATCTTTACCACAACTCCTCTCAGACTCCCATCGATGATATCGCTAACAGCGGCGATAATTCACAGCAGTCCGTCGATACATCAGACAACGGTCAAGGAGCAAGCAATGATACGACGGTAAACCAGGAGGATTCAAAGTATCCCGCCGGAATGCTTGACAAATTTAAACCGCTTTATGATATTAATCCTGATATAATCGGCTGGCTGACAATAGACGGTCTTACAAATGAAAACGGTGAAAACTATATCGACTACCCCGTTATGCAGACTACAGACAATGATTACTATCTTAATCATGACTTCTTGGGAGAAGAAAAACCATACGGCGCGCTATTTGCAGATTACCATGTAAAAATAACGGCGGATTCAGGACCGCGCAACACGGTAATCTACGGACACAACATGGGCGCAGGAACATATTTCAGCCACCTTCACGATTATAAAAAGCGCGCGTCATTTGTAAGCGAACACAGGCTGATAACATATAGCACGCTGTATGAGGAAAATCAATATATTATCATCGGCTGTTTCCTAACCGGAATAAGAGAGGATCAGGACAATATCCCTCTGTTCAGGTATCATCTCATATTTGATTTTGAGGATATGTCAGATTTTGATTATTGGTATCAGAATGTACTTTACAGAAACTATTATATCACCGATATAGACTGCACCATGGAGGACGAGTATATAACTCTTTCGACGTGTTCTACAGAAATATATGACTCGAGGTTTGTAGTCGTCGCAAGAAAGCTCCGCGAAGGAGAGGATCCGAGCGTGTATAACTATTACTCAAACCCCGACGCAAGAAAGCCCGCGGCGTTCTACGAAGCCTACGGCATGGATGTTCCGGACGACGACGGTCCGGATTATCAGTACTACGCAGCAGAATAGGCAAGCGGTTTAAGACCAAACCGCAAAAACAAAAGGAATTGAAAACAGCGATGAATTTTTTTAGGCACAGATCAGTATTAAAAACCGGTGCGGGCATACTTGCTGCTGTAACAGCTTTAAGTATGCTTTCCGGATGTCAAAAGAAGATTGAGGATGATCCCTCAAGTAGCGACGGCATACCGCAATACACCGTGGCTACAACGACTCCGCCGTCTACTACAGCTCCTCCGACTACGGCTCCCCCGCCTCCTCCGCCGGAGCCTCTTGAGAAGTACGAAGAATACTATGAGCAGAACAACGATTTTATCGGATGGATATCAATACCTACTCTCACAAATTCGAGAGGTGAAATGTACATAGACTACCCCGTGCTTCAAGCGGATGACAATCAAAAATATCTGGACAAGGACTTTTATCTCAATGATTCAAGCTCTGGTGCCATTTATGCTGATTATATGGTGCCTATTACCGCTACCGACAATGCAGATAATATAACTCTGTACGGTCACAGTATGGCTAATGGAACGTATTTCAGACATCTTTTAGACTATAGAGACGGCGTGGACTTTGTCAGTGAAAATTACATAATTAACTTTGACACGCGCTGGGAGGAAAATCAATACGTCGTTGTCGCCTGTTTCCTTATCGGAATTTACGAATGGCAGGACGACGAGCCGCTTTTTGAATATTTTAAATGCCGAAACTTTGACACCGAAGAAGATTTTAACTACTTCTATGACAATATAATGTACCGTTCTTACTATCTCAGCGACATCGAATGTGAGTACGGCGACGAATTTTTAACTCTTTCCACCTGTGCTTACGACTTTGAAGATTCGCGCTTTGTCGTAGTCGCAAGAAAGGTTCGCGATGGAGAGGACATTTCTGGCTACGCAGATACATATGTTAGGAATGCGAACAGACATAGGCCGTCAATACTTGATTAAAAAGCTTCGAGTTTGGCTATCATTTGATAGAGATAGAAAGGAGCTGACTGTTTGAAAAAGAAGTTTACTATTAAAAGGACTATAATTCTTTTAAGCATAATCCTTGTTTACTCAGTCGCCTTGTGCTTTATAAGCGTTTTAGCAAGAAAGTCAATTTTAAATGATGTCGCGTTTAATTCAAACTCGCCGCAGGTTATATCAAACGCCATCGGCACGGAAAACTACTCACAGGCTGAAAACGAGATTTCAACTCCTCAATATTATCAGCCGCTGGACATGCTGGAGGATATCATCAAAAAAGATCAATACGACAATTACGGTATATTTGCTCCGGTAACCACAGACGTTGAGATTACTCAGCTCATTGAAAGTGATAAAACTGAGGCTGCAACAACTGCTCCCGACGTACAAACATCAGAGCCTACTACGCCCACTCCATATGAAACAGAGCCTCCTCAGACGACGACTGTTCCTGAAACAACCTCTCCTGAGACAACAACATCGCCTGACGATGATGTTATTATCTCTGAAGAAGAGGATGAAAGCGTTATTATTGATGATGCAGAAGAGTCTGTAAAGCTTGACGATGAAGAACCCGAGATAAGCACTCCCGGTGAATTTTTTGATGAGGAATATATCCAAAGCATCCTCGAAGAATACTACAGCCAGCTCGGAAACAACTTGACGTCAAGCGGCAGTGCTTCCACTCCGCAGTTCTTCCCAGAGGACAATCTTGTAAACGGAAAGAGCTACAAAGACGATATTGTCACTATTTATGACAAAACATCCGGCAGATATGTGACTGACAACGCATTTGACCTTGTATGTAAGATAACTTACAATGAGGTCGGGACATCTATGCACCCTGAGGCAATAAAAGCTCAGGCAGTCGCAGCGTACACCTATATCAAGCATTACCAACAAAAAGGAGAGTACGCTTCCATAAGTACAAAGGCTGACCCTCCGCAGCTTATAATAGATTGTGTAGAAGCAGTCGACGGCTTAGCTATGTACTACGACGGCGAGTATATCATGTCGGCGTTTTCGGCCTCTACCGGAGGAGTAACCTGCTCGAGTGAAAACGTGTGGGGTGGAGAAAGACCGTATCTGGTATCGGTTGCAAACGACTACGATCACCTTGACACGCAAAATTACGGACGAGTCACAACCTACACGGTTGACGAGTTGAGAAAGAAAATAGAGTCCAAAACAGATATAAAGCTTTCGGACAATTATGAAAACTGGATTCAAATTCTTTCATACGCAGATGGAAACTACGTTGATAAGATTGCTATCGACGGGCATGTCACGGCAGAGGTATCGGGAAAAGAAAGAGAACTTACCGCTTATGTGTTCAGAACCTATATTTTAAGCATCAGGTCCACCTGCTTCACTGTCAGCTACAATGACGGAATATTTACGTTTGTGACATACGGCTACGGTCACGGAGTCGGAATGTCTCAGATAGGCGCGGATCTGTACGCAGAAATCGGCGGCTATACCTTCGATCAGATACTCCATCACTATTACACCGATATAACAATCAAATAGCTTATAAGAGCCGGTCTGACAAACCGGCTCAAATACTAAACGGGAGTTTAAGTTATGAAAAAGAGATGTTACCTTCCCATGCTCATGACCGCAGTCATGATATTTGGCACGGCGGCAAGCGGCTGCGGACAGACTAATGACGAGCCGCCGGAATCCTCCTCCCAAGAAACCACATCCTCTGCGGCAATGACAGAGGAAGAAGATGAAATGTATGATAACTCCGCAGTCGTCGCGGCGTATAAGTCAAAAGACCCAAGCGGTCTTACCGACTATGATATGGCGATATACAATGCAGCCTCGACAGCCATAGGCGAATTTTACAGCGAATGGATGAGCGAGCTTGAAGCCGTCCTTGCCGCGCACGACTACATTGTGACGCACGTCACCTATGACACCGAGGAGCTTTCCCTTTTGGGCGGTCATGCTGAAGACTCTGTTTCGCCGTACGGCGCTCTTATAGACGGCAAGGCAATATGTTCAGGCTATACCACGTCGTTTCAGCTGTTTATGGATATGCTCGGCATAGAAAGCATGATTGTAAGCGGCGAGGCTCTTGACGAGGAGCATGCGTGGAATATGGTCTGCATAGACGAAAAATGGTATCATGTCGACTGCACATGGGACGATTACGTCCCGGACTACGACGGGCGTCCGCCCATGCACCTATACTTTTTGGTGACGGACTCCCTTATGAAAATACAGCATATCTGGGATGACTCATCTACACCGACGGCAGATTCCGAGGATTTAAACTACTATACTAATAACGATCTCTATGCGCAAAACGCAGCGGAGGCGGAAAAAATAATTGAAAACGCTCTTCTTGCCGGAAGCACAGAGGCAGAAATAGCCATGCCGAAGGATCTTAACATATCAAGCATCGCCCTTCCCTACTCCCAAAACGTAGACAACTACTCATACTGGCTCAATTCCTTTGACACATACAACGTTGTAATCTTTCACATCAGATACGCTTAGCCTTACTTGCAATAAGGTAAAAAAAGAAGTATAATCAGGTAAAAAGGCGGGATGAGCTATTAAAAAAGTGGCGCTTGTGACCGGCGGGTCAAGAGGAATAGGCGCGGCTGCGGTTAAGGAGCTGTCGCGGCTCGGATACAGCGTAGCGATAAACTACCGTTTAAACGAGGCTGCTGCCAGGTCCGTTTTGCATAATATAACAAGCACCGGCGGAATCGGAGGCTGCTATAAGGCGGACATATCGGTTTCGTCTGAAATTGAAAGGATGTTTTCCGACATCGAACAGGAGCTTGGATGCGTAAGCGTGCTGGTAAACAATGCGGGAATATCGCATATAGGCTTATTGCAGGACATGACAGAAGCTCAGATAAGGCGGCAGATAGATGTAAACCTGTTCGGCGCAATCTGCTGTTCAAGGCGCGCTGTTCCTAATATGGTTCACGCCAAAGACGGCGTTATAATAAACATATCCTCGATGTGGGGAGAGGTCGGAGCATCCTGCGAAGCGGTGTATTCTGCCTGCAAGGCGGGTATTATCGGATTTACAAAGGCGCTGTCAAAGGAGCTTGGTCCGAGCGGAATTAGGGTAAACTGCGTTTCGCCTGGGGTAATCAGCACCGATATGAACAGTGAGCTGAGCGACGAAACAATAAGTGAGCTGTGCGATGAAACGCCGCTTCTGCGCATCGGCACGCCGCAGGACGTCGGAAAGATGATCGCATTTCTTGCAAGCGACGACGCGTCTTTCATAACAGGTCAGATAGTTTCCGTAAACGGAGGCATAGTTTAATAGAACAGAAAGGACAATCACTATGGAGACAGTAAGAGAGCAGCTTGTAAAAAAGCCTTACAAATCTACCGACAAAGCAAAACAGTATTTTATCTTGACTGCGGCGCTGTTTTTAGCGATGGTTGCAATGATTATTTCTTTCTCAGTTCTCGGAGGACCGTTTATTATAGCGGGGCTGCTTCTCGGGGTACTGATAGTCTGGGGAGGATACATCCTTGCAGGAAAGCTGAACATAGAATATGAATACTGCATTGCAGGTTCAGAGATGTCCGTAGATAAAATAATCGACCAAAAAAAACGTAAAACCCTCTGCTCCATAAACCTTAAGGAGGCAGCAGGGTTCTACAGAGGCATGAAGGAGCTCAGCGACGCCACGATTATAAGCTCAGAAGGCGACGGAGAGGTGTACACCATAGAGTACAACGACCAAAAATACGGAAGAACCCTTCTGTACTTCACTCCCGACGAGCGCACTCTAGAAATGATATCACCCTACCTGCCGAGGTTGATATGAGAGCCGTCAGGGTTGGGATAGACAGCGTCGAAATAGGCAGGCTGAAAGAAAGCGTCGAGCGCGGAAGCGACAGATTCTTAAGGCGCGTTTATTCCGAAGAGGAAATACAAATGCTTTGCCAAAAGGGAATGAAGGCGGAATCCTTGGCGGCAAATTTTGCGGTTAAGGAGGCTTTCTCAAAGGCAATCGGAACGGGAGTTGTCGGCTTTAGGCTCAACGAGGTCTCCACGCTCAGGGACGAGCTCGGCGCGCCGTATATCAAGCTCTCGGGCGCGGCTTTGGAGCTTGTGGGCGATTACAACTTTACAGTCAGCATAACGCATACCGAGACGACTGCAACGGCAATTGTTATTGCATATAAGGAATAAAATTTGATATGTCAAAACATATTTCATTCGAGACTCTTCGAGCCGCTGAGATTGCGGCGGAAAACCGCAATATTCATATATCTCGCTGCATAAAGCCGGACGGCGGCGAGCTTGAAATAGTCTCAAGGCGTATGGCCATGTCGCTTGTCAAAAAGCGCCCGATTAATTCACACAAGGGTACTTTCGGAACTCTTGTAGCCATAACCGGCTCCGACAGGTTCCCGGGCGCTTCTAATATATCATGTCTTGCAGCCCTTCGCTCCGGCGTAGGGCTTGTTAAGGTGTTTTCAACCGAAAGCGCATGCAGGTCGCTTGCGTGCAACGCAATTGAAGCGACGCTTGTTCCCTGCCCTTCCGACGCTGACGGGTTCATGCTCCCAGTCGGCTGCATGACAGAAGAAATAATCCGTTCCCTCGGACGCGCGTCCGCTGTTTTGATAGGCTGCGGCCTTGGAAAGACAGAAGGAACATTTAAAATTCTTGAGACCGTAATTGAAAATGCAAATTGTCCCATAATTATAGACGCAGACGGAATAAACCTTGTCTGCACCCGCATAGAATTACTTAGAAAAGCAAGGACAGAGGTTATCCTGACTCCGCATCCGGCAGAGCTTAGCCGTCTGGCAGGCGTCAGCCTTGACGAAGCGATACGCAAAAGATATCAAATAGCCAGGCAGCTTTCCAATAAATTTGGCATTACTGTAGCTGCAAAATCATGCGCTACTATTATTGTCTCAAGGCAGGGCAGCAGCGTTACAATGTTTGGAAACGACGGTCTTGCAAAGGGAGGCAGCGGCGATCTGCTCGCAGGGCTGACAGCATCCTTTGCAGCGCAGGGGCTTTCCCCCGCAAACGCTTCCATCCTTGGCAGCGCGATACTTGGAATAGCCTGTGAAAGGGTTTCAAAAAGGCTTTCCAAGACCGGAATGCTTGCAAGTGATATTATTAACTATCTTCCTGAGCTTTTCAAGAAATTTGAAAGGGCTTGAGTAGATTGAAAAGATTATTTGCAATTGTTTTAGTAATTACAGTTACCCTCTGCGGCTGCGCGCCAAAATCCTCCGATGAAAGGACACTGCCAAAATGCTTTAACAGTACGGTGGCTATCGACTTTGACGATACGACCTATGAAGCAATCATGTCGCGTTTAGCTGACGGCTGGTGGGAGGTCGAGCTTACCGCTCCCGAGGCGGTAAAGGGTCTTGTTTTCTCAATCAACGGCGGCGATACCGAAATTTCTTTTAAGGGGCTGCACTTTACATTTGACACGTCGAAGTTCCCTGTTGGATCGGTAGTTTCGCTGGCAGTCAAATCCTTTGACAGGCTCGCTCCGCTGACTCTCGATATCGTCGAGGGCGACGCAAACGACTTTGCCTCCGGCGACGCCGATGGAATGACCTATTCCATTACGCTCGATAAAAACGGCACTCCTCTTTCTATGGAGCTTGGCGACTACGGCATGAAAATAACATTTGTAAGCTTTGAGGAAATAGAGGAGACCGAAGAACCTGAATCGGGCGCTGTAACCGGAAGCGAAACCACGGTCACAACCTCACCTGACGTCACATCCGAGCCGGAAGTAACATCTACCTCCGCAGAAGTGCATTAAAATACACCCCTCCTCGCCGAGCACTCGGCAAGGAGGGAAAAATTATTATATAAATTATGCAAATTTATTTTCCGCTGTCTCCGTAATTTGAAAGGACTCTTGCGGAAGGATCGTCGACGTCGCAGCCCTCCCAGCTCTTGTTGGGCATCCAGAAGCCTGCGATCATCTGAGACTGATCCGGATAATACTTTTCAAAAATCTCGCGGTACAAAAGCGATTCCTTTGTAAACGGCGTGCTGTAGCTGTACAGCGCGCATTTTTTGTTAAACTCGTCGTCTGAGTACAGACTGTTCGCGTATTCCTTTAAATAATCGACCATTGAATGACCCACCGCGTCGGAAAACGCCGCCTTTTCTCGGTACAGTATGTCGTGAGGGAGATAATCCCCTTCAAACGCATGGCGCAAGAGGTACTTTCCCTTGCCGTAGGTGTTGAGCTTCTTCTTGGGGTCTACTGCCATTACGTACTTTACAAAGTCAATGTCGCCAAAAGGCACCCTTGCTTCAAGTGAGTTCACCGAAATACAGCGGTCAGCCCGGAGCACATCGTACATATGAAGCTCTCTGACACGCTTTTGCGATTCCTTTTGGAATTCCTGCGCGGACGGTGCAAAATCAGTGTACTTGTAACCGAAAAGCTCGTCTGAAATCTCGCCCGTTAAAAGCACCCGTATATCGGTATTTTCATGTATCCACTTACACAGAAGATACATTCCCATACTCGCCCTTATTGTAGTTATATCGTATGTTCCGAGAATTTTTATTACTTCTTCGAGCGACGATATAACGTCCTCACGGGTGATTATGACCTCGGTGTGGTCGCTTCCTATGTAATCTGCGACCTCCTTGGCATACTTTAGGTCTATAGCGTCTTCGCACATGCCTATTGCGAACGTCCTGATAGGCTTTGCGGATTTTCTTTGGGCTATCGCGCAGACCAGCGACGAATCGAGTCCGCCGGACAAAAGAAATCCCACCTTTGCGTCTGCAACGAGCCGCTTTTCAACTCCAGCTATCAGCTTATCGTGTATATTTTTGCAGACGGTTTCCAAATCGTCCTCTATTACGGCAGACACTTCAGTCAAATCGCAGTATTTAATAAACTGACCGTCCTTATAGTAGTGACCCGGAGGAAACGGATATATCTTTTTTACCATGCCCACAAGGTTTTTGGGCTCACTTGCAAAAACTATTGCCCCACTGTCGTCATAGCCATAGTACAGCGGACGTATTCCAATGGGGTCGCGCGCGGCTATATACCCGCCGCTGCATCCATCGTAAATTATAAGGGCAAACTCGGCGTCCAGAAGGTTAAACATCTTTGTTCCGTATTCCAGATACATCGGTATCAGTACCTCGCAATCCGAGCCGGTTGTAAAGCTGTAGCCCTTGGCGGTAAGCTCCCGCTCGAGCGACCTGAAGTTATATATCTCGCCGTTGCAGACAAGGCAGCTTCCGTTAAGCTCAAACGGCTGCATTCCCTTTGACGTAAGATCCATTATGGCAAGCCTGTGAAAGCCCAAAAGCCCGCTTCCGGTGTCGATTATGCGGGAATCGTCCGGACCTCTTGAAACGGTCCTGTCAAAACCTTTTTTAAAGGTTTCAAAGTCTACTCCGCTTTTGCAGTAACCCATTATTGAACACATATACCTAACTCCATATCCTACGGCTGTGCAGACGCCCGTATATACAAGACGTCTGCACAGTACACCTGTTTATTAATTTTGCGATGAGATTATTATCTCTGAGATTATTATCTCTGAGATCACTCTACATCCTGAAGGGCGTCGTAGCCCTCTTCTCCGGTCCTTACCTTGACAACGTTCTCAACATCGTATACGAAAATCTTTCCGTCTCCGATATGTCCGGTGTAAAGAACCTTCTTAGCAGTCTCAATAACAGTTCTTACCGGTACCTTGCTTACTACGATATCAAGCTGAATCTTCGGTAAGAGCGTGGTCTCGACCTCAGCTCCGCGGTAATACTCCGGCTTACCCTTCTGCTGACCGCAGCCCAAAACGTGGGTAACTGTCATACCTGTAATTCCGAGACCGCTCATTGCTTCCTTAAGAGCCTCGAAGCGGCTTTCCTTGCAGATGATTTCAACCTTTGTGAACTTGGGAGAGCCTTCCTCGCGTGAAACAGCGTGTTTAACCGGAACAGCCTCCGCAACAGGTACTTCCGCTGTACTTTGTGCAGCCGCAGCATTTATTCCGGCAACAGGCAGTTCTGCAACGCTGCTGTAGTCTACGCTGTCAACAGTGGGAGCAAAATCGGGATACGCGCGGTTGCCGTGCTCTCCGATATCAAGTCCTGCCATTTCCTCTTCGGCGGAAACGCGAATGCCAACTGTCTTCTTAAGAACAAACCATACAAGGCTTGACGCCGCGAATACAAATGCTCCTACCGCTACGATTCCGAGAAGCTGAGCGCCCAGAAGTCCGAAGCCTCCGCCGTAGAACAGACCGTTTCTTGTCGAAAGGGTTGTCACGCCTTCCTTTGCAAACAGACCTACGCAAATCGTTCCGAAAATTCCGCAGCACAGATGCACTGAAGTAGCGCCGACGGGGTCGTCGATTCCAATGCGGTCAAAGAACATTACCGCAAATACTACAAGCACACCGGCAATAGCTCCTATAAGCATCGATACGCCGACAGTTACATAAGCGCAGCTTGCGGTTACGCCGACCAGTCCGGCAAGGCATCCGTTTATCGTCATGCCGAGATCCGGCTTTCCGATGAATACCCATGCCGCTATGGTAGATGTAAGAACTGCGGCTATAGCGGATGTGTTGGTCGTCATGAGTATGTGCATAACGTCGGACGGATTCTGGAAGCTCATTGTCGAGCCGGGGTTGAAGCCAAACCATCCGAGCCACAGAACAAACAATCCGATTACCGCAAGCGACATGCTGTGTCCTGGAATGGCGCGCGGACGTCCGTTCTTATCATACTTTCCGATACGAGGGCCAAGTATCATCGCGCCCGAAAGCGCAGCCCAGCCGCCGACGGAGTGAACAGCCGTATCTCCCGCGAAGTCCTGGAATCCGATATCGGCAAGCCATCCGCCGCCCCAGATCCAGTGTCCGACTACAGGGTAGATGAAGAGCGTCAAAACAAAGGAGAATATGATAAACGATATGTACTTTACCCTTTCTGCAACCGCACCTGAAACTATCGTGGCGGCAGTTCCGCAGAACACAAGCTGGAAGAAGAATTTGCCCCAAAACGGAACATTTGAAGTAAGAGTATCGTCGTATGCGGACAAGTCTGAATTTCCGAGAATCCAGAGGTTCTCCGTTCCTATTATCGGGTTGTCGCCTCCGAACATCAGCCCCCAGCCCAAAAGCATGAAGCCGAGCGATGAAACGGCAAATACAATGAAGTTCTTTGACAGGATATTGACGGTGTTCTTAGAGCGTGCAAATCCCGCCTCAACGGTCGCAAAGCCAAGGTTCATGAAGAAAACCAGAATAGCGCACAGGAAAACCCATAGCGTATCTATAAGCATGCTGATCATTCCTTTCTAATTTCCCCTTTGGGGTGTTTATTTTACTCCAAACAAAAGCTTATCATATGTCGGGAAGGGCCAGTATTTTTCTGCGGTAAGAGTTTCCGCCTCGTCGCAGGGCGCTCTTAGCTCAGACATCCTGGGAAGTATCTCGTCCCTTATGTAGTAGGACGCCTGCGTAACGTCCGATATAGACTTGAACTGAGCTATCGCCTTCTCAAGCTCTTCTGTCGCGTCGTCTATCTTGTCGGTAAGAGATGAAAGGCGCTCGATAAGCTTCTTTTCGCTCCTTATCGAAATGTCCGGCGAAACAGCCGTTTTTATTGCGCATGTCTTTGCAAGGTCGGAAACGTACGCCTCGACAGCGGGGATTATCTCCTTTCTCGACATGTCTACCATGGTGTTGGCCTCGATATTTACAGACTTGCAGTAGTTATCGAGCATTATCTCGCACCTTGACTGAAGCTCTGCTACCGAGAACACCTTGTGAGATGTGAGCATGTCGACGTTCTTTTTATCCAAAAGCCTCGGCATACAATCAGGGGTTGTCTTAAGATTGAGAAGCCCTCTGACCTCGGTCGCTTCCTTTATCCAGGCGTCGTCGTAGCCGTTGCCGTTAAAGATAATCCTCTTGTGATCCTTGATCGTTTTCTTTATCATCTCGTGAAGAGCGGTTTCAAAATCGCTTGCACCCTCAAGACGGTCCGCATATATCTTAAGGGACTCGGCAACAGCGGAGTTGAGCATCATGTTTGCACATGCTATACTGTTTGACGAACCGAGCATACGGAATTCAAACTTGTTTCCGGTAAACGCGAACGGCGACGTGCGGTTTCGGTCGGTGGTGTCGCGGGTAAACCTAGGCAATACGTGAACTCCGAGCTTCATTACCGTCTTTTCCGCGCCGTTGTATGGAGTATCATTTTCAATAGCGTCCAAAACGGCAGTGAGCTCATCGCCAAGGAAGATCGAAACTACTGCCGGAGGCGCTTCATTTGCTCCGAGCCTGTGGTCGTTTCCTGCGGTCGCAACAGAAAGCCTCAAAAGATCCTGATAATCGTCGACCGCCTTGATTACCGCGCACAGGAACAGAAGGAACTGCGCGTTCTCATACGGGGTTTCGCCGGGAGTCAGAAGATTTACTCCGGTATCTGTTGAAATAGACCAGTTATTGTGCTTGCCGCTTCCGTTTACTCCCGCGAACGGCTTCTCATGCAAAAGGCATACAAGACCGTGCTTTGCCGCAACCTTCTGCATTATCTCCATGGTGAGCTGATTGTGGTCGGTGGCGATATTCGTGGTCGAATAAATGGGGGCAAGCTCGTGCTGAGCGGGAGCTACCTCGTTGTGCTCGGTCTTGGCGAGAATTCCGAGCTTCCAAAGTTCCTCGTTGAGATCCTTCATGTACTCGGCAACCCTCGGCTTAATAACTCCGAAGTAGTGGTCGTCAAGCTCCTGACCCTTTGGAGGCTTTGCCCCAAACAGCGTCCTGCCGGTAAAAACAAGGTCCTTTCTCTGCTCGTACATTTCCTTTGTTATAAGGAAGTACTCCTGCTCGGGTCCTACAGAGGTGCGCACGCACTTTACGCTGTCGTTGCCGAAAAGCCTTAAAATTCTGAGCGCCTGCTTGTTTAACGCCTCCATCGAACGAAGCAGCGGGGTCTTTTTGTCGAGAGCCTCGCCTCCGTAGGAGCAAAACGCAGTCGGTATGCAAAGAGTATTGTCCTTGATAAACGCATACGATGTTGGATCCCATGCGGTATAGCCCCTGGCTTCAAAGGTCGCCCTTAAGCCTCCCGACGGGAACGATGAAGCGTCCGGCTCGCCCTTTATAAGCTCCTTGCCCGAAAACTCCATTATAACCCTGCCGTCCGCCGCGGGAGATATAAAAGCGTCGTGCTTTTCAGCGGTTATTCCCGTAAGCGGCTGGAACCAGTGAGTAAAATGCGTAGCACCGTTTGCAACGGCCCAATCCTTCATCGCAGCGGCGACTGCGTCCGCAACATGCAAATCAAGCCGCGCGCCCTCGTCGATTGTTTTCTTCAGCGTCCTGTAGATATCGTCGGGCAGACTGGCTTTCATCATTCTGTCGTCAAATACCTTAGTGCCGAAAATCTCTGAAACCATGCTCATAGACAACTCTCCTTTGTAAAAACAAAATCGGACAATGCGCCTTAGTCAGACGTCATTGCCCGAAATTTTATCGTATAATGCTATTGCGGCTGCATTGCCGAAAAACAAAAAGCGCCTTAGAGACCTTTAATCTCTAAGACGCCCTTGCCTTATGCTGTTATTATACTCCCCTGAATCAGATTTGTCAATATAATTTCAGCGCATTTATTAACAAAAAATATCAATAAACCTTCGGCAGCTTTGTGATGTTTTCCGCAATCTCCTCATCAGTCGGAATGTAGTCATCCATTTTTCCGTCGTTGAATTTCTCATATGCCACCATATCAAAGTAGCCTGTACCGGTGAGGCCGAACAGTATTGTCTTTTCCTCTCCGGTCTCCTTGCATTTGAGCGCTTCGTCGATGGCAACCTTAATTGCGTGGCTGCTCTCCGGAGCGGGAAGTATGCCCTCTACCCTTGCGAACTGCTCAGCCGCCGCGAACACATCAGTCTGCTTAACGGCGACGGCGTCCATATATCCGTCATGATAAAGCTTGGACAGAACCGAGCTCATTCCATGATACCTGAGACCTCCGGCGTGGTTGGCAGCCGGGATAAAGCTGGAACCGAGAGTATACATCTTGGCGAGCGGACAGACCATTCCGGTGTCGCAGAAGTCATAAGCATACGTTCCCCTTGTAAAGCTCGGGCAGGACGCAGGCTCAACCGCAATAAATTTGTAATCCGCTTCGCCTCTGAGCTTTTCACCCATGAACGGAGCTATAAGTCCTCCCAGGTTGGAGCCGCCTCCGGCGCAGCCTATTATAATGTCCGGCTTTATACCGTACTTATCCATGGCGGTCTTTGTCTCAAGTCCTATTACCGACTGATGCAGAAGGACCTGATTCAAAACGCTTCCCAGTACATAACGGTAACCCTCGCTTGTAGTCGCCTTTTCTACTGCCTCCGATATCGCGCAGCCAAGACTTCCGGTGGTGTTGGGATGCTCCGCAAGTATCTTTCTTCCAACCTCCGTCTCCATAGACGGCGACGGGGTTACAGATGCTCCGTATACCCTCATTACCTCGCGCCTGAACGGCTTTTGCTCATATGAGCACTTTACCATGTATACCTTGCAGTCCAGCTCAAGGTATGCGCAGGCCATTGAAAGCGCAGTTCCCCACTGACCTGCTCCTGTTTCGGTAGTAACGCCCTTTAAGCCCTGCTTTTTCGCATAGTATGCCTGAGCTATCGCAGAATTGAGCTTATGGCTTCCGCTGGTGTTGTTTCCCTCGAACTTGTAATAAATCTTTGCGGGCGTGCCAAGCTTCTTTTCAAGACAATATGCCCTTACAAGCGGCGACGGTCTGTACATTTTATAAAAATCAAGTATTTCCTGCGGGATTTCATAGTCGCGTGTATCATTGTCAAGCTCCTGCTTTACAAGCTCGTCACAGAAAACTCCTGACAGTTCCTTTGCCGTCATCGGCTCAAGCGTTCCGGGGTTAAGAAGCGGCGCAGGCTTTTCCTTCATGTCAGCGCGAAGGTTGTACCATGCCTTGGGCATCTCGCTTTCTTCAAGATAAATTTTGTACGGGATTTCTTTGTTTGACATAGTAAATATCTCCTTTCTAACTGTTTAGGGACAAAGGGATAAAATAAAAACCCGTCCCCACAATGCTTAAAATTGCCGGGACAGGATAATCCTGCGGTGCCACCCTGCTTGACGATATATCGCCCTCTCTATCGTACATCAAAATATTAATACACGCAAATTAATATAAAAAGGTATACGAGTGCTTTTTTAACGGAAAGCCACTCCGTCTCACATAATCCGGGAAAGGTTCTTTCTCAATCGGGAAAGATGCCATACCCGTTTCTGATCGCCCTCGGAAGTCCATTCAGCGTCGCGTTATACACGGCAATCACACCGCCTGCCGCTCTCTTAAGTACACTTGCAAAGCTTACTTCTCTTCTTCAACAGTTTATATAAGTATAGCACTGCTCAGCTAAAATGTCAATCCCATTGACAAAGTTTTTTTCAACGTCATTATAAATAAAATCTACCTGTCGAAATTGCCGAGTATTCAGTATATTGCTCGCTTGACATTAATATTTGCTGATGTTATAATTAAAGCATTAATGAGCAAAGGCGTTCATTTGTGTGGGACAATTGTCCTCGCACAAACGGCGCTTTTCTTTTTATATTTAACAGGAAAGGACGATAACCCATGCTCTTAGAAGGTCAGGTGAGGATCCCCTCTGGCTGCGCCATATCCGCCGTGATATCGCGGGACGGACGCCGTATAAACGGAGAGCGAATCATACAAAGCATGATACCCATGCATGACCGTTCCAACGGACTCGGCGGAGGCTTTGCCGCCTACGGAATATATCCTGAGTACCGCGATTTTTACGCTTTTCACATATTCTACAACGATAACTCCGACAGAATGGAGTGCGAAAGCTTTCTTAAGGACGGATTTGAAATTGTAAAGGCGGAAAATATACCTATAAGAAAAATACCTGAAATCACAAACGTACCTTTAATATGGAGATACTTTGTCGCTCCGCTCAGCTCGGTGCTCTCAAGGCTTCAGCTTGACGAAAAGGAATATGTGGCAAGGATGGTCATGAAAATAAATACTCAGATACCAGGCGCGTATGTTTTTTCCAGTGGAAAAAACATGGGGGTATTTAAGGCGGTCGGCTTCCCGGAGGATGTGGGCAGATTTTACCGTCTGGAGGAGTATGAGGGGTATTCCTGGACCGCTCACGGCAGATATCCGACAAATACGCCCGGCTGGTGGGGAGGAGCTCACCCGTTCGCAATACTCGACTATTCCATTGTCCACAACGGAGAGATATCCTCCTACGACGCAAACAGGCGGTACATAGAAATGTTCGGCTACAAGTGCACTCTGCAAACAGACACCGAGGTAATAGCGTACATCGCCGACCACCTTATACGCAGGCAGGGACTTACGCTTGAGGAGACCGCGTCTGTAATAGCAGCTCCGTTCTGGTCTACCATAGCGGCGAAGCCCGAGCCGGAAAAAAGCATTTTAAGCTACCTCAGAACGGCGTATCCGAGCCTTTTGATAACGGGACCGTTTTCAATAATACTCGGATTCGAGGGCGGGCTTATGGCGCTCAACGACCGCTTAAAGCTGAGATCGATGGTGACGGCAGAAAAAGGCGATATGTTCTATATTGCCAGCGAGGAAGCCGCCATTCGCGTCATGGAGCCGGACGCCGAAAATATTTACGCCCCGTCCGGAGGAGAACCGGTAATCGTAAAAGTAAAGGAGGGAGCATACTGATATGTCCATATCATATATCTACCCCGAATTTGAGGTCGTAAGAAACCCTAACCGCTGCATAGCGTGCAGGGTATGCGAAAGGCAGTGCGCTAACGAGGTGCACCGCTACGATCCGGAAACAAAGTCGATGATAAGCGACGAATCAAAATGCGTCGATTGCCAAAGATGCGTCTCTCTCTGCCCGACGCGCGCTCTGAAGATTGTAAAAAGCGACTGCGCATTCCGTGAAAATGCAAACTGGCAGGCAGATACCATTAAGGAAATCTACAAGCAGGCGGATTCCGGCGGCGTCCTGTTGTCGTCTATGGGAAATCCGAAGCCGCTGCCGGTGTACTGGGACAAGATACTTATAAACGCGTCTCAGGTGACAAACCCGCCCATAGACCCGCTTCGCGAGCCGATGGAAACAAGGGTGTTCTTAGGAAAGAAGCCCTCCAGGGTTGAAAGAAATCCCGACGGCACTCTTAAAAACAATCTCACGCCGCAGCTGCAGCTTTCAATGCCGGTGATGTTCTCAGCGATGAGCTATGGCTCGATAAGCTACAACGCCCACGAGAGCCTTGCAAGAGCAGCAAAACAGCTCGGAATTTACTACAACACAGGCGAGGGCGGACTTCACGAGGACTTCTACTGCTACGGCGAAAACACCATAGTGCAGGTGGCGTCAGGAAGGTTTGGAGTACATGAGGACTATCTGAACGCCGGAGCTGCGATAGAAATAAAAATGGGACAGGGAGCAAAACCCGGCATAGGCGGACATCTTCCCGGCACAAAAATCGTCGGAGACGTTTCGAGAACGCGCATGATACCCGAAGGCTCGGACGCTATCTCCCCCGCCCCGCACCACGATATATACTCGATCGAGGATTTGAGACAGCTTGTATACTCTCTTAAAGAAGCTACTCAGTACAAAAAGCCCGTTATCGTCAAGGTGGCGGCAGTTCACAACATCGCGGCAATAGCAAGCGGCATTGCAAGAAGCGGAGCTGATATAATCGCAATCGACGGCTTCAGAGGAGGAACCGGCGCCGCTCCGACAAGGATAAGGGATAATGTAGGAATACCGATAGAGCTTGCTCTGGCGGCGGTCGACCAAAGGCTTACGGACGAAGGCATACGGGGAAACGTTTCGCTTGTTGTCGGAGGAAGCATCCGCTCCTCCGCGGACGTCGTTAAAGCGATAGCCCTCGGCGCAGACGCGTGCTACATAGCTACCGCCGCCCTTCTTGCTCTTGGCTGCCACCTGTGCCGCACCTGTCAGACCGGCAAATGCAACTGGGGCATCGCCACCCAGCGTCCCGAGCTTGTCAAAAGGCTCAACCCCGATATCGGAAGCGAGCGTCTTGTCAACCTGATGAACGCATGGAGGCATGAGATAATGGAGCTGATGGGAGGCATGGGCATCAACTCCATAGAGGCGCTGCGCGGGAACCGGCTTATGCTGCGCGGCGTTAATCTTACGAAAAAGGAGCTTGAGATTCTCGGTATCTCACACGCAGGAGAATGAAAAGAGTATTTGTAAACGAAAAATGGTGTCTTGGCTGTCATTTGTGCGAATACAACTGTGCTTACGCAAATTCAGGATGCAATGACATGGTAAAAGCGCTAAAGGGCAAGGACATCTACCCCAGAATCAGGGTCGAAGGCGACGACAAAATAACCTATGCAGTTTCCTGCCGGCATTGCAGCGACCCGATATGCGTTAAGAGCTGCATCTCAGGCGCGCTGTCACGGTCCGACGAGGGCATGGTTACAATAGATAAAACCAAGTGCATAGGCTGCCTGACATGCATTCTTGTATGCCCATACGGCGCTATTTCGCAGGACGAAAGCGGCGCTGTCCAAAAATGCGAGCTGTGTCTTAGAAACAGCTGTGGTTCGCCGGCATGCGTAAATGGCTGCCCGAACAACGCAATCGTATACGAGGAGAGGTGATAAAATGAAAAGCTATGTAATTATAGGCAACGGCACAGCTGCCGCAGGCTGCATAGAGGGCATAAGGAGCGTTGACCGCGAAGGGAAAATTACGGTCATATCCAAAGAGGACAGACCTGTTTACTGCCGCCCGCTCATTTCCTATTGCCTCGAGGGCAAAACCACTCTTGAAAAAATGCTCTACAGACCAGAAAATTTCTATGAGGAAAACGGATGCGAGGTCATCTACGGCGAAAGCGCCGAAAAAATCGACTCCGCCTCAAAGGAGATCGTTTTGACAGACGGCAGAAAAGTAAGCTACGACAGCGTATGCATAGCCGCAGGCTCGTCTCCGTTCGTGCCAGATATAGAGGGTCTTGAAAGCGTAAAGAATAAATACACATTTATGACGGTTGACGACGCCCTCGCCCTTGAAAGTGCACTCTCTCCCGACAGCAGTGTGCTTATAATCGGCGCTGGTCTTATCGGGCTTAAGTGCGCGGAGGGAGTTCATCACATAACTAAATCCATTACGGTCTGCGACCTTGCGGACAGGGTGCTTTCAAGTATTCTGGACAGTGACGGCGCTCAAATGGTGGCAGATGTGCTTGAAAAAAACGGGATAAGCCTTATGCTCAGCGATACTCCCGTCAAGCTGGAAAACGGCAGGGCGGTCATGAAGAGCGGAAAAGAAGTAAGCTTCGACGTTTTGGTGGTTGCAGTCGGTGTAAGGGCGAATATACAGCTTGCTAAAGACATGGGCTGCGAATGCGGACGCGGAATATCGGTAGACGACCGCATGAGAACCACCGCAGACGGAATTTACGCAGCAGGTGACTGCACACAGGCGACGGACATTTCCTCCGGCAGCGTAAAGGTAATGGCTATAATGCCGAACGCATATATGCAGGGCAAATGCGCAGGTGAAAACATGGCGGGTAAAGAGTCCGAATTTTCCAATTCAATACCGATGAACTCGATAGGCTTTTTCGGACTTCACGTTATGACCGCCGGCAGCTTTACCAATGAAGCGTATACGGAAAAAGACGGAGATTCGCTCAAAAAGCTCTTTATAAGGGACGGTCTGCTCGTCGGCTTCGAGCTTATAGGGTGCATAGAGCGGGCAGGAATATATACAAATCTTATAAGAAATAAAATTCCGCTCAGCTCAGTTGAGTTTGAAATGCTGAAAAAATCTCCGAATTTATATTTGTTCGGCAGAGACTATTGCAAAACAAAGCTGGGAGGTGTAGTATAATATATGATTATTAATGCGCACGGGCTTGATTTTTCCACACTTAACCAAAAAATACGCGAAGCCGGCGATGAAATCACCGTGACCGGCTGCCTTGGACAGCGGTTCATTGCCGCGGGAATGTCAAAAAAGAAAATAACGATAGAAGGCGTGGCCGGAAACGCGACCGGCGCGTATTTAAACGGGGCGCAGATATTTGTAGACGCCAACGCCCAGGACGCTGTAGGCGACACCATGAACGACGGCAGCATAATTATAAACGGCACGGTCGGGGACGCCGTTGGGTACGCAATGCGCGGCGGGCAGATTTTCATAAAAAAAGACGCAGGATACCGCGCGGGAATACACATGAAGGAGTACCGCGATAAAAAGCCCGTCATGGTCATAGGCGGGCGCGCCGGAAGCTTTTTGGGAGAGTATCAGGCGGGAGGCATTATAATAGTCCTCGGTCTGGACATAAAAAACAAGCCGATAGTAGGCAACTTCCCCTGCACGGGAATGCATGGAGGAAAGGTGTTTATAAGAGCCGAGCTGTCAGAGCTTAAGCTTCCGCGGCAGGTCTCGGCGCGAAAGGCGGGAGACGAGGATCTGAGCGAAATAATGCCGTACATTTCGCGATACTGCGAGCTTTTCAAAGCGGACGAAAACGTTATCCTCGGCAGAGACTTCACGCTTATAACGCCTGACAGCAAAAACCCGTACAAGCAAATGTACGTCCAAAATTAAGCAGGGCGGCGCTGCTGCTTATATAATTATATACTCAACAGGAGGAAAGCCTCGAATTTGTCGACGGCATGTGATGATATGAGCTATACACCGGATGAAATCATGCAGTATCTCGAAGAAGAGGACGTTAAATTTATCAGGCTGACATTTTGCGATGTATTCGGCAAGCAGAAAAATATTTCGGTAATGCCGAGCGAAATGCCCAAGGCGTTTGAGCGCGGCATAGCGATAGACGCGTCTGCGATAGCGGGCTTCGGAGGCGAATCCCACTCAGACCTGTTTTTAAGACCGGATACCTCGAATATCGCGGTTTTGCCATGGAGACCTGAGCACGGAAAAGTAGTGAGGATGTTTTGCAGCATAACGAATCCCGACGGCACCCCGTTTGCAGCGGATACAAGAACGCTACTTAAGAGGACCGCAGAGAATGCGAAAAATAAAGGCTATGAGTTTGACTTCGGACCGGAGTCGGAGTTTTACCTGTTTAAGCGTGACGGCAACGACAGTCCTACCTCTATCCCCTACGACAGCGCCGGATACATGGACATTGCCCCGGACGACAAGGGTGAAAACGTCCGCCGTGAAATATGCCTGACGCTTGAGCAGATGGGAATGCGTCCCGAAAGCTCGCACCACGTTGAAGGGCCGGGTCAAAACAAGATAGCGTTCAGATATTCCGAGCCTCTCGAGGCGGCCGACAACGCCGTTACCTTCCACACGGTGGTGAGCACCATAGCCGCAAGGTACGGGCTTTATGCAGATTTCTCGCCTAAGCCGCTTGAAAACGACGCCGGCAACGGAATGCACATAAATATTTCCGCAAGCTGCAACGGAAAAGATATGCTGTCCCCTGTTCTTGCAGGAATTTTGGAAAACATCTCTGACATGACGGTATTTTTAAACCCGGTTGAGGCTTCATACCGCCGGTTCGGCACATATAAAGCGCCCAAATATATAAGCTGGACGAACGAAAACCGCTCTCAGCTGATAAGAATACCTGCCTCGTCGGGAGGAAAAAGGCGCGCGGAGCTGAGATCTCCCGACCCGATGTGCAACCCGTATCTTGCCATAGCTCTTATTATTGACGCTGGTATGGAGGGAATCGAACGCGGGCTAGAGCTTCCCGCAGCATGCAACATCAATATGCAGACCGCCTCCGCGGCAGAGCTTTCAAACTACGGTATGCTTCCGAAAAGCCTGACGCTTGCTTCGGAAGCGGCGTACGCAAGCAGGTTCATACGAAAATACGTTCCTGAAAGCATTATTCAATGCTATTGCAGCAGATAATTTTGGGGAGACAGGCAAGATGGAGCTGAAAGAGCGAGTTTACGGGGTGTTGGTAGCGTCTGCCTCCGAAAAGTTTAACAGCACGATCACCAGGCTTTTGCCAAAAGATGTTTACAATCCGGTCGTTATAGCCCAAGATGCAAGCGAGGCAAACCGGCTTCTTTTAGAGCACAGCTTCGATATCGTCGTTATAAACGCTCCCTTGCCGGATGAATTCGGTTCTCATCTGGCGGCGGATGTACTGAGCCGAAGCGGAGCGGGAGTAATGCTTTTGGTAAAGGCTGAACACTACCCCGATATAAGCGCAAGATTAACGCCTCTGGGAGCGTTGACGGTCTCAAAGCCGACATCCGCGCAATTTATATTGCAGGCAATGCAGCTTTTGTGCGGCACAAGGGAAAGGATTCGCCGCATGGAAAAGAAAGCCTCTTCATTTGAAGAGAAAATGTCTGAAATAAGGCTTATCAACCGTGCAAAGCTTATGCTGATTTCAGAGGCCGGTCTTTCCGAATCGGACGCGCACAGATATATAGAAAAGACGGCGATGGACAGATGCGTAACCCGCCTGAGCGTCGCCAAGGAAATTGTGGATAAATACACTTCTGCGTGAAAGCGCCCCTGTATGCACCTCGGGCGTTTTTACCATGTTTAAAGCTTGAAGAAAGGAGCGCCCACGCCGGCTTTATCAGCCGGAAGGGCTACTAAAAATCATGCCTAATGTTACTAAGTATATATTTATAACCGGAGGAGTCGTTTCCGGTCTCGGAAAGGGCATTACAGCCGCTTCGCTCGGCAGGCTGCTTAAAGCAAGAGGGCTTAAGGTAGCCGCTCAAAAGCTTGATCCGTACATAAACGTAGATCCGGGAACAATGAGCCCATATCAGCACGGCGAGGTTTACGTTACCGACGACGGCGCCGAAACAGACCTTGACTTGGGTCATTACGAGAGATTCATAGATGAAAACCTCAATAAATATTCCAACCTCACAACCGGAAAGGTATATTGGAACGTTTTGAACAAAGAGCGCAGGGGGGAGTATCTCGGTTCAACCATTCAGGTTATCCCTCATATTACAAATGAAATAAAGGATTTTGTATATCGCGTAGGCAAGCAGACCGAGGCTGACGTTGTAATCACGGAAATAGGCGGTACTATAGGCGACATCGAATCGCAGCCATTCATAGAAGCTGCAAGGCAGATATCTCTGGAAATAGGCAGAGAAAACAGCCTGTTTATTCATGTTACCTTAGTGCCGTTTTTAAGTGGCTCGGACGAGCATAAATCAAAGCCGACTCAGCATTCAGTAAAGGAGCTCCAGGGAATGGGGGTAAGCCCTAACATTATCGTGCTCCGCTGCGATAAGCCGCTCGAGCAGTCGATATTCCAGAAGATATCCATGTTCTGCAATGTAAAGCACGACTGCGTATTTGAAAATATTACGCTGTCAAACCTTTATGAGGTGCCAGTTATGCTTGAAAAAGAGGGCTTCTCCAAGGTGGTTTGCAGAGAACTCGGCATTAAGACCGGCGAGCCTGACCTATCCGACTGGATGCAGATGCTCGAGCTTATCAAAAACTTGAGCCGTAACGTCAGGATAGGACTTGTAGGTAAATACGTGCAGCTTCACGACGCTTACCTTTCGGTAGCGGAGGCTCTAAGGCACGCAGGATATCACCTTGGCGCTCGCGTAAACATAGAATGGATAGACTCTGAAACCCTCACTCCTGAAAATTATGAGGATATTCTAAGCAAGATGGACGGAATACTTGTTCCCGGCGGATTCGGGGGCAGAGGAATCGAGGGCATGATACTCGCCGCAAAGTATACAAGAGAGCATAACGTTCCATATTTCGGAATATGCCTCGGCATGCAGATAGCGGTAATCGAGTACGCAAGGAACGTCGCGGGAATTAAGGACGCAAATTCCGGCGAATTTGATGAGATTTGCAAGAATAAAGTTATTGACTTTATGCCCGGACAGAGCGATAATATAGATAAGGGCGGAACTCTGCGCTTGGGAAGTTATCCCTGCAAGATAGCCCCCGGCACAACAATGGAGCGATGCTATAAAACTGAGCTTATCCATGAGCGCCACCGTCACCGTTATGAATTTAACAACGACTACCGCGAGACGCTGGCTCAGCACGGGCTTACGATTTCGGGCACGTCTCCCGACGGGCGGCTTGTTGAGACGGTAGAGCTTTCGGACAGAAGATTCCACGTCGGAGTGCAGTTCCATCCGGAGTTTAAGTCAAGACCTAACAAGGCTCACCCTTTGTTTTACGGCTTTGTGGAAGCAGCCCTTGCATTCGGATCGGAGCGTGACAGGTAATGGACAAGCTTAAAGAAGAGTGCGGAGTATTCGGCGTGTATTCGCCAAATCCCGCTAATGTCGCGGGACTTGCCTACTACGGTCTTTACGCTTTGCAGCACCGCGGTCAGGAAAGTTGCGGAATAGTCGTATGCGATGACGGTATATTCTACTCGCATAAAGATTTGGGGCTTGTAAACGACGTGTTTACAAATGAAGCTATGGCAAGCCTCCCTAACGCAACCATGGCTGTCGGACATGTCAGATACGGCACTACGGGGAAAAACAGCCGCAATAACTGCCAGCCCATAGAAGTAAATCACATGAAGGGCAAGCTCGCGCTCGCGCATAACGGAAACATCAGCAACGCTTACGAGCTGAGATCATCTCTTGAGATGTCCGGCGCGATTTTCCACACTACCAGCGACACCGAGATTATAGCGTACATAATAACCCAGGAAAGACTCACCTCCCCGTCCATAGAATCTGCCGTGAGCAGAGCCATGCTGCGGCTTGACGGTGCGTATTCCCTTGTTTTAATGTCGGCCGCAAAGCTTATTGCCGTCAGGGATAAGTATGGCTTAAGACCGCTTTGTTACGGCAAAAGGCAGGACGGAACGTATATAATCGCCTCGGAAAGTTGTGCGCTGTCGGCGGTTGGGGCTGATTTTATAAGGGACGTTCTTCCGGGTGAAATCGTAGTGTTCGACGAATCAGGAGTTCATTCATATAAAGAGCACTGCGGAAAGTGCCGCGAGAGCATATGTATCTTTGAATACATATATTTTGCAAGACCTGATTCCGTTATAAACGGAGTCTCGGTTCACGCTTCAAGAAAACGCGCGGGAGAAATTCTTGCGAAAAGACACCCCGTTGAGGCGGACGTAGTCATAGGAGTACCGGATTCCGGACTTGACGCAGCGCTGGGTTATTCAGCCGCGTCCGGAATACCATACGGAATAGGCTTTATAAAAAACAAATACATAGGGCGCACGTTTATTTCTCCCGGTCAGGACGACAGGCTCAACAAAGTAAAAATCAAGCTCAACGTAATACGGGAAACAGTTTGCGGAAAGCGGGTAATAATGATAGACGACTCTATTGTAAGAGGGACCACAAGCGCTCAGATTGTAAAGCTTCTTCGGGAAGCTGGTGCGTCGCAGGTCCATGTAAGGGTCTCTTCCCCGCCGTTTATGAACCCATGCTATTACGGCACGGACATCGATTCAAAGGACAACCTTATAGCCTGCCGGCATTCAATAGATGATATCGCGGACATAATAGGTGCGGACAGCATAGGCTTTCTTCCGATTGACGACCTGCCCAAGCTTATAGGTTCTGACAAATTCTGCAGCGCATGCTTTACCGGAAATTATCCTACTCCGGTCCCAAAGTTCACGGAAAAAGATCGTTTTGAAGTAAAGCTGTCCGAAAGGAAGTCAAAAACACAGTCTGAAAAGCAATAAAAACGCCGCTGATACAAACCAATATTTTTAGGACAAGCATAATATTAATTTCCAGCAGAAGTCAATATTATGTCTTGTTCTGTGTATATGCGTTTGCGTGGCGCGCTGCCGGACGCACGTCATAATATCGTTTATATGCGGTTATACGCATACTATAAAAATAATCATAGAAAAGGTTGGTTGATTAGAATGAAAATGCTCTACGAAGGAAAGTCAAAGATCGTCTATGAGGGCGAGGACCCCAAGACCTGTATAATCAAGTACAAGGATACCGCCACAGCAGGAAACGGCGCAAAGAAGGAGGACCTTCCCGAAAAAGGCAAGCTTAACGCGGAAATCTCCAACATCATTTTTGAATATCTGATGGCGAACGGCATAAAAACTCACCTTATTAAGGTAATCGACGAAACAAGCGTTCTTGTTAAAAAGGCTGAAATCGTAATGGTAGAGGTCATCGTAAGAAACGTAGCCGCAGGAAGCTTTTCAAAGAAGTACGGCGTTCCGGAGGGAGCGGAGCTTAAGAACACGGTAGTAGAGTTCAGCTACAAAAGCGATGAGCTCGGCGACCCCATGATCAACGACAGCCAGATTACAGCTTTGGGAATTGCCACTCAGGCTGAGCTTGACCAGCTCAAGGAAATGGCTATTAAGATAGACAATCTTATGACCGAAATGTTTGCAAAGGCTGGAATCAGGCTTATTGACTTTAAGCTTGAGTTTGGCCGCGTTGACGGCGAGCTTATCCTTTGCGATGAGATTTCTCCCGACTCCTGCCGCCTTTGGGACGCTAAGACAAACGAAAAGATGGACAAGGACCGTTTCCGCAGGGATATGGGCAACGTTATGGAAGGCTACAAGGACGTATTGGCAAGAATTAAAAAATAAAATTTAAACCGAACGGAGAGATAAAATGTCAGACAGATACGAAAACCCACTCTGCAAACGATATGCCAGCAAGGAAATGCAGCATATATTTTCCGATGACATGAAGTTTTCGACATGGAGAAAGCTTTGGATAGCCTTAGCTGAAAGCGAAAAGGAACTCGGTCTTGATATCAGCGACGAGCAAATCGCGGAAATGAAAGAGCATATCTACGATATCGACTATAAGACAGCCGCCGAGCGCGAGGCAAAGGTAAGGCACGACGTAATGGCGCATATCTACACCTACGGGCTGTCCTGCCCCAAAGCAAAGCCGATAATACACCTCGGCGCAACAAGCTGCTACGTGGGAGACAACACCGACATAATCCAGCAGCGCAGCGCCCTTTTGCAGATACGCAGGCTGCTGCTGGCGGCTATATCTGCTCTTTGCAGCTTTGCAAACAGCTATAAAAGCCTGCCGTGCCTGGCGTATACCCACTTCCAGGCCGCTCAGCCGACAACGCTCGGAAAACGCGCGACGCTGTGGCTTCACGATTTGATGCTTGACCTTGAGCACCTTGATTTTGTTCTGGGAAACCTGAAGCTTCTCGGCTGCAAGGGCACAACAGGAACGGGAGCGAGCTTTTTGGAGCTGTTCGGCGGAGATCACGAAAAGGTTAAAAAGCTTGAGATGCTTATAGCCGAAAAGATGGGCTTTAAATCAACATACCCCGTCAGCGGACAAACCTATTCAAGAAAGGTAGATTACTTCACTCTCTCGGTTCTCTCCGGCATCGCGCAAAGCGCGCACAAGTTCTCAAACGATATAAGGCTTCTGTCGCACCTTAAAGAGGTGGATGAGCCTTTTGAGGCGGGACAGGTCGGCTCTTCCGCAATGGCCTACAAGCGCAATCCGATGCGTTCTGAAAGAATAGCCTCGCTTGCAAGATACGTTATCGCAGACACCATGAACCCCGCTATGACGGCGAGCGAGCAGTGGTTTGAAAGGACGCTCGACGATTCCGCAAACCGCCGCATAAGCATTCCGGAGGCGTTTTTGGCCGTAGACGGAATACTTACGCTTTATATCAACATAGTAAACGGGATGACAGTTTATCCGAAGGTAATTGAAAAGCACCTTATGGAGGAGCTTCCGTTCATCGCAACCGAAAATATACTTATGTACTGCGTCAAGAAGGGCGGAGACCGTCAGGTGCTGCATGAGGCGATACGCACTCACGCCGTAGCGGCCGCCAAGGCGATAAAGCAGTTCGGCGCCGACAACGACCTTATGGACAGAATAGCCGCAGACCCCGTATTCAACATTACGCGCGGTGAGCTCGACGAAATAATACGCGAGGGCGGCTTCACGGGACGCGCCAAGGAACAGACGCAGGAATACCTGGACGAGGTGGCGCAGGTTCTTGAGCAGCCGCAAAACCAGATGGGAACGGTAGATACCACTGTCAACGTATAAACAACCGGGAAAAGAGCCGGCTCTAAATTCAAGAAAGGAGCGCCTTTGGTCTTCAAGGGCACACATTAACTATGCTTACAGCAATCGTAGGAATCAACTGGGGAGACGAGGGTAAGGGCAGAATGGTTGACCTTCTGTCCTCCGACTATGACATAATCTGCCGTTATCAGGGCGGAAACAACGCAGGGCACACGGTAATAAACGAAAAGGGCAAGTTTATCTTAAACCTTCTGCCCTCCGGAATACTCCGTGAAACCACTGTAAACGTCATGGGCAACGGTATGGTAATAGATATCGAGCACCTTACGCACGAAATCGCCACCCTTGTCGAAAAGGGTATAGTTATAACCCCCGACAATCTTAAAATAAGCGAGAAGGCTATAATCTGCATGCCCTATCACAAGATGATGGACATCCTTGAGGAAGAGCGTCTGGGAGACAAGAAATTCGGCTCGACAAGGCGCGGAATCGCACCCGTATATGCGGACAAGTACATGAAAAAAGGCATAAGAATGGACGACCTCTATCACATGGACGTGCTTGCCGAAAAGGTTAGGGATATAGTCGAGTGGAAGAACCTCACCGTTACCGGCTACGGACATGAGCCGGTTAATCCGGACGAAATGATGGACTGGCTTAAAAAATACGGCGAAATAGTGCTTCCGTATGTCACAGACGTTTCAAAATATCTTTGGAACGCCAAGCAGAGCGGCAAGCGCATAATGTTCGAGGCTCAGCTTGGCGCGCTAAGAGATATCGAGTTCGGTATTTATCCGTATACATCGTCGTCCACTACCCTTGCCGGATACGCAACTATAGGCGCGGGAATACCCGGCGCGAAGCTTGATGAAACAATAGGAATAATGAAGGCGTACTCTACCTGTGTGGGAGAAGGTCCGTTTACGGTTGAAATGTTCGGAGACGAAGCAGAAGCCCTGAGAAAAGCAGGCGGAGAATACGGAGCCGCTACCGGCAGGCCCAGAAGAGTAGGACCGTTTGACGTACCGGCGTCAAGAGAAGGCGTTATACTTCAGGGAGCAGACTATATTGCTCTTACAAAGATGGACGTTTTGTCCTATCTCGATAAAATACCCGTATGCGCAGCCTACGATATCGACGGCGAAATCACTACCGACTTCCCCACCGGCTACAGGCTTGACCGCGCAAAGCCGGTAATAGAATACCTGGACGGCTTCGGCGACGTTTCCGGCTGCCGCAAGCCGGAGGATCTGCCAAAGGCTGCAATTGACTACATCAGATATATTGAAAAGGCCGTCGGCTGCCCTGTCAAGTACGTTTCTGTAGGCGCGGAGCGCGAGGAATACGTGAAGATGTTCTGACACCCCTCGCCCCCGCAATTTGACCTCCCCTGCCCCAACTACGATAGAATTTACGAAAGGAACATAATGCCATGAAGGAATTTGACCGCAAGATTATCCTGGAGGACGGAAGCGAATACCTTGGCTACGGCTTTGGAAGCTATTCGGACAAGGTCCTTGAAATAGTTTTCAACACTTCCATGGTCGGCTATCAGGAAATCGTGTCAGACCCATCATATACTGATCAGATGGTCGTTATGACATATCCCCTTATCGGCAACTACGGTATCACAGACGACGACTACGAAAGCAAAAACCTTTCGATAGGCGCTCTTGTCGTAAGGGATTACAACGATATGCCCTCAAACTTCCGCTACACAAAAGCTTTGGCGGAGCTTCTTGAGGAAAACGGGATCTCAGGAATATCCGGCGTGGATACAAGAAAGCTTACAAGAAGCATCCGCGATATAGGATCGAGAAGAGCTCTTATTACGGACATCTCCACACCTCTTGAGGATGGTCTTAAAATAATCGCCTCCACTCCCATACCGAAGGACGCCGTTTCCAGGGTAAGCTGCAAAAAGCGCTGGTATTCAAGAACCGCAAACCCCAAATTTAACGTGGTTGCTCTTGACTGCGGCATAAAGCTCAATATCATTCGTTCACTCAACAAGCTCGGCTGCAATGTAACCATTGTACCGTACAACACGACCGCCGAGGAAATACAGTTTATGAACCCGGACGGCGTATTTCTGTCAAACGGTCCGGGCGACCCCGAGGACGTAGGCTGCGCGATAGAGCTTGTTAAAAACCTGCGCGGCAAGTATCCGATATTCGGCATATGCCTGGGTCATCAGATAATATCTCTTGCCTACGGTGCTAAAACGTATAAGCTGAAGTTCGGGCACAGAGGCGGTAATCACCCTGTTTTGAACCTTGCGACCGGGAAGATAGAAATAACCTCTCAGAACCACAGCTATGCGGTGGAGCCGGAAAGCATAAAAGGCACGGGTCTGACAATCACTCATGTAAACCTGCTTGATAAAACCGTTGAAGGCGTAAGCTGCATGGATGACAGGATATTCAGCGTGCAGTATCACCCCGAAAGCGCGCCCGGACCGCAGGACAGCGGATATCTGTTCGGTCAGTTTATAGATATTATGAAGGAGGCGAAAAACAATGCCTAAGCGCACTGATATAAAAAAGGTACTTGTTATAGGCTCAGGCCCTATAGTTATAGGACAGGCCGCCGAATTTGACTACGCCGGAACACAGGCATGCCTTGCTCTTAAGGAGGAGGGCTACGAGGTTATTCTGGTTAATTCAAATCCCGCCACCATCATGACGGATACCTCCATTGCAGACAAGGTTTATATGGAGCCACTGACTCTTGAGTTTGTGGCTCGAATCTGCCGGTATGAGCGTCCGGATGCCATCGTCCCCGGAATAGGCGGACAAACCGGTCTTAATCTTGCGATGCAGCTTTACAAAAAGGGAGTGCTCAAGGAATGCGAGATAGAGCTTTTGGGCACTACAGCCGAAAGCATAGAGCGCGCGGAGGACAGAGAGCTTTTTAAAGAGCTTTGCCAGAGCATCGGGGAGCCTGTAGTTCCGTCGCAGATAACCTACAGCGTGGAAGAGGCCCTTGAGGCTGCCGAAAAGATAGGGTACCCGGTTATACTTCGCCCTGCGTTTACACTGGGCGGAACCGGCGGCGGCTTTGCAAACAATCCCGACGAGATGCGTGAAATGATGAAAAACGCGCTTGCGCTCTCCCCTGTCCACCAGGTGCTGGTAGAAAAGAGCATCAAGGGCTACAAGGAAATTGAGTATGAGGTAATGCGCGACGCAAACGATACCGCCATAACCGTGTGCAACATGGAAAACCTCGACCCCGTCGGAATACACACCGGCGACTCGATAGTAGTAGCTCCCAGCCAGACTCTTACCAACAAGGAATATCAAATGCTAAGGGACAGCGCACTGAAAATAATACGCGCTCTCAAAGTTAAAGGCGGCTGCAATGTGCAGTTTGCCCTGGACCCTCAGTCGTTCAGATACTATGTAATCGAGGTAAACCCGAGGGTTTCGCGCTCATCTGCGCTTGCTTCAAAGGCGAGCGGCTATCCTATAGCAAGGGTATCGGCAAAAATAGCCGTTGGCATGAATCTTGACGAAATTCAGCTTGCCAATACGCCTGCATGCTTTGAACCCACGCTCGACTATGTGGTGACAAAGATGCCCAGATTTCCGTTTGACAAGTTTACAACAGCATCAAACGTGCTTTCCACTCAGATGAAGGCTACAGGAGAGGTAATGAGCGTAGGAAGGACTCTTGAGGAAAGCCTGCTCAAGGCTATTCGCTCCCTTGAGGACGGCAAAAACCACATCCACATGGCAAAGTTTGATTCCGAGCACATGACTGTCGACCAGCTCCTTGACTACATTAAGGACGGCACGGACGACAGGATATACGCTATTTCTCAGCTTATGTGGATGGGAGTGGACCATTCAAGAATATGCGACGTCACGCAGATAGACATGTTCTTCCTCGACAAGATAAAGAATATCGTCGATCTTGAAAAGGAGCTTGAACAAAGCCCGCACTCGCCCAAGCTTTTGCGCGAGGCGAAGAAATCGGGATTTTCCGACTCGTATATTGCGGAGCTGTGGAACATCTCCGAGGACGAGGTATTTGAGCTGCGCCGCAAGCTTGGCATCTTCCCTGTTTACAAAATGATAGACACCTGCGCGAGCGAGTTTGAAAGCTACGTCCCATATTTCTATTCGACATATGAGGACGAAAACGAGTCGATAGTTTCAGATAAGAAGAAAATAATCGTTCTCGGCTCAGGACCGATAAGAATAGGACAGGGAGTCGAGTTTGACTATTCGACTGTGCACGCAATACATGCGATAAGAGAAGCGGGCTACGAGGCGATAGTTATAAACAACAATCCCGAAACCGTTTCTACCGACTACACTACGGCGGACAAGCTCTATTTCGAGCCTCTTACCGTTGAGGACGTAATGAACATTGTAGAGCTTGAAAAGCCGGAGGGGGTTATCGCAACTCTTGGAGGACAGACTGCGGTAAATCTTGCCGAGCCTCTTACAAGAAGGGGCGTAAAGATAATCGGCACAGACTGCGTAGGAATAGAAAAGGCGGAAAACCGCGATGCGTTCGACGAGGTAATCAAGTCCCTCAATATCCCCAACCCAAAGGGAGAGGCTGTTACAGACATCGAAAGCGGAGTCGCAGCAGCCGAAAGAATAGGATATCCCGTGCTGGTAAGACCGTCGTTTGTTCTCGGCGGAAGGGCCATGGAGATAGTCGCAAACGAACAGATGCTCCGCCACTACCTTAAGAACGCCGTTGAGATAGACGAGGACAAGCCTGTCCTTGTGGACAAATATATTGTCGGCAAGGAGGTGGAGGTAGACGCTATCTGCGACGGAAAGCAGGTATTTATTCCCGGAATCATGGAGCTTGTAGAAAGAACGGGAGTTCATTCGGGAGACAGTATGAGCGTATACCCTCCGTTCAGCATATCCGATAAGGTAAAGGACACCATCGCGGATTATACCACGCGCCTTGGCATCGGGATCGGCATTATAGGGCTGTTTAACATTCAGTTTATTGTAGACGCCAACGAAAACGTCTTTGTAATCGAAGTAAATCCAAGGGCGTCAAGGAGCGTTCCGTTCCTTTCAAAGTCGACCGGCTTCAATCTTGTAAAGACCGCCACGCGCGTAATGCTCGGAGAGAGCCTTAAGGACCAGGGAATAACCGACATGCGCCCGAAGGACAAGACCCGCTGGTATGTAAAAGCGCCCGCGTTCTCGTTTGAAAAGCTTTCCGGAATGGATTCTTACCTCTCACCGGAAATGAAGTCAACCGGCGAAGCGATAGGATATGACGATAAGCTCAACCGCGCGCTTTACAAGGCGCTTCAGGCTTCAGGTATAAAGATGAAGGAGTACGGAACGGTAGTAGTTACCCTTGCCGACGAGGACAAGGAAGAGGCCCTTCCTCTTGTAAGAAGATTTTATAACCTCGGCTTCAATATTGAAGCGACCATAGGAACGGCAAAATTCCTTAAAAAGCATGGCATACGCACAAGAGTAAGAGGCAAGCTCAGCGAGGGCAGCGACGAGATCCTGCAGTCAATACGCGCGGGATACGTCAGCTATATCATCAACACCCGCGCAATACTCTCCGGCGTGCATTACGAGGACGGAGTAGCGATAAGGCAGTGCGCGGTTCAAAACGGCGTGACTACGTTTACATCGCTTGACACGGTAAGGATAGTGCTCGACGTGCTGGAGGAGGTAATCCCAAGCATATCTACCATAGACGCATAACATGAAATCATCATACAAAAAGCTCTCTGCGCCAGTGGCGTCGAGAGCTTTTTTACCTGGTTGAAATAAACCCGGCGATGGGGTATAATTTTAAATAATCAAAATTTACAGAGGTTTAGTATGCGTTTTTTACATCTGTCGGATCTGCACCTCGGAAAGCGGCTTAACGAGGCGTCTCTTATCGAGGATCAGGAATATATACTTCGCGAAATACTTAATATAATTGAGGCTCGGGACATTGACTTCGTAATTATCGCGGGAGACATATACGACAAGCCCGTGCCGCCCGCTGAAGCCGTCACCCTTTTCGACGGATTTATAACCGAGATTGCAAGCCGTGGCAAGCAGGTCTTTATAATAAGCGGAAACCATGACTCCGGCGAGAGACTGGAGTTTGGGTCGCAAATCATGAAAAACTCCGGCGTATATGTATCGGGAGTATTTGCTGGAGTGCCGCGTCCCGTAGTTCTCAGCGACAGCTACGGCAGGATAAATATTTACCTCCTGCCTTTTATAAAGCCGGCGCTGTTTAAGCACGCGCTCCCTGATTACGACGCAAAAACCACCGACGAAGCCGTTAGAAAAGTCATAGAACTGATGGACGTCGACCAGTCGGAAAGAAACATACTTATATGCCACCAGTTTGTCGCCGGATCTATAAGATGCGATTCGGAGGACATAATCGCTGGAGGCTCGGACAGCGTGGGGACCGACGCTTTTTCAAAATTCGACTATACGGCGCTCGGACATCTTCACTCACCTCAAAAAGCGGGCGGCGAGAATATAAGATACTGCGGCTCCCCTCTTAAATACTCGTTTTCCGAGATAGGACACCAAAAATCAGCGGTCATAGTTGAGCTTAAGGAAAAGTCGAACCTATGCGTAACGCTTGTCCCGCTTGTGCCGCTTAAAGACCTTAGAAGAATTAAAGGAAGCTACCTCGACATAACCTTTTATGACAACTACATGGGCACAAAGCTTGACGACTACGTATATATAACCCTTACCGACGAGGAGGACATTCCTAACGCTATAGGGAAGCTGCGCTCGATATACCCCAATATTCTCCGGCTCGATTACGATAACGCACGCACCCGTTCAAGCGTCTGTATTGATGCTGCCGAAAACGTCGAGAAAAAAACTCCGTTCGAGCTTATATCCGAGTTTTATCTGCTTCAAAACAACCAGCCGCTCAGCAGCTATCAGGAGTCGATAGTAAAGCGCATTATCGACGAAAACAACAGAAAGGATGTGTCTACATGAGACCTCTTAAGCTTACGATATGCGGCTTCGGACCATATGCGGGCAAAACGGCGCTGGATCTCGAAAAGCTGGGAAGCCAGGGGGTGTATCTGATTTCCGGAGATACGGGCGCAGGCAAGACCACGATTTTCGACGCCATTACCTTCGCCCTTTACGGTCAGGCAAGCGGCAGCGCAAGAAACGACTCCTCCCTCTTCAGAAGCAAATATGCCGAGGCGGATACTCCGACATACGTCGAGCTTACCTTTTTGTGCAACGGCAAGGTATACACTGTCAAAAGAAATCCCGAATATCCGCGTCCGAAACGGGGAGGCGGGTTTACAAATCAGCCTGCCGACGCCGTTTTGAGCTTCGACGACGGACGGGCGCCCGTGACAAAGTGGTCTTCGGTCACAAAAGAAATAGAAAGCATAATCGGGATAGACAAAAACCAGTTTGTACAGATAGCGATGATAGCCCAGGGCGATTTTTTAAGGCTTATTTTCGCCACTACGCAGGAGCGTTCCACCATATTCAGAAAGATATTCGGCACTGATTTTTACCAGCGCTTTCAGGACAGCGCGCGCAAAACCGCAAGCGAGCTGTCAAACCAATGCGCGGAGCTACGGCTGATGTGCTCGAACTACGCTGGAATGTCGGAGCTTTCACAGGAGGCGGCGGAAAAACTTAAGACGTATAAGGAAAACGGCGACTATGTGATGGCGGCGGAGCTTATTATTGACGCTCTTGAAGCGGACGAGCGCAGGAAAACCGAGCTTGAAGCCGAGTACGCAAGGAAAAAGGGCGAGGCGGACGCCATAAGCAAGCGGCTCGGAGCGGCCCTTCAGGCGCAGAAGCTGCGAAAGGAAATGAGCGAGAAGAGGTCGCGCCTAGAAAGAAAAAGCCTTGAGCTTACAGAGCTTGAAGCAAGGGCTTCAGAATGCGAGCTGCTTGACAAAAGGCGGATAGAGCTTAACGCCCAGGCAGTAAAAAAAGCGGAAAATCTTAATTTATACGACCGCAAAGAAGAACAAAGCCTGCTTCTGAGCCGTCAAAAATCAGAGCTGGAGCGAAAAAAAGCCGAGCGGGAAAGGCTGGCAGCAGAGATAGAAAAGCAGAAAGCCGCCTCGGATAATGCGTCGAGACGGCTTGCGGAAGCAGAAGGGATTAAAGCGCAGCTGTTGTCGGCGGAATCCGAAAGCGAGCTTGCATCGCTGCGAAAAAAAACGCTCACAGACCTCAGGCAGACAGTAAACGACCTCAACGAATCATTCCTTAACTTAAAGGACGCGCAAAAGCTGTATAAACAGGCGGACGAAATCTATGCGTCGGCGCTCTCCGAATTTGAGCGGATGCAGCGCGCGTACCTGGACAACAGCGCCGGAATACTTGCGTCCAGACTTGTCGACGGCGAAAAATGCCCGGTGTGCGGCTCGACGGTTCACCCCTGCCCGGCCTGCATAAGCGGTAACACGCCCGACGAGGCGGCGGTCAGAAAAAGCTCGGAGCGCCTTAAGAAGCTGGACGCAGATAAAAAGAATTTCGCGCAAAAGGCTTCACAGCTTAACGGCAGCTTCAAGGCAAAATACGCCGCCGCTCAGAAAAAATGTATGGACACGCTTAACCAAAGCGAGCTTCGCGGAATATCCGAGCTTATAGCGCAGGAGCTTGCAAAGTCAGAGCTTGCGCTTGAGGCTCTGTCCAGGCGTAAAAATGAGCTGAATGAAAAATACGCGCAAATAGAAAAAATTAAAAAGCTGCTGCCGGAATACGAGATCGCTCAAAAGGAACGCGAAAAAAGTCTTGGTGAGCTTGACAAAAGCATAGCGAGCCTGCAGGACAATGTCGCGGGACTTGCGGCAACGGTGAAGGAGGCATCGGAAAATCTCGAGTATCCATCTAAAAAGGAAGCTCAGGCAGAAATTGAAAAGCTGAAAAATGAAGCAGCACGCCTTGATGGCGAAATCCAGAGCCGCAGGCAAAACTATAACGTATGCGTCACCGAAATCTCAGCCTGTAAAGCTGCGATCGAATCTCTCGCAAAGAGCCTCGAAAACGCAAGCGAAGAACCTGCCGAAGCGATAATATCGGAAAAAAACGAATCCGATAAAGCCATCAAGGAGCTTGAACGCAAAAAAGCAGAGCTTTCGGAGCGTGCGGCGGCAAACAGAAAAGCGTGCGCGGGCCTTAGAGAAGCCGCAAAAAAGCTCAGCCTTAAGGAACAGGACGCAGCTGCGGTCAAAAATCTTTCCGACACCGTAAACGGAAGCCTTTCCGGAAAGGAAAAGATGAATGTCGAGGCGTACGTACAGGCGACATATTTCGACAGGATAATTCACCGCGCAAACATCCACCTGATGAAAATGACCCAGGGGCAGTATGAGCTTAAAAGAAGCCGCGAGCCGCTCAGCAGGCAGTCGAAATCCGGACTGGAGCTGGACGTCATCGACCACTACATCGGCTCTGACAGAAGCGTCAAGAGCCTGTCTGGCGGAGAAGCGTTTAAGGCGTCATTGGCACTTGCTCTGGGTCTGTCCGATGAGATGATGGCGTACGCCGGCGGAATAAGGCTTGACACCATGTTCGTAGACGAGGGCTTCGGCTCTCTGGACGAGCAGTCGCTGTCCGCGGCAATGGACACGCTTATAAGTTTAGGACAATCGAACAGGCTCGTGGGGATAATCTCCCA
Organism: Candidatus Faeciplasma sp.; assembly: GCA_048393055.1. GTDB lineage: Bacteria > Bacillota > Clostridia > Oscillospirales > Ruminococcaceae > Faeciplasma. The sequence continues at coordinate 403,929 of DBFJJS010000010.1, forward strand.
TGTGGACGCACTGAACAGCCGTATTGACAAGAAAATCGTAGTAAAAAAAGACAAATACCTCGGCTCAAGTGCTTTGATAGAGATTTAACACCGCAGAATTGTCCTGCTTTGCAGCGCGGCAGCAAGGTTTATACTTACAGCTAATATGTCCAATAACACAATAGACAGGGACGTAAAAGGACTTGATTATGTAAAAGTGCATAAATCTTTGCGTTTTAATTGTTGGATTTACCTATTCAATCAACACTAATAATATGCTATACTGTAAATGCAAATTATTACCGAAAGGAAATTATTACAATGAGAAAATTAATTTCATTGGCGCTTATAGGGGTTATGCTAATGAGCCTTGCCTCCTGCGGCGAGACTACGCCCGAGATCGAAATGTCCGATATTACGGATCCTAATCTCACATACACGCTCGAAGAGCTTGAGGCTCTGGAGGAGTCCGGTGAGCACTACGTTTCAGATTACGACGTACCCGCACTGTGGAAATACTTTGAGGGCAAAATGCTCATAGGCGCATCATTTACATCAAACCAGATAGACCTTGAAAATCTTGAAGATCCCATTACCAAGGGCCTTCTCAAGCACTACAACGTCTATACTCTCGGCAATGAATTCAAGCCGGACTGCATCAATCCGTCGGAGGGCGTATACAACTTTGAATACGCCGACGAATTCGTCGAATTCGGAAAGCTCAACGACGCCACCCTCAGAGGTCATACCCTTCTGTGGCACTCGCAGGTTCCGCAGTGGTGGTTCAAGGCAGACCCTGACGACACAAGATCGCTTGACGAATGCTATGAAGCCGGAGCTCTTGCTACAAGCGAGCAGCTTCAAGAAAGGATAACTACCTATATTACCGATGTCGTTACAAGATATAAGGACGATATCGACGTTTGGGACGTGTGCAACGAGGTCCTCAACGCGGACTCCATCAGGCGTATAGCGGACGACTCCTACTGGGCTGATATTATCGGAGACCTTGACGGAAACGGCTATTACGACGACTATGTAGAAATCGCCTTCAACGCTGCAAGGGCTGCCGACGAGGACGCTGTACTTATTATCAACGACTTCAACATGGAGTGGCAGGACTCCAAGACTCAGGCTATGTACGATATGGTGGAAAGAATGCTCCGCAAGGGCGTAAGAATCGACGGCGTTGGCTTCCAGTCTCATATAGACCTCAACTGCGACGTCGAGCATTACAGAAGGAATATCGAATTGATAGCGGGTCTTGCCGATGTTTACGACGAATGCTTCCCCGAGTATGCGGGCAACTTCAGAATCCAGATAACCGAGCTTGACATGAACATGTTCGTAGGTGCGGACGCCGACGGTTCGTTTAAAAAATGGTCTGACGAGGAGCTTCAGCAGCAGGCTGAAAAGTACGCCGAGCTGTTCGACATGTTCCTTGACTTCGCGGACGAAGGAATAATCGACTCGGTGGTATTCTGGGGAACGGACGATGAAAACTCCTGGCTCAACGGCACTCCGAAGCTCAGAAGGAACGCCGCCCTCATTATAGACAGAGATCTTTCATTAAAGCCGAGCTTTTATTCTATAGCAAAGACTACATTTGACCACTGATTCTAATAAAAGCTTACCCTGTCTGACGTACAGTCAGACAGGGTATCTTATTATAAGCTTATAAGCACAATATACAGCGTTATAAGCTTATAAGCACAATATACAGCGGTCTATATCTGTTGTATTTATGCATGTGTACAATATCGCCAGTCAATGTTGACAAGAGAAAAAACAGGTATTATAATTACTTTGATTGATAGAGGCGCAGTATATCATAAGTAAGCGGTGTTGTTAACGTCAGCCAAGGCGGACACTGCCGAAAGGGATAGCTGCCGAGGACGCTCAAAAGGCAAATGAGCGATCCGGCAATGCGGTTAATATCCTCATTGCTGTCGCACGTACTGCGGAGAGCTATCGAACGATTTTTATTTTCACGCTTAGACGGCGTGCGTATATTTTCGTGCGATAGTTGCCTTTAAGGTGACTTTTTTTATTTTATGCAATCTGTAAAGGAGATTCTCGCCGATATGAAAAAAACCATATTTACCGGAGCGGCAACCGCCCTTATCACGCCGTTTAAGAACGATGAAATAGACTATAAGGCGTTTGAACGGGTGCTTGAAATGCAGATAAACGGAGGAATAAACGCGCTTGTCGTTGCTGGGACGACGGGTGAAAGCTCTACTCTGACCGACGAAGAGCATAAGGAAATTATCCGCTTTTCAGTCGAAAAGGTCAGGGGCAGAGTGCCGGTTATAGCGGGAACAGGCTCTAACGACACGGCATATGCAATAGAGCTTTCAAAATTTGCGTGCGACGCCGGAGCGGACGCGCTGCTGCTCGTCACACCATACTACAACAAAGCGACTCAAAACGGGCTGTATGAGCACTTTAAGGCAATAGCGGATAAGTGCGATAAGCCATGTATACTGTACAACGTCCCATCAAGGACGGGCTGCAACATTCTTCCCAGGACTGCGCTCAGGCTTTCCGAGATAGAAAACATTTGCGCCATCAAGGAAGCCAGCAGCGATATAGCTCAAATCGCGGAACTTGCGGCTCTTTGCGGCGATAAACTCGACATTTACTCCGGGAACGATAATCAGATACTTCCTATACTTTCCCTCGGCGGAAAGGGAGTTATTTCCGTGCTGTCAAATATCATGCCGGGCGAAACGGCGGATATTTGCGCGAAATTCTTCGCAGGAGACATAAAGGGAGCGCTTAAGCTTCAGCTTGAATACCTCCCCCTTATAAACGCGCTGTTCAGCGAGGTAAATCCGATCCCAGTCAAGGCGGCTATGTCGAAAATGGGTTACGGCGAAAACAGCCTGAGGCTTCCCCTTACTCCGATGGACGAAGCAAAAGCTCAGGTTCTTTACGAGCTTATGGGCAGACATGGACTTATATAATCGTCCGATAAATATAACGGAAGTTTTCAGGAATTTGAAAGGAGCCTTTGCGGCAGATGAAAAAAATACTTACAGATAATGTTACGATAAAAGACGGAACGCTGTACTTCGGCGGAAAAAACACTGTGCAGCTTGCGCAAAAATACGGCACTCCCCTTTACGTAATGGATGAGCAAAGAATAAGAAAAAACTGCCGCGGCTACCGCGAAGCAATCAGCGAATGCTTTGGGGATGATTCCTGCGCTCTGTATGCAAGCAAGGCGGCAAGCTTTAAAAGGATTTATGAAATAATCAAAGAAGAGGGGCTTGGCGCGGACGTTGTTTCCGCCGGCGAAATATACACAGCATTAAAGGCGGGATTCCCGATGGAAAAGGCGTATTTCCAGGGAAATAACAAGACCGACTGGGACATAGCGTTTGCGATAGATTCCGGCGTGGGTTATTTTGTGTGCGACAATGTTGAAGAGGTTGACGCTATCGACAATATCGCCGCTCAAAAAGGCGTGACGCAGAAGATTCTCTTAAGGCTTACCCCTGGAATAGACCCGCATACATACGACGCGGTAGCAACAGGGAAGGTAGATTCAAAGTTCGGAACAGCCATAGAGACAGGTCAGGCGCTCGAAATAACCGAGCATACTCTTGAAAAGAAAAACATATGCCTTATGGGCTTTCACTGCCATGTGGGGTCTATGGTCTTTGATTCCGACGTTTTTATAAGAAGCGCCGGCATAATGCTTGGCTTTATAGCCGAAGTAAAGAGCAAATGCGGCTTCGAGGCAAAAATACTCGATCTCGGCGGAGGCTACGGTGTGCGGTATGTTGAGAATCAGCCGGAAATAAGCATTAAGGATAGTATCCGCGAGGTAGCTTGCTTTATAACAAAAAAGTGCTCGGATTTGGGTATAGCGCGCCCGTCTGTAAGATTTGAGCCGGGAAGAAGCATCGTGGCGGACGCGGGAATAACCCTGTATACCGTAGGAACGGTAAAAAAAATCACCGGCTATAAAAATTACGTTTCCATAGACGGCGGAATGACCGATAATCCAAGATATGCGCTTTACGGCTCAAAATACACGGTAGTCGCAGCCGACAAGGCTAACGCAGAACCGGCGCTTAAATGCGACTTAGTGGGCAGGTGCTGCGAATCAGGCGATATCATTCAGCCGGACATTATGCTTCCGGCAGACATTAAAAGGGGCGACCTTGTCGCAGTTTTAACTACGGGCGCATACAATTATTCGATGGCGTCGAATTACAACCGCATTCCCCGTCCTGCCGTTGTAATGGTAAACGGCGACGAGGACTACGAGGCGGTAAGGCGCGAATCGCTGGACGATCTTATATTGAACGATCTGTAACGGAGGAGCGATATGAAGTTCACAAAAATGAACGGTATAGGAAACGACTATATCTATATCAACGGCTTTAAGGAGCATGTAGACGACCCGTCAAAGCTGGCGATAAAGCTTTCAGACAGGCATTTCTCGGTCGGGAGCGACGGAATCATAATAATTCTTCCATCCGAAATTGCGGATTTCAGGATGAGAATGTTTAACGCGGACGGCAGCGAGGGCAAAATGTGCGGAAACGGCACAAGATGCGTGGCGAAATATGTATACGAAAAGGGTCTTACTGATAAAACGACGGTAACGCTTGAAACTCTTGCTGGAATCAAAACGCTAAAGCTAGACGTTAAGGACTGCATTGTGGAAAGCGTATCGGTTGAAATGGGCAAAGCAAGCTTTAAAGCCGGCGAAATACCCGTTACAGGCATGGGCGGCGATGACGAGGTAATAAATAGGCGGCTGTCCCTTGACTGCGGCGAATGGGATATAACCTGCGTTTCTATGGGCAACCCGCACTGCGTTACCTTTGTTAAGGATACAAAATCTCTGGAGCTTGAAAAGATAGGTCCGCAGTTTGAGCACAGCCCTGTTTTCCCAGAGAGAGTAAACACCGAGTTTATACGGGTGATAGACGATAAAACGCTCGAAATGCGTGTATGGGAAAGAGGAAGCGGAGAAACCCTTGCATGCGGGACAGGCGCGTGCGCAAGCGTCGCGGCGGCGGTCAAAAACGGGATATGCCGTCCTGACCAGGAAATAACCGTAAAGCTGCTTGGCGGAGATTTAAATATAACATGCAGCGGCGACTACGACATAGTAATGCGAGGACCTGCCGAATTCTCATATGAAGGAGAGGTAAACATATGAAGACAAATCATAACTATTCAAAGATAAAGGAAAGCTATCTTTTTGCAGAAGTAGCGCAGCGCACTGCAAAGTACGCGAGCGAGCATCCGGACGCGAAAATAATTAAAATGGGTATAGGAGACGTTACCCTTCCCCTGTGCGGTGCAGTTATAGACGCAATGCACAAGGCCGTGTCCGAAATGGGTGTTAAGGAGACGTTTAAGGGCTACGGCGAATACCGCGGTTATGATTTCCTGTGCGAAAGCATCGTTGGCTACTACAAAAAATTCGGCGTAGAGCTTGAAACGGAAGAGGTGTTTGTTTCCGAAGGAGCTAAAAGCGATTTAGGAAACATTCTCGACCTGTTTGACACCGACAACACCGTTTTGGTCACAGACCCTGTATATCCCGTGTACGTAGACACAAACATTTTGGCGGGCAGAAAAATCGTTTACGCCAATGCGACCGAGGAAAACAACTTCCTTCCGCTGCCCGACGACAGCGTAAATTCGGATATAATATATCTGTGCTCGCCAAACAACCCGACAGGCGCAGCTTATACGAGGGATCAGCTCAGGCTTTGGATAGACTACGCAAAAAAGCATGGCGCGATAATACTTCTCGACGCGGCATACGAGGCTTTTATTACAGACAGCGACGTCCCTCATTCGGCGTATGAGGTTGAGGGCGCTAAAGAATGCGTCATTGAGATATGTTCGCTTTCAAAGACTGCAGGCTTCACGGGCACTCGCTGCGGCTACACAATAGTACCGAAAGCCCTTAAGTACGACCAGGACCTCAACAAACTGTGGCTCAGGCGTCAATCAACAAAGTTCAACGGTGTGTCCTATATTATCCAGTGCGGCGCAAACGCTGTATTTACCGAAGATGGACAAAAGGGCGTCCGCAAAAACATTGAATACTATCAGGAAAACGCCAGGATACTGATGAAGGCGCTGGACGAGTGCGGGATAAAATATTTCGGCGGAAAGAACTCTCCGTACATCTGGCTGAAATGCCCGGACGGCATGGGCTCGTGGGAATTCTTCGACAAGCTTTTAAATGAGGCAAACGTAGTCGGAACGCCGGGAGAGGGCTTCGGCGAAAACGGCAGGGGCTATTTCAGGCTCACAGCGTTCTCAACTCATGAAAATACCATGGAAGCGATGTCGAGACTCAAAAAAATGCTTGGAAAATAGCTTTATAAAACAGTTATCAGCAAACCGGCGTTATGTCCTTTAAAATGGCATACGCCGGTTTTTTATCATGAATAAAGCCATATTCTTATTGCTTTTTTCGATATATATGCTATCATTATATCGTCTGATACTGTCATGACTACATTTACTTTCAGGAGGAATAATATGAGCAACAAAACAGGCTGCCGCAGCTGTAAAATCGCGGCGTATACCCGAAATGAAGCTTCGGACTACTCGGTATTTTTAGCTCAAAGTGTGCATTTTGCAGTTTCCTGCGACGGCGGCAAGAGCTACTCTCCCCTATTTATGAACTACGGTATGCTGTTCCCAAAGTGCTATTTCAGCGAGGAAAACGGCATAATATCGACAGGAGTCGTAAACCTGAAGATGTCAAAATCAAACGGCGTCTACACCATAACCGGCGAGGAGCTTACAAGGCATCTTACAAAGAACGGAATATTCGCGGTCGGCTGTGAAACAAAAATGACCGGCAGGCTGGTAAAATGGACAACCGCCGATTTTAAGAGCTTTTCAGCTCCCGAGGTCATAAGCCCGGACGAAGCGCCTGCAAGCAACGGTGAAGAGGCGAGAACGTTTACCTGCGAAGGTCTCGATATATGCGGCTGCGACGCGGTTGAAATTGAAATACCGGAAAAGACGGCCTGGGCTCTTTTAAGAGACAGCAAGCCTGTAGAGTTTAAGGAGGCGCTTGTACCCTCCGATATTGCCGCGAGCAGCCCGGAAGAGCTTGAAAAGATAAGCGCAAAGATAGTTTACAGCGACGGCTCTACGCATACAAAGAGGATAAAGTGGGATCTTAGCTCCGTGGACTTTGGGAAGCCCGGAAAATATGAGGTCAAGGGAAAAATTGTCTGCCGCAAATTCCCGTTCCCTGTCGAAAGCCGCCCGTGGGGCGACCCGATAATAACTTATTACAACGGCAAATACTACTTTATAGGCACAGACGACGCGCAGGGTCAGAAGAAATTCGAGGTTCGCGAGGCCCAAACTCCCGAAGCGCTTTTCGAAGAAAACGTAAGACGCTCGACAATCCTTGACTACACCGAGGGCAAATATGAATCGACCTTCTGGGCGCCGGAATTCCATATAGCCAACGGCAGGATGTGCCTGTTCTGCACTATCGGAAAAGGACCGTTTGACCCCCAGTCCCATGTCATGATGCTTAAGGAAGGCGGAGACATGATGAACCCGGCCGACTGGAGCGAGCCGCAGCGGTGCGTAATGCCGGACGGAAGATTCCTTGGCATAAATCCGCTCGGAGACGGCAAAAACGGCATAACCCTCGATATGACTTATTTCGAGGTAAAAGGCAGGGGCTTTGCCGTGTGGTCGTACAGAACCTGGGCAGGAACAGACAGCGGCTCTATGCTTATGCTCGCAGAAGTAGATATAAATAAGCCATGGCAGCTTATAACCTTCCCGCAACTCATGTCAAGACCGGTTTACGGCTGGGAAAATATCAACGGCACAGACAATAACGAAGGTCCTCACCCAATCGTTACAGACGAAAAGGTATACCTTGCATACTCGGGAGGAGACGCTGCGGGTGACACCTACGTTCTAGGTGCATTTGTAGCAGATACCTGCGCCGAGCTAACCGACTTATCAGTGTGGAAAAAGTCGCCTGTACCGGTGCTTGCCTCAAACTTCGTTAAGGGCGAATACGGCTGCGGTCACAACGGCTTCTTCGTTGACGAGTACGGCGACACATACATCACCTACCATGGCCATAAGACCCTAGGCGTAAGCGACAGAATAGACGGAATAAGAAGGGTTCACTATACTTCCGACGGGATGCCGTATCTGTATATGTCGCAGGAGCAGGATCTGCCCGCAGATGCGGAAAATGTTTCAATAACGCTGACAGTAAAATAATTAATTTTAAAAAAGATTATTCAACACCTTTTAAAATCAAAAATTTCCACTAATATAGTCAAACAGAGCGCAAATAATACTCTTGCAAACCCATTTAAGGCGCGGTTAGTTATTTATCCGCGTGCTTATATCGTTTGAATTTTTAAAAGGAGATTTTCATAATGAAAGGTATTACCACTGATCAGGGCAGACAGACTCTTGAAAAGTTCAAGGTTGAAGCTGCCAACGAAGTAGGAGTTAATCTTAAGAACGGTTACAACGGCGATCTTACCTCTCGCGAGGCCGGCTCAGTCGGCGGACAGATGGTCAAGAAGATGATCGACGCTTACAAGACCGGTTCTGTAAAGTAAGATATCCTTTTTATACGCCTGATATACTGTGTCAGGCAGGAACGTCCGAGGCTTACACCTCGGACGTTTTTTGACTAAAAGCATCATGCGCGGCAATATTCTATATTTTTTAATTCAAAACACAATATTTATTTTAAAACATCTTTATTTTTTCTACGAGTTGTGTTATCATATGTTTGTATATATTAATGCCAATGAAAGGATAGGTTATATATGAGCACAAGTTACACAGGCAGACACAAAAAGCGAGTCAAAATAAAGTATAAAAATGTAGCCATAGCCTTAGCGGCTTTGCTTTTAATTATAATAGTAATTTGCGTTGCGTGCAGTCCTAAAGACGACAACTCAAATGATAACAACGATCCGGCAGTATCGGGAAGCGGTCAGGCGAATCCAGAGGTGACGGATCCTGCCGTCACAAGCTCGACAGACCCGGACAGTTCCTCAATTAACCTCACAGACGATCCTACAAAGCAAAGCTCATATATATTTGACTTTGTTACAATGACATCCGACGATCTCGGAAAAGGCGATCTTGTGCTTGTAAACAACAACATTAGATTTTTAGGCAGCGTAAGCGAGGACGATCTGGTTGTAGTCCGTGAGATGAAGAATCAGGCATACTGGGTCAGCGACTACAGCGTTATGATTCTTCCCGAAGCTATGGATGCTCTCAACAGCATGATGCTGGACTTCTATAACGCTACCGGAAACGACAACGTAATGGTCAGGAGCGGCTACAGGAGCATTGAAAGGCAGCAGGAGCTGTATGACGAGGAACTCGCCTCAACAGGTGCTGTTTCTTCATCGCTTGTCGCAATACCCGGCTACAGCGAGCATCACACCGGCCTTGTAATCGACTTTACCACCTATGACGGCGAAAGCTACACCGACTTTGACGGCACCGGCGAATACGAATGGATAATGGACAACTGCGACAAATACGGCTTTATAAACAGATATCCGGAAGGAAAAGAAGCTCTTACTTTTATAGATAACGAGCCGTGGCACTTCAGATATGTCGGTATTCCTCATGCAACTATCATGAAGGAGTATGATATGTGCCTTGAGGAGTATATTTCCTTCATAAAGAACTATACCATAGATACAAGCTTTTTGCTTAAGGAAACAAGCGACGGCGCTCAGTACATCATTTACTATGCTCCGCTTTCAAGCGCCGAAAGCACGGCCATATACATTCCTCTTATGCCAGACGGCACTACTCCTTACCCGTATGAAATATCCGGAAACAATGTAGACGGATTTATTATAACCGTAACTCTTAAGGAAGGCACTGCCGGAACAAGCTCCGGAACATCCGCAACTACTCAGACTGAAAGCACTGAAAATACTGAGCAGTAAAAAATTATTTTGGAAAGGACTTCTTTCATATGTCTGAATGCACACACGATTGCTCATCCTGCTCGCAAAGCTGCTCATCAAGAACAGCCCCGCAGGACATGCATATTGAAACCAATGAGCTTAGTCATGTAAAAAAGGTGATAGGCGTTGTAAGCGGAAAGGGCGGCGTTGGTAAATCTCTGGTCACTTCCCTTCTGGCGGTGGAGGCAAGAAGGCGCGACTTTAATACCGCTATACTTGACGCCGACATCACCGGTCCGTCTATACCAAAGGCGTTTGGTCTTACTCAAAAAGCGGACGGCGACGAGCACTACATCTACCCGGTGACAACAAAAACTGGCATTGAGGTAATGTCGGTAAACCTGCTTTTAGAGGACGAGAAACAGCCTGTAGTATGGAGAGGTCCGGTTATTGCGGGAGTGGTAAAGCAGTTTTGGAACGAGGTCGTTTGGAACGACGTCGACTACATGTTTGTAGACATGCCCCCCGGCACAGGAGACGTACCGCTTACGGTATATCAGTCGATAAGGCTGGACGGAATCGTTATAGTAACTTCTCCGCAGGAGCTTGTTTCAATGATAGTCGCAAAGGCGGTAAACATGGCTAAGATGATGAATATACCTATTCTTGGCATAATCGAAAACATGAGCTATGTAAAATGCCCCTGCTGCAACGAAAAAATTGAAATCTTCGGACACGGGCACACCGATGAAATTGCAAAGGAATTCGGTACTTCGCTTCTGGCTAAGATTCCGTTTGACAGGGAGCTGTCAAAACTCTCGGACAACGGCTGCATAGAGCTTTTCGAGGGCGAATGGCTTACAGAAGCGGCAGACAAGCTGCTTTCCTGAAAACAAAAAGCACTCTGTTTGTTTCAGAGTGCTTTTTTATTTATAGCCGCGACTCAGGCTGTTTTATACTTTTCCGCCTGACTGCATATTTTAATATCCACAAGCGCATCGAGCTTAATGCCGTCTGCGGTGTATTCCTCTGAGAATACGCTTCCCTGTTCCCTTATTTTTGCCGCGAATCCGGCCTCCGAAAACGGAATCAGAAGCTGCATTCTTTTTGCTGTCTCAGGCAGCGCCTCCATTATGGCCTTTAAAAGCTCGTCAAAGCCGGTTTTGTTAAGCCCCGATATGCACACGACGCCATCGGGATGCCGTATGCCGTCTGGAAGCAAATCACACTTATTTAAAACAGTTATAACCGGTATTCCATCGCAGCCAAGCTCCGCCAAAAGCTTTAACGTGACACTTTTCTCAAGCTCAGAATACTCGCTTGACGCATCCACAATGTGAAGTATCACATCAGCGCTGGCAGCCTCCTCAAGAGTTGATTTAAACGCCTCCACAAGGTGGTGCGGCAGTCTTGAAATAAGCCCTACGGTATCTATAAGCGTGACGCTCCTGCCGTCAGGCAAAAGTATTGCGCGCGACGTTGTTTCAAGAGTTGCGAACAGCTTGTTCTCAGCCAGCACTCCCGCATCTGTCAAAGCGTTTAAAAGAGTCGATTTACCCACATTCGTATAACCTACGATTGCTGCGCACAATACGCCATCCTTTTTGCGCCTTTTGCGCATAAGGTCGCGGCGCGACGCGATCTCCTTAAGCTCAGCCTCGAGATATCCTATCCTCTGTCGGATGTGGCGCCTGTCGGTTTCAAGCTTGGTTTCTCCCGGACCTCTTGTTCCAATTCCGCCTCCGAGCCTTGAAAGCTTTACTCCCATTCCGGTTAGCCGCGGAAGCCTGTACTTGTTTTGAGCAAGCTCGACCTGAAGCTTTCCTTCCCTTGTTGTGGCACGCTGCGCGAAAATATCTAAAATAAGCATTGTGCGGTCTATCGTATATGTGTCTGTCACGTCTTCAATATTGCGTATCTGAGTCCCGGTAAGCTCGCAGTCAAAAATAACCTGGTCTATCTCCAGTGACTCGCAAAGCTGCGCCATCTCTTCAAGCCTTCCCGAGCCTATGCAGGTGGCGTTGTCATAAGATGGCCGCTTCTGAGTAACAACCGCCGCAACGTCTGCGCCAGCGGTATCACACAGCGCGCTCAGCTCCTCTATAGACCTCTCGGCGTCGTATTCTCCTATATCTACCGACACAAGCATCACCTTTGGTCTGCCTGTTGTGTTTTCAGTCATATATCCTCCATAAAAATCCCCGAATTAAAACCGGTTCCAGCGGTAAAACGTCAAGTCAAAGCCTTAAATAACTCCGTGAAGCTCGTCTATGCCGAGCATGAGATTCATGCATTGAACGGCAGTTCCCGCTCCGCCCTTTCCAAGATTATCATATCTCGCCGCTACGAGACAGATATCATTATCGCCAAAGACAAAAAGCTGAAGCTTGTTAGAATCCGCCATTCCGTTTGAGTCAAGAAAACCGCCAAGCCGAGATACGGCGCTCTCGTAATCCACTACCTCTATAAGCGGCTCGCGCTCATATGCTCTTGCAATATATTCCCATACTTGACGCGAATGAAGCCTTTTTGCAAGCGTTCTTAAGTGCAGAGGAACAGTGACCAACATTCCGTTCGGATAATTATCTATCATTGGATTAAGCGAAGGACGATAGGAAATCCCGCACACATGCATAAGCTCCTTTTGCTGCATCACAGCCTGCTCCAAAGCATACTGCCTAGCGGAAGAAAGCCCAAAGGGGCGGTTTTCATCCTCGTACATCGATATCATATTTGCGCCTCCGCTCGAGTAGCCGACAACAGAATTGATAATAAGCGGATGATAAGGCGCCATTATCTTTGCCTTTATGAGAGGATTTATTATAAGGGAAGCTCCGACGGCAAGGGTCGCAGGCATGGCTACGAATCTCGACATTGATATCCTACGGCGGTTATCATATGATAACTCAGGCAGGCCGTACGCCCAGTTGGGAGCGAGGCGAAACGCATTGGATGTATCAAGCACCTTCGTTGACTTGTTCTCAATAAGTGGAATGGTCTCTGTAACCGTCTGGGCAGACTGGCACAATATCACAATATCCGCGCTGTTCAAAAGAGACAGCCTCTGCTCAGGCGTAAACGTCGACCTGTCCTCAAGGGCTATAACCTCTAAATCATCTCTATCATAAAGCATTGAACCTATGTTCAGGCTTATTGCACCATAATGCCCATCTATAAGTACCTTTTTCACTTTTACACATCCCTGCTTAATATACTTAGGCGCGATTAGACTTAACTTGACTCAATTTTATACACAAATACTATCCCATATTTCATTCTGTTTGTCAATGGCAGAACTCATTAAATATTATTAATTATTGCTTTAGATTGCCGCTATATACCCTCGCTGCGGAAGTCTTCTTCAAAAAAAGCCGGCACAGACATGATCCTGTCTGTGCCGGTGTTTTGCCTAAAAGCTTAAATTATTCTGTTACTACCTCAACAGAAGTAATATGCGGGTTTACGCCCTCATACCAGTAGAGGAAGCCCTCCATGTTGACAACGTCTCCTACCTGAAGGTTCTTAACCGCTGCGTACACATCAGTAGTATTGTCGCAAAGGTAGGACTCAACGGTAAAGGTATAGATCTGTCCGTTGTAGGAAACATTGAAGTAAAGGTCGTCTCCATCTGTTCCCGAACCATCATAGCTGTAAAGGAATGCAGCGCCGTCGCCGGAGTCCTCAACCGTCATGCCGGTGAAGGTTACAAGCTGGTTCTGATAATCGATAAGCCCGTCTGTTCCGAGCATCTCGGTAACGTCGATAGGCTCAGCAACATAAGTATCGCCGTCGTCAATAATTTCAAATGTACCGTCGATAATTTCGATCTCGCCGGACCAAACCGACTTGTATCCGGTGACCCTTATCTTTGTGCCGACCTCGAGCAATGCGTAATCATCCTCAGAGCAGGCGGCGCTGTAGATAAAGTAAGCTCCGTCTTCATCCTGCGTATAAAGGGTCGCGGTGTCCTCCCACCAGGACTGCTTCGCCTGAACATAGGTCTCAACAGTTACCTCGGTGTCATATTCTGCAGCCATGTACTCTTCGTAGCTCATAACCTCGGGAGCTTCCTCATCGACAGGCTGCTCTTCGTCTACATTGTCCTCGGTATTTTCCTCGTTCTGAGTAACCTCAGCCTGATCGTTTCCGTCGTCGGCAGTATCGCCGCCGCATCCGGTAAGGACAAGCGAAAGCGAAAGCGCCAGCACTAATAACAATGCTAAATATTTTTTCATTTTAACTTCCATGCCTTTCTCCTCATATAAATGAGGTACGCAAATATGAAAATCATTCTTGTTAGAAATCAATTCCAACACCTTGTTAGTATACTCAAAAATCGGCTTTAAGTCAATATTTTTTTCTTTTCTTTTCTCTTTTGTACAATACGAGTCCGTAAATGCTGATGAGAATCCATACTATTGCCAATGTAACAAGAAGTATTACCGAAGCCGCCGGCAAAGGACCAAGGTCCTCTCTTCCGGAAGACACAGCCCCGAGCTGATCAAGTCTGTACAGCGACTCCACCTCACTGTAAAGCGTCTGCATAAACTGCTCGTCGATAGTTTCCCTGCGCCTTGCCGCCTTAACGGTGTTTTCAATTAACTGCCCCGCAGCGTTCCGAAGAGAGGCAGAACCGTTAAACACCGGAGTCACAAACGTATTGTCGATGTTGTCCAAAAGAAGCCGGCACGCCTTTATCTTTACATCGTAATAGGTCGAGTTGTCCTCCCCCGCTCTCGACAGGTAATCCTGATACTCCTCTGAGCTTTGTGCCTTCGAGGTTACGGGTATATATCCTTCCGTTTGGGAATAGGCAATCTGGACGTCGTTTGTCAACAGGTACTGGGCGAAAAGCCACGACGCCAGCACCTCCTGCGGGTCCGACTTGTTGAATATGCAAACAGACGGTCCTTGGGATATCATCTGCGGGTTTTCGGGGTCAAACTGGGGTATGACCATTACCTCAGTCTCAAATTCCACAAGCCTGTCCTCGCTGATATCGCTGAGCGGCGCGTCAGTACCCATCCATGTCGAGCCCGCCGTAGAGTCTATCGCGAAAATACACTGTCCGGCGTTCAAAAAGTTTGCGGGATAGCTTGAAATCTTAAATGTTGAAAACGACCTGTCCGCCCCGTGCTCGCCTATGGTGTAAAGGAGCTCCTTTGTGGTGTCGTTGAAAATCAGAATGTCCCCGTTCTCGGTCGAGTAGCCCGCCCCCTTCTGGCGAAGCATCTGTATCATCATATTGTCGGTGGATTTATATATAAACGGGATCATGACCTTTTGGTCGTTTACAAGGAAATTGCCATCCTCGTCGGCGGCCATCGCAGCCTCGGATACCTCCCAGACGAAATCCCACGTAAGCGTTTCGGGAAGGGTATATCCCAGCTCCTCAACATAGGTCTTATTTACATAGCATGCCTCTGTCGAGCGCATATACGGTATTGCGTAGTGCTTCCCGTCGATGACGCACTCCTCAAGAAACTGCGGGATTATCTCCTCCTGCGTTACAGAGTCGAATCTTAGCTCGCTTCCGCCAAGCCCGTATTTTTCATCCTCAAGAAGACCGTCAAGCGGCACGACGATGTTTTGTCCCGTCAGATATGTCGCTATGTGGTCAGGGTAGGTTATGCAGACGTTTGGAGTGGTGTTTGTTGAAATGTTGGTTATAACGTCGTTATATATGTCGTTGTAATCGGTATACAGCCTAAGCGTCACGGTTATGTTGGGGTATATGCTCGAAAAATCCTCTATCGCCTTGGCGTAAATGTCGGTTTGAGCCTTGTTGGTATCGTTTTTTGCCCAAAAAACTATGTTGTATTCCCTTTCTGTGTCAAACTCGTCCGGGACTGCAAATTCGTTTAGCCCCTCGCGAGCTCCGTGACAGCCGGAAAGCGCCGTACACGCGATTGCTGCTGACAAGATAAGCGCCGCTATCCTCGGTTTGCGTTTCATCACCCTTTTGTTCCCCCTCTTGATACGCCGGCCATTATTTTATTCCTGAAAATCAAAAACAGCAGTATCAGCGGCACACTTATTACTACTACCGCCGCCATCATCGCCGGTATATTTTCTCGTCCGAAGCCGTTTTCACGGATTTCCTGAATGCCGTTTGATACAAGGTAATAATTAGGGTCGTCGGTAATAAGCCTCGGCCAGACATATGAGTTCCAGCACTCGATTACCTTAAGTATTCCTATGGTTATAAGGGTGGGCTTGCATATGGGCACCATGACCTTAAGCAGATACTTTAAATCGGACGTACCGTCCACCTTGGCGGCATAGTAAAGGGTATCAGGTACCTGTGCGAAATTTTCCCGAAGAAGATATATATAAAACACCGAGGTCACAGACGGAAGTATCAGACCTAAAAATGTGTTTCGCAAATCCATGTTGGTAATAGTTACGAAGTTTGTTATTATGACAAGCTCGTTAGGTATCATCATCAGGGATAAAAACAGCGTAAACACAAGATTTTTTCCCCTGAACTCCAGCCTGTCAAAGGCAAACGCTGCCAGAGTAATCACAACAAGCATTATCGCGGTCACAGCGACGGTAAATATAAGAGTGTTTAACAGATACCTTCCCAGCGGGACCGAGCTGAACGCTTCAACGTAGTTGCTCAGCGTGGGAGTGAGCGTGAAAAACTTCGGTATATACTCGGAATTATATTCGCTGTAGCTCTTAACAGACGTGAGTATCATCCAGTAAAACGGGAACAGAACGATAAGCGCCCAAACGCTTAACAGAACGTATGTAACCGCCTTAACTATCCGCCTTCTTATGACTACAGACCTTCCTATTCTCTCGTAGTCGGAAATATTCTCATCGGAATTAATCGTGCTCATATCAAACATTCCGCCTTTCAATAATGAGTGTGCTTTCTGCTTATCAGCAGGTTAATGCAGGTTATTGTCAATACAATTACAAAAAGGATAATCGCAGCTGCCGACGCATAGGACGGATATCCTCCGCTGTCGCCGTAGAGCATGTCGTAAACATAGCCGACTATTGTGTTCATACCGGATGCATTAAGATCCGTGCCGAACAGCGCCACAGCGTCGCTGTACGCCTTGAAAGCGCCGATAAAGCCGGTTACGATAAGATAAAATATTGTCGGCGATATCATGGGAAGAGTTATTTTTCTGAATATCCTGAAGCTCGACGTACCGTCCACTCTTGCGGCGTTGTAATAGCTGCGGTCAACAGACGACAGGGCGCTTGTAAGAAGCAGTATTTTAAAGGGCAAAACCACCCATACAGTGTAAAAGCACAGAACAAACATCTTAGCCCAGTACGGACCGTCTATAAAATCTACCGAGCTGCCGCCGAACCAGTTTATAAGAACGTTTACAAGCCCGTCGCTGTACGCGGTCTTTTTGAAAAGGATCATGAAAACAAGACCTACCGCAAGCGTATTCGTAACATACGGCAGAAAGTAAACAGTCTGAAACAGGTTTCTTAGCGGTTTTATCGAGCTGAGCCCTACGGAAATAAGCAGGGCAAGACCGGTTGAAACAGGCACGGTAATTATAACGAGTATAAATGTGTTTTTAAGCGCCTGGAGAAAATACGGGTCGTGAAGCACATAAGAAAAATTATACGTTCCGACACCGTAATAGGTCTGGGAGGCAAAATTATAGCCCTCTTCAAACGAATATATCAAAACGTCTATCAGCGGATACACCATAAAAACGCCTAAAAACAAAATAGCAGGCAAAAGGTATATCCATCCCTTGAAATTGCTTTTCATATTTGACACAGTCCTTTTAAAAAGTTGATTACGCCATAGCCCCGGAGTTTAAGAGCCAAAGACTATCCTTTGCTCTGTTTCTTTACTGAAAAGCAGCACCTTGTTGGGCTTAAGCTCAAAGCTGACCGTATTCGCCCCAGTGTCCACAACGCTGTCAGAGCTCACTATCGCGCGTATCGAATCCCCGAGTGAATGCTCGTTGGTGCAAATAACGCTCTTATCCCTGCCCATGATCTCAACGCCTGAGAGGGCGCATCTGAATCTGCCGTTTGGGTCGAGGACAAATCCCTCCGGTCTTATTCCCACATACACATCCTGATCCGGAGCTCCGCATGCGTCCAAAACACAGTCATCGCCTATATAAAGCTTGCCTTTGTTCACCCTGCCCTCAAAAGTATTTATCGGGGGCGTTCCTAAAAATCTGGCGACAAACAAATTTACCGGGCTGTCGTATACGTCCTGCGGCTTGCCTATCTGCTGCACCACTCCCTGCTTCATAACCACGATCATGTCGGATATGCTCATAGCCTCCTCCTGATCGTGCGTTACGAATACGGTAGTAATTCCTGTCCTGCGCTGTATCCTTCGGATCTCCTCCCTCGTTTGAAGCCTCAGCCTTGCGTCGAGGTTTGAAAGCGGCTCGTCCAAAAGAAGGACTTTTGGCATCTTAACCATCGCTCTCGCGATAGCCACACGCTGCTGCTGCCCGCCGGAAAGCTCCTTCGGCATACGGTCCATAAGCTCGCTTATCTGCACAAGCTCGGCGGCTTTTTCCACCCTTTCGTTCAGTTCCTGCTTTGAAAGCTTATCCTTGCCCTTCAGATTCTGAAGCGGGAACATTATATTCTGCCTTACGGTCAAATGCGGGTAAAGCGCATAGTTCTGAAATACAACGCCGACTCCCCTGCTTTCAGGCGGAAGCTTTGTAACGTCGTCACTGCCAAAAAATATTTTGCCGGCGGTAGGCTTCAAAAGACCGCATATCATGTAAAGCGTCGTGCTTTTCCCACAGCCCGACGGTCCTAACAAACCTACAAGCTTACCGTCCGGTATTTCAAGCGAAACATCGTTTACGGCGACAACGTCGCCAGAATTCCTGCTTCCCGCAAATTTCCTGGTCAAATTCTGTAACGTAACCTTCATTCTGACTCTTTCCTTTTCCTGCCTTGCTTTTAGTATTAAACATTACGTCTGTGAACATCGCAAAGCATACTGCATTCTCCATCTCATAGGTATTATTAATAATTATAACTCAGATCTTTGAAGTTTACAAGGCTATAAACAAATATTTGCATATTGATTAACCAAAATTTAGCCTTCAAATTACATCGTCTTTATTGTGCAAAGAGATATGAAGCCTTCAAAATGTATTGTAATAATTCACAAAATTTAATCTGCTGAATTGAGCAAATTGCAGAATATAAATTTAATTGGGCATTTTGACTATATTTTTTTATCTTTTGTCTTGAAATTATACGTTTTATATTATAATATTTAACTGTATGGTATTAGAATATAAATACCAAATATTCAAAGGGAGAGAGATAACAATGAAAATGAAACGTATTTTTGCCGCGTTCACAGCGGTTATCATGCTGTTTGCTCTCGCGGCGACAGCGTACGCGGACGACGCGATGACCTTAGTACCTCTTAATCAGGAAAACCAGGGAAGCTTTAATACCGACACGATATATAACGAGACGGGCTTCACCGTTGCAGACGGCGCACAGGCGTCCTTTAAGCTTCCTCAGGAAATACCTCTGGATCAGGCCGTGCTTGTACATATAGCCGGTTCTGCTGACGGAAACTTCAGAGTATTCCTTGAGTACAACGGCTGGGACAGGGCTTCTACCATCGTTATGATGAACGAGCTTATTGAAGGCTACACAGGCGGCGAATTCGACGTGTACTTCACCCTTACTACCGAGGACTCGGAGGGAAAAGGCGTTACGGCGGCAAACGAAATAAACTTTAAAGGCCCGACCTACGATACCAACCTTGTTAACCTCACTGTTGAAACCTGCGAAATTTTTATAGGCGACACCGAGGCATATAAGGCTGCCGGCGGAAACGCCTGCGCGGTAGTGGGACATACTATTGCGGAATACGTTTCAAACAACGACGCCACCTGTACTGAGGACGGTACAAAAACCGGCGTCTGCTCTGTCTGCGGTCTTGAGGACACTGTCGTGGATGAAGGCTCCGCTCTGGGACACAGCTTCGGCGAATACGTTTCAAATAACGACGCTACCTGTGAAGAGGACGGAACAATGACCGCTACCTGCTCGGTATGTGGCGAAACGGACACCATTGACGATGAGGGCTCGGCTTTAGGGCACAACTATGTTGACGGCGTATGCACGGTATGCGGAGAGGCAGATCCGGCAACTCAGGAAGCTGAACCGGAAATTGAGGAGGAAAATACGAGCGCTTCAACATCAAGTTCCTCCAATTCGACTGTTACTATAATAATCGTTATTACTGTTGTCATAGTTGTGGCAATTATCATTATAGTTATTGTCGTTGCTGCAAAGAGCAAAGGAAAGGGCAAAGGCGGTAAGAACTAATTTCTCCGCCCGCCGATCGTAAATAAAGACGGCATATAAGAATACAATAAGGCAATAAAGCGCTCTGTCCGGCGGCAGTTTCATGCCGTTTGACAGAGCGCTGTTTTTATAACGCCTGCGTATAATCGTCCGATATTGCCAACATTTTTTTAAGCTCATCTAAAAGAAGTTCCGCTATAGGAGTAAATACTTGATATTTTTTCCATATAATAAACATCTTAGTCTCGAGCGGAGGCTCCAGCGGTCTGAAGCAAAGGTCACTTTGCTCGCCCGTATCAACAAGATGCTCAAATGACAGCATATAACCCACACCCTCTCTGACAAACACCGAACCGTTATAAGCAAGATTTACTGTTCCAGAGAGGCTGAGCCCGTCAGTCTTTTCTCCGCACCACCTTACAATGTCAAATTTCATGCCCTGCTCCGAACAGATAAGCTCAAGCCCTAAAAGGTCCTTATAACATATGCGATCCTTTTTTGAAAGAGGATCGTCCCTTCGCATGATAAGCCCCCATCTGTCCGCCGCCGGCATTTCAACGTAATTATACCTAAACATGTTTGGAGGCTCGACAATAAGGGCAAAGTCAATAAGCCCCCTGTCAAGCCGTTCTACAACCTGCTCGGTATTACCGCTTGTGATATGATAGCGAAACAGAGGGTATTTTAACCTGAAGAACTTTATCGCCCGAGCCAGATACTTTATCTGATACGACTCCGCGCAGCCAATATGCACCTCGCCGCCGGAAATATCGTCTAAATTCTTGAACTCTTCCTCCGTCTTATCCACCATATCCAAAATATCTTCCGCTCGCTTTCGCAAAAGCATTCCCTCATCAGTCAGGCTAAGGCTCGCGCTTCTCCTGCGGAAAAGCTTTTTCCCGAGCTCCTTCTCCAGCTCTTTCATCTGCTTTGACAAGGCCGGCTGTGAAACATGAAGCGACTGCGCGGCGCGTGTCATGCTTCCTGACCTTGCAATTTCTAAGAAATACCTTAAAACCCTTATTTCCAACAGCCATCACCCGCTAAATTAATTTTATACAAGTATACCTCTCAGATGATATTACCGTCAAGCATATCATGATATAAAATATAAGTATTAGACATATTTAAGCTTAATGGCTATAATTTTAAGTACGGGAGGTGTATGAATATAACTGAGACTTCCAATAGATACGCCGAAATCTATCAGAACCTAAAGGACGCCGGCTGTGACGACAAGACCATCGAAAAATGTATGACTCTTGTACGGTCCTGCAGCTATGAAGGTTTAATTCCCATTCTTCTCGGTCACAGAAAAACGCTTCTCCGCACGGTTCGCATTGGACAAAGACAGATCGACTGTCTTGATTATCTGATTTACAAAATCCAGAAAGAAAATATTTAGGAGGAATCACTATGAAATTAAGCTTTGACTTTAACAACCCCACGAGAATATTATTCGGCAGCGGGAAATTGAATGAACTCAGTTCTCAGAATATGCCGGGAAAAAAGGCAATGCTTTTGATGTCCCGAGGAAAATCCGCAAAGGTAAGCGGCGCTTATGAGCGCACTGTGGAACAGCTGGGCAAAGCCGGAATTGAAATTGAAGAGTTTGCAGGTGTGATGGAAAACCCGGTAAAGGATATGATTATGGATGGAGCTGCGTTTGCACGCGACAAGGGCTGCGATTTTATTGTTGCCCTCGGCGGCGGCGCTGTGCTCGACTCAGCCGTCGCAATTTCCGCAATGGCTACTAACCCCGGAGACCTTTGGGATTATGTAAGCGGAGGAACAGGAAAGGGAATGCCGCTTATAAACAAGGGTCTGCCTATTGTGACAATAACCCTCACTGCGGGCACAGGCTCGGAAATAAACTGCTGGGGCGTTATTTCAAATCCCGAGACAAAGGAAAAAATCGGATTCGGCGACCCCAGCTTAGTGCCTGTCCTTGCAATAGTAGACCCCGAGCTTATGAAAACAGTCCCTGCAAAATACACTGCGTACCAGGGATTCGATGCTCTTTTTCACAATACGGAGGTTATGATATCAAACGGCATAAACATACTCAGCGAGACAATTGCTCTGTCTGCAATCGAAAATATCTCCAAATACCTGCCTATTGCCGTGAAAAACGGCAGCGACCTTAACGCGCGTGAGCATGTGGCATACGGAAGCACAATGGCGGGAATAACAATGCATCTTACAAGCACTACAGCGCAGCATTCCATGGAACACGCCATGAGCGCGTATCACCATGAGCTTCCTCACGGCGCAGGGCTGATCATGATTTCAAAGGCGTTTGCGGAATTCTTTATAGAAAAGCACGCATGCGACGAGCAGTTTGTAAAGATGGCAAAGGCAATGGGAATCAATAACGCCGACAAGCCGGAGGACTTTATAACCGCCCTTGTAAGGCTTCAGGAGGACTGCGGAGTTGCCGATTTGAAAATGAGCGACTACGGCATAACCCCGAATGAATTTATGACGCTTGCCGTCAATGCTCGGGAAACAATGGGAGGACTCTTCCTTGCTAATCCCTGTCCAATGTCCGATGAAGAGTGCGCAGGCATTTTTGAAAAATCATACCGCTGATTATTTTCGAGAAAATAATCAGCAGGGCATGTAGTTAAATCCGAAAAAGCGCTGTCACAATATGTGACAGCGCTTTTTATTTCCAAAATTCAAAGCTTTTTTTCATATAGCCCGAAACGTCAACATCATACACTGCGGAAATCTGCTTGCTTTTCAGCACATCTGAAATACCGGCGTCCATCACGGCTCTTCCGCCGTCCATGAGCAGACCCCGCTCAAATATGGTAGGACAAAGGTTCAGCTCGTGTATTACGCCTATTACAGCCCGTGATCCGTCCATAGACACCCAATCTATGATCAGGTCTATCAGGGCTATCTGATAGGATATATCCAGGTGATTTACCGGCTCGTCCAAAAGTATGAGCTTAGGCTCCTGGACAAATGTGCGCGCTAGAAAAACCCTTTGAAGCTGTCCCCCGGAAAGCTCCGTGACCTGCTTATCCATGATATCCTTAAGCCCGAGACGCTCAATATACCCCATCACCGCAGTTTTATCATCAGCAGAAGAGCCGAATGCGCCCTTTGCCTTCAAATATCTGCCCATCGCGACAGTATCATAAACGCTGTAGCCAAACGACACCTGCGATATCTGCGAAAAAAGCGCCACATATCCCGAAAGCTCCCGACGGCTGTAATCGCGTATCTCCTTGCCGAAAAGCCTGGCGCTGCCGCGATATGGTATTATCCCTGACAAGGCGCGCAAAAGCGTGGTTTTACCGCAGCCGTTCGGTCCTAAAACGCAAAGGCGTTCTCCCTCTTTAACCTTTAGGGAGACGTCGTGAACCACATCGCCGAAGCCATATCCGCAGCTTAAGGAATTAAGCTCAAGCACTTTTTGACGCTCCCCTCTTCGTAAAATACAAATACGCAAAGAACGGCGCTCCGATCAGGGCGGTGACCGCGCCTACAGGCAGCTCCGCCGGCGCTGTAATCGTTCTTGCGGCAAGGTCCGCCGCAACCATAAAGCTTCCGCCTATAAGCCCTGATATGGGCAAAAGGAAGCAATGCTTCGGAGAAAACAGCTTTCTTGCGACATGCGGCGATATAAGATCTACAAAGCCTATTACTCCGGCAAAGGAAACCGCCGTGCTTGTCATTACCGCAGTGAGTATGAGCAAAAGCCACTTGGTCTTTCTGACGTTTACCCCTATTGAAAGAGCCGATTCATCAGAAAAGGAAAGTATGTCCAGTTCACGATTGAAGCAAAGTATTACCAAAAAGCACGCCGCCGACACGCAAAGCAGCACCGCCACCGGCTCCCAGCCCTTTGAGCCGAAAGAACCCATCTGCCAACGCATGAGAACGGTCATCTTATCCCTTGAAACCGACGCAACAAGAGTAAATACCGCCGATAAAAACAACGAAAGAACCATTCCGAGAAGCACTATCGTGGTCGAACTCATATTTCTGTCTACCCTTGCACACATTCCAACGCATACTATAACAGTGAGGACTCCGAAAAGCGTACCGACCGCCGCCAAAGACATCTGCCTGACAAACGGCACAGTCATACCAAAGACAGTAACCACAGCCGCGCCGACAGACGCTCCCGACGACACTCCCAGAGTATACGGGGACGCCAGCGGATTGTGAAGCACAGACTGCGTCACCACACCGCCTACAGACATCGACACTCCCGTAAGAAACGCCAAAAGCACCCTTGGAAGCCTGAGCTCCAAAATTATCGACACGCTGGTCGCCGGAACGTCAGATAACTCCGCGCCGAAAAGCCTTGAAAAAACTATCCGTGCCGTATCGAAAAAGCCTATGCCTACGCTTCCGACAGATACTCCGGCAATCACAACCAGGGCAGCCGCAGGTATAAGAACTAAAAGCCCTATCCACGCCCTTTTATTGCCGGAAAAAGCTTTACTCTCCTGCGTTTTCACTTTCAGCGTCCTCAGGGCAAATGGCTGCCGATATCTGCGCTATAGCTTTGACGATATTCTGAGAGCCTCTTGAGGATGCATTTGCGTCAACGCTGTATACCCTCGTATTTTTTACTGCGTTAATCACATCCCAGCCCTCTCGGGAATATATCTCGTTATAATCGTAGCCGTCGTACAT
The DNA here is from genome assembly GCA_048393055.1 of Candidatus Faeciplasma sp. GTDB lineage: Bacteria > Bacillota > Clostridia > Oscillospirales > Ruminococcaceae > Faeciplasma. The sequence goes on from DBFJJS010000010.1 coordinate 428,798, forward strand.
TACGTTTGTTATTATAACATCGGGATTTGCCGCCAAAACGGATTCTTCGGTATTTGAAAGCCATCCGCTCTCAGAGGAATAGATGTTTTCTCCGCCGCAAATGGAGATAATCTCGTCAAGATATGTGCCGCTGCCGAATGTATACAGCCACGGGGCTGCGGAAATTTCAAAGTACACCTTTACCGCTTCCCTGCCCTCAGCCCTTTTTTCAGCCTCTGCAACAGCATCGTCTATCATCATTATAAGCTCGTCTGCCCTGTCCAAGGAGTTTGTGCTGTCCGCAATAGTCATAATGTTATCCTTGATTCCCTGTATGCTCTGCGCAGTGGGAATATTTATCACGTTTAATCCGACGTCCTCCATCACGCTGTACGGGTCGTATGTGCCATCCGTGCTTGAGCTGCTTACAAAAACCAGATCGGGTGAAAGCGCAAGCACTGTCTCGGCGTCAATATTCGTGTAATCAAGCGTGCATATCTCGGGGCCTACGTCTCCGATTCCGACCGAATATGTATCAGCCGCAACTATGTTTGAGGAAAATCCCAAACCATCTAATATTTCCGTTATATCGGCGGCGGTGGATACGATTCTTATCTCGCCTGCGGCTTCTTCACTATCTTCCTCGTCGGCATTATCAGCGCCGTCGGAGGCTTCAGAACCCGGCTGCGTGCCGATGTTTTCGCCGCTGTCCGACGCGCACGAGCAAAAAGCCGTTACTGCAAGAAGCAGCGCTAAAATCAAAGATATAAATTTTACAGTTTTCATCTTAAATTAAGTCCTTTCATACATAAAAATAAACAGCCCGCCCATAAGGACAGACTGTTCGCCGATTATGGCAACACAAATCAAGCAGTGCAAAAAATATGCACTACCGATATGTGCAACAGTTAAGTCCCCTTTTTACCTGAGGGTCTTTCCCACGCGAAAAATTCGCGAACTTCAGGCAGGTCTCCCGACTTGGACTCATGCGCTTTGCGCCTTCCCGCTACAGCAGTGACATAATGCAAAGCAAGCGTCTTCACGGTGACAGGTTCGTGCGGAAATCTCATCCGCTTCCCTATTAAACCGCAGATTAACAGCGATACCTGAATTGGTTGCAAAAATATTGCAGGACATAAAGTTTAGCTCCGGCACATATTTATTAGTGCCAGAGCCAAGCTTCCTTACATGTTCTTGATCTTCTCAAAGCAGGCGGGGCAGATATGCTTTCCACCGAACTCGATAATATCCTCACCTTCGCCGCAGAAAACGCAAGTGTTGGAATACTTCTTAAGTACAATAGCACCGTTGTCGGTAAAGATCTCAAGCGGATCCTTCTCCTTAATGTCCATCGACTTCCTAAGCTCCATCGGGATAACAATCCTGCCAAGCTCGTCTACTTTTCTTACAATACCAGTTGATTTCATTTTCCTATACCTCCATTCTTAATAATTATAATTTACTACAAAATCCGACATTTGTCAATCTGAAATTTTTATCTTTTTCAAAATACAAAGTTTAATATATCTATATAAAAACACTAAAATTAAGCTTTTACTGTACGTTTTAACCTGCATTATTTCTATATATTTGTTTTATTACTATATAAATATAGTAAACCTAAAATATGGTTTTAGAATTTGTCGGAATTAATATAAAAATATTATACAAAAATGAGGTGTCTAAATGATAAATTACATACTGTTTTTTATAATCCTATTTTCCTGCGGTTACTCTATTGTTACCGGAAGCATCGACGACGTCTCAAACGCCGCGCTCAGCAGCGGCACTACCGCAGTCACGCTGATCCTTGCGATAATAGGCTCAATGGCTACATGGGGAGGGATAATGAGAGTTGCGCAGGAGTCGGGGCTTACAGATAAAATAACCAAGCTTATCAGCCCGATACTCAAGCGAATATTTAAAGGCGTCGATGAGAAATCAGCCGCATTCAAGGCAATAGCAATGAATATAAGCGCGAACATCTTCGGACTCGGCAACGCAGCGACCCCTCTCGGCATAGAAGCAATGCGCGCACTTGAGGCGGATGAAAAGTGCGGCGATACGGCGTCCAGAAACATGATACTTTTAGCTGTATTCAACACATCCTCCATAGAGATTATACCTACTACCGTAGCTGCGCTCAGAATAGCCCACGGAAGCTCCTCTCCGCTCGATATACTTCCGTGTGTTATAGTCGTATCACTGCTTTCTCTGGCTGTCAGCGTTATCTGCGTATACCTGTTTGATAAAAAAGGCAAGCCGTCCGGTAGCGCCAAAGGAGACAAGACATGAGCTTTTCAAGTATAATAGTGCCTGCTTTTATAGTCGGAATATTTGCCTATGCACTTGTCAAAAAGGTGGACATATTCAACGTATTCATTAAGGGAGCAAAGGAAAACCTTTTAATCGGCTTTGACATACTGCCGTCGCTTGTAGCTTTGATGCTCGCGGTAGGCATATTTAAGGCGTCCGGGGCGATGAACTTCATAACCGAGCTGATATCGCCGCTCACCGAGCTTATAGGTCTTCCGAGCGAATGCGTGCCGCTTGCGCTGATGCGTCCCGTATCCGGAAGCGGAGCGCTTTCTTTACTTGAGAGTATCTTAGAACAGCACAGTCCGGACAGCTTTGTGGGACGTGTCGCAAGCGTTTTGCTCGGCTCTACGGAAACCACCTTTTACACCATAGCCGTCTACTTCGGCGCGACAAATATAAGAAAGACCCGCCATGCCCTGCCGTCCGCGCTTGCAGGAGATTTCACCGCATTTATTCTTTCAGCTCTTACGGTAAGGCTGTTCTTGGGATCATAAGCGCGTCGCCATCAGCTTTTCTGCCGGCACACCACTCTTTCAATGCTTATCGCCCTGCCGGTTTTCTCGTCAAACTCCACGACGACCGCATTTAAAAAGCACGGGGTGTCCGCCTCCTGAAACCTAACTGGGAAGCCAAGCCTCTGCTTTTCTATCGCAAGCTCTTTTTCAACTCCCAAAACCGACTCCTCTGGTCCGGTCATGCCAACGTCGGTGATATACGCCGTCCAGTCGTCTAATATAGCTTCGTCCGCAGTCTGCACATGCGTATGCGTTCCCAAAACTGCCGTTACCTTTCCGGCAAGATAATAGCCCATCGCCTTTTTCTCAGCAGTAGCCTCGGCATGGAAATCTACTATAATATTTTTAGTGTCAAGCTCTTGAAGCACCCTGTCCATTGTATAAAACGGGCTGCCTAACGGACTCATATACACAACGCCCATCAGGTTGACGACAGCAACCCTGCATCTGCCCAAGTCGAGAACATGCACTCCCCTTCCAACTACCTCATCCGGGTAGTTTGCCGGTCTTAAAAGATGCGGCACAGTGTCAAACATCTCGACAGACTCCCGCCTTTTAAACGCGTGATTGCCTGTGGTGATAACGTCCGCGCCTATGCTTGTAAGATAATTGCAGGACTGCTTTGTGATCCCGTTTCCTACAGCCGAGTTTTCACCGTTTACCACAGTTATATCAACGCCGTACTTTTTCTTAATTCCATAAAGCGTCTCACCCAGAAATTCGCACCCTGAGCTTGAAACAACGTCTCCAACAAACAGCAGCTTCATATTCCCAGCCTCCCGACACAAAAAACGATCTTAATCCTCTTCGCAGCCCTCACGTGCGCTGTCTTTAAAACCCCAGCCGTCTATTCCCGCGCGCCTCATCGCGCCGAAAATGCGGTCCGTAAAGCCCTTGTCCTCGCGCTCCCGCAGACGCAGAAACTCCTTCATTTCCTCCCGCTTAGTGTTGCCGTCCGCGGGGCATTTTGATTTAACCACCTCTATATTATTTCGCTTTACCGCGCTTTTTATCGCGCTCTCCGGGGCAAATACAAGAGGTCTGATCATCCACAGCTCTTTTCTTGACAAGTAACTCTTGGGCGCAAAGCATCCTATTCTTCCCTCTATGAACAGATTCATCATAAACGTCTCTACAGCGTCGTTATAATGATGTCCCAGCGCAATTTTGTTGCAGCCCGCCGCCTTTGCAGCGTCGTGCAGGGCTCCTCTTCTCATCCTCGCGCATAAAGAACACGGATGAGACTCCTTGCGTATGTCGAACACTATTTCGCCGATATGAGTCCTCTGAAGTATGTATCTTACGCCGTGCTCTTCGCAAAGTCCTGCGACAGCGGAGTAATCACCCTCGACGCCGCCGAACACAGGGTCTAAGGTTATAGCCGTTAATTCATAGTCTATTCCGATAAACCTTTTCAGAAGTATAAGACCCATAAGAAGGGCAAGACTGTCCTTCCCCCCGGACACGCCCACGGCAATTTTGTCACCGTCCTGAATCAGGTCAAACTCCTGTATCGCCTTGCGCATATATCCGAGTATCCTTTGCACTTTATCCTCTCCCGACACGGTTGCCCGCAAAAATTTTTCGATTTATTATAGCATATCAAAAACTGCTTTTAAAGCCCGTCGTGCCGATTTTGCGCAAAAAGTGAAATAAGAGAGAACCCTGAGGGCGCTCTCTTATCTCACCATTTACTTGGAACATTATATTATGAAGATAGCTGTTATAAAATATGTTGGATTAATCTGTAGAATGTCTTGCATATTTTTTATTACATCTATAGTATACTCATTTTTAAGGAAAAGTAAACTGGCATTTTGTATGAATTTATTTCATTATACGCGTGCTGATGTTAATATTCTTACAAAATCACTCAAAAAACAGCATATGGAGATTCTCCGCCGCATCACTACGCTACCTGTAGTGTTTGCGCACTGTCACTCTAAAGCACTGCGTCATACTGCTCATCAGCAAAATGCACAACGCCAATATTAAAAAATGTGCGTCCTGCATATGCACAGGACGCATACCCAATTTACAATTTATCCAAGCCTCGCTTTAAGAGCGTCAAGCTCGCCTGCAAGCTCCTTTGGAAGCTTATCGCCGAACTTAGCGTAGAATTCTCCGATGCCCTCGGCCTCTTCTCTCCAAAGGTCCTTATCGACGCTGAGAAGTCCTCTTACGGTTTCGGTGGTTATACCGTCAAGACCCTCAACATTGATATCCTCAGGCTTTGGCTCATATCCGATAGGAGTCTCCACTGCATCAACAGCGTCCTCGCAGCGGTCGATTATCCACTCAAGAACTCTCATGTTGTCTCCGAAGCCGGGCCAGATAAAGTTTCCATCGTCGTCAGTCCTGAACCAGTTTACATTAAAGATCTTGGGGGCTTTATCGCCAAGAATCTTACCCATTTCAAGCCAGTGTCCCCAGTAATCAGCCATGTTGTATCCGCAGAACGGGAGCATTGCCATGGGGTCTCTTCTTACTACGCCGACAGCTCCTGTAGCAGCAGCCGTAGTCTCGGAAGCCATGATGGAACCAACGAAAGTACCATGCTGCCAGTTAAATGACTGATATACCAGCGGAGCGGTCTTTGCACGTCTGCCGCCGAAGATGATAGCACTTATCGGAACGCCCTTCGGATTGTTAAACTCGGGAGAAATGCAGGGGCAGTTCACAGCAGGAGCTGTAAAACGTGAGTTGGGGTGCGCAAGCTTATTGCCCTGAGCAATGTACTCCGGACCGTTTACCTTCTCACCCTTCCACTCAGTAGCGTTTACCGGAGGATTATCGTCGAGCTTCTCCCACCATACAGTCATATCGTCGTTATTAATAGCTACGTTTGTAAAGATAGTGTTCTTTCTTGTAGAAGCCAAAGCGTTAGGGTTGGACTTTGCATTTGTGCCGGGGGCAACTCCGAAGAAGCCGTTCTCGGGGTTGATGGCGTAAAGCCTTCCGTCCTCTCCGGGCTTAAGCCATGCAATATCGTCTCCTACTGTCCAAACCTTGTAGCCCTTCTTGGTATATGTCTCAGGCGGAATAAGCATTGCAAGATTGGTCTTTCCGCACGCAGAGGGGAACGCTGCGGTGACATACTTGATTTCGCCGTTGGGCTTTTCAATTCCGAGAATGAGCATGTGCTCAGCCATCCAGCCCTCGTTTTTGCCCTGATAGGAAGCGATTCTAAGAGCAAAACACTTCTTTCCGAGGAGAACGTTTCCACCGTATGCGGAGTTTATGGACCAAATAGTATTGTCTTCAGGGAACTGAACGATATATCTGTTCTCAGGGTCGACGTTTGCCTTTGAATGAAGTCCTCTTACGAAGTCGTTTGAAACGTCTCCGAGGTTCTCAAACGCCTGCTCGCCCATTCTTGTCATTATAGCCATGTTAAGAACAACGTAGATAGAGTCAGTGACCTCTACGCCAACCTTTGCAAGAGGAGAACCGATAGGTCCCATGGAATACGGGATAACGTACATCGTTCTGCCCTTCATTACTCCGTCGTACATTGGAGTGAGCTTAGCGTACATCTCCTTGGGGTCGCACCAGTTGTTGGTCGGTCCAGCGTCTTCCTTTCTGCGCGAGCAGATAAAAGTCCTGTCTTCAACACGCGCGACGTCGTTAGGAAGCGTCCTGTGATAAAGGCAGCCTGGAAGCTTTTCCTGATTGAGCTTTATCATTTCGCCTGTTGCGCACGCCTCTTCGCGAAGCGCGTTGAGCTGCTCCTCGCTTCCGTCAATCCAGACAACCTTGTCGGGCTTTGTAAGCGCTACCATCTCGTCTACCCATTTGTTTACATTTGGGTTCTTAGTAAGTGAAGCCATTATATCTATCTCCTTTTTTAGATTTTCAGCATTCCGTGTGCAGTGGGCAGGGGAAAGAAGGAAAAATATTATTTATACATTGTTTATACAAAAACCAAATTTTCCTCATATATTATGATACACTCGAGCTGTCAACATGTCAAGTACATGGTTTCAAGTTTCACGCAATTTTCAAATATCCCTGCTCCGCTACAGCGTTTGACGCAGTATCGGTAAGCGTGCGGTATGAGCGGCATGAGCTCGGACTGATTATAATATATCAATTTATCGGCGGCGAATTATCATTGTTATGTGCGTGCTTATACGTTAAAATATACTTAATATAAAGCACAAGGAGCATTGATATTATGGGTAAAATAACAATTATCAATAACAACAGCATACTCTTCGAGCGCAGGGACGAAACGATGCTCATCGAGACATACGGTCTGAACTGCATACGCGTAAGGTCCTCCAAAAACGCCAGGCTTTCTGATGAAAAATGGACTCTTTTAGATCCGCTGGATAATGCCCGTCCGGAAATAAGCGGCGACGACAAGCACGCCACTCTCACAAACGGCGACATTTCGGTAAGAGTTTCCACGACAAACGACTGGGGCGGCGAGCTTTGCTTTATGCGCAAGGGCAAGCAGATACTCACAACCAAGAATTACGGCGATTACACAATGCGCTACCTTCACACAGAAGGCGACAACTACCGCATAAGATACGTTTTCAATGCAAACGAGGGCGAGCATATTTACGGTCTCGGTCAGGAGCAGGAGGACGCCTTTGACCGCAAGGGGACGTCAACTGAGTTGGTTCATTACAATACGAAATCCGTAATTCCCGTATACTACTCCTCCCTGGGGTACGGCTTCCTTTGGAACAACCCCGCTCCGGGAAGGTGCGAAACCACTCTTAACCACACCATGTGGGTCGCGGACAGCGCATACCAGGCGGACTTTTTGGTATTTGTCGGCGACACCCCGAAAGACGTTATGAAAACATATGCCGACCTCACCGGCTACAGTCCGATGATGCCGGAGTGGGCTGCCGGCTTCTGGCAGTGCAAGTGCCGCTATGAGTCTCAGGACATACTTTTAAATGTCGCAAGAGAGTACAAGCGCCGCGGCATACCGATAGACGCGATAGTTATCGACTTCTTCCACTGGACAGAACAGGGCGACCTTAAATTTGATCCCAAGTACTGGCCCGACCCGAAGACGATGTGCGACGAACTTAAGGAAATGGGAATAGAGCCGGTAGTATCGGTATGGCCGACAATAAGCCCCAAGAGCGAAAACTGGAACGAAATGAACAACCGCAACATGCTCGTAAGAACGGAAAACGGTCAGTACCCGACGTTTGATTTCTTCGGCATGATAACCTTCATAGACCCTACCAACCCCGAGACAGCCAAATTCTACTGGGAAAAGGTAAAGAAAAACTACTATGACTACGGAATCAGAAACTTCTGGCTCGACGAGGCTGAGCCCGAGGTTCACCCTCAGCAGTTCGCAAACCTGAAAATGTATGCAGGCAACGGCGCTCAAACAGCCCTTTTATATCCGTATTACTACAACAAGATATTCTATGACGGTCTTAAGAGCGAGGGCGAAACCGAGATAATCTCGCTTACAAGGGCAGCATACACGGGAAGCCAGAGAGTCGGCGCGTGCGTTTGGAACGGAGACATCATGTCGAGCTTCTTTGCGCTTAAGCAGAGCATATCAAGCGGACTTTCGATGGCAATGTGCGGAATCCCATGGTGGAACAGCGACATCGGAGGCTTCCTTTTCGGCGACACTGAGTCAAAGAGCTTCCGCGAGCTTATAGTCAGATGGTTCCAGTTCGGACTGTTCTGCCCTATCATGAGGCTTCACGGCACAAGGCTTAACCAGTCCTACTATGTAGATGAAGCGCCGGACGTAATGGTAAGGGGCGGCGGCTACAACGAGATATGGCACTTCGGCGATGACAACTACCCAGTTATCAAAAAGCTCATCGAAACCCGTATTAAGATGAGGCCATACACATTAAGCGTCGCAAGGGAAGCCTCAGAAAAGGGCTATCCGATGATGAGACCGATGTTCTTCGAATTTCCGGACGATAACAGGTGCTACGAGCTGTGGGATCAGTATATGTTTGGTCCTGACATCCTCTTTGCGCCCATATACAACGAAGGTCAGACAGAACGCGAGGTATACCTGCCGGATGGCGAGTGGGTATGCGTGCTCGATAAAAAAGAATATGCCGGCTCACAGACAGTAAAAATGCACGCTGAAATCAGCGAGTATATAGCATTTGTAAGAAAGGGAAGCGAGGTTATCAATGCCTTCGAGTGATATGACATGCCTGGACATTGCGCGCATGCTTGAGTTGGATGACGACGTTGTATCAGCGGTAAAAAAATATTACGGCAAAATTAACTTTGAAGCCATAAAGCAAAGCGCCGACAAACTCTTAGACCCACCTCAGTGGCAGGAAGGCTTGCAAGAGCTGTGGGACTACTGCGGCGACGACCCGTTGGGAATGAAAATCCTTACTGTAATGCTCGACTGCCTTGTCGATACGTACGGCAGATACATGCAAAAGGGCATTTCGGAAAAAGTCTTTCTTGATACAATGGGCTTTATCCCTCGCTTTATCTCAAGTCATAAAGCAGCTCACGGCGTCAGCGCATTTGTGTGGTCGTGGTGGCTTCCGAGGGAAATATCCATGAATGAGTTCCGTATCGGCGAGTACGAGTATGAATTCTGGATTGACGGCGGAGTTAAAAAGTTAAACCTGCACATTCCGTCCGACGCAGACCTGAAAAACGGAAATATCGAGGCTATATATCCGTTTGTAAAGCAGTATTATCCTGAATACGCCGAGTGCAATATCGTCTGTGATTCGTGGCTTTTATCTCCTGAGCTTAAAAAGCTTCTGCCGGAGGATTCAAATATTATACGCTTCCAAAATAAATTCAGAATCGAAAGGTTCGACGAGGACAGCCCGTATTTTATCGGCTGGGTTTATCCCGGAAAGGAAGGCTTGCCGTATAACGAGCTTCCGGAGGGCACAACGCTTCAAAGAAACATGAAAAAGCACCTTATTAACGGCGGAAAAATCGGCAGCGCATACGGGGAGTACACTTAAAGCGCAAAAGTACATCTAAAACAATCCCCCTCCCGAAAAGCTTCGGTCAGGGGAATTACTGCTAATATATGTTAAAAATAATCGGTGTAATTCCTGCCGATAATATTTTTCGATAATCCGGCAAAGCTATTACCGCATAGATAATCTATGCGGTAATTTTTTTGAGGGATTTTTAAAATGTCCAGAAAATATTTAATCAAGGATACCACTCGCGAAGAGCGCGAAGCCATAGTAAGAGAAGGTCTTGGCTGCGACGCCAACGAATGCGAAAGCTGCTCGGCGTGCGGATTATACGGCGCAGGAGATATGCTTAAAGCGTATATGCCGTATATAGACGGTCTTAAAGAACTTCGCGAAATAAACGCCGACTTTTTGGGCGGAACCATAAAATAACCAAAGCCCCGTCTGACTGCTTTTCAGGCGGGGCTTTAGCTTCACACAACCATCACATGAAGAATTTCCTCTTAAGAGCTTCACGCATGTTTTTGTTGGCGCCTATTACAATAAGCATGATTCCGATTACAAGACATGCAACTAAAGGATACAGCGACCACATCACAAAGCGTATTCCGTCAAAGGTTATATGCAAAAACAGCTCTATCAGCATGGTATATACCCCTACCGCAATGATAGCTCCTCCGTAAATAAAAAGATAGCCTGTCCTAAGATATTTTGTAAGGGTTATTACCGCTGTGACTATCAGCCCCGCAATTGCCGTCACGGGAAACGCAAAACTCAAAAACCATCCGCCGCCCGTCATATATTCAATATACCACAGGTACAGTATTATCGCAGCAAAGGCGCATGGAGTGAAAATTACCGGATTCGGGCGTGAAAACCACCACGGGAGTATCAGCGCGGTATATATGACCGCCGCCCCGCCGAAAACAAATCCCGACCATGTAACCGCGCCGTTTAGCCTGAAATCTATCAGAACTGTAAGCAGCACAGGCAGCGCGCAGCAAACCGTTATGACAAGCATCAACGCGCGCTTGTTGTACTTCTTGTCATTTGGATGAAACTCCGGATAGGGCCTGTCCCCCTCCGGCTGCTTTATGTCCGGATGAAAAACAGGCGTGCCGCAGAGAGGGCAGCGCTTTTCGCTGTCCTTAAGCTCAACGCCGCATTTTATACAATACATCTTAAACGACTTCTCCTTTCGGGACTGTTTAGCCCTAATCCTCATCTCGCTGATTGCTCTCTATCGTGACCTTAAGCCCCATCTTAACAAGATTTGTAAAGAACTCTCGCTCCAGCTCCGGCTCTACGGAGCGCCGTATGAAATTGATTCTAAGCTCGTTTCCATATGAGCACACGCCGCAATTATATGGTGCGGCAGCCTGAGGACCAATAATAAAGTCAAACGCCTTTACATATGGCTTCATTTCGTCAGGCAGGTCGATCTGTCCCAGGTTTGAAAGCGACAAGCACGCCTGAGCCTCCCCGACCGAATCAAATACCGCTTTCATTATGATATTCTTTAGAAACAGCGGGACCATTCTCACCACAAGCAGGTTTTCTGACTTTACATTAGGCGTAAACACCGCCTGCATATTCTTTTTTGTTATAAATAGACCCAGCTGATGATTTACAATATTAGTTATCTCGTCAAAGCTGTAATCCCCCATCCTCGGGTCTATTCCTATATTGACTACCATCACAAAATTGCGCATGGTGTTTCCGCCGAAAAGCTTTCTCAGGTTGACCGGTATCTGTATCTTTACCGGCAGCCTGTTTTTTATATTTTTGACTTTCCTTTTTTGGATGTCTGCTATCGACTTAAGCATTACGGCGGATAAGAACCCGGTTATGGTCAAGCCGTACCGCTTTGCAAGCTCATGCACCTTATTTACGTCAACTATTCCTAGAGTAAGGTGCAAAAAGCCGTCAGGCTCTGGAGTTCCCATAAGACGGTATGACCTGCCCTCCCTCCTTTTAGCGGACACAGGACCGGTATTTGCCAAAAAACTGTCCTCAAGCTCCTGCGGCTCCGGGTATGCAAGCCTGTCCAAAACTCCCTTTTCATTAGCAACGCTTATTTTATATCTTTGGGAAAGGTACTCCGCCACAAGTGTCTTCAGGAACACCATTCCGCCCGTGCCGTCAGTTACGGCGTGGAAAAACTCCACTGCAATCCTGTTTTTATAGTACAGCACCCTTATAGCGCATTTGCGCACATCGTCAAATGGTCTGAGCATCAAAGGCTGATAACCGTCCTGCATTATATTCGGTGCGGAGCTCACTTCTTCAAGATAATACCAGAAGAAGCCAGTTTTCAGCCGTGCCGCTATCATGGGAAATCTTCTTATCGTAACGTTGAGCGCAGACTGAAGCGTAGAGCGCGAAACAGTCTCGTTAAGCGTAACGGACAGCCTAAACATATTATACCACCCACGCCGCCTGGACGCGGGAAATATCTTAGCGGCATTGTCGAGCTTTGCCCATCTCGGAGACGACGACGGTATAACGCTTTGAATAAAGCGACCTATCTCGGCATAGTGACTCTTATACTCTTTAAGGTCGTATAAAATATATGCGTGCCACATTCTCGGTGCCTCGATAAGCTTAGACCTTGATCCGGTGCTTATAAGCTTTTCGTGCATCTGCCTTGCGTCGTCAAGCATTACCTCATCTGAACCGACAAATATAAGCGACGGCGGGAATTTTACGTCCTCAAAAAACAGCGGAGACGCAAGCGGATTCTTCTTATCGTCTGTATAGCAGTCGGCAAAGAGCTGAAGCCTTTCCTTTGTCATAGATGGATCTACATCCGCGTTGTCTGTATAAGACTGACCGGAAGAGGTAAGATCCGTCCACGGGGATATGGCTATTATCCCAGCGGGCTGCTCCATATCAAGCTCACTAAGCTTTATGCACAGGCTGTAGCACAGACCACCGCCGGCAGACTCACCGCAAAGTATGATTCTTTTGGGTTTAAATCCATTAGAAATAAGGTATTTATACGCTTCAAGCGCATCGTCTACCGCGCAGGGAAATCTGTGTTCTGGTGCAAGCCGGTAAGCACAGCACAATACTTTCATTCCAAACCTTGAGGCAAGTTTAGAGCCAAATCCCTTTGCATAATCCAGTCCGCCGCAGGTGTATCCTCCGCCGTGGAGGTATAAAATAACGCCGTTGTTGTTATCCGACTGCGGTATTACCCATTCCGCGTCAAAATGATCAAATTTTCGCTTATTAAAACTGACCGCAGCCTTATTTGAAAACGCCATTAGATCGCCTATTAAATCCTGCGATTTTCTAGCTGTTTCAATAGAACTGGCTTCGATCAAAGGCTTAAGTATATTAAGCTGCATTCTGACAAATTTTTCGGTCAAGCTCTCCCTCCTTCCCAAGTAAACAAAGTTTATAGATATATTTATTTTAGTATATCACAGTTTTTTCGTTTTAGCAATTATAATTTGTCGGGTTGTAGTCTGCTGTACGGAGTAACATTAAAAGCAGAGAAAACCGAAACGGGTTTTCCTGCTTTATTTTTTTATCCGGACGGCGAAAGGAGGCTTGCGAAATGGACGGATATTCGTATTTGACGTTCGATCAGCGCCGCGAAATCGAAGCACTTTACAGCGACGGCGAACGCGCGGTGGATATTGCCGCGAAGATCGGAAGAAGCGTTGCCGCTATTTACGAAGAGCTTAAACGCGGATACACGGGAGAGCTTGACGAAAACAAGCGTCCTGTTTACAGCGCCGATCTTGCACAGACGACCGTACTTGAAAACATTAGGCGCAGGGGCAAAAGACGCGCCGCAAATCAGTAACGAAAGGAAGGCTATTCAATATGGGCAAAACGAACTTTGAAGCAATCACGGCGGGCGCGCAGGAGCTGGGGCGGTTCTTGCGTTCCCTTCCGATTATCGAAGCGCCGTGGGATATGGAGTTTCAAAAGCAATATTGTAGCGGGTGCGGGGCGGAGAATTGCGACGCTTGCAGGAATGAGCGCTTCCGGAATAATCCCGAATGGTGGCTATCCCTTGAAGCGGACAGCGGGGTGGCAATGTGAAGAGGAAACAAAGGCAGTTCACGGCGGTTCTTTCGCTGGTGATCGTCGCGATCCCGCTTGCCGCATTTATGCCGTGGAGCGGGACGAATGCGGCGGAGGAAATGCCGCGTTTGTCGGCGGAACCTTCGCCGATCATATCCCCTTCCCCGATCCTGACGCTTGCGCCGGAAGAGGAAGAGCCGGAATACATACCGGACGCGGCAGAGGTTGAAGCGCTTGCGAAGATGCTTTACGGGGAAGCGCGCGGGATCGCTTCGGATATGGAAAAAGCCGCGTGCGTTTGGTGCGTGCTGAACCGCGTTGACGATCCGCGTTTTCCCGACACGGTGCTGGAGGTTTTAGAAGCGCCGTATCAGTTCGCCGGATATTCGGCGGATTATCCCGTTCTTCCGGAACTTGCCGCGCTGGCGGCTGACGTGCTGAAACGCTATCACGCAGAGAAAAACGGCGAAGAAAACGTCGGGCGGGTTCTTCCGGCTGAATACCTGTACTTCACGGGCGACGGGCGGAACAATCATTTCACGATCGGCTGGAAAGACGCTGAAACGTGGGATTGGAGCTTACAAAATCCTTACGACGATTAGAAAGGGGCGCGGCTATGGGCGAAATGATATGCCTTTGCAGAGAGATCAACAAAAGCACGGGAGAAATTGCCGTGTATCCGCTTAAAGCGGAAGTAACGGATCACCTTATTTTCTGCCTTAGGCTTCGGCAAAGAATAAATCCGGAATTAAAGTATTTCGTAACGCTTGCCGAAAACTACGACGCAAACGAAGAAACGATCTTGAAGCAGTTACACCGGAAGCAGATTACGGATCGGCTTATTTCGGCTTTGAATTTGGTTCAGCTTTGAAGAGAGGGGCGGCAATTATGGCAAAAGAAAAGAAGCAGGACAGCGGCTGGCAGTTCCCGAAGGCGCTTGAAATTGTGAAGTGCAAAGAGGGAAACAAAGAGTTTATGAAGGAACGTCCGGCGCGGCGACCGTTCGGGAACACGGTTCTTATTTGCGAATATCCGCTGGACGGCAACGCAATGCAGGAACCGAACGCGCGAATGATTACGTGGCGGCTTGCAAAGCGGGCGGCACGGGACTTCTTGCGCGTGTCCTTTATAACTTCGGCAATCGTAACGGCGACGAAGGCGGACAAGCCCTTCACCGTCGTTCGGGTTTACGGCAGATATTAACCGGAAAGGGGCTATTCAATATGTTTAATTTCGGAAAAGAAAAAGAAGAGTTCGCAAAACCTCATATCGTAATTTGCGGCGTATGCGGGCGCGGAACAATGCCGACGGCAGAAATGATCTATATTGCAGAGGAACCGCGCGGAGTTATGGAGGCACTAACACAGCCGCCGAAACTGTATAACGCTATGGACTGCCCTTGTTGCGGTTGTCAAATCGTGCTGAACCGACGCTTTCCGCGCGTAGAGGTAAAGCCGAAGGCGGAGCAGGACGACACAGACGAAAGCGAGGTGGCGGAAGTTGAAGATTAAAAATATCGCGGCGATCTGCAAGAAGAACAAATACGCCGTTATCTATGAGCGGAACACCGAAAGCGGCGGCGTTGTCCAGTACATAGGCGACGGCGCGGCGGCTTATCCGGTAACAGGGCTTCCGGCGCTGGACAAAGAAAGCCTTTTAACGATCTTCGACGTTCCGGAAAAACAGCGGGAAGATTGGTTCGTTCAAGTAGCGGGCATTCCTTCGGAAATCAGCTTCGACGATATGGACGCGACCGAAAAGCCCGTCGAGCGGGAAGCGATTTCGATCGCATATTCCGGAAAGACCTTGAAGCCGTTGCAGACGCGGCGCGGGCTTGTGTTTATCGAAAGCCGCTACCTTTCGCCCGTATCCGATATTCTGGACGTGCTGGAGCTATACGAGCGGATCACGCCCGGCGGGACACCATACATTGTGGCGAAGGCGGGCTTCCTGCTTCAAGCGGTGATTATGCCGTATGACGTAATTAGCCAGCAGTTTGTGGATAACTTGAAGAGGCTTACGGAACAATGCGTTCTTTCCCTTGACCTTCGGGAGCGGGAGAAAGCGCTGGCGCGCGCCGCAGAGCCGGAGCAATATTCCTTGAACGTCGATCCTGCTACGGGCGAGATCGTCGAGGAAGGAAGCGAGGTGGTGGACAATGCCTAAAATGACGATCCGCGTTATCTTGAAGAGCGGTTCGGAATTCGCTATCAAGTGCGACAAGTTCACGATCCAGCAAAATGGCTTCGGACAGGCGACCGGATACAACATTGAAGGGATCACGGAAAACAAGCCCGTCTATCTGGACTTTGAACAGGTTGCGGCGATTGTCCGCGTATATTCCGATGAAAAGGAGGCTGGCGGCGGTGAATAGTGCGCTTCTATCCTCAAAGAAAATGGACTGGTGTACGCCGCAAGACTTCTTCGACCGTCTGAACGAAGAATTCGGCTTCGTGCTTGACGCGGCGGCGACCGACAAAACGGCAAAATGCCCGCTTTACTATACGCCGGAAACGGACGGGCTTTCGCAAAGCTGGGATCGCGGCGGCGCGGTTTTCTGCAATCCGCCTTATGGACGCGAGATCGGAAAGTGGGTAAAGAAGGCATACGAAGAAGCACGCGGGGGGGGTACGCCGTTGTACTGCTTATCCCAGCGCGGACGGATACGAGCTATTTTCACGATTACATATACGGCAAAGCGGAAATCCGGTTCGTTCGCGGGCGGCTTCGCTTCACGGACGACGAAGGGAACGCCAGCGATCCCGCTCCCTTCCCTTCTATGGTAGTTATCTATAACGGGGAGCGGGTGAAAAATGAGTGAGAAGAACGGCTATATCTGTCTTTTAGGCATTGATCCGAAGGAAGTTCAAAAGTGTAATGCTTCCGAATGCCCTACTTGCGGCTGGGAAGCGGCGGAAGCAGAGCGCCGACGCGCCTACCTTCGCGAACACGGCTTGACGCTATGCGCGGACGGCTTGCGCCGTCTGATTATTCCAAAGAACGGAGGTAACGAAGAAATGAAGTACAAAGTATGCGACCATTGCGGCGCGCACCTTGACAATGGGGAAACGTGCGATTGCCAGAGGGACGCGGAGGAAACCGACAGCGACGAAGAAAGGAGCGAAAACAATGATCGGAATTAACGAGGTTGCAAGGCAAATTCACGAAAACGCCGTCGAACACGGCTGGTGGGACGAAAAGCGCGGCTTTCCGGAGATTATCGCGCTTATTCATTCGGAGG
Organism: Candidatus Faeciplasma sp.; assembly: GCA_048393055.1. GTDB lineage: Bacteria > Bacillota > Clostridia > Oscillospirales > Ruminococcaceae > Faeciplasma. The sequence continues at coordinate 445,807 of DBFJJS010000010.1, forward strand.
TATCCGAAGCGCTGGAGGAATACCGCAACGGGCGCTTGCCTACGGAGGTTTACACCGGAAACGGCGGCAAGCCGGAAGGAATACCGATCGAGCTTGCAGACGTGATTATCCGCATTTTCGATTATTGCGGGTATGCCGGAATTGACATTGACGCGGCTATTACGCAGAAGCACGAGTTCAACAAAACGCGCCCTTACAGGCACGGCGGGAAGAAGTGTTGACAATGGCGGCGGAGCGGGTAAACCACCCAGCGCATTACAACGCGGGCGGGATCGAGTGTATCGACGCGCTGGAAGCGGCGACGATCGGGCTTGAAGGGATAGAAGCCTTCTGCACGGCAAACGCGATCAAATACTTATGGCGCTGGAAGCGGAAGAACGGCGAAGAAGATTTACAAAAGGCTATTTGGTACATTAACAGGATCATTGATCGAGCGGGAAAACCGCCCGAGGAAAGAAAGGGGCTTTTCGATATGACGGAAAACAAACACGGCTTCGAGCCGAAGCAGGAAATCACGATCGGCGGGATCGCCTTCACGATCATTCAGACCGCCGAAAGCTGGGTGAAGTGCATTGCTTCGGAGTGCGTTGGCGAAGGCGCTTTCGACGCGCAGAACAGGAACGATTTCGCCGCGTCCGATATTCGCGAGTTCTTGAACGGCGAATTCTTGCACAAGCTGATCGCGGCGGGCGCGCCGGAAGCAATGTTCGAGTATTTCAACGTGGACTTGACCGCAGACGACGGCTTGAAAGACTACGGCGGCGATCGCGTCCGCGTCGGGCTTATCACGTGCGACGAATACAGGCTTCTTCGCGGCAACATTCCGGAACTTCCGAACACTTGGTGGTGGACGGCGACACCGGACAGCCCGAAAAATCCATTCGTCCGCCTCGTCTATTCCGATGGCACGCTGTACTACCACAGCGCTTACTACGGGTACGGGGGCGTTCGCCCGCTTTGTGTTCTGAAATCTGAAATCTTGAAATCCTACCTTGACGGGGACGAAAGGAAACGCGCCGAAGCCGTCGATATGATGAAGCATATTGCGGCGGCGTGGAACATCAAGCCGGAAGAGGTATTCGGGGAAGGAAGGTAACAGAAATGCGGGCGGCAAGCATTACGGACTATATACCGATCGGCAAGGAAAACGCGGTAACGCGCGCACACCTTCGCGCGGTAACGGGCTTGCCGGATCGGAAGATACGAGAAGAGATTGAACAGGCAAGGCGCAAGGGCGCGATTATCATTAACGCGCAGGACGGCGCTGGCTACTATCAAAGCGAGGATATACGGGATATTGCGAAGCAGTACAGGCAAAACGAGCGCCGCGCCCTTTCGATCCTTGCACAGCAAAAGCATTTACGCAAGCGGCTGAAGGAAGCTGGCGTAATGGAAGGAAGGAAAGTGGTTATCAATGACGATGTTTGATTTTATGCAAAACGCCTTCTTCCTGCTTTGCGGGATTATCTGCATTGCGGCGGCGGTTTTGATTGTCTATTGTGTGATCGTCGCGATCTTCCGCACTTGCGGCAGACGCGGCGCAAAGAAGAACACCGGATACAGCCACAACGCGGATATGCAAAGGAGAAATGGGAATGAGCGAAATTAAACTGGACGCGGAAGCGCTGGAAGAAGCGGGCGCGGCGCTGGGGTTTATGTTCGCGGCGCTTTTTAGAGGATTTCAAGCCGGAATGGACGCTTACGACGTTATGCAGGAAGAAACCGCGATCCGAGAGATTAGGAAAAAGGAAGCGGAACAGGAACGTTCCGTGAAAACGGAAATTGCGGATTGCAGGAAATGCTGGTGCGATCAGTGCGCGCGGCTGGAAGAGTGCGATAAAATCCGCGAAGGGTTCACGCCGGACGGGGTACGCCCTTTCCCGTGCGTGGGGTGCGAAAACGGAATGCGCTTCAAACCTTGCGAAGAACCGCAATGCGAAGAGTTCGTGCAGGGCGAAGGGCTGAACAATGGATAAATAAAAAAAGAACCGTCCTGTATGGGCGTACAGGACGGTTCTTCCCCGTTCGGGGTTGCCGTATAAGGCTATTCAATACATTAGATATTATAGCACGAAAGCGGCTTTTTGTCAAAGGAAGGCGGCTTGACGTATGCAAAGGGTAAAAAGAAGGATATTTTCGGGCGTTGTGTGCGAACAGGAGGTTTTCAACGTATCGGACAGGCTTACCGATATAAAGAAGGCTGAACCGCGCCCGCGCTTCAAGACGGAAGAAGAACGAGAACAACACAGGATCGGAATTTCAAGGAGGAAACACGCGCGGCTGGTTAACGAAAACTTTTCCCCGCGTTCATTATATAGCACGCTGACGCTGGACGACGAAAACGAAGTACATACCTTCAAGGAAGCGAAGCGCATACGCGATCTATTCGTGCGGCGGCTGAAATATGCCTTTCCCGATGCCGTGATCTTTATTTATTTGGGGCGCGGAAAGAACACGAACCGCATTCACGCGCATATGCTTTCGGACGGCGTGCCGGAAGAAGCGATCAAGAAGCAATGGATTTACGGAAGTATCGTCCGGATCAATCATTTGCGCGAACACAATTATTATGACGGCGTAGATCACGGGCAGGATTACACAGGGCTGGCGAATTATCTTTTCGACCATTGGACACCGGAGCAAGGCGGACACCGTTGGAAGCAAACGCGCAACGCGCGCAAGCCGGAACGGGAAACGCCGACCGTTGCAAAGAGGGTTTACACGGAGAGCAAGCCGCCGCGCCCGCCGAAGGGATACATATTAGTAGAAACGAAAAGTACGAAGTACGGATACCTTTATTTTAAGTATGTGCTGGAGCCGCCGAAGCGAAAACGGAAGCGCGCGGCGAAGGATGGTGAAAGCTGATTTCGGATCGGCATTTATAAAGCCTTGTAAATGTGTAACGTTTGGCGACGAAGCACAGCTTCGATCAGGAAGAAGCCTTGAAGATAGATTTTCGTTTATTCCCCGTCGCCTGTTTATCAGAGATCACGAACGGATCAGCCCGTCAAGGTTGCGAAGCACGGCGAAGCCGCTTGACCTTGACAGGGTGAACCGTGAGTGATAGGAACAGGGCGGCGACGGGGAAAGAAAATCTATCAAGGCGGCTTCCCTTTTCCACAATGACAGGCGGGGAAATGTGCATAACGGATCGGCGCGGGGTATATTCCTTTGAGCCTGTCCCCCTCCCAGCGGGAGGGGCGGAGGGGTGGGAGAAAAAGACAAAGAAAGGGGTGATCGGCATTGCTTGACTTGAACAGGCTTTACAATCTGGACTGTATGCAGGGAATGCGGGAGTTTCCGGACGGCTTCTTTGATCTTGCGATCGTCGATCCGCCTTACGGGATCGGAATTGACGGACAGCGGAAACGGGTTTGCAGAAATCCGAAGCATAACCGGAAAGAGCATTCGCGGGAAGGCTGGGACAGCAAGCCGCCGACCGAAGAATATTTCAGAGAGCTTGAACGGGTATCCAGAAATCAAGTTATATGGGGCGGGAATTACTTTGTTCCGATGCTGAAACAGGCGCATAAAGGCTGGCTTATATGGGACAAGGGGCAACGCGGGCTTTCAATGTCTGATTGCGAACTTGCTTATACCAGCTTCGACACGCCGACACGGATTTTCACCTTGAACCGCGTTGAATTGCAGAGAGAAGGGACGATCCACCCTACGCAAAAGCCCGTGAAGCTGTATGAATGGGTTTTGTCCCTGTTTGCCCGAAAAGGTATGAAGATTTTGGACACGCACGCCGGAAGCGCAAGTTCCCTTGTCGCTTGCCAGCGGATCGGCGGGCTTGATTATGTCGGGTTTGAAATCAACGAGAAATATTACACGGCGGCAAACAGGCGGCTTGAAGAAGAAAAAGCGCAAATGCGCCTGTTTGATCTGCTGGAGGAACAGGAAAAGGCGGCGCAAACGACGCTGTTTTGACGAAGGGAGGAAACACAATGCAGAAAAAGACGCTTTACCTTGCGGGGAAGATCACAGGCGATCCGTTCTACCGCTCAAAATTCTATGAAGCGCAGAAGAAGCTGGAGGACGGCGGCTTTATTGTCGTCAATCCGGCGTTACTGCCTTCGGAGGGCTTCACGTGGGAAGCCTATATGCGAATGTCGGGCGCAATGCTGACCGAATGCGCCGAAATCTGTTTCCTTCCGGACTGGAAAGAGAGCAAAGGCGCAAAATACGAGTTCGGCGAAGCGATCGCGCAGAACAAGCCCTTTTTCTTCTTCGAGGATTGGGAGGTGAAGCAAAATGCGGAAAAATAGCACGCTTCCCCTTCCCGTTCCTACGGAAGCCGAAGAACAAATTGCGCTTTTTGAATGGGCGGCGCTTCAATCGGGGCGCTTTCCGGAATTAGCGCTTTTGTATCACGTTCCGAACGGCGGAAGCCGAAATAAAATCGAAGCGGCGCGCCTTCGGGCGCAGGGCGTAAAATCCGGCGTTCCCGATCTATGCCTTCCCGTTGCACGCGGCGGAAATCACGGGCTTTACATCGAGCTTAAACGACAGCGCGGCGGAAGGATCAGCGAAGAACAGGTGCGCTGGATCAACGGGCTTTTGAAACAGGGTTACGCGGCGGCGATATGCAAGGGATGGCGGGAAGCCGCAGACGTAATTATCGACTATCTACGGCGAGAAACGGAGGGCTGAAAATGGCGAAGAAAAAAACGGGCATTTCCGAAGAGTTGCGCGAAGCAATCAACGAAGCCGCCCGCGCGGGTGCTTATGAAGCGTACAAGGACACGGCGGGCGCTTATGTCAATTACTTCAAGGCTATGGAAACGCTTTTGTATAACTACAAGAAGCTGGCGGCGCTTGTCGCTGATGAAGAAGGCTATTGCGAAGTGGAGTATCACGCAGGGCGAAAGACCTTCGCGGCGGGCAGTAAAAGCACGGGATACTACGAGCAGAAAACCGAAGCCGATATTGTCGAGGAAATGCGGGAAGAAAAAAGGCGGCAGTATCGGGAAACGAAGTACGGCTTCGAGCGATTGGAGAGGGCTATAAACCTTTACCGCGATCGCAAGGAATTCACGGTTGTTCGTATGTACTACTTCGGCGAGGATTACGAAGGCAGACCGCGCGAGAGCGGCAAGCCCTACACGTGGGAAGAGCTATCGGCAGAGCTTGAAGAAGCAGGCGTATTGAAAGGCGTAAAGACAGCTACCAGATGGCGGAACAAGATCGTAAACGATATGGCGGTATGCGTATTCGGGATCGCGGCGGCGGTGAGTGCGGCGACCTATCGGCGCAAACAGAGCGAATAAGTGTCCTTTTTGGGGAAATCTTTGGGGTTGGACAGGACAATATCAATATGCTATACTGTTTACGATGAATTCTTACGCAATACACATACGCGCGAATAGCGCCTTTTCGGAGCAATCCGGAAGGGCGCTTTTATTATGCACGGGAAAGGAAGGTGCGAGTATGAAGCCGTGGGCAGAGCAGTTCTATAACAGCGACGCTTGGCACGCTTGCCGCGATGCCTTCTTGCAATCGAAGGGCTACTTGTGCGAACGTTGTTCTACGCCGCACGATCCCGTTGTTGCAAAGATAGCACATCACAAAACATACTTGACGAAGCAGAACGTAAACGATCCGAACGTTGCGCTTTCGTGGGACAATCTCGAAGCGCTTTGTCAAGACTGCCATAACAAAGAACACCATCGATCGAAGCGGAAAAAAAGATATTCGTTTGACGAAAACGGAAACGTGATACTCCCCCCTATTCGCCGAGGATTTAGGGAGGGTGGAACACCGAGGGCGGGAGGTTAATTTTACTCCGCAGGCGCGCGCATAACGGGTGTACGCGAAAAAGGGGTGTAGGTATCCGCCGAAAAGGGGTGATATTTATGGCGACAAAGAAGGAGTTAACGAAAGATCAAAAGATTAAGAGAGAGATAAACCGATTGAAGAGGGTTTTCCGCGACTTGGATAAAAACAAGTTGCAGACCGTCGAAAGCCTGATCCGCAACGCCGCATTTATGGCGGTATCCCTTGAAGAGCTACAAGAAATTATCAACGAAGAGGGCTACACCGTCGAATACCAAAACGGAGCAAATCAGAGCGGGACAAAACAGAGCGACGCGGTGAAAACGCATATCGCAATGACGAAAAATCACGCCGCCATAATCAAACAGCTTTGCGAACTTGTGCCGCCCGAAAAGAAAAAAGAAAGCCGTCTGCAAGCCTTGCGGGACGAATGAAAATGCCGTTTTCAAATTACATTTACGAGTATTTCGACGGCATAACGACGGGAAAAATTGTCGTCGGAAAATGGGTGCGGCTGATTTATGAATACATCGTTAGCGGGCTTCAAAACGGGCTTTTTCTTTTCAACGCAAAGAAGGCGAACAAGGCAATTCGCTTTATCGAAAACTTCTGCCACCATTGCGAAGGACGAACCGACCTTCTGAAATTGGAACTATGGCAGAAAGCGGCGGTATCTTTGATCTTCGGGATTGTTGATGAAGATAACGTGCGGATATTCCGCGAAGTGTTTATTGTGATCGGGCGGAAAAACGGTAAAACGCTTTTCGCTTCCGCCGTGATCGCTTATATGGCTTATCTTGACGGCGAATACGGCGCAAAGATTTATTGCCTTGCGCCGAAGCTGGAACAAGCGAACATCGTTTACGATAACTTCTTCCAGATGATTAAAAAAGAACCGGAGCTTTCGGAGCTTGCGAAGAAGCGCCGTTCGGATAT